>AAVV01000003.1 GCA_000169115.1 marine gamma proteobacterium HTCC2080
CAGCATTTAGGGCGTCGCGTGGACATGTGGCTGGCATTTTCACTACTCGCACTCACCACCCGCGGCTTTCTTATCAACGTGCCGCTGTTTTACTCGCTCAATGGTGACTTAGAAATCTTGGCCGTGGGTATGTTAAGTGAATAACAATACTGGGCAATCATAATTACCAAGACGTTAACCAATAAACCCAAAGTACCGGGATGTAAGCCAAAGGGCATCCACCCTAGAGACCATCCGCTCACAGCAACGCATAATCCGGTAACGAGCCCCAGAATCAGCGGCATAGCTCGCAAGCTGGAAAAATTCACCCCCAGATAAAAGGCAGGGGCGATCTGCAGCAAAATTTCAAACTTCAAGACGAACAACCGATATAAGGTCAGATCTTCTTGAGTGCTGACCCACACTAGAGCCCCTAAAATTATCCAGGCCCACCACTGCCCAACCCGAGCGCACTCGGCATCACTAGCATTAGGTCTTAAATACTTGCCGTAAATATCTTTTGCAAAAATTGAAGACAATGACAGCAATGCTGAATCTGCGGTGCTCATGAGCGCCGCTAAAATGGCTCCCAACAGTAACGTCACCACCGCTTGCCCAAACCAGCCAGTGCTAAGTACGTCGCGCATAATCAAGGCCATGACTTGATCTGCGGCGCTTCCCTCCAGCCCGGGAAAACGCGCAATGGCGACGAAACCCAAAGCCAACACCACGACGACCGCAAATAGGGGCAGTACTGCCATACCCGCCAAAGATCGCCTCAACGTTTGGCTTGATCGCGCCGCGTAAATTCGCTGAATCGCTTGTGGGTAGACCGAAGCGCCGATACCAATAAGAATGACCGTAGATAGCCACGTAACCGCGCCACGTCCGTCAGGTGGCGTTAACTTTTCCGGCGCTACTGCCGATAGCTGCCCTAAAGCCGGAGCCCACCCCCCCATGTCACGCTCAATAATAAGGGCGATGAGAATGAACCCTGTGAGCATCATTGCGCCCTGAATAGCATCGGTCCAGGCGACACTTCGCATGCCGCCCATCGTTGAATAAACCATCATAATGATGGCAAGCACCACGACACCCCAAAACGCGTCAACTTGACCGCCAGTTAGGCCCTCCACCATTAGGCCCATAACCTTTAACTGTGCAAGCACGTAATTGATCAGTACGACAATGAGACAAAGCGCCACTAGAACGGACAGCGCTCGGGAGGGAAAGCGGTACTCAATGTAATCATTGGGCGTAATAAAATGCTGTTGACGCGACAATCGTTGCAATTGCGGAGCGAACAGTAAGTACCCAGCCACTACAGCGATCATACTGTGCAAAATAGCCAACCAAGTGAAGCCCACCCGATAGGCCTGACCCGTAAAACCAAAGAGCGCATTGCCGCTGTACTGAGTGGCAAACAGCGTCAGCATGAGCACCCAAAGCCCCATGCCTCTGCCCCCGAGATAGTAATCTCCTAGACTGCGATCCCTGCGCTCACGACTTGCAAACCAGCCAATAATTAACAACGACAACAAATAGCAGCCGATAAAAATAAATGATCCTGCTTGGAGAGGTAAGGCCTGCATATTCAGTCTGCGGACTCATCGGGCCAGCCCCGCAGTGCGCCCCAAACCACAAGTGCAGACAGCACAATGGCCGCAGCAAGTGTCACCCATACCCACCCCGGCACCAGCCAAGTCTGCCAACCAAAACTATCCTCGGGCCAGTACCACGGGGCACCTAATAAAACAGCCAGCAGTACACAACACAACCAGCGCCCTCTATTTTTGAGGTGTTGTGCCATCGGTCTAAGCCTTTGCCTTAGCTGTCTCTAAAATTAAAATGTGAACCTAGTCTATGGGCTGAGTATCGATAGCGGCGGTTCTATCAACTTTATGAAAGCGCTCCGATGCCCAGCTGAGTACGCCATATCCAACCGCGAGCAACAGCACCGCACCCGCCTCAAACACCAACTGCGTAGGTTCAAATTCCTTGCCCTGCAAAATAATCAATCGTGTTATGCCTGTTATCGCAATAAGCACCGGTAGCGTCACCGGCACACTGTGCGTTGCGTAATAGGCACAGGCCATACCCACGACTTCAAGGTAAATAAAGAGCAGCAACAGATCGGCGAGACGAACGCTGCCTTCCCGGGAAAATTCGATAATCTCCATGGCGACCGCCACCATAGCCAGAACGCCTATAAGCACCAAGACCAAGCGCTCTCCGATACTAAAAAGGTCAAGTACGATGCGATCGAACCGGGCTAAAAATTGCTCTTCACCTGAATCTTGCTTGCTCATGATCTACTCCCCGAATGACTTACCAGCGTAAGGTTGGCCGCAGTATTTACACGCTCTGTTTTAACACACTACGCGACACCCGAAAGAAGGGATTATCTTGGGGCCCATGCTCATTTACCGCCCCTGATCATCAACTGACCCAGAATCTCTAACCAATGAAGCTCGTTCTTTGCTGCGAACACCACCATAAATAAAGCGTCGCACCACCAACGGATACAATAACCACTCCATCAACCACCGTGGTAGTGCGTGTGATTTCCCTTTAGAGGTGTGCAGTCGAAGTCCCGTAGGTTGAGGACCAACAATTGATCCCCAACGATGTGGCGGTGGAGTAAAGCGCGCGGGTAAGGGGCGCTGCTTTATTTTCGCAAGCAGGTTTCGACACAATACTTTATACGCCCAATTACGAGCGGAACAACGCAGGGGGTCAGTTGCCGCAACGTCTCCTATTGCAAAAATTCGAGCATATCCCTCAACGTTCAAACAAGCATCGGTGCGAACGAAACCCGCGGCATTCAACATTTCTGTAGGTAGAAAGTCGGTATGAGGTTTCAGCCGGCCGGCGGCCCAAATGATAAGGTCGGCCTGAGAACTCGTCTGTCCACCTTCAAACTCGAGGCGACCACCTGTCCAATCTGATGTCGCAAGGCCATCGGGCACAACCGCACGGTGTCCTCCATGCAACGCCACACCCTGTCGTGCCAAAAGCTCGCGGTGATAGCGCCTTGTGCTTTGCGGGTAGCCGGGAAGCGGATCTTCCCCTGGGAAGAATAAAGTGACTGATTTATCAGGATGCGCCCGCTTTAAATTGAACGCAGCACTCGTTCCTGAAGGCCCGCCACCGACAACGGCAATCGAGTTCGCCGATGTTACCGCGGCACGCTGCGAGGCTAAGCGCGAATCGATAACACCGTAGGTATCGAGACGATCATCCCGCCAAAAACCATTGCTCACCCCCGACGCGATAACCAGATAATCCCAGATCAGGCTACGCTGCTCGCCGCTCGCAAGCTCTAGTGACGCCGTTTGCGCAAGTGGGTCTATCCGAACTGCTCTGCCGTGAATTACCTCCACCCTACTTAGGCGGCGATAATGCGCGAGGGGTATCAGATAATTGCGACGCCACTGAGCATGCTCGGTGAGCCGCAATCCCAGCTCTTGTCCACTCACCAGCACTGGCTTGGTGGTGACACCAATAACTCGGCAGTGTCGCGACAGATGGCCCGCCGTCAATACGCCGGTGTCTCCCATCCCTATCACGAGAACGGTTGGTCGCGCGTCTGACTCTACACTGGCGGGATCTTGGGCCATAAGTTGTTCAGCACTCAGCTAAAATAATTTGTGCTCACCGAGTTCGCTGACCACGCCTCCTTTGATGATCTCTTGGTAACACTCAGACAGGGTCTTCGAGCCACTCTCCGGTGTCAGTGCTTCAGAGTAGGCTCCTGCTTCATCGGACCAAACCAGCATCGACTCGGTAGCATAAAAGTGTGCGATACGCAGAAATTCTGCCTGATCTCGAGCTCGGCTAAACAGCAACCCAAAGAGTGACAAAACCGCCGCCGCGATGAGAAATAAGCGTGGCGGCAAGGAGCGCGTTTTCACCGGCTGCTGCAGCACCTGACTCAGAAGCTGCGCTTGCCCTAAAGGTGTAATCGCGGGGCCAGGCCCACCAATCGGCAAAATCGCGTCAATCGCCGATGAACTTGTTAGTTGCTCAGCGATAAACGTGGCAAGGTCTTCCTCAGCAATGGGTTTGCATGCAGTTAATGTGCCGCTACCAAAAACAAAAAACGGTTTGCCTTGCTGTAGCCGCATGATCTGCCCCGACAGCGACTTAAAAAACGCCGTTGGTCTAATAATGGTCCACGGCAGATTGGATTCACGCAGCTTCGCTTCAAAACGTAGTTTTTCTTTTTGGAAGACCAGGCGGGGTTTTTGCACACAAATTGCTGACAGAAGGAGAAATCGCTGCACACCCCATTGTAGGGCTACTGCTAGCAGTCGACTGTTAGCGTCATATTCAACAAGCCTGGCATCGCGAACGCCTCCTGAGCGGCTTGCAAGGCATGAAATCACAAAGTGACAGGGCTCTATATCCAGCAAAAACTGCTCAGATTCTGTTAGTTCACCATACACACATTCAAGTTTTGGGTGTGTGAGGCTCCATTGGGCACCGGCACGCAGCTGTGCGACAACACGATAATTTCGATGCAATAAGGCTTCGACAACATGGCGTCCTATATAGCCACTCGCCCCAGCAACTAGTACTCGATAAGTCACAGCAACATTCCTCTGAATAACGACCAGCCGGCCCCTATACCGCCTGCACGCCTGACCATGGCCCGCTCGCACCCAAACATCATGGCGAGTTGTTGTGGCTGGTTAACGTGCCTTGAAAACTCGACGCCATTACCGTTCACATACATGCCCTTACCTTGCCAACTTTGCCCTACACCTCGACCTCATGACCCATAGGGACAAAACGTTATCGCTCGGCCAAGACCCGCAAATGTTCCTCGTGCTGCCCACGATCGATGCGATAAAAGCCAATAGCGACCAACATAATTATCCAAAGCAAGTACTGGCACGGCACCAGTAGCGCGCCCAAATTCCATACCGTGTCTGCAGGAACCTCACTGGGTGCGACGCCACTAGGAAACGCGACCACCTGCAGCAACATTCCGGCGATAAACGTACCGATACCCTGATTTGTTTTCTTTATAAAGGTAATCGCTGCAAAAAAGACCCCCTCATTGCGGCGCCCAGTTTTAACCTCGGCCTGCTCTACCAGATCGGCGACCATAGACGCCAATATGGCCTGCATGGCAATGATCATTCCCAGATCAATGGTCTGGAGCGTTAGCAGCATAGGAAATAACCGAGGATCACCATTTTCTGGAAGCCATCCCAACAGACGTAGGACAACAGCTGCGGGCTGCAATAAAAAGGCAATGACCCCCAATGTGATCACCGCACGGCGTTTACCAAGCCAGCGAGCGACGCGAGGAGCCACCAATAATCCCAGAGTTGCCGAGACAAGCACCATAGCCGTCCAGTAAAAGATTTGGATGGAGGTGAACTCCCAAAAATAGGTGAGCATTAAAAACGTCAATGCAGCGGTTAAGCCACCAGCGGCAGCACTCGCCATCCCTGAAATAAACAGGGCAAGAAAACTCCTGTCCTTTAGTAGCTCAAATATTTCCCCGAATATCGTCCTAAGATTTTTTGCTGGCCTTTCTGGGAAGTCAGTGATTCGAACGTGGCTTTGAGTACCCAAGGCTGACAGTAAGATAATGATGAACATTAGGCCGCCCGCGATTAGCCCATATGTTTCATAGCCCTCACGATTGAGGGTGCCAATAGGATAATTTTCAGTCGGCACCAAGAGAAAGCCGAACATAAAAACCGCTAGCAGGGCGCCGCCTGCCCAACCAAAAAAGTGTCGCCATGCCTGCACCGTGGTGCGCTCGTCATAATCCTGAGTAAGCTCGGGCATAAGCGCCGAACTCGGGGTTTCAAAAAAAGTGATCAGCGTACGAATCAAAATGGCGAAAGTGAGTAGGTAAAAGAACAAGCCTTGATTGGTTAACTCCGGGGGCTGCCATAATAAAAAATAACAAAGGGCAACGGGTATCGCGCTCGCATACATAAAGGGATGCCTGCGGCCCAAGCGCGAGCGGGTATTATCAGACCAGTAGCCCACCACAGGGTCGCTAACCGCATCGACAAGGAGTGCAATGAGCAGTGCAGTGCCTGCTAATGCGGGCTCAAGGCCCACCACTGTTCCGTAAAACAACAGTAAAAAGTACGCGAAACCATTATCTTTTATGCCATAAGCCGCAGAACCTAAACCGTAGGCTAGCTTGACCCTTATTGGCAGCTTCGCTGAGGGCACACCAACGTCGACCTCATTCAAAATCGATGGCCCAAAATAAAAGCCAAAGGCACCTGCCGACAATTACTCACTAGAACCGGAACACAATCTACTGAACCTTTTAACAACGGCATCAGGGCCCAACCTCTTTTTTATTTTTTATCAGCTGCGACTCGCTACTTTAGGCGCTGGCTTTATGCTGGCCAGCTTAGACCATAAACAAACTTTTCACAGCGCCACGCTCTCGATATGCCTCGTCCCACTGACGCAAGGCCTCTCGTTCATCAATGAGATCGGTCTCGGTAAAACGCATGAACTGCAAAAATGCTCCCAGCGTGCAGTCGCTCACCCCGGGTGCATCACCCTCTAAAAACTGACGGCCATCCTGCAATAACTGCTCAACGTAATCAAAGCCAGGCTGCATCAACTGGGCAAGTTCCCGCGCTTTTTCCGGGTCTTGAGCAAGGCCCAAAGGTGATTTCTGGCAATGCACATATTGGCCCATAGGCACGCCTATACGCATTTCAACAACCCGTTCTATATTACGTGCGATTGCCCTGTCCTCAATCTGATCAGACCGTAAACAAGGGCCTGCAACCGCGTCTTCCAGATAATCAATAATGCTCAGAGACTCGGTGATGAATTGCCCTGAGTTCAACTCTAGTACCGGCAGCGTACCCCAAGAATTTCGTGCCAAATGTTCAGGCTCTCGGTGCCGACCTTTTAAGGTATTCACGATGATACGTTCAATATCGAACTCACAACCGCGAGCTTCCCGCTCGGCGATATAAAGCGTGACCCGCATAGGATTGGGTGCCAGCGGCACTGTATAAAGTTTCATAGCGAATTCTCTACCATTACTAGCTGAAAAGTTTTACCAAACTCAGAATAATTGAAGGCCATCTCAAACCACCTTAAAGCCAGCGCGGCTGATCGGCAGGCTTCGAATGCGTTCACCACAGGCGTTAAAAACCGCATTACAAATCGCGGGGGCTACCGGTGGCAAAGCAGGCTCGCCAGCCCCCGATGGTGGGTAATCTGATGCCAAGAATTCCACATTGATTTTGGGGCTCTGAGGGAGTCGCAGCAGTGGGTATTGATGGAAGTTAGTTTGTTCTATTGCCCCCGAGCGAATGCTGATACGTTGATCTGCCAAAGCACTCACGCCGTCAACAATACTGCCCTGAAACTGATTCTCAGCGCCGCTAAGATTAACAATCTGGCCCAGGTCCGCAGCTACCCAAACCTCATGAACCGTTACCTGCCTATCTGCGTTGACAGAAACTTCTGCCACCTCAGCGACGTGCCCTGCATGACTGAAAAAGAAACCCAACCCCAATCCCCGTCCTTTAGGTATAGCACGTCCCCAGCCCGCGGCCTGAGTAACCGCAGCAATGGCTTTACGTGCTCGTACTGTATTGAGGCTTGCTAGGTCATCGGGTTTAAACCACTTATCTGCACCCAGCGCAGCCATTAAAAAATCTCGGTGATCCTTGCCTGCCGCCTCTGCAAGCTCATGCAGGAAGCTTTGTTCAGCAAAGGCGTAGACGTTGGATATGGGCGCGCGCCAAGCACCGGTAGGCGTTTTTGAAGCCACCATCGTCTGTGAAATGTGAACGTTAGGAACGACATCATCAGGGAAGTTGTAGCCACGATAGCCGGCCCCGTAGTTGGCTTCTTCACCATCGGAAGATACGGAGACCACATGGTTGCGCCAGCCCGTCAATTCTCCCGTTTCAGATAGCGCCGCCTGCAATCCAAAATACGCAGGCGATCGATAAAAATCGAAGGCCATATCGTCTTCTCGCATCCACTGCAGCTTGACTGGCTTACCCATGTGTTTCGAGATGACCGCCGCCTCACGAACATATTCGTTGGAGAGACGCCGTCCGAAACCACCACCACCACGAATCTGATGCACTGCAATCGCTTCAGCAGGGAGCTCGAACAACTTCGCGAGGGTTGACTGAGCAAAACCGGGGGTTTGACTTGAGGTCCACACCTCAACCTCTGTTGAGGTGGCATGAGCCACGCAACTCTGAGGTTCTAACTGCGCGTGAGAAACAAAATCCGTGGCATAAACGCCGCTAACGATGCTGCTGGATTTGGCAAAAGCACTGTCAGGATCCCCTAAGCGTTTTACATCACGCTCTCCTGTTGGCCGCCCAGCAGCACTTAATGCGGTCGCCTCTATAGCGCGTGAATCATCGGTGGACGCCGCGCTAGTATCCCAGTCGACTTGCAGACTCCGCCTGGCTTTTATGGCCACCCAGGTATTTGAGGCCACAATCGCCACCCCTCCCGCCACATGAATACTTTTGCGGAGGTCAAAACTGGGAGGACCCGCATTGCCTGCAATGATGAAGGCATCCAAAATGCCTGGCAGGGCTTTTACCTCATCAAGGTTCGCGGTCTTTGGCACCCCACCGACTTGCGGGCACTTAACGTACGTTGCATAAACCATGTCTGGCACGGAGACGTCGATACCGAAAATGGGGCGACCGCGGACAATATCCGCTGCAGCCGCATTCACGACTCGCTGTCCCAGCAAGCGATAGTCAGCGCGTGCCTTTAACACCACTTCGCCATCGGCAGGCACTGGCTGCTCAGTCGCTGCAGCGACAAGTTCGGCAAAGCTGGCTGTGCGACCCGAAGGTGTGTGCAGCACCTTCGAAGGTTGCGTTGTGAGTTCTACCCGAGGAACGCCCCACTGCTGGGCTGCGCTGCGTAACAGCATCTCTCGAGCAGCGGCCCCCATTTGGCGCAGTTCATCCCAACGGTTTCGAACAGAGAGTGAGCCACCTGCAAACTGAGCGCCGTAGCGACTAGCATCAATCGGTGCAAGAATAACCTCGACATCCTGCCAATCGGCGTCGAGCTCTTCGGCTACGATCATGGGAAGCGCGGTATTAACGCCTTGTCCAACATCAGGATTGGGCGCAGCGATGACAATACGCCCGTCATCATGGATCATCACATAAGGATTAAGTGAGTTTGCAGGCGCGGCTGTTTTCGCTGCCGCTAACACAGTGATACCCCCACTACTCAAGGCAAGGCCAAAACTCGAATAGCGAAGAAAATCCCGCCGTTTTATGCCTGGGCTAGCACCCGCGCTCATACTGACACCCCGCCATCGGTTTGCCGCTCCGCGACCTCCTGTCCGACCTCGTAAAAGGACAAACCCTGTAAACGGGTCGATGCCGTCTGTATCGCGTCAACGATCCTGGTATAGGTACCGCAGCGGCAGATATTACCCGCCATAGCGCCCTCAATAGCTTCCAAGGATGGATTTGGATTGCGCTTAAGTAACGCAGCTGCGCTCATGATCTGACCCGCCTGACAGTAACCGCATTGAGCAACATCATGGGCGATCCAAGCCTCCTGAACCGGATGCAGTGCATCACCTGCAAGCCCTTCAATGGTGGTCACCTCGCGCCCAGTAATAGCTCCCAGCGGTAGCTGGCAGGAACGAACTGGAATGTCGTCCAACCAAACAGTGCAAGCACCGCACTGGGCGACGCCACAGCCGTATTTGGCACCAACTAAACCCAAAAGGTCACGCAAAGCCCATAGTAAGGGCATATCAGGGTCTGCACCTGACAGGTCGTGAGCTTTGCCATTGATATTAATTTGCACTGTTCTTCTTCCTTACACTGCGGCTAGTTTATTTTAAGACACTTCGTGTGCCGGTCACTCAGTATGAATCGAACTTTAAGGGGCACCGAGGACCTCCGACGGGCCTATCGAGACATCGCGCGAGCGTAGGGAATACTCCCGCGCCAATAGCACCAAGCCCCAAAAATACAGGTCGAAAGCACCACCACTAAAGCCCAGCGAATCGAATTTACACCGGTGTACGCAAAATAATCACTGAGCATTCCTACCACTAAAGGCCCCAACCCAAGACCTAATAAATTGATCGCTAAGAGCATGAGAGCCGATGCCTGAGTGCGCCAATGTGGCGGAACTAAATTTTGAACCGCGGCGTAACTTGGGGCGATCCAAAAACTCGCAAATACGGCTGAAAGGCCCATAAACACCAAAGCAAATGGCAATCCATCTGGCCCTCCAATTCGATGAGTCTCGGGCCATAAAACGAAGGCTAATTGAGTCGGTAAAGCGATCACTAGGCCTATGACCGGCACACGTAATTGCCAGCGGGGATCTTTCCGCGCCAATCGATCAACCAGCAAGCCTCCGGTGACAGCGCCCAGCGTACCGCCAAAAACACCAATCAAGCCCAGCCAGAGCCCTGCATCCACTAACGACATGGCATGGACACGCACTAGAAAACTTGGCGACCAAATGCCCAAGCCGTAACCTGCGATACCCGCAAAGCCCACCCCTGCCGCAATCCATAAAAATCCGGGAAGACGGATTATGCCCTTAATAGCTATTAACAGTGATTCGTCGCCTTCCTCAGAGCGAGGCTGACGCTTGGGTTCTTGCACAGTAAAAAACAACAAAAGCGCCAGCAGCACTCCTGGTATTCCAAACACTAAAAAGACCATACGCCAACCGAGGGCCTCGGCTAAGAGGGCGCCTCCGAACAAACCCACAAGGATGCCTAAATTCGGTGCCGCTGCAAGAATGCCTTGGGCTAGCGCCCGTCGCTCAGGCGGAAAGTAGTCGGTAATTAGAGCTTGGGATGGAGGCGTTCCTCCTGCCTCACCAATACCGACACCCACTCGGAGCAAGGCGAGATGTGCGAAGCTACCTGCTGTGGCACAAAGCGCTGTAACAGCACTCCACGTTGCCATCGAAATTGCCAGCACATTGCGCCGAGACCAGCGATCGGCAAGACGTGCCACAGGAATGCCCAAGACGGCATAGAAAAGTGCAAATGCCAGCCCAGAGAGTAAGCCCATTTGTGTGTCGGAGGCGTTGAACTCAGCCTTTATCGGCTCTAGGAGAATCGTCATTACCTGACGATCGACAAAGTTGAATACGTAACCCAAGGTCAGCAACCCCAGCACGTAATTGCGATAGCGAGTACTAAAAGCTTTGTAAGGCGCCTCGCCGTCACCAGAATTTAATGTCTCGTGATTTTCGGTATCAGTTGATGGAGTCACGGGTACGTCCGGCGTTCAATTTTTAGAGATACGACGTTGCGCAAATAATCGAGGGATCAGCACCGGCGTGTCGCGCAAGTAGGCTTGGTATGCAGGATCCTCACCCCACTGCGACACGCCCCGGTGCGCCAAAGTGGGAATACCACTAATGCGGGTCAGTAAAATCACGACAAAGAGGGGGGAGAGCACCGTGGCAAATTGCCAACCGTGCATTACCGGCAGTGCCGCCAAAAATACCCCCGTCCAAAGCATAATTTCGCCCAAGTAGTTAGGGTGTCGGCAAACGGTCCAAACCCCACAACATATAAACTGCCCAGCGTTTTTTGGGTCATTGCGGAAATCAGACTTCTGCTTGTCAGCAACCACCTCCAAGGTAAGCCCGCCAAGCCAGATCAACACCCCCAGTCCAGCAACCCCCGCAATTGGGCCAGCACCAGGGCTCAAAATCGCAACGAGCGCCGCGCTGCTTGTTAGGCTCACCCAGACCCCCTGCAAGGTCCAGACCAGCAAAAAATGCCAGAAGGACTGCTTAATTTTCCGAAATCGGCGATCCTCCCCCACATCGGCGATACGCAAAAATAAAAAAGTACCCAAGCGCAGGGCCCAAAGCACCACTAAAGCGGCCATCACATAGCTATAAACGCTAGGGACGGGGTTCAGTATCAACGCCAGTAACACTGCGGTGATGAAGGTCAGGCTGCCGATTAGATCGTAGAAGCGTTCGGTTCGCGCCCACCAGGCATAGCTAAACCCCAAAAGCTGGATCGCAAATATTGCTGCGAAAATAACAGGAAGGACCGCCACCCCAACAACACGACCTTCCACAGGGTTTATGAGCGCCGCATAGAGCAAGCAACCCAGAACTAACAGTGGCGGCATCACATGCTTTTTAGTCAACATGAATTAGCTAACCTCAGCATGGGTAACAGCGAGCCGCCCTCTACACTTATTGAGTCACCGATTAGCCCCCGGCTGCCCGGTCGTGCCCCCGTCATTGTGCGGTACCAGGAGGAAAATCACCCAGTAGCTCACTGGCAACTGCCGTCGTGGCCTTGTAGCGCTCGCTCATTGTCGGATGATCTTTTAACCGCCCTTCAGCAATACCGCGCCAAACAATCTTTTGGGTACTTGCATCAATAACGTCTAGGATCGCTGTACCCTCGTCATATTCGCGCACAGAGGGCCCTGAGCTATAGCCAACCATCACCGAGTTACCATAACTGCCCGCGGATACACCACCGTGCATACCTTTGTCATACCCTGTGGAGTGGATAATCTGCTGACGCTGCTTGGAGACGGTGTAATTAATCCAAAAGTCAGCACCTTCGTCTTTGCTTTCGCGCAGGTTGTGAACAGCGAGCTCCTTGCTAACCACCTCGCGAATGCGTTTATCTGATGAATTAAATTTTCGGTATTGAGATTCACGAGAGTGAACAACATCGTCATACCAACGGTAGGTTTTAAAGTTTGAAAAATCAAAATCGCGATCGTAGTCAAGCTCGTAAGTCGGCTTACTCGCACAAGCCGAAATCATGCCTACCACTACAATGAAAAATACAGTTCGAAACATTAAGGTAACCTAGCGGTGATGAACGCCAAGGAAGAATACACGTTTGACCCCTATTTGACTGCCCCGTTGGATACTCAATAATGATTACCCTCGCATTTCTACCGGGCACCGAAAACATTCCCCTCCGTGCCATTGCACAGTGGCGCAGCGGGCTTTCGGCAGCCGATCAGCAGCGAATTGCGCTGATGAAGGGAGAACCCCGAAAAACCGAGTTTGTTGTAACGCGAAAGCTTCTTCAAACATTGGCTCAGCAACGTTTAGGCGTAGCTGCTGAGGTTGTCTCAACTGCAGGCGCTGCTCCGAGATTACTAACCGCCGACGGTCATACAATTGCCTGCAGTATCAGCCACTCCCACAAAGCAATCCTTGTCGCGATGAACACGGTGGGATCTATTGGGATAGACGTAGAACATCACCGACCTAAATCCGTGGCCAAGGTAGTACACCGCTATTTTTGGCCTGAAGGTCAAACACATTTCGCAAACTGTTCCGAAGCCGAGAGTAAAGCGTGGTTTTATCGCCAGTGGTGCATACGAGAAGCTCTCGTAAAATACCAAGGTGATGGCAATCTCTTTCAGCTGCTCGGGATGCCACTACAGCTAACACCGGGGACGCGGGGCCTGATCAGCCAAAACAAAACCACCACTGTGGCCGTCATAAGTTCGGGAGGAGCTCAGCCTGAACTGTGCTTCCCAAACCTCGACCAAGACGCGCAATGGACGTTTGCTCCGTTAAACCCCGAGACCCACTTAGCTGAGTTGACCCCCCTACCGAGCCAATAACTCGGGCAGATCTAACCTGACCCAAAGAGAGCCTTGGCAGATCAAGAGCAGGGATTCGATACTCAAGGTGGGCGTCATAAGCCACAGTCTCAACATCAAACGGTGTTAATGCTGCTCGATACATTAATATTTCAACGACCGCAGCCTGACCGAAGTAACGAGCCCAGACCGCTTTAGCCGCGTAGAAAGCTTGCCCCCTCGTTAATTTTAGTAGTGCAAACTGATCACCATTGGACGAGGGCTGAAGGCAAACCCCCTTGTTTTGCATGAGGGTTTGAGCTGACGGTGGGCTCACGGCTTGCCAAAGTTTGATCACTGAATGGGCTTGCATCGCAATAGTCTTCTCTGAGGTAACAATAGAGCGTTTAATTTCTCGCAGTTTTGTGGCCACCCAAGCCATCAAATCCTCCCCGTTAAGTCTAAAAAATGTTGAATTGTGGCGCGCAGACTCTCGCTATAAACGCCATTAAACCGCGACATCAAATACCAAACTCCACCTTAGAGTTCGAAACCCAGATTCCACATCGGCCAGATGGCATGAGCCCCATAGGCCTTAAACCTATGAAATATCTAACAATGGAGGCTATACAGCGCTGCGATAACCATCGCCCCCAACCCAAAACCTATGGCTGAGTTACTATCTCGCAACACATCCGCAGAGCTCATCATTCGCGCCAACTTGGAATCCACAGCACCATGATTCGGATCACAGCCTTTACATCCCCCGACCTGAGCGTCGATAACTGGACGATCAGCTCAGGCGATGCCTGGTGCGTAGTGGGGCCCAATGGCTCGGGGAAACAATTTATTGACCGACTGCTGCTGGGACAGCTCAAGGACCATGGCCGAGGGTCGATCATTCGTGAGATACCTGTAACGGCAATCAACCTAGTGTCTTTTGAGCAGCAGCAGAGCATCTTTGAACAGGAGCTAAAACTAGCGGCCACCGATTTGCTTCCTGAAAGCGAAACAGCCACCAAAGCGATAGATTTTTTACCACCCGATAAAACCGATGATCCCTTAATAGACGCATTGAATTTGCGCCACCGATTAGATCAGCCTTACACCCAGCTCAGTACTGGGGAGAGCCGTAAATTACTCATTGCTCAGGCACTACTCCAAGGCGCCGAAGTCCTTATTCTCGACAACCCGTTCGATAGTCTCGACCACATGGCCTGCGACAACCTATCCGCGGCGTTAAAGTCGGTTTGGGAAAGGGGCACCACCGTCGTATTTTTGTTGAGCAACCGCGACGATATACCCCCGTGGTGCAGCGCTCTCGCGACGGTAAAAAACGGCGTGCTCCAATGCCTTGGTCACGAGGAGGCTGATAAAAAAGAGCATATATTGGGGGCCTTGTTTGCTGCAACGGAACAGCCAGATTGGCCGGAACATTCCAAGCAGCTCACAGATTTTCCCCACGAGCACATTATTAACATCGCCAACGCATCGGTTCGTTACGGCCAAAAGGTTGTTCTGCGCGACTTGACCCTGCAGCTGGCACCTCTTGAACACACCTTGATTACCGGAGAAAACGGTGCGGGTAAATCAACCCTACTGGGCTTAATCACCGGAGATAACCCACAAAGCTACAACAATGACGTTCGAGTGCTGGGCTACAGGCGTGGTCATGGAGAGTCTATCTGGGAGTTAAAACAGCAGATGGGTATCGTTAGCAGTGAACTTCACCGGTTTTACCGGGTGCGCTGTGATGCACTCACAGTGGTTTGCTCGGGGTTTTTTGATTCTATTGGCGTGTATGAGCAGGTCAGTGAAGTTCAGGTCAAGATTGCCAAGCAGTGGCTGCAAGCAGCGGGCTTACGCGAACATGCCACAGAGCCCTTCCACACAATGAGTTACGGCGAGCAACGCCTGGTTCTTATTGCCCGTGCATTGGTCAAGTCACCACTACTGTTGGTCTTAGACGAGCCAACTCAGGGCCTTGATGAGCTAAACCGATCAAGAATTTTGGATTTACTGATCACACTCGAAAATCGCCGTCACACAACGCTGATCTTTGTCAGCCACCGACACGATGAATATTTGCCACTTTTTAAGCGGCATCTACATTTAAAAATTCCGGTTGCTGAGGATGAAATTTCTGAATAAAACCTGATTCAATGGCTGTAGGGGGTCGACGCCACCTGAGGTAGCGACTAGTCTCAAACTGACCGAAAAGATGTCTCGGGATATACGTGCGATCGATTAATAAATTTTTTATAGCGACAGCGCTGTTAATCAGCGCCCTGGTCGTCGTGACTTTAATCACTAAGGACAGTGATTTTTTTCGAGATTTTGTCGCACTTAAAACTAGTCAGCTGCTCCAGCGAAACGTCACTTTTTCAGATCTTGACATCGATATCGATATCGATCGGTCAATCAACATTACAGTGGCCAATGTTGTCATTGCTCAACCAGAAGGTTTCAAAGGACCCGCATTTTTAAGCTTGGCCTCTGCTGAACTCAATGCCTCGATTCCTGATCTGTTTCTTAGCCAACCGAAAATAAAATCTCTGAGGTTTACCCAACCTAAACTCCATCTCATTCAAGGAGTGGAGGGCCACTCCAACTGGCAATTTAAACTTAATAAAACTCAAGCTACCGCGTTGACGTCAGGCAAACCAGCAAAAGGCATACCGGTATTTTTAGAATCTGCCAACATTGATGATTTACAGCTCACGCTGATAGATAACCAAGAAGAGACCAGAACACTGCGGGTCGACGTCACGCTGGACCAAGACCTTAGCGGAGCGAAATTATCTGTTGTCGGGGACGTCAACAAGGCGCCCTTGCAGGCCGATGTTACCGCCTCCTCCGCTGATGCATTTACCTCTCTGACCGATATCAATGTTGGTCTCGATATGCATTTAGGCGACGTACATCTCGAAGGTAAAGCTCTAGTGCGCGATCTCAGATCTCCGAATACGCCCCAAGTCGAAATCGCCCTGCAGGGGCCAAGCGTCGAATACTTCACAGAGCTGCTCAACCTGCCGCCTTTTAGTCAGGGCGCCCTAGACCTAAGCATTTCTGTACAACCGGGAATAGAAAAAATAGTTGTTCGGCTAGACGGCTTAGTCGGTGATTTTTCTGGGGTTATCAGTGGCACCGTCAATAATTTCCGAACCTTAACTGATGTCGAATTGGCCGTTGCGGTAAGCGGACCCGACATAGGTCGTCTCGCAGATTTACTGGGTGCACCGAAATTTCCCCACGTGCCCTTTAGCGCAACGGGTAAAGTCAAGAGGGATCAGCAGCGGCTGAGTGTTAGTGAGTCTCGTATCAACATAGGGCGGCTGCAGATAGCAGCAGGGCTAGACATTCCAAATCTAGAGACTCCGATTCAGGCTAATTTATCGGCACAGGCGTCGGTACCTGCGATTGAGATTTTTCAAGATGTGTTCCAACTGCCCGAGGAAGTAAAAGGCGCCGTTACGGCACAGCTCTCTCTGGAAACCGACAAGCAAAATACCAAGCTGAGCAGCTTGATAACTACCGAGTACGGAGAACTTAAGGCCGACGGATGGTTGCGTGGCCAGCGCAAATTGACCGGTACTTCGTTGACTCTCTCGGCTAGAGGCGATGATCTGGGGACCTTGCTCATGCTAGCCCATCAAAAACCCAGCTTCCGTGACCGATGGTCACTAAACACAGACCTGCTGGTCACTAACAATGACATAGAACTAAGCGCAGGAAAGCTCGTTGTGGAAGGCATTTCTAGTAACTTCTCGGCCAGTTTTCCTCGCAAAGGTCCTGCTACCGAATTTACCACCGCTCACAATCTGACAGTTACCGACCTTAGAAAAACACTGAGCCACTGGCTGAAAAATGACGATACCCTCGCTTTAGTCCCCAACCAGACAGTCACCGGCAGCTTCAATGCCGATTGGTCTAAGGACACCCTGAATCTGCAAGATCTCGATTTGACCCTGTCAGAAATTCAGGTTCAAGGAGCGATTACAGTGATACCAAAGAAAAAATCAGTGGTCGGCGACTTAAGTCTGCAAGGAAGCAAACTCACAGAGCTACTCCCGACCAAACACCTGCCCCCCGAAATTCCACAGGACCAACTCGACAAATCACTGAGTGCTACCAGTAAATTTACGGTCACCCCAAAAGGCTGGGAAGTTAAAGACTTAAAACTTCAGATCGGTGACTTGGCCGTTAAAGGCGATGTTCAGTTTTCGCAGGACACCGTCGACGTAGACGCTATGTTCGCCGTGGAGAACGCTTATGACTGGGTGGTCATAGAAAATACCACGGCTTTAACTGAGCCGCTGACTATGACGGCGAAGGTTAATCTGTCTCAAAGTGGGTCTCAGGCATCAATTCGGGAGCTCACATTAAACACAGCTGCGGGCGCGACTATTTTTTCACGTGGAGAGCTTCAATTTGGCGAAAACTTTTCTGGCACCGGACTGGAGATACAGATAGATCTTCCAAACTTGCAACGATTAGGTTGGCTGGCAAACCTTTCCTTACCAAAGATTCCGTTGCAGATTGACGCCTCATTCAATGGGGACAAGTCACACTTAACCGCCGATACGTTAGCAGTTAAATCCTTGGATTCTGAATTCAGCGGACAATTAAGGATTAGCAATCCATCCCACCCCAACATTCAATTGGCACTGCACAGCAGCATGATAGATCTCCGGCCCCTCTATGCATCGGAGACAACAATTATTAAGGAGGAGTCACTGTCCCCGGCAGTTTCGGCACCAGCACCAACGCAACCCAAGAAAAAGAACCGGAGAAAGTCTAAGTCAGGCAAGGAAAATGCCGAGCCAAAAAAGAAAAAAATTGCCCGCAATAAAAGAGTAATACCCCCCGCCGAAATTAACTTAGCGTTTCTGAAGCATTTTGATGCTGACATCAATATCACTGCCGATCGATTCATATTTCGTGAGCGACGGCTTAACAATATCGAGCTGATCAGTCACATCACTGACGGGCACTTTATCGTTGATAAGGCCGTCGTAAAAAGTGAATTGGGCGGTCGTATTGAATTGTCGGGGTTCGGTATTCCCGGAGACGGTGACCAACACTTTGGCCTGACGATAGAGGGTGACGAGGTCAGACCCATATTGCCAAATTCTGCCCTCGCGGCTGAAGATTTAGCAGCACTACCACCCGCAGATTTCTCGGGTGAACTATATGGCTCGGGCAACACTTTGCGAGAGTTAGCGCAGAGCTTAAATGGCTCACTGCAAGTAACCATGGACGAGGGGGTTATTCCGGGAGAGCTTTCAGGTTTTTTTGCGAACGACTTCCTTGTTGAACTGGTGTCACTTCTCAATGTCGTTAAGGAAAAAGAAGAGATGACCAAATTGCAGTGCGTGGCAGCTTTTGCCGCAGTTGTTAATGGCAAAGTAAAAGGTGATCCCTTTGCTACCGTTATCTCAGATGAGTTGGCTATTGTTAGTAAAGGTCAAGTCGATCTGCACAATGAAAAGCTGTTTTTGGCCTTCAATACCGTCCCACAAAAAGGCCTAGGCATCAGCGCAAGTACCGCCTTCAATCCCTTTGTTGGCGTTGCTGGCACCCTGGCCCGGCCTCAGATGTCGCTAGATCCAGAGGGCACCATTGTGCAAGGCGGGCTTGCCGTTATGACCGGTGGTATCTCGCTGATTGGAAAGGGCTTCATCGATCGATTATCGGTCAGTAAAAAATCCTGCGCCAAGGCGCGAGCAAGGGCGGAGAAACCGCTTGAGTCATCTAGGCAGGCTTTTGAAAAATTTCGTGAAACGGTTTTGCCCTGAGCACCAAGCATCCGTGCTCGGGAGCAGCGTAAGAGTTTCCTACCTTGCTGCATCGAGTGGGTAGGTGAACATTGCAGGGAGTAATTCAGCCGCTAGCCCAGGGCCCCGACGAAGATTTAATCTGACGACTTGCGTCTAAGTGGTAGCAAAGATCGGCACGATCCGGCAGGACCTCTAGACCCCAGACCGTGAGTCGCTGAAAAAACTGTACGAAACGCTCAACACCTTCTCGATCCATCAAGGCGTCGTCGAGTCCCAGGGGGCGCTTCTGCCGCCCGCTGAGCTTTTGCTCTTGTTCCCAACGCCAATCAACCACGGTTTCAAAGTGCGGAGCCTTCAGAACAATGAGTGATGTTAGAAGTTCGAACACTGTGCTGTAACTCTGCGCCAGCGCTTTATTGACCTCCCCACGCCAAATAGCGTTTGGATCCTGCTCCGACTCCATAAGGTTGGTGACATGCGCTAACCGATATTGGGGCTCGGGAGGAAGACCCACACACCAACCTTCGAGTACGACCACGTCGATGTCACGGGCAACCACTGATTTCTCAAGTGGCGCCCGATCGTCCTTTGCCTTGTCAAACTCAGGGATGAAAATTTCTTCAGGGCTTCGCGCAATCACTGCTCGCAAAACCATTTCTAACAACGCTATATCGTGAGTACCAGGCACACCGCGAGTCGCAAATAAAGGGTGAATAGCCTCTGCCAAAGATCGACGCTGATGCTTAGTCAGATAAAAATCGTCTATGGATAAGCGCAACACATTCAAATCAGAGATATTCCTTAACCAAGCTTCTAAAAGCGCCGCTAAAGTGCTTTTCCCTGACCCCTGACACCCATGTATGCCGATAATTTGAGGGGAGCTCGCCAGTGCCGATGTTTGTTCGTTGTAATGCCGCAAAATAGACTGAACTAGGGGTGAAAACCAAGCTTCAGCGGTGTCACGATAGCTGGCGGGTAAACCCTCTTCTTCGAGAAAAGTGCTCCAGAAAATATCTCCCGGAAGTCTATCTTTTTCGTCGTTCATGAACTTGAGGTTTCTCCTTATCACCATGAGCTTGACCGGCAATTTGTCCAGATTGGCAATCAACTGTGATAAATGACCGCTAGCGAGCAAGTACTATGCACTTTGCCCCAATGAGCTAGCCGTGTATGTTGTGGATAATGATGCCCTAAAGGGGCGAAGCTGGCCATTTGACGCTAACCATTTAAGGACAACCCTTGAACTTTTCAAAACTCATTGCCGATATCAACGCCTCGAAACCCGGTCCTGAGACAGCCGCAATTTTTGATTTCGACGGCACCATTATTGCCGGATTTTCCGCCACTGTATTTCTTCAAGACGCGTTGACTCGTGGGGAACTAAAGCCGGATGAGCTTTACGAACTGACCCGTGCACTGACCGGCTTTGGTTTAGGCAATATGGGCTTCTCTGCACTCATGGCAGTTCATGCACAGTATCTTGCTGGGCGCGACGAAGACGAATACACCCGAAACAGTGAACGCTTATTCCGAAAAAAAATAGCCCGGCTTATTTATCCTGAGGCGCGGGAACTGATTGCAGCTCACCAAGCAAAGGGCCACTCTGTTGCGATTATCAGCTCAGCGACACCCTACCAAGTAATGCCTGCCGCAAGAGATCTCAATATTGATCGCGTGTTTTGTACAGGATTGGAAGTCGCAAACGGTAGTTTTACTGGGGCAGTCGTCAAGCCGACCTGCTTTGGCGAGGGAAAAGTTGATGCCGCTCAGACCTTAGCAAGGGATACCGGGGCTGACTTAAGCCAAAGCTTTTTTTACTCCGACAGCGTCGACGACATTCAATTGCTTGAATACGTGGGGCGACCGGTCACCTTGAACCCCAGAAAACGGCTCAGACAGATCACCAAAGAAAATAATTGGCCTACAACAACCTTTGACAGTCGAGGGCGCATCTCCGTCAATCGATTTTTGCGGTCTGTTGCAGCAACAGGATCACTCGTCGGTAGCGTCGCGGCAGCACTGCCCCTCTATGCGCTTACAGGATCTAAAAGGGACTCCCTAAATTTTTCTATCTCGTTATTTGCAGATACTTGCAGTGCACTGATAGGGCTCGACCTAGAGGTCACGGGGGAAGAACATTTATGGGCACAACGCCCCGCTGTGTTCATGTTCAATCATCAAAGCAAAGCGGACGTCGCCGTAATGGCCCGCCTCGTTCGTCGCGATGTAGTTGCCGTGGGGAAAAAAGAAATACAACGAATGCCTCTTATCGGTCAGGCAATGGGGGCTGCGGGAGTTGTCTTTATTGATCGCTCTGACCGCAGTAAAGCAATTGAATCGATGGCACCCCTCGCGACCGCTATGAGAGAAGAGGGGCAATCACTTGTGATTGCCCCAGAAGGTACCCGAGCCCCAACGCGTAAGTTGGCGCCGTTCAAGAAAGGTGGCTTCCACATGGCCATGCAAGTGGGAGTACCCATTGTGCCGGTTGTGATTCATAACGCCGGGGATATTGCCCCAAAAGGCGATTTTGTGTTCAAGCCGGGAACCGTTCGGGTGGACGTGCTTCCCCCGGTGGATACCACCGGCTGGTCCCTAGAAAAAATGGACGAACAGGTGACCCTAGTTCGCAATATGTTCCTGCAGGCCTTGGGACAACCCGAACAGACCGTGGCGCAGACGCTGAAAGAGCAACAGGCGCTGCCTGACGATATGCGCCCTGAAAAAGCGGGCAAAGCGGCCAAAAAATCGTTGAAAACAAAGGCTGCAGCCAAGAAGAAGCCTCTCAGCAAACGCTCAAAGACGAGCGGCACAACTCGTAAAGTGGCCTCGAAGGGTGGGCAGGTAGCGGGCAAAGCGACAACCAAGCCCAAAACCAAGGCCGTTACGGCCAAGGCATCGACACCGGCTGCCAAACCTAAATCTGCAGCGAATCCTAAAGTGGCTTCAAAAGGTCGACAGGTAGCAGGCAAAGCCACGACCAAAGCCAAAACCAAAGCCAAAGTAGCGAAGGCATCGACACCGGCTGCCAAACCTAAATCTACGGCCAAGGCCAAAACTAACGCTAAAAGTAGGGCGCCAGCTAAAGCAGTGGGCGCAAAAAAGGCCATGAGCAAGAGCTCACGCAGCAATAGCAAACTCCGTGGGGCGTCGGTGAAACCCAAGCTGGCGTCAACAAGGTAATTTTTGGTGATGGCTACAGCCTACTCCGAAATCATTAAACAGACCTCGCCATGGCCGGATGATCCACGGCCCATTATTTTTCTTCTGGACACCACATCAGGCATTGAAGGGCAGCTCTTGACCGACTGGATTAGCGCCCATAAACCGGCAGGTGCTGAGGCACAAATTATTCAGCTTTCACTGGGAGACGACAGAAAACCCCTGGAAGTAACGCCCCTATTAAACGCTCTGTCGGAAGGTGTCGACATACTCGTTGCACCTTTGCGGGTTGCCTGGACACCCAGTGCCGGCGCCGTCGCCGCAGGACCGCGCCTACGAGATTTAATTCAAGGACCCGAACGGAGACCCGGATTTCTGCGGACCCGGTATACCCTCTTTCGCCATCCAGAGCGCGTGCACCTGATAAAGGGTTCACCCGATGGTACGGAAACAATGGCTGGACGCTTTACAGGAAAATATGCCATAGCTGCCACGTCCAACCGCGAAGCCTTTGCAATTTTTATTGCTCGACAAGCTGCCATTGTCCTCGACGCAACAGAGCGTAAATTACAGGGAGGTCGCTACAAGGTTCCTCGCTATATTGCGCAGTCGCTGCGCAGCAACCAAATACTCAAAGATCAGCTGTCAACGATTGCCACCGAGCGCGGCGAGCCAATAGGCGAGATCACAGAAGAGCTCAATGAGTATTTCAAAGAGATGATCTCTATACCGACCAGCTTCTGGCTTGATGTGTGGATCAAGTTCTGCAATTTTTGCCTAGGTTTAGGCTATGAGAAGGCGCTGAACTACAACCCTCAAGATCTGGAACGTGTGAGGAGTATCGTTCGCGACCACCCTTCAGCACTGCTGTGGACCCATAAAACCTATATCGACGGCTTTGTGGTACCCAAGCTCCTCTTTGACAACAATTTTCCTATCCCACATTTTTTTGCTGGCGCTAACCTCAACATCCCGCTACTGGGGTTTCTGGGCCGCAGGGCGGGCGGCATCTTTATCAAGCGCAGCTTCGCCGACAACCCAGTTTATAAGGCGGCACTTCGGCAGTACATTGGCTATCTCATGGAAAAGCGCTTTCCGCTGACATGGTCCTTTGAAGGAACACGCTCACGCCTAGGCAAATTGATGCCACCCAAATACGGCGTCTTAAAGTATGTCATCGAAGGCTGCCACAGCGCGGGATCTAAGGACGTGCATATTATTCCTGTGACGGTCTCTTATGACCTTATTCGAGATGCCGAGGAGTATGCCCGGGAGCAAGCGGGAGTGCCCAAAGCCCCTGAGTCTCTAGGCTGGCTGGTAGGTTACATCCGTAGCTTGGCTCGACCCATGGGCAAAATTTACGTCGACTTTGGTGAGCCCGTTGTTCTGCCGGAACCACCTAGCCCCGATGATCGACTGGCGCTATCAAAAATTGCTTTTCAGGTGGCTGTAGAAGCCAATCGCGTTACGCCCATAACCTACCCCGCGGTAATTTCTATGGCCCTGTTAGGGGTCTATCCCCGGGCTCAAACTGAAACCGAAGTCGCTGAGACTGTCGCTGATATTGTGACATGGGCGAGAAGCAGTGCCTTGCGCATGTCACCCGACTTTGATCGCCAACAGCAAGAAGGCATGGGAAAGCTTTTAGATCTCATGATCGGGGAAGGCATCATCACCCGATTTACTGGAGGCCCCACTACGGTATATGGCATTGAACCGGCCAATGTGGGCGTAGCCAGCTACTATAGAAATACCATCGTCCACTTTTTCATTAATAAAGCCATTATCGAACTGGCTTTAATTGCCGTTGCTGAATACGGCGAATTTGAATCCAATCAGCAGGTAGAGGCCTTATTTTGGGCAGAAGTCCTAGAGCTGAGAGACCTCTATAAATTTGAGTTTTTCTATCCCCCTACGGAGATATTTCAAGCCGAAATTGCAGCTGAATTAGATCGCATCGATGACAACTGGCGGCAAGAGCTCGCTACTGGCGTTAAAGGCGCACGGCGACTGCTAGCGATGATGACGCCCCACGTCGCCCATATGACCCTGCAAATGTACGTCGAGTCCTACAGCATTGCCGCCGACCTGCTCGCAAACCTTGAAGCAAATGAAACCATCGATGAGTCGGATTTTGTCGATCGATGTATGAACTACGGGAAGCAAGCATTGCTGCAACGCAGGGTCTCCAGCGAAGCCTCAAACCTTAAATTACTGTTTAAAAATGCTTGGGATACCTTGGCCTCCCGCAGGCTGACAGACCATTCCCGCCCAGACTGGATTGAAGCTCGACAACAGCAGGCAGAAGCCCTAGACAGACTGATTTATCGCGTTGAAATTAGCCGTGCCTCGGCCATTGCAAGTCGAGGAAGACCGACCATTCGAGATGGAGCGCGCAGTGGCTTATAAAATAGCAGTAATGGGTGGAGGCAGTTGGGGCACTACGGTAGCCTCACTGGTGTCACGCAATGCCGACATCATGCTTTGGGCGAGAGATGCCGCCACCGTTGATGATATTAATGGCAACCATAAAAACAGCCGCTACCTTGGCGACGCCCCTCTGAATCCGAAATTACAAGCGACTCTCGACCCGGCTGAGGCGATTGCTGGTGCAGACGCTGTGGTCATGGGCATACCTTCTAATAACTTTCGATCTGTACTCACC
Organism: marine gamma proteobacterium HTCC2080; assembly: GCA_000169115.1. Classification (GTDB taxonomy): domain Bacteria; phylum Pseudomonadota; class Gammaproteobacteria; order Pseudomonadales; family Halieaceae; genus Luminiphilus. Next base: position 25,155 of record AAVV01000003.1, read on the forward strand.
GACATCGCTCCAGATTTACCCGACGGCGCGCCCCTGATTAGCTTAACTAAAGGTTTAGAGCGCGGTTCTCGCTTGCGCATGACCGAGATCTGCAGAGAAGTCGCTCCGGGGCGACCCATAGGCGTACTGACAGGACCCAATCTAGCCAGAGAGATCGTCGCCGGTCAGGCCGCTGCAGGTGTACTCGCGCTCGATGACCCCAGCCCCCAACATTGGCTGCAACCGGTGTTAAATGTCGGGCTTTTTCGGGTCTATACAAACCCAGACCACATAGGCTGCGAATTAGGCGGGGTATTCAAAAATATCATCGCAATTGCCGTGGGCATGGGTGATGGCCTTGGCGCGGGTGATAATACCCGTGCAGCGTTAATCACACGCGGCCTGGCAGAAATGACACGACTGGGTACCGCACTCGGGGGGCGGGCGGAGACCTTCTCGGGCCTTGCGGGTATGGGCGATATGATCGCGACCTGCACAAGCCCTCAAAGCCGAAACCGCCATGTGGGTATTGAGCTCGCCAAGGGGCGCTCGATTGAAGATATTATTGCCAGCATGCATATGGTGGCTGAAGGGGTAAAGAGTGCCCCCACCGTGATGGAGTTAGCAGCGGAGCACGGTGTTGACATGCCCATATCCTCTGACGTTTTCAAAGTCGTTACGGGGGCGTCTAACGCTCGCGGCGTCTACCGCGGCTTACTTCGGACTCGAGCCGCAGCTGAGTCTGAGCCCGGTTGAAAAAAGGCTATAAAAATACACTCCAACCACTTAGTCGTATACATTTTATAAACCTCGTACACCAAGTGCCTTAAGCGATTCCAAACACCAACCTCAAGCTCCAGGGAAGTCACTTATGATGACAAGCACGACTTTAAAACTGCCGACTTTTACTATTATGGCGCTGTTACTGGTCGGCTGTGCGAGTAGCCCGACAGGACGAAATCAGTTTTTACTGATATCACCGGAGGCCGCAATCCTCGAATCGGAGACAGCCTATCTGAGCACGGTGGGCGCCTTAGACGAGGAAGGCAAGTTGGCGACAGACCCTAATCTTATGGGACGCGTCGGGCGTATCACCGGCCGCCTGGTCACCATCGCCGAGGAAGACTTTCCAAATAGTCAGGATTGGCAGTGGAGCGTTGCGATCATAGACGACCCTGAAACAGTCAATGCCTGGTGCATGGCAGGTGGGCGCATGGCGCTGTACACCGGTTTAATCGATCAGCTGGAGCTCACCGACGACGAGCTCGCTCAAATTATGGGGCACGAAATTTCCCACGCTTTAGCGAACCACACCGCCGAGCGCATGTCTCGAGCCATGGCAACCACAATAGGCGTTGTCGCTGTGGGCGTCGCGGCAGATAACAGTGCCGCCGCCATGGCAGGAGCAGCACTATTGGCCAACCTAGCCCTAGAGTTGCCCAACTCACGAGTCGCCGAGACCGAAGCAGATACTATTGGCATGGAGCTGGCCACGCGTGCCGGCTACGACCCCGAAGCGGCAGTGACACTTTGGCAAAAAATGGGCAGCTTGAGCGAAGAGCGGCCCCCCGAGTTCCTCAGCACACATCCGGAACCGGAAAATCGGCAAGCCGAACTGCAAAGACAGATACCAACGATGCTCGCCCTCAATCCAAACCGCGTGAAAGCGCCCATTACGGAAATTGAGATCGTTCGCTAAGCAGCGCCTTTGTCAGCGTACGGTGTGAAGGAACTGCAAATGTGTTTCGTATTGGTTGAGCATATCTAACACCACCTGCTCTTGAGACCAGCCCATAATGTCGTAGTCTTGGCCGCCCTCAATTAAGTGGACCTCAGCTCGGTAAAAAATCTGATCCTGCTTCATGTCTTCCAGGGATTTACCTGACAACGACTGGTCAGGTAATGGGTGACCCCGCAAATTTACCTGATAAACAAAATCGATCTCTTCGCCATGGGCAACCTCAAGGCGCAAAATACCCTCCTCAGCAATATGATCACCAATTTGGGTGCGAATTCCGTGTCCATTTAACTCCTCGGCAAAGCTTTGCATGGCTGGAAAAACCACATCGCGCTCAAAACTTTGAACGCTGGCATCCGCCGGGTAGGCGAGCAAATTGGCCAACCGCTGCCGCCACTCTGGATCTCCAGCTTCGACCGGCGGGTGTATTGGAACAACTTGGCGCTTAGCACCGTCAACTAGCAGGGCTTTACCAAACCCCCAAAATGCCCCCAGTAAAGCGACGGAAAAGGGCAACGCGCTGGCGATCGTCGCCGTCTGTAAAGCTTGTAAGCCACCGCCCACCAACAAGATGGAGGCAATAAGCGCGATAACGAGTGTCCAAACGGTGCGTTGCAATACCGGCGTGTTGTCATTGCCTCGGGCGCTGAGCATGTTGAGCACCATCGCCCCACTATCAGCTGATGTAACGAAGAAAATCACAATCATCGCCAAACAGATCAAGCTGAGCAGCTCGGTACCCGGCAAATACTCGAGAAACATAAACAGCCCTACCGCCTGATTTTCCTGAACCGCGGTACCAAGCTCTGTTACGCCCTGATTAGAAATCAGCTCTATTGCACTACCTCCGAGCACCCCCATCCAGAGACAAATAAATAAGGTAGGCACCACCGTGACACCAACAAGAAACTCGCGAATCGTGCGACCCCGGGAAATTCTCGCAACGAAAACACCGACAAAAGGCGTCCAGCTTATCCACCAACCCCAGTAAAAAATGGTCCAGCCGCCTAACCAATCAGAGGGCGCATAAACGTATAAATCTAGAGTTTTGGGAATAAGACTCGCCACATATCCCCCGAAATTTTGCAGCGTGCCAGATAACAACAAGGAGGTTGGACCCGCTATTAAAATCAGCGCCAACAAAAGAACGGCCAACACTGTATTGATTTCAGAGAGGCGCTTAATGCCAGCATCGAGGCCCATCACGACCGACACCGTTGCCAACGCCATGGTGCCGAAAATGAGACTCACCTGAACCCAAACATTAATGGGCAAATCAAAGAGATAATTGAATCCCGTGTTGATCTGCAAAACCCCCAAGCCAAGACTGACCGAAATACCATAGGTCGTGCAAATGACGGCAAATACATCGACAGCTGCGCCCATGGGCCCATAGATTCGCTCGCCAATGAGTGGATAGAACGCGGAACGCAGCGTGAGGGGAAGATCATGGCGATAGGCGAAATAAGCCAACACCATAGCAACGGCTGCGTAGGTAGCCCAGGCATTAAAACCCCAGTGGAAATAGGCCAGCTGAATCGCTTCAGCCGCAGCAGCGGTCGTGCCTCCTTCTCCTATCGGTGGCGCAAGATAGTGCATCACAGGCTCAGCAATGCCGTAAAACATGAGGCCAATGCCGATTCCTGCAGCGAAAAGCATAGAAAACCACGAGAGGAATCCATACTCGGGCTCAGAGTGATCGGGGCCCAGCTTGATGTCGCCATAGCGCGATGCGGCCAAGACAATCACCATGACCCCGATCAAGGCAATGACCAAGACATAGAACCAACTGGCTGTCGCTACAATCGCCGATTGAAAGCCAGAAAAAAGGTCGGCACCCTCACCTGGCAGAGAAAGCACCAGAAATACGGCGCCGAATAACAGGATCAAAGCGGGGTAAAATACAGCCGGATCAACGGTAAATCGGCGATTTTCTGAATCGGACATACAACATCTCTTATTATCAGTTTTGCGCAGTATACGTGCGAAGCAGCTTCAACAGAGACCTTTCGGCTTAAAGTTGAAGCACCATGCGCCGGCTGCAGCGGTCCCCAGAGCAAATGGGCAAGTTACAACTCACCTACTCACCCTATTCCGGGTGCACCAGCCGCGACGAGCCACTGCACTGCGTAGTTTGGCAGACGATAAACTCTCGGGGCTAGAGTTGTCTGGCTTAGACGACGTAATGTAGCCATTTCACTCTTTTTATGGGCAGACGGGCCTCAAAGGGGGGGACCCTCACAGTTAAGAACCCAAATACAGAGAGTGCAGCTCCTCACAGCGAGGTGAACGCATTATTTGGGCAATATCACGGTAACTTTTGAAGGTCTAACCACACAAGCGCCCCCTCCCGCGGCATTACCGCAGCTTATATGTCACCAAAGTTCAGCTCCTCGCCAGAGCTAGGCACTTAGTGACACCTGCTCGATTGACCCATTTTTAGGCAATTTTTACCCCAAAATAAGGGGATGCATCTCTAAATTACTTTGGGTTAAAATCAAATGACAAAAATAGTAAGACCACAAAAGAAGACTTGATCTCCCTACAACATCAAGAGGACCGCTCATGAGGAATCCAATCAATCTCCAACGTCGCCAACTGGCAACGGCCGTCGGCGCGGCGCTAATGCCAATGCTGGCTGCAACTACTGCCCAAGCACAGCTTGAAGAAGTAGTCGTTACCGCAACCAAACAGGAAGCCAGCCTGCAAGATGTTGCAGTAGCTGTATCTGCACTGACCGAGGAATCGCTGAATCAACGCGGTATTACCAATTTCTCTGACTACCTAATTGAATTACCCAATGTGACTGCGGGTGGCGCAGGCCCAGGCCAGTCAACCATGTATATTCGTGGTGTGGCTTCTACTACGCCTAACCTGACTACATCGGGCGTAGCAGGCCTCAGCCCCAACGTCGCTATGTACCTCGACGAGCAACCTTTGAGCCAGCCCGGACGAAACCTTGACGTCTACATTGTCGATATGAATCGTGTAGAAGTCTTAGCAGGCCCCCAGGGCACGCTGTTTGGAGCAAGCTCACAGGCGGGTGTGGTACGACTGATTACCAATAAGCCTGATACCACCGAATTCTCAGGCAACATCAAGGCCGGCACATCTTGGATGAAAGACGGCGAGATGAACTACAACGTGAATGGCACCATCAACGTGCCCATCACCGATAACTTTGCTATTCGCGCATCTATTTACGCCGATCAAAAAGGCGGCTACATCGACAATGTCGCGGGCACTCGCTCTGTAAGCGAAAGTGCGCGATTCCGTCCAGGCAGTACCAAGCGTTCTAACGGTACAGAAGTCGGCTTCCGCGGCGGATTTCAGGCAGGCGCCGATCTCAGCAACGTTAACTTTATTGACGCCGATAACTCAGCGCTAGTAGAAGATGACTTCAACGACACCCGCTACACCGGTGGACGCATCAGTGCGCTGTGGAACGTTAACGATGATTGGAGTGTACGCGTTGGCGCTATGGTCCAGGAAATCGACAGTGATGGCACATTCTATGCCGATCCAAACCTAGGTGATGACTACAAGATCCAGCGTTTTGAAGCGGAAAATATCAAAGACGAGTACACCAGCCTAAACTGGACCGTTGAAGGTCGTTTGGGTGCGCTTGATGTGATTTACACCGGTGCGTTTACCGAGCGTGAAACCGACCAACGCGTAGATTACTCAGACTATCTCTTTATTGGTCAGTACATCCCTTATTACATCTGTGACTACTACGTGTCCTACACCAGCTTTGCTCCCGGCGGCGTGCCAACGGGCAACTGCTATTCACCCAACCTGTACACGACTAACAAGGTTGACAGTGAATTCCAAACTCATGAACTTCGATTCAGCACCGATCAAAGTGCACGGGTTCGGGTAACAGCAGGTGCGTTCTACAGTGACATGGAACTGACCGAGCAGGTCGATTTCTCGTATCCCAGCAACCAGCTGGTCGATGCTTGGGGTGCCGGTTCCGGTAATGGCTTTGGCTTTGCACCGAACTCTAACTACCCCTATGACGGTCAGGGCGGCTACCGACCCGGCGAAGGGCCCTATCCTGCGGATACTATCTTCCGTAACGATATCTTGCGTACCGATGAGCAAATGGGCTTCTTTGGTGAGGTTAGCTACGACCTCTCCGACAGCCTGACGGTCACCGGTGGTTTACGCTACTACGATTACGAAGTAGATCTGGCCGGTAGCGCCAACTCTTCCTTCTACAACATGAGCGGTTCCGACTACAACAAGTTCGGCACCAACATTAATGATCTGTATGACGGCGATCAGTCAATTCGTTGGACGTATTCAGGCTTTTTCCCCTACGAGGCGAGCCCAGTTTATACACCCAACAACCTACCTGATCCTTCCGATCCCAACTACCAGCGCATCGTGAACAGCATCTATGCTCCGGACGTAGCTGAAGACGACGGCGTTATTGGTAAGGTTACCCTTGCCTGGGCACCTAACGATGACAGCATGTACTACGTCACGTGGTCAGAGGGTTTCCGTACGGGTGTCCTCAACCGACCCGGCGGTGCCGTACAGAAGGATACGGGTTACACCGTTCCTTTTGACGTAGCCTCTGACGAACTCACCAACCTGGAGGTTGGCTGGAAGCTGGACATGATGGATGGCACTCTGCGTTTTAACGGTGCATTGTTCCTGGTTGATATTACCGACCTACAAACCACCATCTTCGATACCAGCATTGTGAACCTGTTCTTCTCTGACAACGCAGCCGATGCTGACGTTAAAGGGGTTGAGGGCGATATCACCTGGCTAGCTTCCGACAATCTCACGATTGGTGGTGCGTTCTCCTTGCTAGATACCGAAGTTACATCCAACAACACGACCTCTACAGACGTCATCGTAGGCTCGGAGCTTGCTTATGCGCCGAACTACCAGGGTAACCTTTGGGCGCGCTATGAGTGGAACATCGGTGATGGCTGGGTTGGGCACTTCATGCCTTCAGTGGCCTTCTCAGATTCCTCCTACAGCGACATTATCTCTATCAATAGCATGGAGATTCCCAGCTGGACCAAGGTTAATCTGACCGCGGGTATCACAGCAGATCGATGGATGGTCGAGGCGTTTGTTGACAATCTGACCGACGAGCAGGTGATCACTGGCGCTAACTACGTGAATGACCGAGAGCGTCTTGCCTTGGCACCCCCAACAACGGCGGGTATCCGGGTATCAATGGATTTCTGAGTTTGAACCGACTTAGATAGTTCGTTTATAAGTGCTCCTACGGGAGCACTTTTTATTTGTACCACCTGTTTGTGAAGCAGAATGACTGACGCAACGACTAAAGACCTAGATGGGTTAGATCAAGTTCAATCCCTCATGCAGGCCGGGCAAATACCCAATGCCTTGACAGCTCTAGACCAGCTGCAGGAAGACGACCGTCAATCTCAGATGGGGCTCTACATGCGGGCTGTGTGCCTCAGGCACCTCAGAGAAAAAACAGGCGCCGAAAAAACGCTGCTTTCCTTGATTGAGCGCTTTCCCAACTATGGCAGGGCCTTTCAAGAATTGGGGCATTTATACCGTGACTCCTTACGAAATCCTGAGGCAGTGAGTGCCTATGCCACAGCATGCCATATGAATCCGGCGCTCAAGGCCAGCTGGTTAGGGCAATACAAATTGTTAGACCGTGCGCGGTCCCCCGAACGACTGATGCAAATCCAAGAACGCCTTCAGTGGCTTGAAGGGCTCCCGCCGACGTTGCTAGCCAGCCTTGATTTACTCCATGAAGGACGTTTACTCAAGGCAGAACGACTGTGTCGCAGCTTTTTGCAAAAAAACCCTCAAAATATCGAAGGTATGCGACTACTCGCAGACATTGCGATCCGTCATGGGGTACTTGAAGATGCCGAGTTTTTACTCGAGAGCGCCGTCGCATTTGAACCCACCCACCATCAGGCGCGCATCGATTACATTCAGGCGCTGAGCAAACGACAGCGCTACCAGCAAGCAACAGATGAAGCCCGGGAGCTCATGGCGAGCAACCCCGGCAGCCCCATGCTGCAATCACTTTACGCCATTCAATGTATGCAGTTAGGCGACTACCAAACTGCATTGACGTTATTTGATCAAATTCTTGAAAAGCTACCCAAAGATCCGGTAACACATGTCTCAAAGGGACACGCCCTAAAAACGGGCGGCCAAGCTGACGCAGCTATCGCGTCCTATCGCGAGGCTATTACAGCCCAACCCTTGCACTGTGAGGCTTGGTATTCATTAGCTAACTTAAAGACCTATCGCTTTGATGAAAGCGAGCTGACTACCATGCTTGAGCTGGACCAACATCCCCAGCTGGCAGGGCAAGACCGCGTGTTCCTGCAGTTTGCGCCGGGCAAGGCTTTTGAAGACAAAGAGCAGTTCGACTTGTCGTTTCAACATTACAACAAGGGCAATGAGCTCAAGCATGCTCAGCTTCAATATCGATCCGAAGGTACTACCCAAGAGTGTGATGCCCAGATTGAAGCCTGTAGCCAAGACCTATTTGCCAACTCTAGTGGTTGTTTGGACGCCGATCCCATCTTTGTTGTCGGCCTTCCGCGAGCAGGTTCAACCTTGTTGGAGCAAATCCTGTCATCGCACAGCCAAATTGATGGCACCTTAGAACTTCCCAATGTACTGTCAATAAGCGGAAAGTTGCGACGTATGGGACAACGTGAGGGCGCCCAAACTTACCCCTTCAATCTTTCGGACCTCACTGGAGAGCAGCTGCGCGAGTTTGGTGAAGAGTATATTCGTGACACCCGAATTCACCGTCAAGATGCGCCATTCTTCATTGATAAAATGCCTAACAACTTTCGGCACATTGGCCTTATTCGTCTGATGCTACCCAACGCTAAAATTATTGATGCCCGCAGAGACCCTATGGCGTGCTGTTTTAGTGGCTTTAAACAGCTGTTCGCAGAGGGACAAATGTTCAGCTACGACCTTGAAGACATCGCCCATTACTACCGCGATTATGTGCGACTCATGACGCATTGGGATACGGTGTTACCGGGTCACGTGCTGCGAGTTCAGCATGAAGACGTTGTGGCCGACTTAGAGACACAAGTCCGCCGCATGCTCGATTATTGTGGCGTGCCCTTTGAAGCAAGTTGCTTGGAGTTTCATAAAACCGAACGCAATGTCCGTACCCCGTCCTCAGAGCAGGTCCGGCAGCCGGTTTACTCTACTGCGCTTGAGCAGTGGAAGCACTATGAGCCTTGGCTAGGGCCATTAAAAACCACACTGGGTAATTTATACCTCGGTGATTCAAAACAGAGCCAAGATCATGTCTGACTTGGAAAATCAGGTCTTAACCTCCTTACGGCGAATTATTCGAGCCACGTATCTGCATTCGCGTAAACTCGAGAAGCAATCAGGACTCACAACATCGCAGCTAATCATTATCCAAGCCGTAAATGTGCTGCGCGATCCCACGGTGTCAGCGATTGCGCATGCCGCAAGCCTCAGTCTGGCGACAGTGACTACTATTTTAAATCGACTGGAAAAAAATGGTTTGGTATCGCGGTGCCGCAGCGTCACTGATCGTCGTCGCGTCATAGTGACCTTAACAGATGCGGGAGCGGCGATTTGCGTCAAAGCGCCGCGGCCTCTGCAAGACCAGTTTGTTGACCGCTTCAACAGGTTGCCCTCGGAGCAGCAGAATCAGATCGTTAAGGCATTAGATGGGGTTGCCACAATGATGGACGTTAAGGTGACTGATGCAGCTCCAATGCCACAAAGTAACGAATCGATCATCTGAGCACGGTTCCCATGTCAAAAACTGAGCGCCGCCTCACTTATCTCCCAGATATTGATGGTTTGCGAGCCATGGCAGTGCTCGCGGCTGTATTGGCAATCCTAGGCGCCACAACGATAGCTGCGCTTTTTATATTACAACCGGATGCGTGGGGTTCGTTTAATTTCCTCTGCTATTGAGAAATACGGACCCCTGTCGAAGGGAGCTGATGCCGTAAGTAATTCTAAGCTGAACAAATTAGACCTGCTTTGCAACGAACAGATACCTGCCTCCTGTCCCACCGAAACGCCTTCGGGCCACCCAATGTCGATGGATGAGCATCACCTCACCTTGGAATTCGCCCAATGGATTGACAGGCAACTCGCCGAAAAGCAGCCGCTTTGGCTACGAGAGTTACAGCACAGCGTGGAAAATAAAGAACCCGGGAGAGACTAATTTTCTCAGCGGCTTAATCGGGTTATCGCGCGGTTATAAGTCCGCTAGCAACTTGTGACCCAATCGGTTTGCGCCTTGTGCAACCCTTAGCATCAGCGCCACGCCCAACCCGCAGACCAGTTATTCATTAGTTCGACGATTCAAGCACGCTATTCAGGATAGAAGAAAAGTCTAAACTGCCGTTACCGCCAGACTGGTGGGCTTGATACATTTCTAGCGCCAGACGCCCTAGCTTATTATCGACACCTGTTCCATCAGCGACCTCCTTGGCTAAGCCAAGATCTTTCACCATGAGATCCACCATAAACCCGGGCTGATAGGCGTTGCCAGCGGGCGCTCCGGGCATTACATCTGGCCACGGATTATAGACTTGTAGCGACCAGTTGTTACCCGAACTTGCCTTCATGATTTCTGACAAAACCCCGGGCTCAAGACCGGCCTTAGCGCCCATCGCCAATGCCTCGCAGGTACCAATCATGTGCACCGCCAACAGCATGTTATTTGCCGCCTTAGCCACTTGGCCCGCACCAGCGGGTCCCGCATGAAATATCTTCTCACCATTACCCATGGCTTCAAGGATTACCTTCGCTCGATCAAAAGCGTCAGATGTACCACCACACATAAACGCCAAAGTGCCTGCTTGTGCTGCAGCAACTCCACCGGAAACCGGCGTGTCCATAAACTCAATACCTTGCTGCGCAACCGCGAGGCCCACATCGCGGGCGGTATCACTATCAATCGTGCTGGCATCTAAACATAGCGTACCTGGAGATAGGTGATCGAGAAGACCGTTGTCCCCAATGTAAACTTGCCGCACATGCTTACCTGCTGGCAGCATAGTTATCACCACCTCGGCGGTTTTACAGGCTTCTACGGCAGAACCGGCAATCGTGGCGCCGGCCGACGCCACATCGTTCAGAGCAACCTCAGACAAATCAAAAATGTGCAGTGTGTGACCGGCTGCTAAAAGATTCTTGGCCATGGGTCCACCCATATTGCCAAGACCAATGAAGGCGATGTTTGTCATCGGAGTTTCCTGTGGTTTGAGTTAGGACAATTCAAGGTGGGGCGCGCCCGGAGCATCGACGAAAAAACCATCCAGAACGTTATCAGGCACTGATCCCACTGTGTCGTAAGACCATTGGGGGTTCCTGTCTTTATCAATTAGCAGCGCACGAACGCCTTCGCTGAATTCCGGATGCCGCATAATATGGGCCGCCAATCGTAGCTCTGAACTAAACACCGCTTCGAGGTTGGCTTCGCGCGTTTCATTAAGCTGTCTAAATATCCAAGCAGCAGCGAGTTTTGAACCATTTATCAAGCCGTCACGGGCTCGCATTAACCAGGGATCATCGCCCTGCCATAGGGAAATACGATCAACAATTTCTGCAAGGTCATCACCAGATACCCAGGCATTGATCTCATCCATTAAAGGCTCAACCTGCGCCTTGGGCATGGCTAGCTCTGGAGCAATACCGTTAAGCGCCGCGGCCACAGTGGTAGCAGGGTCGCCTGCAGACCAATCGCTAGAAACCAGTGCAGCGATTAGCTGTTCACGTTGGCCATGTTCAAGAAAGTAATTGCCAAGGCCGCTGAACAAGGCGTCAGCGGCATTGATATTGGCCGCCGTTAACGCCAGAAAGCGCCCCAAATGGCCGGGCATTTTATTGAGAAACCAGCTGCCACCCACATCAGGAAACAGAGCTATTGTGACCTCGGGCATGCCAATTCGAGTACGCTCGCTCACCACTCGGTGGCTGCAGCCCGCAAGAATACCGAGCCCTCCACCCATGACCACACCATGCCCCCAGCAAATCACAGGCTTAGGGTAAGTGTGAAGGATGTAGTTCATCCGGTATTCTCGGGCGAAGAAATTTTCAGCGTATTCGCAAGGGCCCCCGGGCATTGCCAAGCAAGAATCCCGAAGCGCTTGAACATCACCACCCGCACAGAAAGCTTTGTCACCAATGCCGTCTATGAAGACTGCTGCGACGGTCTCGTCATCACGCCAAGCCAGTAAACTGTCCAACAGGATCTCAACCATGTCACGGGTCAAAGAGTTCAATGACTGAGGCGCATTTAAGGTGAGGTGACCAATACGGTAAGGGCCATCACCTAATAAATTGCTATCGACTGTTCCTGACATAACCCAGTTTCCTAACGATTTTTCCAGTCGGGCTTACGCTTTTCTAAAAACGCATTCACCCCCTCTCTTTGGTCCTCGGTGCTAAACAATGCGACAAATTCAGTTCGCTCCGCAGCTAACCCGCCAGCAATGGTGATATCCCGAGCCGCATGAATAAGTCGCTTGCAGGCAGTGACAGAGGTAGGGCTTTGGGCACCCGCACTCGTGGCCAAGCGGGTTGCTACCGCAAGGGCTTCGCCCGTCGCAACAACTTCTTCTACCAATCCAATAGCCAACGCTTTGTCGGCACTGATTCGCTCACCGCATAAAATCATGCGTTTAGCCCACCCTTGGCCCACCAATTGGGTGAGGCGCTGAGTGCCGCCGGCACAGGGTAGTAAGCCAACGGTAGCCTCGGGCAAAGCCAGTTTGGCTTGGGTCTCGACCACACGAATGTCACAAGCCATCGCGACCTCGAGGCCGCCTCCCATCGCAAAGCCGTTAATAGCGGCAACCGAGACACCGCGGAAATCTGATAGCGCCTCAAAGGCCGCTCCGAAGGCTTCGCCCATAACCCGCGCCGTTTCGGGGTCACCATCGGCAAACAATTTCAGGTCTGCACCCGCAGAGAAAAACTTTTCACCAGCCCCAGTGAGCACCAGTGCATAGATCTGGTCATCCGCGTTAAGCGCTTCAACAATCGCGCCCAGAGCTGGGAGACTCTCAGTGTCCCAGGTGTTAGCGGCAGGGTTGTCGATGGTCAGAGTCGCTACGTGTCCGTCAACACTTACTTTTATTTTATCCGAGGGGCTCGTAATCACTTTATAACCTCCAGCGCGCCGTCCATCATAAGTTTACGACCCACGATGACGCGCATCACCTCGTTGGTCCCTTCCAAAATCTGGTGTACCCGAGTGTCGCGAACATAGCGCTCCACCGGATATTCACGAATGTAGCCATAACCACCAAAGAGCTGCAGTGCATCATTGCAGACCTTAAACCCCACATCAGTGGCAAAGCGCTTGGCCATCGCGCAGTAGGTGGAGGCCTGGGAATCTCCGGCATCGAGCTTGCTAGCAGCCAGACGAATCATTTGCCGTGCGGCAACCAGCTCGGTAACCATATCGGCAAGCTTAAACTGAGTATTTTGAAAATCAGCAATGGCTTGACCAAACTGCTTCCGATCAGAGACGTAGGCCTGCGCGTCTTCTAATGCTTGCTGCGCTGTACCCACCGAACAGGTGGCAATGTTGATACGACCGCCATCAAGTCCCTCCATGGCAATCGCAAAACCCTGACCCTCTTCTCCAAGACGATGACTGATTGGCACCTCAACATCGTCAAAGGTAATCATCCGAGTGGGCTGTGCATTCCAGCCCATTTTGTGTTCTTTTTTTCCGTAATTGACACCAGCAGCATCAGCAGGGATTAGCAATGCGGTGATGCCTTTAGAACCTGCATCTCCAGTACGAGTCATTACCACGAGAACATCGGTATCCCCCGCTCCAGAAATAAAAACCTTGCTGCCGTTTACGCGATATACATCGCCATCGCGCTCTGCCCGGGTTCGCAGCGAAGCCGCATCAGAGCCAGCGCCAGGTTCGGTCAAGCAGTACGACGCAAGCGTCTCTCCTGCGACAAGCTTTGGACACCAGGTATCAATGACAGCCTGCTGACAGTACTTGCCGATCATATTAGTGGCCATATTGTGAATCGTTAGAAACGCTGCGGTTGTAGTGCAGCCGCGAGATAACTCCTCGACAATGAGACTCGCGTCTAACCGGCTCATACCCAGTCCGCCTGCGTTTTCTGGGGTGTACATGCCCATGAAACCCATATCGCCTGCAGCCTTTAAGGCGCCCTTTGGAAATATGGCTTCCGCATCCCAGGCTGCCGCATGGGGTGCAAGTTCGCCCAAGGCAAATTCCCTGGCGCTAGCTGCGTAAGCCCGCTGGTCATCATCGAGTTCGTAATTCAAAATCCCTTACCCCAAAAACGGTTGAAACATCTGCGTGTTAGCGCACGGTTTGGTGCTATGCCGCTCGGCACTGTAACAAAAAACCGAAGACGGCTGGTTGACCAGCAGTCGCGACCATCACAAATAAAGCCTTGCCATTTCACCGTGTAAATGGGACTGGCCTTCCTCAACACCTATCTTTTAAAGATCAACGCCAGTCGTTTTTTACCCCATGAATAAACCGCTGCGCTTTTGTAGGCACCTGTCATAGGCGTACACCCGCTTCGCTTAAGGAGTTAATATAGTGTCTACAAAGTGATAATGCCTACAAACTGCCAAAAATAGAGTCGCTTGGTACTAACCCCTATCCTTGTTGCTGACAAGGCATTAGTCCAGCGTTTATTATGGGCATCGCTAATTTTTTCTTACAAATACCGGAAGCCTAGGATGAACTCAGCAGCAATAGATCCCGTCACCGATCCAAAAGCTTACATAGCTGGCCTTGTGGCACGGTCCCGTGCCGCCCAACAAGCTATCGAGCATTACTCACAGGAACAGGTCGATGATTTGATTCGAGCTATGGTCTGGGCGGTAGCACAACCCGGCGTCGCTGAGGAAGTGGCTCAATTTACCGTTGATGAGACACAGCTTGGCAACTACGAAGGTAAATTCCTGAAAATTCAGCGTAAAACCCGAGCGACTTTGGCCGATATTATTAATGATAAGTCCGTCGGGGTGATCGAAGAGTATCCCGACCGAAACATCAAGATCATAGCCAAGCCGCTGGGAGTGATTGGTGCTCTGGCACCTTCTACAAACCCTGAGGCGACACCGGTGATTAAAGGTATACACGCCGTGAAAGGTCGTAATTCAATTATTATTGCGCCCCATCCCCGGGCAAAACTGACAAATAAGAAAATTTGCGATCTGATGCGGAGCGCTCTCGCGCGCCTAGGAGCACCGGAGGATCTAGTCATTGGCATCGAGACACCGTCGCTAGAGACCACAAACGAACTGATGCGTCAGTGCGACCGAGTACTCGCTACGGGCGGTGGCGCCATGGTCACTGCCGCCTACTCCAGTGGCACACCGGCGCTAGGCGTCGGTGTTGGCAATGCGGTAATTACAGTCGACCCCTCGGCCGACCTCGATGACGCCGCAGAGAAAATCCGCATCTCCAAAACCCTTGATTTGGCCGCTTCATGCTCTTCTGATAACTCAGTGCTACTGATCGATGATATCTATGAAGAAATGCTGAAACGCTTGGAAGGCCAGGGCGGATATGTCTGTTCGGCCGAGGAAAAAGCCAAGCTGCAAGCCACTTTATGGGACGATGAGCTCCATATAAATACTGCGATGGTAGCCCAACCGGTCGACCGTATTGCCGCCATGGCAGGCATTGAGCCACCGGAAGGCACCCAGTTTTTAATCGTATTGGAAGATGGCTTTGGGCCCGAGCATCCGTTTTCTGGAGAAAAATTGTCCGTCATTATGGCGTTATATCGTGCCAGAGATATTGAACACGCCATTGAACTCACTCGAAACATTCAGGCGTATCAAGGTGAGGGGCATTCTTGCGGAATCTATTCAAATGACAATGACAACATCATGAAACTTGCCGCCGGTACGCACACCTCAAGAGTTATGGTCAACCAACCTCAGGCGGCCTCAAACAGTGGTAATGTCTGGAACGGCATGCGGCAGACATTCTCCTTAGGATGTGGCTCTTGGGGCGGTAACGGTACCAACCACAATGTGTCTTGGCGCGATCTAATCAACGAGACCTGGGTGTCTAAGCCCTTGGCTGAACACAAGGTTGTGCCCTCAGATGACGATTTGTTTGGACGTGTTAAAGATAAACTGGCATAAAATGTTGGTTTTCGGACTCTGAAGGTTAGGCGACGAGGTCATGTATTGGGCGGTTCATGGCCCTCAAGGACTGTTGCTTCCGGGCGGATAACTAGGGCAGCTTATGGCACACCCACAAGTTGAATCACGAACCCATTCGCCCGGCCTTGCTGAGGTTGTTAACATCCTAGCCCAGGTTATCCCTGTCTTGCACAAGGCTGAATTTCCTCAGGTTTTCACTCAGGCCCTGATGGATCTCACAGGTGCCGAGGATGGCACCTTGCTGTGGTTCAAGTCTGACCGGCTTCCCCAGGTCGCCTATAACGTGCCCCGCACCGATGGCGCCGAGAGCACGCTCGACGCTTATTTGCAGGGTGCTTTTTTACTGGACCCCTTTTACCGCGCCGCAGGTATAGATGGTTTACGGGGCATATTTGCGCTAAAAGATTTAGCACCAGAGGGCTTCAGAGATAGTGAGTACTTCTCAACCTGGTATCCACTGACGGGCTTCAATGACGAATGTGGCGTTCTATTGTCGCTACCCGACGGCTTCCTACACTGTGCTCTTACTACCATGACTGCGGATCGCCACTTTAGCTTTGAGCAGCTACAAGTCATTTCAGACGCCTTTGCAGCCATCGAGGCGCTGGCGCAAAGTCATTGGGCGAATGCACCACAATTCAGTCACCAGCAAGCCCCCATACGCCAGCAGCTAAACGGCGCACTCGCAACCTTTGGCAGCTCCCTACTGACCCGTCGCGAGCGTGAAGTCATTGAATACGTGCTGCTGGGAAACAGTACTCGCCGGATCGCTGAAAAACTTGGTGTCTCCGCAGAAACCATAAAGCTTCACCGCAAGCACGCCTACAGCAAGCTCGATATCTCCTCTCAAGGCGAATTATTTCATTTGTTTATGGACTGTATATTAAGCATTCCTCAGAATTATAATGAAGACCCCTTAATCGCCTATCAACAACGTCAGTAATGCCTGTCAGACACTTCAAAGCACGTCGGCGGGATATTGTCCACCTAGACATCTCTGGTGGTATTAGCGCTGGAGGTCAGTACAAACCACATTACAAGCCAATACAGGTGCTGACACAGCCTATGCTTATTATCAAAAGGATAATGTTTAATTTTTGATACAAATAGCAGCTATTAGCAGATTTTAAGCCCCAATGACCCTTATTTTGTGGCACAAAGTACGCCCTTGGTTGGCACATCATGACTAATAAGCTTGATATTATTTTAGGCGGATTTCAGCGAATAAAATGTATTTAATTTGCATTTTCGTTACTTTTAGCAGCATTTATGGATTAAAAAGGGCCAACATGGCCGCAGTACGTCGACTTGATTATTGTTATTTGAATTATCTGCAGATATCCGTCCTGGTGACGCTGGCAAGCACCGGGCACTCGTGCACGCGATTACTTATTGTCCACCCCCAAAGGGTTAATGCCCCCCCGCAGCGCATGTGGCACGATAGAGCACTTTATCGTCATCTGACTTGTTCATATCGACAGTCCGCTGCCAAAAACGGGTCATTAAACTTGAGGGAAACGCCGTGAATGCGACATTAGATACCGCTACGCTTAAAAGGCTCGATCAGGACCATCACTTTCACCCTTTTACAGACTTTAATGATTATGCCCAAAACGGTGGTCGCATCATTAGTCGGGCAGAGCACATTTATATTTATGATTCCGATGGTCACCAAATACAAGATGGTATGTCAGGCTTATGGTGCTGTAATTTGGGCTATAGCATGGACGCCATTAAGGAAGCTGTGGCCGCCCAACTTCATGAATTACCTTTCTACAACAACTTCTTTAGGTGCTCGAATCAGCCTGCAGTAGAGCTCGCCAGCAAATTGGTAGAAGTCACACCCGACGGCTTCAATCATGCCTTTTTTACCAATTCTGGCTCTGAAGCCAATGATACCCAGCTGAAGCTGGTACATCGGTACTTCGACATATTGGGCAAACCCAATAAAAAGCACATTATTAGCCGCAAAAACGCGTATCACGGCTCCACGATCGCCGCCAGCTCACTCGGTGGCATGTCGGCGATGCACGATCAAACAATGGGCTTGAACTATATTCACCACATTGATCAACCTCACTGGTTTGAGCGTGGCGGTGATCTCGACGAAGCCAGTTTTGGTATTCAAGCTGCCAGAGAGCTCGAAGCCAAGATTGACGAGCTGGGTGAAGAGAATGTGGCCGCCTTTATTGCCGAACCGGTGCAGGGTGCAGGTGGGGTCATTATTCCTCCCGAAACCTATTGGCCAGAGATAAAGCGTATTCTTGACGAGCGCGATATCCTCTTTATTTCTGACGAAGTAATTTGTGGATTTGGTCGCACCGGTCGCTGGTTTGGCTGTGAGACCTATGGCATGGAGCCCGATCTGATAACGTTTGCGAAAGCGGTAACCAATGGCTTTATGCCCTTGGGAGGGTCGATGATCAACGACAAGATGGCAGATGTGCTGCTCAGTGGAGGAGGGGAGTTCGCTCACGGCCTGACCTACTCAGGACATCCAGCTTCTTGCGCTGCCGGACTAGCCACTCTCGATATTTATCAAAATACTGGGATTATCGAGAAAACTGCAACCGACCTTGCGCCGCACTTTGGCATGCGAGTTAAAGAGCTTGAGTCACACGCTCTAGTAGGACAGGTCAGAGTTTTGGGCATGTTTGCTGCTGCAGAACTCGTCAGAGACAAGAGCAGCCGAGAGCGCCTGGCACCTGAGTCAGCCGGTGCTGTTTACTGTCGTGATCGTGCTATCGAAGATGGTCTAATGGTGCGCCAAACAGGGGATGCGATGATCATGGCGCCGCCCTTTGTGACAACGCCAGCAGAAATTGACACGTTGTTTGAAAAGCTGACCGCCGCCCTAGATAAAACTGCGGGCCACTACAGCGTCACATAAGCCAGGGAACTTGCCTCCTACATCTGCGGGCCCAGCGCCCGCGTATCAAGCGGATGAAAACACTTTCTCCCTCGATCATTAGACTGCGCGCACTGAGCCTGACAGAAAAAACCTGGTTCAACGCTATCTGGTTTCAAAGCACCTGGTTTTTGTGCGTACTGGGGCAGGATGCTTTGCTGCCCTTCACCCTAGGCATGTTGTCACTACATTTTATATTGGTACATTCAGCCCGGGAGGAAGCAAGGCGGTTGCTACCGGTTGTCGCCGTGGGTATCGGTGTTGATACCCTGCTTAGCGCCATTGGCATCTTCGATTTCGGGCCGGCACTAATACCTCTTTGGCTGATGGCTTTATGGGTGGCTTTCGCTGCTTCCCTGACCCGTGCCCTAGGCGTGTTTGGCCGTTCTCCTTGGCTGGCTGCACTGGTAGGAGGAATTGGCGTACCGTTTAATTATGCCGTCGGCGCGAAAATGGGGGCGGTCAATTTACCTATGGATCCTATTCTCACAGGTGCTGTCCTCATCACCATTTGGGCTATGCTTTTACCCGCCCTATATCGAGTAGCTAAGCCAATGCCCCCGGTGGAGCAGGCATGAGTCAACGACCCCATAAATCAGGCACAGTGAGTCGGATCAAAAAGCTCCCTGAGACCGCTGCAGCGCGGCTGAGTGTTCGGCTATCAAACATGGCCCGCCTAATATCCCTTGTCATAGCCTGCGGCGTAACAAATGCCGTGGCAGATACAGTCCCTGATGCCAGCGCTTCTGGCCAAAATCTGCCTAGCACCGAGTCAGTGATGCTAACGACTGACCCCGGTCCGACCTCAACTGCCACGCTGAAGAAGTGCGGTTCAGCATTGCTTAAAGTGCTGCTGTGGGAGGTTTATGAATCGAGCTTGTACACGCCCGACGGTACATGGCAGGAGGACACCCGGCCATTTCGCCTCGATATACGCTATCTGCGCACAATCACCGCTGAGGATTTAGTCAAACAAACAGGTAAGGAGTGGGCCGAACAGGGAAAGGTCTCGCCTCAACACGCGGCATGGCAGGAAAATCTACGCTCCATTTGGCCAAACGTGACTGACGGGGACATCATTTCTCTCGCCGTCGACAAAGCCGAAATATCAACATTCCTTTTCAACGGAGCAGTAATAGGAAAACTGACAGACCCGCAGTTTGGAAAAGATTTTTCAGGTATTTGGCTGGCCGCTGACACCACACGACCAAAACTAAGAAGCCAGCTGATAGGCACTACAAAATAAGGCATTAATCGCCAACGAGGCGCTGGACATGGGGTTTGAACGGTTCGCCGATTCGCCAGAATCAGCCTCTAAAGGCAGCCACCTGTTGTGCCGCCGAAACGCCCACGAGCAATGACGCCAATTCTTCCAGCCCAGGGTCTTTCAACAGAGCCTCGTGACGGACGACTTGGCTAACTTTAGACCGTCGCCGCATAAAGTCAGATAAGTCAACAATCCACTCGCGCCTAGCAATGAGCCGCAGTTCTGCCCGAGTGTATTCTGCTCCCGTAAGCACATGCTCTGCCTCAGTGAGATCGGCGGCTATGTCATCGAGAAGATCAAATGCAGCCCTGTCGTACCGGCGCCAAAATCTAACCGACAGAGGTTCTGATGCGCTGTCGGGTGTGAGTTTATCCAGCTCCATTGCTGCGGCTCGCGCCATAAATTTTGCGCGGCAACCTGAGCCTGACTCCCCGAACCAACGGGCATTTGGATTGGGGATATCAACCCCGAGATCGGCGATCATTGAGACCAACTCGTCACCTACATTGAGGCAATCGGTGAGCTTACCGCCAAAGACACTTAAAAAAGCCCGCTCACTGTCGACTTCAACCTGATGCTCTCGGGATAACTGCACCCAATCACGACCAGCGACGTCCCCGGCTACTGCCAAGGGGCGAACGCCAACCCGCTCTGCGATAACATCTTCAGAGGTGAGTGGCTTAGGCAAGTTAAGCAGGGCGTTTGCGTTAGCCAGAACAAAATCTCGATCGGCCGCCGTCACCCCCACAGATGGATCATCCACAGGCGTATCGGTTGTACCAATGCAGGTCTTTGGACCCATCGGGATAACAAAAAATAAACGACCATCACTGGCAAAAAACGTGAGCACTTTCGCCGCATCAGTGACACGGTCAACAATAAGATGAATGCCCTTAGATAGTATGTGTCGATGTTCTGTCGCAACACCTATGGATTCATTCAGGAGTTCGGTATTGGGGCCTGTGGCATTGACAATGGATTTAGCATTTAAGCTCATTAGCCGATCCGTGACTCGATCCCGTAATGTCGCCCGCCAACAAGACTGATCTGGCAGCCACTCCAAACCCTCAACCGCTAAATAATTCGCCGCGAGCCCACCTGCGTCTACCGCTCGGCGCACAAAGTTGAATACAAAACGCGAGTCGTTGTCATAAAGATAGCAGTCTGAGTATTCCAAACCACCAACCACGCCCTCAGCAGCGACAACCGGCGCCTCCTGTCGAATTTTTCCCGTCGTCAGATAACGTGGGGCAGCCATTCGGCAACTTCCCATGAACCAGTAAAGCAACGCACCCAGCCAAACAAAAACTGACCACATACGAAAGCCTTTACCAATACTGGTGAAGAAGCGAATTTCGCGAACCGTTGATGGGTATGCGTCCATTAACCGATTTCTAGAACGACAGAGTTTCCGCACAAGTCGCCACTCACCGGACTCAAGGTATTTAATACCCCCCCAGGCAAGATTACTCGAGTGAGAGCTGACACCTCCGGCAAAATCTCCACGATCGACCACGCCAACCTTTGCACCACAACCCGCTAAAGCTGCGGCTGCCACCGCACCGTTGATACCAGCTCCCACCACCAACGTATCCAAAGTGGCATTAGCCAGCGCCCCTAGGGCCTGCTCCCGGGCTGGAGGTGAATACAAAGAGGCAGGTTTATCCTCAAGCATGGCTATAAACTCGTGGAATACAGGGAAATAGTGGTTGATTAAGCCGTACAGACAGCTCAAGTAGATTGTGCCACGAGAGTGACAATCGTTAATAGTATTTTGGGAGTACCTTTGTCATGAGCTCAAGCGTGGACAAGCTCTCTTGAAGGACGCAAACTCCAACCTGTTTAATAATCATGGCATTTTCATGCTGCAACGAACCGACGAACACTACCGCGGGTTAACTTATCCATGGGGGCGTCAGCAGGCGCCAGAACCGTTAAAGCCTTTTGCTGTTGCCGAGGGTGTGTGGTGGGTGCGCATGCCGATGCCTATGGCGCTCGACCACATTAATTTGTGGTTATTAGAAGATGGTGATGGCTGGACCGTGGTTGATACCGGCCTCGCATCCGAAGATTCCCGAACAATATGGGAGGGGTTATTCGGAGATTTTATGGGTGGTAAGCCGGTCGTCAGGGTTATCTGCACTCATATGCATCCCGACCACATCGGTCTTGCTGGCTGGCTGTGCGAACAGTTTGACTGTCCCCTATGGATGACACGTGAGGAGTACGTCATGTGTCAGCTGATGGCGAGCTATACCGGCCATGACGCACCTAAGGCCGGCGTAGACTTCTATCGTGGCGCGGGATTCGACGATCAACAGCTTGATCAATATCGCAAACGTTTCGGGACATTTGGCGCCATGATGGCCCCTATGCCTCACTGCTTTAGGCGCATGGTCGATCGAGAAACCATCACCATTGGTGATCGTTACTGGCAGGTGATTGTCGGGTCAGGTCATTCTCCTGAGCATGCCTGTTTGTACTGCCCGGCCCTAAAAATTCTAATAGCAGGTGATCAGATTCTTCCAAGGATTACGCCCAACGTCTCCGTCTTTCCAACAGAGCCCGAGGGCAACCCGCTGGCAGAGTGGATGGACTCAAACGCCCGTCTGCTCAATATTCTGCCCAATGACCTATTGGTGCTACCCGCTCACCAAAACCCCTTTCACGGTTTACACATCCGGCTCAACCAAATTATTGATAGCCACCGCCAGGGTCTGCAGTCGGTATACGACTACCTCTCAGAGCCCAAACGTGCGGTGGACTGCTTTCCCAGCTTATTCACCCGTGAGATCTCCGGTAAATTAATCGGGCTGGCTACAGGCGAAACCCTTGCCAACCTGAACCTTTTGCTGCAGCGAGGCAATATTAGTAGAAGCACCGATGAGGCGGGCGTGCACTGGTATACCCAAAATCCTGATGCGCGCTATACCGATAATGATGAAAATATTCCTCTCGCGACTTAAAGCGCTGGTATTTCGCTACTACTATCGCTTTATCAATGCGAGGGTTTGGCGTGACGCGCCCTCCGGGGGAGGCGTTGCAAGCAGTACGCTAATACTACCAATAGACCACCTACCGATCCGAGCACGTATGTACCACGGGGATGAGGACCGCCCCATTATTATTTATTTCCATGGTGGTGGCTGGGTGATTGGTGATCTCGACACCCACGATCCCTTTTGCCGCGCACTGGTGGCCGCTACCGATTGCACTCTAATGTCCGTCGACTACCGTTTGGCTCCTGAATATCCCTTTCCAGCCGCCCACGACGACAGCTTTCAAGCCACTCGATGGATTTTAGACAACCTGAATACTTTGGCACCGAACAACGGGACAGCGATCATCGCAGGAGACAGTGCTGGAGGTAATTTAGCCGCCTGCACCCTAGCCTCAATGCCAGAAGAGCCGCGACTTGTGGGAAGTATCCTGCTATACCCAACCACAGAGCATTACCTACATGGCTTTCCTTCTTTTAGTGAGCATGCCCGTTCCAAGCCACTGACAGCACCTATCATGCGCTGGTTTTTCGATACTTACATGGGAGATATCACCCCTGCAGACCCGGCAGCAAAGCAGGTATTCCTCAACAGACGCACCGATTACCGCAACTTCCCAAGAAGTTTAATTGTTACGGCAGAGCGCGATGTTCTCCGGGATGATGGCCGTCGCCTCGGCATACGAATGCGCCAGGCTGGGGTCGACGTGACCTACCACCACTACGATGACGAGGCGCACGGTTTCGCTTGCTCAGAGGGTCCGACCCTCGGTCATCAGCACTTTATTAGCCTCGCCCAGGAGTGGCTTAAACCCTTTTCAACTAAGCCGTAATCGCTCTTAAGACCTGCTCAACATCAGGCGCCGTGAGTATTCTGGGTGAAAAGTAACCGTCACTCTCATCCAGCGCTCGCGCCGTAATCTTCCCATGATCTGCCGCTTTAATAGCTTCGGAGTTACCGGGTAGGCCTACGCTTTCACGCAGGGATTCCATGGCATCGATAGCGGCTACAGCACCAGAGACCCCCATGAGGGGTGCTAACTCTTCCAAACGGGCCTTGGCCGAGTCGCCGAAAACCCGCAAAACATGGGGCAGAACCATCGCGTTGGCAACGCCATGAGGCAAATGGTAAAAGGCACCGAGCTGATGGGCAATCGCGTGAACTGCTCCAACATTAACCTGATTAATAGCTACTCCGCCGTAGTAAGCCGCCATCGACATGCCCAGTCGTGCCTCCAAGTCGCTGGGCTCTGCCATGACTCGCGGGAGCCACTGGGCCACACCGCCAACACACATGCGGGCTGTTTCTGCACTGGTACCTCTACTCCAAATACCAATATATGCCTCAACCCCATGGGTCAATGCATCCAACCCTGTAGCCGCCGTTATTGCAGGGGGCAAAGCCAGTAGGAGGTCCGGATCAAGCGCCACAGCAACTGGCAAAAGTGCTGCACCACTTATGACAACCTTACTCTGATCACCTTCATCGGTAATCACAGCACCCATCGTCGCTTCACTGCCGGTTCCCGCTGTCGTTGGAATCGCATAGAGCGGCGCGGCGGTCTCAGGGGCCTTGTTGATGCCCGCCCACGACTCAGGCTCATCGGTAGAATTAAGCGTGGCCGCAATGATCTTAGCGGCATCCATCGAGGAACCACCACCCACGGCAAGGATCGCAGTGCACGCCTGCTCGCGTAATATCTCTGCCCCTTCACGAACTTGACTAAATGTCGGATCGGGTTGAACGCCGTCGTACCAAATTAGGTCTATACCGGCTTTAACCAAGGTCTCACAGGCCCGATCTACAAGTCCTAAATCCCGCAAGGGCTTATCAGTAACGATAAGCACCCGCTGATGGCGACTATCTACGATGCGCTGACAAAGGTGATTGGCACTGCCCGAGCCCACTAGTGCAAAGTGGGGGGCCGTTGATTTATCACCAAACAACATGCGCGCCATTGTAAAATTAAACTGCCGTTTGGCCCTGCGCAAAAACATAGGTTTAATCACTGATTACTCCCGTATACACGTCTTTGATGGTGCACATTACTCCCCATGGCGCCTAAATTACTACAGCCAATTTTGCCCGTACGAATTTTATCCCGTGGGTTATGCTTTGCAATCCGGAAAGTGAGATAACCCATGCGCCGACAGTACATCGATATTGAAAACTCCGACACCCTGCGTTTGAAAACCGACACGCTGGACGCGCCAGCCGCAGGCGAAATAGCAATCACTGTAGATTTTGCCGGAGTCAATCGCGCCGATATCTTACAACGCTTGGGCCTGTATCCTGTTCCAGACGACGCCTCACCCATTTTAGGGCTTGAGGTTGGTGGTCAAGTTGCCGCTGTTGGACCTGATGTCGATGGCTTTAAAATAGGGGATAGCGTTGCAGCGCTGGTGCAGGGCGGTGGGTACGCTACACGCGTCAACGCGCGGGCCGATCATACGCTGAAACTGCCAGCCAACATCGACAGTCGCAACGGTGCCGCGCTTCCAGAGGCACTGCTTACGGCTTGGCACAACGTATTTACTCTTGGAGCGCTCAAGCCTGAGGAAACGCTGCTGGTGCACGGTGGCGGCAGTGGTATTGGTACGATAGCAATCCAAATGGCTAAGGCTTGGGGTGCTCGAGTCGTAGCTACGGCCGGGGGCCAAGAAAAGTGTGCCCGCGTGCGAAGCGTTGGTGCTGATTTGGTGTTGAATTACCGCAGTGGTACTCTCATTGAAGACTTTAAAAATTTAGCGCTTAGGGGCGCTATTGACGTGGTCTTGGATATGGCGGGCGGGGACTTCACCCCATTGAATTTTGAGCTCGCAGCGCCCGACGGTCGCATTATTTGCATTGGCGTCATGCGCGGCTCCAAAGCGGAGATACAGCTGGTACCAGTTCTAATGAAGCGCCTGACACTGACCGGCAGCACACTCCGCGGTTTGGGGATGGAAGGACGCGCCGTGGGTTTTGCGGCTCTAGAAGAGACCATGATGCCATTTGTGGCTGCGGGTCAGATTGAACCTCACATCGACACCGTTTTCAGTATGGAAGAAGCCATGGCAGCGCATAATCGTATGCAATCGGGCGAACACTTTGGAAAAATCTTGCTCGATTGCCGCCAGACTTTAAATTAAAGGCTTATATCGGTATGGCAAATCTACCTCTTAAACTCTTTCTGTCCGCGGTCATTGTCATAACTGCGGGTTGTCGCCTGGAGGTAATTGTCCCTGAAGGGGGGCGCGTTACATCGGCGTCGGGCAGCTTTGATTGTGACACGGCAACAACCTGCCAAAGCGACATTACTGACTATAATTTTGAAGAGGCTTTTACAGCGATCCCTAATACCGGCTACCGTTTTGCGGGCTGGTCTAAGACTGAAAGTAATGTTTGCGAAGGAATTGAGGGAACCTGCGAACTTAGCCTGCGAACTCTGCCCACATCACTTCGAAATCGCATTTTCAACTCTGATTCTGTCGCGCGTTTGGCACCAATCTTCGAAGCAACAGATATTCCTCAAGAGGTTTCAGTCTCCGGAGGTTTAACGGTGCTAGAGGTGGCAACACTCGACTTCGATACCAACAATACGGAAAATTTTTTCGCCTCAAACAATACGTTTCAACTCGCCCAAACACTTCTCAACCCCGGCGCCGTTGGCGGCTATATAAACTTACCGGGAGAAGGTGCATCAGGTAAAACCCAAGACGCCGGAGATTTTGACGATTATTTTATCGTAGAGGCAGAAGCGGGCGATGTTGTCACTCTGTTCGCATCCGACTATCTAAATTCAGACCTTGATTTATACCTGTATGACCGTAACGGGGAGCCCGTCGATAGCAGCTTAGGCACAGGAGAGGTCGAGCAGCTCACCATCCCCGAAGCCGGAACTTGGTACGTCAATGCCACCGTCTTCAGCGGCGCCGCCAACTATGTTTTAACCGTTGGTCGAAACAATGGCACTGCCTCAAGTCAAAAAACGAAGCCTCAGGTCATACCCGGTGAAGCGCTGGTCACTTGGGAAGGTGAAGGAATTTTCAAACGGGATATCATTGAAGATAGGCAGCATCATTTCAAGCACAAATTTGCCTTGCTGGAAACAGGTGGTGGGCTTGGGCGAGCCCGGCGATTCAATATGCAGCCAGCGACCCCAAGCAGCCTAGGCATTAACGACAGTTCACACTTAATCAGCCGGCAAGCCGAGTTAAGTCATGATCCCTATCGCCTGGCTCAATGGCAGACTCGCATTCTCGCGAAACGTCTGACAAAAGAACCCGGTGTTGCCCTAGCCGAGCCCAACTGGAAAGTGCAAACAAAGGCCACAACCGATGACAGTTTTATTCGTTTCATGTGGCACCTAGACCAAATTGGAGTCCCAGCTGCTTGGGATACAACGACGGGAGATCCAGGGGTCGTCGTTGCTGTCATTGATACCGGCATTATTAGCGACCATCCCGATATTCGAGGTCAACTCATTGACGGGTACGACTTCATCTCAGATGCCACAAGTGCCGGTGATGGTGATGGTATCGACCCCGACCCCACTGATATAGGTGAGGGCAGTAACCCCCTTAGATCTGGAGATTTCCATGGTTTACACGTCACTGGGACCATCGGTGCTACCGGCAACAATAACCGCGGAATTGCTGGCGTAGCGTACTCATCACGAATCATGCCATTGCGCGCCCTAGGTGCAGACGGTTCGGGCTCTACCTACGACATTTTGCAGGCAGTGCGTTACGCCGCCGGGTTCAGCAATGACGCAAATACCTTGCCTAGCAACCCTGCCGCTGTAATAAATCTGAGTATCGGGGGTGCCGGATTTAGCCAAACCGCTCAAAATCTTTATACAGCGGTTGCTAAAAGCGGCATTTTAATTGCTGCGGCAAGTGGCAATGACGGCAGTAGCAACGTCGATTACCCCGGAGGTTATGCAGATATTTTTGCAGTGGGTGCCACTGACGCTGTCAACGGTATTAGCGACTATTCTAATCGAGGGCCGGCACTTGATCTTGTCGCTCCTGGTGGACGATTGGGAGCAGATGCCAATGGTGATGGCCAACCAGATGGCATCATTAGTACTTACTATTCAGACGGACTCCCAGAGTACGTTTTTCTTCAAGGCACGAGCATGGCCACCCCGCATGTTGCCGGTGTGTTTGCATTGATGAAATCAGTGAACCCTAATCTGGATGCATCAACAGTAGAAGACTTGCTTCAGCTGGGACTGCTAACCGATGATTTAGGTGATACCGGTCGCGATAATACCTTTGGCTGGGGCATGATCAATGCCCGCAAAGCCGTAACAGCAGCCATTTCTTACGCCGGCGGCGAAATCGATATTCCACCTAGGCTGGGGGTCTCTACCAGTCTATTAAATTTTGGCAGCAGTCTGAACACCGCCGACTTGGTGGTCACTAATCAGGGTGGCGGAGAAGTGTCTGTTGTCAATGTCGAAAAAACAGCAGATTGGCTATCAATCAGTGAAGGAAATACCGACGCAGCTGGCCTTGGGACGTGGCGGTTTAGCGTCGACCGCCAGGAACTGAAAGAGGGGCCCTATCGTACAGACGTCACCTTCCAATCGACTGCCGGAGATGTATCAGTATCGGTGGAAATCCGAGTCAGTAATAATGCAGCCGGAGGCATCGGGAATATTGGAGTCGTTTATGTTCTCTTCATTAACACAGAAACCCAAGAAATTTGGCAGGGCACCACTGCGGCGGCAAGTGACCTTAGCTATATAGACGATGAATATGCCATCACAACAAACTATTTACTCGGGCCTGACTCAAGAGAGGTAGACCGGCTCCCTGTAGGAATCTATGAAATTTGGGCCGGAACAGATAACGATAATGATCTGTTTATCTGCGATGCTG
The DNA here is from genome assembly GCA_000169115.1 of marine gamma proteobacterium HTCC2080. Lineage (GTDB taxonomy): Bacteria > Pseudomonadota > Gammaproteobacteria > Pseudomonadales > Halieaceae > Luminiphilus. The sequence continues at coordinate 54,091 of AAVV01000003.1, forward strand.
GTGAGACCTGCGGCGCCTGGCCCAGTATCGACACTCCAGCAGTCATTACCATCTCAGAAGACCGAAATGACATTATTTTCCCGAGCGATTACCAGATCAGCCTTCCCAGTATCAGTAGCACCACTTTGAAACCGATGACCAATAGCCGTTTTAAGAAAAGTAGGAAGCATCGATAATGAGTAAGACCAATATTTTTGTTGGAGTCTTTTTATCTCTGCTATTAGGAGCAGCCTCGCAGGCACAATCCAGCGATCTAACAAATCCAACCGCTCTAGTCGATAATGGGCCCTATACCGGCGACCTTCAGGGTCTGGTGGAACGGCGAATCGTTCGAGTATTAACCGTTTACGGGCCCGGACGCTATTACCTAGACAATGGTGCCAAAGGGGTCACTGCGGAATATGCGAACCGTCTTGAAAAGGTCATCAATGAAAGTTTTGATACCGGACATTTAAAGGTAGCTGTATTTGTGTTGCCCGTTGCCAGAGACGAACTCTTCCTAGCCCTAGAGCAGGGGCGGGGAGATATCATTATCGCGGGGACCACCATCACTCCCGCCCGCGAGCAACGAGCCGCGTTCACCATACCTTCCAGTAAACCCCTTAAAGAAATTTTAGTCATGGGCCCCAGTGCTCCACCCATTAACTCGATAGATGATCTTTCCGGTAAAAGTGTGTACCTCAGGGCCTCGTCGAGCTACAGCGATAGTATTGCAACACTCAATGAACGTTTCACCCGAGAAGGTAAGGCTCTGGTTACCGTAGAGCCCATGTCAGAATTACTGGAGGATGAAGACCTGATTGAAATGGTCGATGCTGGCTTACTGCCCTGGACCATTGTTGATGACTATAAGCCTACTCAGTGGTCCGGAGTGTTCACTAATCTCACTGTTCGTAATGATATTATTTTTAGAAAGGGGAGCCGACACGCTTGGGCTGTTCGTCAAGATAACCCCGAGCTTAAAAAATTCCTCAATAACTTCCTGAAAGATAATAAAGAAGGCACTTTGTTTGGAAATATTTTGAAGAATCGTTACGTCCGAGATTTTAATTGGGCGGCTAACACCAACGCCGAAAGTGAGCTGCAGCGATATCGCGATCTCGAAGCACTGTTTCGCCGCCATGGTGTGAGCTACGGCATCGATCCAGCGCTCCTTGCCGCTCAGGGATTTCAAGAATCGCGTTTAGATCAAAACGTGCGCAGCGGAGCCGGTGCTGTTGGTGTCATGCAGTTATTGCCCAGCACTGCCGCCGATAAGAACGTGGGAATACCCAATATTCATGAAGTCGACCCGAATATTGAGGCCGGCGCTAAGTACCTCGCCTTTCTGAAGCGACGCTACTTTAGTACTCCCGGTATGGATCCTTTAAACGGTGCGCTACTTGCTCTAGCGGCGTACAACGCGGGGCCGGCGAAAGTGCGCCGGCTTCAAGAAACCGCTCGAACTAGAGGCTATGACCCCTACCGATGGTTCGACAACGTCGAGGTCATAGCCGCAGAGAAAATTGGTCGAGAGACAGTTCAGTACGTGGCCAATATCTTCAAATATTACCTGAGCTACCAGATGATCAATAGAGAGAGCGCTCGCCGTGAAGCCGCGCGCCAAGCTGCTGGGGCGCCCACTCACGAACAGCGCCAAAATTAGAAGGCAAACGTTAAAGCCGCAGTAACGCCCTGAAAAGACATATCAAAACGACGGGATCCCAACCTTATCTGTTCTTCAACGTCGATCTCTACCAGCTGATAACCCAAAGATAAGCCCAGTGTGTCGCTGATTTGATATTGACCACGCAGATGCGCGTACTTAAAGCTACCGTCGTATTCGTCGATACTTAGCGATAGCCAGCCCAGAGTAGCTTGTGCAGACCACTTTTTATTGAGGGCATAAAACCCCGTAGCGCGCAGGTTGGGTAAGGGGACAACGAGAGAACCCCTGGCAGTTTCACCTGATCCTTGTGACACAATATCGCCACCGTTGATCACTCCCTGACCCCGAATGACCAACTCTGTGTTGAGCGCGTGTATGCCACCGCCAAGGGCGAGCTCAAAATTGTCAGCACGCTTTACGGTATACATGGCGTCAATAATCAGCGTATCGATCTTCCAGTCAACACCCACATCGATGCCTGCCGAAAAGTCTTGGCCCTCCCAAACAATATCTTCTTTTAACCGTTGCCCCAATCTGCCGTCCGAATAACGGTATATCGATGCTGAAATTTTCCAACGATTGGATACACGGCGATGATAATCAATCATCCAGCTGGCGTATTCACGATTAACACCCAAGTTATCCAATTCTATTGAGGCCAAGCCAGCATCACCGCGGCGACTCTCTACGGTTAATTCGCCGTCCTGCCAAAAGCCTCCAGCATAGAGAAAGTTTTTGGCTTGAAGATAACTGTGGGCCTCTGTCGCGATGACGGCCGGGGGGCCAACGCAAAGCATTGTGGTGACTGCTGCAACAATGTTTTGGTGAATAGAATTACCCATCGGCGCCATTCCTGAGGATAATTTGCGAAGCTTACACAGAAATCAGACGGTGGTCCTGTTCTAGCCATTCGAGTCGCCCCGTCTCCGCCCACTGCCGCTTCACACCGGGGACAGGTGCCAGATGAAATAGATCGCCATTACGCCCAGTCAATGCCGCAGCCGCCCCATTCGCCTTTGCTAACTTTGCATTAGCGGTCATATGTTCTGCTTCGCCATGAACAGGTATCACCAAATCAGGGCGCAAACTTTGATATAAATCGATGAGCTCATCCTGGCAGGGGTGGCCCGAGGCATGCAGGGTACGCTGGCTGTTGTCGCCATGAATAACAGCGATATTGCGAGCCCGTAAATTTTCTACCAAGCGAGCGACTGCAACTTCATTACCCGGAATTGTTTTAGCGCTAAAAATAACCGTATCACCCTCACCCAGAGATAAGTGTGGATGGGTGTCCAAGGCCAATTTGTGTAGCGCTGCACCCACTTCGCCTTGACTCCCAGTCGCAAGGGCGAGCACCTCATATTCAGGCAGGTACTCAAGATGCTCATGGGAAATGGGCCTAAAATCGGGGTGCAGGTAATCGTTAGCCAATGCACACCGGTACATATTTTCAAGGGATCGCCCCAGTAAACCTGCTCGGCGACCGGTTGCATGCGCAATGCGCAATACCGACTGCAATCGGGCAACATTACTAGCAAAACATGCCACAACGACCTTCCCGGTTAACGGCGCCAGAGTCTGAAGCAGACCATCGGCCACATCGCCTTCACTGGGCGAACGTCCAGCTTTCAGTGCGTTGGTTGAATCACAAATGACCGCATTCAACCCCTCAAACTCCTTTCCAGCCCAATCTGAAACTTGCCAGCTAGGACCCACGACGGGACGCTTGTCGATCTTCCAATCGGCTGTATGCAACACGCTGCACCCGGCAGTACGTATCAGTAGCGCACAGGTCTCCGGCGTCGAATGTGTAATAGGCAACCACTGAACGTCAAAGGCGCCAATCTGAAGTCGATCGCTAGGCCGAACTTCAATCAGTGGCGAGGGCAGAACACTGCCGCGCCAACCACTTTTTTTACGCAACACCGACGCCGTGAAAGGTGTGGTGTAGACCGGGCAATCAAGCATAGGCCATAAATACGGCACCGCGCCAAGATGATCCTCGTGGGCATGAGTAATAATCAACCCATCGATGAGATGCTTGCGCGCGGCTATAAACGCGGGGTCTGGCATCTGAATTTTAGGCCGCCCAGTCGTGCTACCCAAATCGTGCTCGAAGGTGATCCCGCAATCGACCAGCAACCAACGTCCATTGTGGCCGTATAAGTTCAGGTTCATCCCGATTTCACCGGTACCACCGAGGGGTAGAAACCAGGTTGCGTTGTCTGGAGGAGTCATTGCTACCAGGCATACCCCACGCGGAAACTGTATTTTTGGTCGACTTCCTCATCGAGTGAGCCGTCATAATCAATTGAAAATTCAGCGGCTGCCTGGAAACCAAATACCAGCGGAAAAGAGAGCCCTGCCGTTGTCTTAAGCAGCACATCTTCAGTGCCCTCGGTGCCTACAATGCCCACATGACGCAGGTAAAGCTTTGAGTTACCGCCTAAAATATTGCTCTCCCCTGTGAGGTTCCAATTTACGGCGCCGTAACTTTTTTTATCGAAAGCACACGCTTTAGGACCCCGACTCACTCCCGCGCTATCGAGGCATTCGAAATCATCAATCTGTGGCTTCGTGTACTCCGTGGAGACATAAGCCAGTCCCAATTCACCATCGAGGGAAATCATGTCGTTATCCAATAGAACACGACCAAAATAGGGTCCTACATAGGTTCGTATATCGATATCTGCCAGGGCATCAGCTTCAACAGCAAGGTTAAAGCCCAGGTAATTCCGGTCATTTTTTAAGTAATAATCGTATTTGCCCAGCAGCTTCCATTTGTCCGCGGTATCGGTCCGCACATCACTGTCGGCAGAACCTGTGTCGTCCATATCGATACTACCGTTCAACGTGTACCGATCTTTGGTGGACTTTAAAACGGTGTTAAAAGCAACGTCGAGCTCGTTGGTATCGGTGTTACCTCTCGCAACCGCCAGTGCCGCACTCGTATCTCCCGTCCATTTAAAACCCCGGCCCTGCTCCCAAGCCTCCGGGTTCATGACATCAATATCGACCAAGGCAATTGTCTCGCTCTCCAGAACCAGAGCACCATCGACCACCTCGATGGCGGGCAAAGTGACTAGGCTTTCATCTTTAAGCATGAGACGGGTTTCCTGAAGCTGCTCAAAGTTTGCCACCATATCAGCAGGAATTTTTAGCGCACTTTCACTGAAGGCGGTTTGTACTTTGACTTTGCCGTCACGAATTCCAGTGACAACCCCCACAATCACGGTACCGTCGGTCAGGTGAATACGTCCAACATCAGAAGGTTCGGTCAATTCAGGGTCAATGGCCGCAGTCAGTGGCATAGCTGCAGCTGCAAACAATAGCGCCAACAGCAAGCGCTGCACTGACGCAAAGGTTACAATGGTCATGGGGAGTGTCTCGTTTTGGAAGAGCTGCGAGATTACGACATCTCACTCGAAATTTGAATTGCAATAAACGACGAACTGCAGGCAAAAGTTTATGACCTCCGAAGCCTTCGATTTTGATCTCTTTGTCATTGGCGCCGGTTCTGGTGGCGTTCGTGCCGCTCGTGTCGCCGCCTCACTGGGAGCGAGGGTTGCCATTGCCGAAGATCGATACATGGGTGGCACCTGCGTTAACGTTGGGTGCGTTCCCAAAAAGCTGTACGTGTATGCCAGCGAATTTTCCAAGGGTTTCACTGACAGTGCCGGTTTTGGTTGGCAGGGTGACGCCCCAACGTTTGATTGGCCCACCCTTAGAGACCGAAAAAAAGCCGAAATATCTCGCTTGAATGCGATCTACGAACGACTGCTGGAGGCACCCGGTGCCACCATTATTTCCGGTCGTGCGCAACTTTCAGACCCCCACACGGTCACTATTGAGGGCCAAACTTTTCGCGCCGAGAAGATTTTAATTGCCACAGGCACATGGCCGTACCTTCCCGATCTGCCCGGCAAGCAACACATGCTGACCTCGAACGAAATTTTTGATCTGGAGCACTTCCCAAAACGACTGCTGATTGTTGGTGGTGGCTACATTGCCACCGAGTTTGCTGGAATTTTCAATGGGTTGGGCGCCGAGGTTGTGCAGGCCTACCGCGGAGACCTTTTCATGCGTGGGTTCGACGACGATGTCCGTCGATTCCTTGCACAGGAGGTCAGGAAAACCGGTGTCGACCTGCGCTTTAATACAAACCCAAAAAGTATAGACACAAGCACAAATGGCTACAGGGTGGTTTTCGAAGACGATACCGAGGTAGAGGTCGACGCTATTTTATGCGCAACCGGCAGACGACCCAACATCGCTGATCTCAACCTCCAATGCACATCGGTTGCCTTAAATGAAAATGGCTTCATCGCCGTCAATGATGAATTTCAAACCGCCGAAGCATCGGTCTACGCTTTAGGTGACTTGATTGGTGGGGAACAACTCACCCCAGTTGCCCTCGCTGAGGGTATGGCTTTTGCTCACCGCGAATTTGGTTCTGGCGGCCATGAGGTCGACTACGACTTTATTCCAACCGCTGTTTTCAGCCAGCCCAATGTCGGTACGGTGGGCTATACCGAGGAAGAAGCAAGGCAATCCTTTGGTCGTCTTGATATCTACCGCTCCGAGTACAGGCCTATGAAACACACGCTGAGCGGCAGAGACGAACGGTCAATGATGAAACTTATTGTTGATCAGGCCAGCCAGCGCGTGTTGGGTGTCCACATGGTGGGGCCCGATGCCGGGGAGATTCTTCAGGGCATGGCGATAGCCCTGCGTATGGGGGCGACCAAACGGGACTTTGATCAGACGATCGGTATTCACCCCACCGCTGCTGAGGAACTGGTTACTCTGCGTGACGTGGACAGCGACTAAGCCATGGAACTCTGGCACTACGGCGCCTTGATTGCAGCTGGCATTGTAGGAGGCGCTATCAATGTCATGGCTGGTGGCGGCTCGGTAATTACTGTCCCTGTGATGGTGTTTTTAGGTGTCCCAGGCCCTATCGCTAACGGTACCAACCGTATCGCGATTCTTGCCCAAAATCTCACCGCCGTCGGCACGTTTATGCGTGGTGGCCAAGGGAATTTTCGTCTCAGCATCACACTTGCACTTTGCGCACTGCCTGGCGCGCTGCTCGGCGCCTGGACTGGCGTGCAACTTTCTGGAGCGCAGTTCAATACTGCTCTCGCAGCAGTCATGCTCGCCACACTTGTATTAATGTACCGGGGAGGAGCAACCCCACAAACGGGAGATCAGCAGCCCAGAAACCTTCTATGGGGTCATCTTCTCATGGTGCTCGCGGGCTTCTGGGGAGGTTTTATTCAAATCGGCGTAGGGTTCATCTTGATGCCGATTTTAAATCGCGTTATGGGCCTCGATCTGGTGAGCACCAATGCCCACAAGTGTTTTATTGTTGCGGTGTACACTTTGGGCGCCTTGGTGATATTTAGCCTACAAAGTGAAGTTTTATGGCTTATCGGAGCGGTGCTCGCGGTGGGTAACTCCTTGGGGGGTTATATAGGTGCGAAACTCACCCTGAGCAACGGCGAGGATTTAATACGTCGGGTACTTGCGCTCACCATAATAGGAATGGTGATAAAGCTGTTATTCTTTCCCTAGAAATAACCGGTTACGCTGCTGGTATCTGGCTAGGGGTCTATCAAATCGATGAACCATTTATTACGCGTCAAGGAAGAAACCATGATTGTTCGGTCCGTAAACTTCTGGATTTTATGCACTACCCTCCTAGGTTCATTGGCGCTTGGTGGGTGCTCTAGTGTTCAGGTTGATACAACACCTAACGACCGCTTTGAAGCTGGCAGCTACGCCACGTATCACTGGCAGGCTGCTGCCCTAGAACCTTCAGGTGTCGCTACAGACCCGCTTTACGCCCTTGACCCAACTCTGCGCGCTTCTGTGGATCGAAAATTAGCGAGCAAGGGATACCAACTTGTAGATCAAAACGGAGATTTTCAGATTACCTATCAGTTTAAAGCTTCGATCAGTGACGGTGCTTTAAGTGTGGCCGCGACTGACGCAAACAGCCAAGATATTCCAGTCTCTAGTCAGGACCTTGTCATCAATCGCCGTGCAGATCAGGCACTCATCGACAATGCCTACGCGCTCTCGGGACCCAAAGAAGTGACCAGCGTTCTTGTGACATTCACCGATGGCAACACCCAAAACCCGATTTGGGCGGCCGGCATGAGTAAAGTCGTTGATCACGCTAATTTCGATGCAAAGCGCATGTCATCAAGCATCGACAAGGCCGTCAATCGCGCCCTGGGACGCCTACCTAACGCGAATTAAGGCCCCGTATAAACCACAGGATTTGCGCACCATGGTAGAGGCTTGCCCGAAAGCCCAGCGACTAAGTTTGCAAGAGCTCGCTCCATCATCGCCTGTCGGGTAGCCGCCGTGGCACTTCCTAAATGCGGCATCAAGACGACATTATCCATTGCCAATAACGGGCTATTCTTAGCCAGAGGCTCTTCCTCGTAAACATCTAGTCCCGCCCTGATCTTACCCTCCGATAAGGTCTTAATCAGCGCTGACTCGTCAACCACCGAGCCACGGGCAGTGTTAATAATCACCGCACCGGGTTTCATCAAGGCGAGACGATCTGCACTCACAAGATGGTGTGTCTCGGGCGCAGCTGCCGTATGCACTGACACAATATCGGCCTCGGCGAAAAGATCATCGAGTGCAACATTTCGAACTCCCAATACTTCTCGTTCGGTCCTATTCCACCCGATCACGTCGGCTCCAAATGCCCTGACACGCTTAACTACTGCAAGGCCCGTCGGTCCTAGCCCTACAATGCCTACGGTGGCACGACTCAGGTCAGTGCCTAGAAAAAAATCGGTGGCCCAATCGGCGGACCAGTGACCCCCACGAACAAAGCGATCTGCCTCCACGACTCGGCGCGTTGCTGCCAGCATTAAGGCGAGCGCCAAATCAGCCGTGCTATCCACCAAGACGTCGGGGGTATGGCCAACGGGAAGACTCGCTGCGGTAGCAGCCGCCATATCGATGTGATCAACACCTACTGAAATGCTTGAGATAGTGCTCAGCTGGGGGTTCGACCTAATAAGGTCGGCGCTAATAGGCGTTCCCAAAGAACAAAGGATAGCGTCTGTTGTTTTAGCCCATTGTGCAATTTGCGCTGTGGGCATAGGTCCTTCGTCCCAAACCTGAAGCTCAAACTGTTGTTTAAGGGCCTCTAAAACAGTGGTTGGCAGGGGCAATGTAATAAGAACACGGGACTTCATAACAGGGAATTGCCAGCGATAAAGTGCACCAACCATAGCACCGCCCACCCTGTAATCAAGGCACTTTGTCCTCGAGCTTGAAAATCGCAGAGCAGAGCACCTCGCCGGCTATCAGACAGGATTCACCTCGCTATGAGGGGTCTGATGGCTGTAAACCGCCAGGACGAGCATAGCGAGCTGCCCCGGTTCGCGACCACAATAAGACCAAAAAAACCGGGAGTGCTATAACAAACCAAGACATGGGATAGTCGCTAACCGCCAGTACTAAACCCGTGGCAAGAGGACCGATAACACGTCCTATCGAAGCCGCCAGCGCGGTCACACCCATCATTCGCCCTCGCTCTTGAGTATCAACAATACTGCTCGCTACAGTGTTTAAAACCGGCAAACAGCACGTTGCGCCCGCAAAGGCTGTAAATATGACAAGACCTCTTGTGAACTCAGTCTCAACGACTACAGCAGCGACAAGACTCGCCGCAAAAATAGCCGCACCCGCGGTCAACACATTGATCAATCCAAAGGTCCGCGTCATCCAATCCATCATCCCACCCTGAACGACGATCATGGCGACGCCAACGAGCCCAAATAAAATCCCCACCTCTCGAGGTCCCCAGCTGAGATAAGCCGCCAACCAAAGTGGGCTTAAATAAATAGCAGCGCTTACCGCGCCTGTATGCAGCGTATATTGCAGGGTCAGCAACAAGGCATGCCGACGGCGTATGAAAGCGAACATGTTTTCAGGCCCGGCAATTTTTCGTACCTTTTTAAGAGCTTCGGCATTTGGTCGATCTGCGGGTAGCAGCCATCCAGCTAAGACAACCGAAACTAAGGACATTGCAGCAGCAAACACGCCTGGCCATAAAAATGTGCCGTTAGGGCCGGCTAGAACACCGCCAATCACGGGCCCTAAAATAAGCCCCAGACCAAAAGCCGTGCCAACAAGACCCATTGCCTTTGCTCGTCGATGCGGGGCGCTGACATCAGCCATCAGTGCCGAAGCTACCGGCAAACTGCCCGCCATCACGCCGCCGACAGCGCGTGCCGCATAGAGCATCCACAATTCACTTGCGACACCGATCATGCCGTAAGACAGCGCACCACCAAACAAACACACCATCAAGACCTGTTTTCGACCAATACGATCAGACAAGCCACCCCAAAATGGTCCTGCGATGCCTGCGCAAAGACTATAAATAGCAATAACGAAAGCGACGTCCATCTCATCACCGCCCAAGGCGGGAGACATAAAAGGAAGAATAGGGATCAGGATGCCAAAGCCAATAAGGTCGACGACAATAACGCTAAAGACCAACCACTCTGGGGGAAAACGCCAGCTTGCTTGACTCACGACTCAGTCCATCGATGAATCTCTGGGATATCGATGGCAAACAAGTCAAGCACACGGGCAACGCTCTGGGTTACCAAAGCATCTACCGATTTTGGGCGCGTGTAAAAAGCGGGCACGGGAGGTGCAATAATGGCGCCCATCTCGGTGGCCGCTACCATGTTGCGTAGATGACCAAGATGAAGGGGAGTTTCTCGTACCATCAAAACCAACGGCCGGCGCTCTTTCAGCGCGACGTCAGCCGATCGGGTCAACAACGTAGAAGTGACCCCTGAAACAATTTCACCCAAAGTTCGAATTGAACAGGGGGCGATTAGCATTCCCATGTTGCGAAAAGATCCGCTGGCAATTGAGGCACCAACATTTTTTATGGGGTGCCACTGGTCAGCTAAAGCACGAAGATCGGCAAGAGACATGTCGAGTTCATGGTGAACCGTCAACTCCGCCGATCGCGACATCACCAAATGTGTTTCGATAGGCAGCGGAGCTAGTAGCTCAAGAGCTCTAACACCAAATTGAACCCCTGAGGCTCCGCTGATTCCAATAATTAACCGATTCACGCTGGCATTGTAACGCCTCAGAACTCCATTCGAACACCCACGTTAAAGGAACGTCCAGGTTCTGGAGCGTATTCTCTCAGCACCGAAGTACTCAGACGAATTTCTTCATCACGAATATTCCGTACCACCGCCGATAACGTGATAAGGGAGTCACTGAAACCGAACTGCCACTGCCCCCCGATATCCCAACGCACCCAACTGTCGGTAGCCTCCTCGTTGTCACCAGCCCGGTCTTGCTTATCAGCAGCCGTGAGACGTGTGAAGTAACGCGCTGAAGGTTGCTCCCATACCAGCCCCAAGGCACCCGATAGCGGCGGTAATCGCGGCACATCGCTGCCGTCTGCAAGCTCGCCGCGCGTTACATCCATCTCGACTTCGAGGTTGAGGAGTCCAAAGTTGGTCTCTAAGACCTCCCAATGAGCGTCAAGCTCCAAACCCATAAACTCCGCAGCGCCCTGTTCATAACGTCGCACAGGGGTTTCTCCCACTTCCATACCGGTACTGGCTAAGTTAATGAAATTGTCGAAGTCGTTGTAGTACGCACCAATACGCAACGATTGAGTTTCGCCGTGTAATGACAAGCCAACATCGATATTAAGACTCTCTTCGGTATCAAGATTGACATCGCCCACCTCAATTGCCGCAGTGGCCGCGTGGGTCACCCAAGTCGATGGGCCCGTATTTTCGTAATTGGAGTACAGCTCTTCTACGCTAGGAGCGCGCTCAGATCGCGTTAGTGTTGTTGATAAATGCCAAGCTTCGGTGAATTCATAGAGTGCACCAAAGGAGGCTGAAAAAGTATCAAACTCTCGTGCAGGTGCCATGTTGCCCTGAGGATCAACCTCATCACGATCAAAGCGCAGGCCACCCTCTAGTTTCCATGAACCACTGTGCCAATCTTCTACTAGGAATAAACCTAGGCGCGAGGTATCGGTAGGCAGGATAAATGCCTCCTCGCCCACAGCGCTAAATTCCGTTTCACTAATTTGAAGCCCCAACACACCGTGCAGATCGCCGATAGGGCTGTGAACCAATTCTAACCGGCCCTCAATCGCATCACTGCTATAGACAGTGCCCACTTCCAAGCCTTCAAACTCGGTGTGCTCGTATTCCGTCAAAGAGACAACACCAGAAAATCTAGCAATACCGGCCATAGGCTCATCAAGCTGCAGTCGAATATCGTAGCGGGTCTGTTCCATTTCTAGGCGGATATCAACCTCTTCTTCTTCGCCTTCGTGATCATCATGGTCATCATGGTCGTCGTCGTGATCATCATCGTGGTCATCGTCATGATCTTCATCGTGGTCGTCGTCATGATCTTCATCGTGGTCGTCGTCATGATCATCATCGTGGTCATCGTCATGATCATCATCATGGTCGTCGTCGTGATCGTCGTCGTGATCATCACCATGGCCATGGTGGCCATGGCTGCCCTCGGGAAGCCCGTACTTATTTTTCTGGCGATTTACCGCGATACCAATAAAACCACCATCAAAATGAAAGGCTGCACCTAAGGTGCCTGCCGATGCTGAGGTATCAGTATTAGGTAGAAGGTCCATGCCATCGGTACCGGCACCGTCAGCAACCTCGAGATTTTCAGTATCTCTAAACAGCGCATCGGCATGCACTGCGAAAGGCCCTAAGGCAGTGTCAACTCGAAACGTTCCCGTGTTGCCACCGCTGGCGCCGCGGTAACGGTAATCAAGTCCCCAGCTTGTCTCTTCGGGTAGGGTTGTTGGAATTCGATTGTCGAGCACATTAACCACGCCGCCAATCGCGCCGCCGCCATAAAGCAGGGTCGCAGGACCGCGCAACACTTCAATACTGTCCGCTAGCAAAGCTTCTACCGCCACAACATGGTCTGCACTTAGAGCAGATGCATCGGCGCTACGAGTGCCATTTTGCAAAGTTGTGACACGGGGCCCGGAAAGCCCTCTTATGACGGGCTGCCCAACACCCGGACCAAAACTGGCATTGTGGACACCGGGTAAGCGTTCCAAGGTTTCGCCAAGGGTCGCAGATGCTTCACGGGCAAGCTCTTCGCCAGTGAGAACTGTGACAGGCAAGCTAGTTTCGGTGGCTGTCTGATGAATGGGCAGCGTCACTAGGACGTGCTCTAGGGGTTGTGGTTCCTCTATGGCAAAGGCACTGAGGGTTGTAATAGCAAAACCAATTGCTACAGAGTATTTATAAAATGACATAACGCTCTCCGTCACGAACAAGATTGGTAGGAGGTCATCGTTGTGACCTCAAGTTGTACAATCTCAGGAGAGTGCTGGGGGGCCTCGGTTACCCACCCCCTGCTTCAAGCCAGCTGTATAAACTGGAATGCTGCAAGGTACTTGGGGCACTTGGTGGTTTAGTAGGGTAAAGCTGCCGGAGACACTAGGGATATCGGCATCAAGGACATGAACACAGACCTCACAATGTGGCGTCTCTTCAACACCATGCCAATGATCGGAAGCGACAACCTGCAGGGACAGCATTGATAAAATTGCAGCCAGCAATAGCCACCGTCCAGGGCCCGTTCGAGACCTGTCGATAACCCGTAATAGATTGCTGTTGTTCACAATATCAACTAGCCCTTCGTTTCCTGCAGCATCGCCATCATTTTTTGATGCACCATATTGATCGCTTTCAAAGGTCGAACCATCACCTTAAATTCAATAATCAAATTTTCCTTGAGTGTGATTATATCAACACCGTTGACCTTGATACCATCCATGGCACATTCAAACTCAAATACGCCATAATCGCCGTCAATAGCCGTGCGAGTGTAGTGAAAGCCGTCCTTAAAAACATGGCCCGCAGCCGATAGGTAAGCGTGGGATATCGGTCTGCCTTCTTGCGGGGTGTGAACAATAGGGGACCAAAAGACGCAATCGGGATCGAGTAGCTCCCACAGCCCCTCGTGGTTGCCCACCTCCATCATCTTGATCCAACTATCAAATGCTGTTGTCATAGTGACCTCAAAATCGCGATTTTATCATTTTCAAAAACAAAAAGAACAACCCCTAGCCGTGGCATGACCAATACGGGATGATCAGAACAATGATGGAATTAAGTGAATACACCCCAGCCGTAGCGACGTTAATCATAGGCAGCTTCAGCCTTTTGGTACTCAGCCGCCTAAGCCAGCGTGCTGCAGAAATCGATGGACGCTCACTGATTCTTCAGCTTGTTTTTTGGGGTTCCGGCCTCGCAGTTATCGTTGCGTTAATCGTAGCGCTGCCACTTGAAGCCGACGTGCGTGGACAAATACTCAGTCTAATCGGTGTTGTCCTCACCGCTATTATCGCACTCTCGTCTACCACTTTCGTATCAAATGCAATGGCGGGCATCATGCTTCAGGCAACTCGGCCCTTTAAACCCGGTGACTTTATTTTAGTTAACGGTGTTTTTGGCCGTGTTACCCGGCGCGCTCTGGTTAGCACCCGTATCCAGACAGAAACTCGAGACTTCACCAACCTGCCTAATTTGTTACTTGTGACCCACCCAGTCACCGTCCAACACCGTGAGGGGACCATTATTCAGGCCGATGTTTCCTTAGGCTATGACATTCACCACAGTTTAGCTGAGCACGAGTTGCTCAAAGCTGCCGCAAGTGCCGGTCTCACCGATCCTTATGTATTAGTCGCCGAATTACTTGACCATGCTGTGGTCTATCGCGCAGCAGGGTTCCTCGAAGATGTTGTGAACCCATTGACCGCACGGAGTCAATTGAGACAGAAGATGCTTGATGAGCTTCATGCCGCTGGAATAGAAATTGCCTCTCCCAATATTGTTGCCCAGCGCCAGCAGAGCGGTGACACCCAGACCCTCCCCGAAAAAGTCTTGGCTAAAGTGGCTCGTAACCCTGTTCAGAAACCCGAAACCAAAATCTTTGACCGGGCCCATGCGGCGGCAAATACAGAAGCATTGCGCGAGGAAATTCGTGAGATCAAGGCGGAAATTGACACACAAGAAGAACAAATCAAGACAGCCTCCGATGAAATGCGGGCATCTGAAGCGTTGGTTTTGGAAAGCTTGGAGCAACGACTGACCTGGTTAGAATCTCAGGAAAAAGAGTTAACCAAGTAAAACCTCAAACTCCAGTCTGAGTTTGGAGGTCCTGTAGGGCTCTCTCTCGCTGCTCGTAGGCCGCTTGCCCCTTAACTTTTTCTGAATCCCGAAGCCGTTGATTAAAGCGGCGCTTTCGAAAGTGGCTCACCAATGCCTCAAATCGTTGGGGTTCATGCTCTCCACCGAGCAACGCATCAATCAGTGCGATATCAATCCCTAGACGATAAGCAATGCGTGTGGGCCTGATTCGATAGGCGTGGAATTCTGCCACTAACTCAATCTGACGCCGTTCAGACAGATCACAGCAACAGCTATAACCGTAGGGCGGGCAGGGAGTTCGGGTATCAGCAACAGTCATGGCGGTATTTATAGCAGGGGCCGAAGAACCTGCAAAGTACCAAGGGCCAATAAAAACCTTTGGCTCTCTTTTCCCCAATACGCGGTATTATAAACCTCCGGTCATTTTGTACTCGCTATCGGCCGTGGGGCGACCTCCGTCCCGCTGGTATTTTGGGAAACGGCATGGACATCTCGGGCGTCCACCGCATCTCGTTAATAAGGGTTAAAGGCCTGTGAAGCCAATCGTAATTGCACATCGTGGAGCTAGTGCTTACTTACCCGAGCACACCCTGCCTTGTGTTGCTGCAGCCCATGCTCTGGGTGCAGACTATATTGAGCAAGACATTGTTCTATCTCGGGATGGTGTGCCCATAGTGTTGCACGACATTTATCTGGAGAGCACCACCAATGTTGCCCAACAATTTCCCAGTCGAGGTCGGGACGATGGACGTTTTTACGCTATAGATTTCGATCTGACAGAACTTAAAACTCTATCAGTGCATGAGCGCGTTGATGCTGATGAAAGCCCAGTATTTGACGGTCGGTTCCCAGTTGTTGACTTGCAGCTACGTATCCCAACCTTAAGTGAAGAGATTATTTTGATTGAGGGTTTGAACAAATCGCGAGACATGTCTACCGGTTACTATATAGAGATGAAGGCACCGGCTTTTCACGCTGCTGCAGGTTTAGATATCGCAAAAGCTACAATCGATGTTCTTGAGGCCGCGGGATTACACCATGAAAGCGCGGCAGTCTTTTTTCAATGCTTTGACCCAGAAACCTTGCGCTACCTCAAACATGATTTAGATACCCCGCTACCACTGATACAACTCATGGGGGACAACAGCTGGGAGGAGCCACCGGGAGTTGACTTCGATTTAATGGGCACCGAGCAGGGGCTGGACGAAGTTGCCACATATGCTGATGGTATAGGCCCATGGATACCGCAGCTATTTAAAGTAGACGGATTAACACCATCCCAACTTGTCGGCGCCGCCCACGCTCGAGGTTTACTAGTACACGCCTATACGTTGCGGGCAGACAGCTTGGAAAGCGGATTCAAAGACTTTGCAGCGCTGCATCAGGGCGTTTTTCTGGACGCCGGTATTGACGGGGTATTCAGCGATTTTCCAGATATTACACGGCGGTTTATCGACGCCCATTTCAATGCATAGGCCAATAACAGCGAAGACTGTTGAACAGGAGGAAATAAGTTTGAATCAGGGGCCAAAAACTCACAGGCGCACAAAAATCGTTGCTACCGTCGGTCCTGGCAGTGACAGCGAAGACATGCTTAACCGATTAATTGCCGCTGGGGTAGACGTGTTTCGTCTCAACTTTAGTCATGGCTCGGCGGAGCACCATGCTGAGGTTGCCGCACGTATAAGACGTCAGGCCGGCTATGCTGGACGTTATATTGGCGTTCTTGCTGATTTACAGGGGCCGAAGATTAGAATCAGCGGTTTTGCTGCCGGCTCTGTTGAAATCACAGCCGGCGATCCGTTTTGCTTGGACCTCGATACGGCACATGATGCCGGCGATCAACGGCGTGTCGGTATTGAGTACCGAGCATTGCCTGAACAGGTTGTGATCGATGACATACTGTTGCTCGACGATGGCAAACTTCGCCTGCGCGTTGACGACGTCAGCGAGAGAGCGGTCGACTGTACGGTTCTCATAGGCGGCCAGTTATCATCACGCAAAGGGGTGAACAAACTTGGAGGAGGGCTCGCCGCACCTGCGCTGACCGAGAAAGACCGATCAGACATTGCAGGGATGGCGGGAGTTGATCCGGACTTCGTGGCCGTTTCATTCGTGTCCAGCAGCGAAGATATTAACTTAGCTCGCACACTACTTGCCGATGTTGGTGTTAGCCCCGCCATTATTGCAAAAATTGAACGCGCGGAAGTCGTGGCGGATTACGATTTGCTCGACAGCATTATTGAGACGGCCGAAGGGGTCATGGTTGCTCGGGGTGACCTTGGCGTAGAAGTTGGGGATGCGCAGCTCATCGGCATCCAAAAAGACCTTATCAAGCGCACCCGCCGACTGGACCGACTAGTTATCACAGCCACGCAGATGATGGAATCGATGATCAGCAATAGCATGCCAACCCGGGCAGAGGTTTTTGACGTCGCCAATGCCGTGCTAGACGGCACCGATGCGGTCATGCTCTCCGCGGAGACTGCTGTTGGACAATTTCCCATTGAGGTGGTGACCGCCATGTCAGAAGCAGCCCTCGGCGCAGAAACTCACCCGGTCGCGCGCACTTCGCGTTACCGTCTAGACCGAGAATTTTCCAGCCCACAAGAGGCTATTGCCCTCTCTGCCATGTACGGAGCTAACCATTTTGCGGAAGTTCGCGGTATTGCGACTCTTACAGAGCGAGGTGTCACGCCCACAACAATGTCTCGATTATCTTCAGGATTGCCGATTTTTGGTCTGAGCCGTCAGCACAAAACGTTACAAAAATTAGCGTTATGCCGAGGGGTGATTCCTCTCTATTTCGATGCTACAGCGTTTGCAGCTGAAGATATTGAGGGGCGGGTTATGGAGTTTTTACTCGATGGCGGGTATTTAAGTCGTGGCGATTTCATCCTGTTGACCATGGGCAGCACTATGGGCAAAACCGGTACAACCGACCTGCTCAAGTTTCTACCCGTCGAATAACGCCAATTAATGTGTAATAAGTTCAATAATTAAGAAATTATTACGCAAAACAAGCCTCTGCTAATGCTACACTCGGTCTGTTAAGCTATCTGTTCTCTGCAAGGAGGCGGGTGCTCAACACCGGGCAGAACCCGTTACAACCTCGATGATTGGTCTAGCACCATGGTTCGGGGGCAATTTATGAAACAAAGGTACACTCAATGTCACAAGTTACAGGCACCGTAAAGTGGTTCAACGAAACCAAGGGTTACGGATTTATCGAGCAAGAAGGCGGCCCCGACGTATTCGTACACTTTAGCGCGATCCAGGGAGATGGTTTTAAAACCCTTACGGATGGTCAAAAAGTTCAGTTTACGGTAGCAACTGGCCAGAAAGGCCCACAAGCTGAGAACGTCGTTCCTGCTTAATCAGCAATAAGATCCATGCAACGCAAAGGGGCTCTTTCAGAGCCCCTTTTTTTCGCCTTTGAAAATGTCGTTAGCCGAATGAGGTAATTACCCGGCAGCAGTAGCGACTATAAGTCAGATGTCTTTCGCCATCTCTTTCTGACGCTCTTCTTCGCTAGCGATGTATCGAATCCACTGCCGTGCATACTTTTCAGAACGCTCGTCTTTTGCAGCATCTCTAAACGCCTTCTTAGCGCTCTTGTAATCACCTAAATTGAAATGGGCCATACCCAGCACTAACCTCGCCGAGTCGGGTCGCTTGACGCCCCCTTTAGAGAGCCCTTTGCTGACTGCCCCAATAGCCTTCTGATGCTGATCACTGTCGAGGTACACATTGCCAAGTCGCGTGTAGAGCTCACCCTTATCTGAAAGTTCAGCGGCCTTTTCCATGTTAGGAATCGCTTTGGCAATCTCTTGCGCCTGACGCCAGGCACTACCTGTCAGCTCATAATTCTTTGATTTCTCTTCAACAAGCTCGTCCTTGAACCCTTGCTCCATAACCTGAGCTGCGGGGTAAGGAACTTCAGCGTTGAGATAAAGATACGCTACCTGAACCACTTCAGAACTCTTATCGAGCAGGCCCTGTAAATAAGCGGTCTCCATCATAGCCAGCTGCCTTGGCTCATCTTTCTTTTCACCGTACAGATGTGACGCCTGAACCCAATATTGCTTTTTAGGGTAATACTCAATCAGCGTATAAAGCGTCGCCAACGCGTTATCAAAGTCGTTTTTATCGAAGTATAGAAAGCGTGCGAGGTTGTACCACTGCTCTTTCGGAAGCTTGCCCTCGACTTCATACATCGAGATAGCCGTCTCGACGTTGTCGAGTGCGCTGTCATAATCTTTGACCTGATAATAACCCTGAGCCAGCAAAATATAAGCTGTCGCATTAGGCTTATCCGAAAGCTCGAACCACTCAAGTAGGGCGTCGATACCCGGACGCCACTGCTCCTGAACAAAATACAGCTGTGCCACCGTAAACTTCGTATTGATTTCCATTGCCAAGGGAATATCAGGTTGGGCGACAACCTGTTTGTAATAGTTCAGAGCGCCGTTGTAATCCTCTGCGGAGTAACGCAAAAATGCATACAAGTTGTAGACGTTTGCCAACTCGTAGCTGTTGAGGGCGCGCTTGCCCTCACCTGCGATCATCTGGTCGAGAACCTGTTGAGCGCTGGCATAATCTTTCACCTCAGCGAAAGCCTGCGCCTCAGCGAGCTTTTCATAAACCTTATTGCGCAGCGCTGGAGTACGGCGCGTCTCGCGCTCTTTTTTCGCTTCGCCCTTATCTTGAGCATGCGCTGAGGAGACCCAGCCAACGGGGAGGGCTTTATCAACCACAACCCCAGCGCTTGTCACAACGATTGCCAGAAAAGCAGTGCTTAAAATTCTCTTCATACTCGGGATGCCCTAGCCTTTACGCCCTATTGCTCTAGTTCGTAGGTAAACTTATTTTGTACGCCAGCGACTTCAATGGGCTCGCCATCGACCACTCTAGGCTTGTACTTAAACTTCGTTGCCGCCTTGACCGAAGCCCGGTCAAAAATACCTGATGGCTGACAGTCGACGGCTTGCGGGTCGCGTATCGACCCAGTTTTTGTCACCGTGTACTCAACAATGCAGTAACCGGAAATTCCGCGTGTTTGCGCTCGGCGCGGATAGATAGGAGCCACCTTCACAATGGGTAGGTACTCACCATCCCCCGAAGACATTCCTGATGAGTTGAGCTTTAAGGTAACGCCTGTTGTCGGTGCGTTATTCACTACGCCCATATCAACGTCGCTATCAAACTCAATAGGTTCTAAATCAGGTGGTGGCTCCTCTGGATCCTCAATTTTCTCAGGTAAAACTTCCTTAAGATTAGTCTCGATGACCTTATCAGGAACCACAATATCGGCGATCTTCCTGGCCTTTGAGTCTTCTTGCTTAAAATCTCTGTCGACTAGGCTCTGCATGATGTAGAACAGGCCGATAGCCACAGGTATCGCGAGCAATCCGCCGACAACAATGCGTACTAAACTACCCATTTCTATTAAGCCTCATCATCAGTCGAGATACAGGGAGGCGCTGTTAACACTGGGCGCACGATATCAATAAGCTCTTCAACCGCGTATGCCGGTGTTTCACGATCCACCTGTACAACAATATTTGCCTGCGGAGCTTCTTTCTTAGCAGCCTCGGCAGTCCGCAAAGCTTTATCAAGCTTTAGCTTATTCTTGTTGTAATAAATGTCGCCACGCTCATCTACTGCAAAGATAATCGTGCCACGAGCACATGCCTCTGTAGTAGCTGCCTGTGGCTTAAAAATTTCCACGCCAGGCTCTTTTACGAAGGACGATGTCACGATAAAGAAAATGAGCATGATGAACACAACGTCCAGCATAGGAGTTAGGTCAATTTGACCTTCCTGCTCAGATGATTGCCTGGACCGAGAGGCCTGATCTCGCATACTCATGCCTTACCCCTCACTTACTACTTGCCCAGTTCACAACGCCAACACCCGATTCTCGAGCTGCGTCGGCAACATCTACCACCACACCAGCCTCAGCGCCCTTTTCCACTTTGACCGTTACAGGTGCCTCAGGGTCCTCCGCCAACAAGCGTTGAATGTTGGCTCGCACAGCCCGAACATCAACGCGACGGTTCTCCATCCAAATTTGGTTATCAGCAGCCACCTCGACCACGATGCTGACCGAGTCTTCTGGATCAGACTGCTGATTATCGTCGGGACGATTGACTTCGATACCGGCTTCTTTAATGAACGAAGCAACTACAATAAAAAAGATCAGCATGATGAACACGACGTCAAGCATCGGTGTCAGATCGATCTCTGCTCCGTCGTCTTCCTGCTGTTTAGCAATTCTGCGCATAGCTAACTACTCCTCCCGAGTACCAACTCAATGGTCAGACGTGAGTTGATCTTCAAGGAACATCTGCTCGCGGCTAGCAACCCGCTGCAGGTAAGTGTTTGCAAATAAACCTGATAACGCCGCGACCATACCCGCCATGGTGGGGATTGTTGACTTCTCAACGCCTCCTGCCATTGATTTAGCGTCTCCGCCACCAGTGACTGCCATGACATTGAACACTTCTATCATGCCCGTAACAGTCCCTAGCAAACCCAGAAGCGGGCACAACGCAACGCAAGTGGTAATGACATTCATATTGTTATTAATCATGTCACGGCTGCTAGACAGCATCTTCTGGCGGATCTGCTTAGCATTCCAAGATCTGCGCTCGGTGCGGTTCTCCCAAACCAACACCACTTCAGCGCGGTCTTTCCGCCAAGTGGAGGAGAAATACCACAGCCGCTCAAAGATCAGCGTCCACATGAAAAATACAAGAATCGCGATCAGCCAAAGGACGTTGCCGCCTTTTTCCATGAACGCGAGTATGACCTCAAAAACCCCTGGCATCGAAACTCCCCTCAGCCCTTCGCTTAGCGATTGTGCTCGCGTTCAGCGTGCTCGGCCACGATGCCGGTTGCCTGCTCGTTGATCACGTGAATGATTCTTTGAGCTCGACCGTTCACAATCGTGTGAAGCAATACTGTGGGAATAGCGACCAGCAGACCCAGTACCGTGGTCACCAACGCGCTGGAGATACCACCCGCCATCGCCTTAGGATCGCCGGCACCAAAGATGGTGATGGCTTGGAAAGTAATAATCATACCGGTAACCGTACCCAGTAGCCCCATGAGCGGTGCCACTGCCGCGATTATCTTCAGTAGCGTCAGTCCGGCCTCGAGTTTTGGGGTCTCCCTCAAAACACCCTCAGCCATCTTCAGCTCTAGGGTCTCTGGATCCATATCGGGCTTATCTTCATGAATTTTAAGCACGCGACCCAGTGGGTTGTTGGCGTTAGCCGTATTCGACTTCAACTGGCTAGAGACCTTGGTGCTCACCATGGTCAGTACCAGCACTCGATAAATAGCAAGCAAGAAGGCAAAAGCACCCACCGCAGTGATTGCATAGCCGACATACCCACCTTGATGCCACCGCTCCTGGAGGGTAGGACTGTCAATGATAGCCGCCAAGAAAGAGCCTCCGGTAGGACCGGTAGGGTCAACGCCGAATTGATGCAAACCTGAAGACGAACCGGCCAGTTCGTTAGCCTGTCCACCGAAGGCACCACCGGGCTGTCGGGGCAATTCACTCAACTTACCATTCGCGTAGGCCAAGTAGTTGCCGTTTGCGTCGATGACGTTAAACGCACCCACACGTACAACCTCACGCTGACTCAACTCGCCTGAAGGCGTCGCAACTTCCGCCGTAAATTTGGCGATCGATCCTTGCTCCTTAACTTCACGTAGGAGCTCGTACCAGACCCGCTCAATCTCAGCAACGCTGGGAAGCTTGTCTGAGCCGCTCATCTTAGCAATGAGGGCTTTCATAAAGACCTCACGCCCCGGGTACTGTGAAGACACCAAAGAAACGTCCATCTGTGACGCGAGATCACCGGTTGCAGCGGTCAAGTGTCCGAACAACTCGGACAAGGTGCCCAAACGCTCTTTAAGCTGCTCCTGCTTCGCGGCAATCAATAATTCATTATCTTCAAACTGCTTTTCAAGCCGTGCAGAGCGCCGCTCTTCGTTAGTGCGCTCTTGCTCAGCCCGACGCAATTCGCCAGCTTGAGTTGCTTTGTTTTCAGTAAAGCGACGCTCTCTCGCGGCATTACCGGTTGAGGCGCGGGCTTTTCCATCTTTAACGAGACCCAAAAGCTGATTGAGATTTTCGGCTGCAACCTCTTGCGGGGTCGGGCCTGCGGGTACCTCAGGGGCTTCTTCCTGAGCGAAGGTGCCAACCGAAACGAGAGCTCCCGCTACTACTAGTGCTGATGCTTTAATAAACTGGGCAGTCATCTTAATTAGCCTCCGGAGCCGCTACTGGCATATTCAAGAGTTCTATGGTGGCTTGCTTCTTCGCGATGCGAACCCCTTTTCGTACGGCAGAAGCATAATCTCCGGCAGGCAAAGCCTCCCAAGTGCCGCTACCCGTATCCCATGCGCCTGTTTCGGCACCATCTGTCGTTTGATAAACCAGTGAGATGCGTCCTATGCGCAGAATATCGACTTCACGGGGAGTGCCGTTAATCTCAATAGTATCGCTGTAGGATTCAATGCCTCGACCGTATTGCAGCTCAATCGAGTAAAGCTCGAGAACCTGACGGAAAGCCTCAGCCGCAGTGACATCAGAGCGGTCGAGATTATTTCGGACTGCTTCAATGTTGCCAAGACGCGTATCGAGATCGAAAGGCATGTCCAAGTTAATGAACTGCTCCAGACCATCGAGCATGCGCCCTACCAATGGTGGTATTTGACGCTGAATGACGGCGGCCTCAGATATCGAACCATCGATATCTGAAATCCGACGATTCTGATTGGCAATCTGACGCTCTAGGCGTGCGTTGTAGACCCGTAAGCCGTCAACTTGCTTCATCACGGTCTTATAGTCAGACAGTAGATCTCGAGTTTCATCAGCAAGCCGATCAATTTTGGCTTGGGACGTCTTAGCCTCAGCAGTGCGCTGCTTGCCAACATCGAGAATTTGATCAATGGACGCGGCGTTGGAGGACGCAGCGACACCCAGGGCGCCGCCGGCGACGCAGGCCGCAAGCAGGACAGTTTTAAATCGGTGGGTTGTCATGGGGTCGATACTTCCTCTCAGTAGGCAGTTAGTACCTTTGGCTACAAATGCCAAAGACGCTGATCTAAGGTTTTTTTATTAGCGCATGACGAAGAGTTTTACTTATGTACAACGTTCAAGCGACTTCCACACCCCGACTCTACCTGAGCCGACGCGGCTAAATCAATCCGGAATAACAAATCTCTAACCTATCCGGGGGCAGCAGGGTAACCAGACCGGACAAATTCCACAACACTAAAATCGTGACTATTGCGTGCCCCCTTTGGAAAATGCTCTCGACGTTGCTCCTGCCATGTCTCTAAAACAGACAAATCAAAGGTCGCATCACCGGACACATCGCCGTGCACGAGCGTCAACAGAATGCGGTCGGCTCTTGGCAAGCACAGGCGATAAATCTCAGCACCACCCACAACGCACACCGCTGAGGCTCCATCAATTAATGCCTGCGCTTCAGCTAGGGCCAGTGCTTTGTCTACACTGCTAAAAATCGTAACGCCCGGGGCCTGCCAAGTGCTGTCACGGGTTAGCACCAGATTTGTTCTCCCAGGTAGCGGCCGACCTACAGATTCAAAAGTCTTGCGGCCCATCAATATCGGACAGCCCATTGTCGCTTTTTTGAAGTGTTGCAAATCATCGGGCAAATCCCAGGGCAGCGCGTTACCACGTCCGATAACGCCGTTCTCGGAAACCGCCAGCACCAGCACGACAGGAAGATTTGCATCTTCATCTTCTAAGCGGGCCATTAAATAGCCACCGGTGCAGAGATATGCGCTTGAGGGCTGTAGCCCTCAAGCGCAAAATCTTCATAACAGTAGTCAAACAAGCTATCGGGCTGCCTCAACAATTTTAGTGTAGGAGGTGGGGCAGGGGACCGAGCCAGCTGCACTTCGACTTGATCAACGTGATTGCTGTAAATGTGTGCATCGCCTATTGACACAACCACCTCAGAAACGCCTAAACCAGACTGCTGGGCAAGCATGTGCGTTAACAATGCTACCGATGCAATATTGAAGGGCAGCCCCAAAAACGTATCGCTAGAGCGAATAAACAACAGGGTCGACAACTTTCCATCAACCACATAAAACTGATAGAGGAGGTGGCATGGGGGCAGTGCCATACGCCCAGCACGCACATTTTCTTGGGGCGATAGCGTCTCGTCCGGCAAATACTCTACATTCCAACCGTGAAAAAGAATGCGGCGGCTATCAGGACGATTTTTTAAGCAATCGAGTACATAGGCCAGCTGATCAATCTCCCGACCATCTTGAGTCGGCCAACGACGCCACTGAGCGCCATACAGCGGACCTAAGTCGCCTTGCTCAGTGGCCCATTCGTCCCAGATAGAAACGCCATGTTCTTTCAACCATGCTGTGTTGGTATCACCCTTGAGAAACCAGATGAGTTCATTGGCGACGCTTTTAAAGTGCACTTTTTTCGTGGTCAACAACGGAAAACCGTCTTTAAGATCGAAACGCAGTTGCCGTCCAAAAAGGGACCGCGTTCCAGTACCCGTGCGATCAGTGCGAACTGCACCGTGGTCACGAATGTCTCTTAGTAAATCAAGATAGGCGCGCATAAGGCCCCTCCATAAAATAAATAACTGCGTTACTGCTTACGACCACGATAGGCATAGTGCAGCAACCACAAGCCTAAGAGGAACATGGGAAGGCATAGCAGTTGGCCTCGGGTGAGCCAGCCAAAGGCCTGAAAGCCCAAGTGGGCATCGGGTTCCCGAAAAAATTCAGCAATAAACCTCAATGTTCCATAGCCCACCAAAAACACTCCCGCGACGGACCATTGAGGGCGTGGTCGCAAGCTGAAGATCCACACAATAAAAAATAGCAGGCACCCCTCCAGAGCAAATTGATAGAGCTGAGAAGGGTGGCGCGCTAATGCAAGGGGGTCTCGAGGGAAGATCATGGCCCAGGGCACATCGGTGGGTCGCCCCCAGAGTTCCTGCCCAATAAAATTGCCAAGGCGCCCTAAGGCCAGGCCCACAGGCGCAAGCGGCGCTACAAAATCTGCGACGCCGGCAAACGCAATACGATGCCGGCGAGCAAACACCCACAGCGCTCCTATAACACCTAGCAATCCGCCGTGGAACGCCATTCCGCCCTCCCAAACGCGAAACAACCACATCGGGTCATCAAGCCAACGGTCAAGGCCATAGAACAAAACGTAACCTAAACGCCCGCCGACAATAATACCGACAGCAGAATAAAAAATAAGATCATCAACTTGGGCGCGGACTATGGGTGAATCTGCCCGCTCGGCACGGCGACTGGCCAGCCACCAGGCGAAGAGCAACCCTCCCAGATAGGTCAGACCATACCAATGCACTTTGAGGGGACCCAGACTGAGCGCCACCGGGTCAATGCTGGGGTAGTTGATCATTCAGCGCGCTCCTGCTCCTGTCCGGGCCTCACGTAACGCTCCAGTCCTCGACGTTGCATTAGGTCATCGAGTAGATGCTTGACCTGACTAACCGAATGTAAACCCTTCAGCTGCTCAAGCACCTCTTTAGCCTCGGTGAGCGTGACAGAGTTAAGCACCTTTTTAACTCGGGGTAGGCTTGCAGCATTCATAGACAACTGATCAAAGCCCATCGCAATGAGCAGCGGCGTAGCTCGGGGATCACCGGCCAACTCGCCGCAAATACTCACCGGGCAGGACCGCTGGCGAGCGTCGATACAAATTTTTGCCAAAGCGCCAAGAACAGCGGGGTGCAGCCCGTGATACATGTCCGCAACGCGCGAATTAGTGCGATCTACAGCCAGCAAATATTGGGTCAAATCATTGGACCCTACTGATAAAAAATCGAGCCGATGCGCTAAAACATCTGTGAGCCACACCGCGGACGGGACTTCGATCATGGCCCCTACCGGAGGAAATTCCTGCGTATAGCCCTCAGCCATTACCTCATCATGGCAGCGCTGAATTAAGGCCAGAGACTCATCAACTTCTTCAATCGCAGAAATCATAGGCAACAAAATTCGAAGGTTACCCAGCCCCTCATTAGCTTTCAGCATCGCTCTAATCTGCGCCAAAAATATTTCAGGGTGATCAAGGGTGACCCGCACCCCCCGCCAACCCAAAAAAGGATTATCTTCATTAATGGGAAAATAGGGTAAAGATTTGTCGCCACCGATGTCGAGGCTACGCATGGTGACGGGCGCGGGTGCAAAAGCTTCAAGCTGCTCCCGATAAAGTTGTCGCTGCTCTTCTTCGCTGGGAAATTTATCCCGCAGTAAAAAAGCAACTTCGGTTCTATAAAGCCCTACTCCGTCGGCCCCAGACTCCAATGCTCTGGGCAAATCAGCGGTCAGACCCGTGTTAACCCACAGCGGTACCGTATGTCCATCCAAAGTTTGACCGGGATCAGTGCGCAGCACCGACAGCTCTTCAGAAAGTGCTAAATCGTCATCGACTAATTGCTGAAACCGGCGTAAAGCCTCTGGAGGCGGATTGATGTATACACGCCCGTTGTGGCCATCAACCACTAGAGTCCTAGCGTCGAGCCGACTGTATGGCAAATCAGCCGCACCCATCACGGCGGGCACGCCCATACCTCGAGCAATGATGGCCGCATGGCTATTTGCCGAACCCCGCAGAGATACAACTCCGACAAGATTATCCCTAGGCACCTCACCCAATGCTGAAGCGGTGATCTCTTCCGCAATAAGTATCGTTTTCTCTGGCCAGTCGCGGCGATTTTCTGAATCATCTTGAAGGTAGGTTAAAACCCGCGTACCAAGATCCCGAACATCGACCGCCCGCTCTCTCAAGTAACTGTGTTCCATGCGTTCAAAATGTTTGATGTGCTTCAATAGCACCTGGCTTAAGGCCCCTTGAGCCCATTCACCGGATTTGATGAGCGACGCCACCTCGCCCCCTAAGGTCGAGTCATCAAGGATATTTAAATAAACACCAAACAGCGCATGATCTTCAGGTGATAACTCGTCCTTAAGATTGTCCGACACTACTTCAATGTCATCCCGAACACGAGCTAAGGCAGCTCGGAAGGCTCGTAACTCCGCCTTACGGTTATCGGCTTTGCGTGTGGGGACGGCACTTAAGTCTGCCGTTGGCGAGACAAACACCCCCTCACCAATACCGATACCCGGGGATCCGGCGACTCCTACGATGCGGGTGATTGTTTTCGAGCTAGTATCAGGCAGAGCGGCCAGCCCCGACACTTCGGCGTGGGCAATAATGCCCGCCAGTTGAGCCGAAATCGTGATTAAAAAAGCTTCTTCATCATCACTGAAGCGCCGCGAATCGGCCTGCTGAACAATCAACACCCCCAGCAGATCGCGCTGGTGAATAATAGGAGCTCCCATAAAGCTGTTAAAGCTCTCCTCGCCTAACCCAGGCACCAATTGAAAGCTCGGATGTGCGCTGGCGTCTTCAAGGTTGAGCATTTCTCCACGGGAGGCGACCCATCCCACCAGGCCTTCAGTCCTAGCCAAGGAAAAGGCGCCGATTTTGTCGCGGTTCAAACCCTCGGTCGCCCGAAAAACCAGCCGAGTGGTCGCCCTGTCAGACAGGTAAACCGTACAGACATCGGTAGCCATTGCCCGACGAACCTCATGGACAATGAGCGATAGCGCCTGCTCAAGGTCGTCAGCCTCACTGACCGCCTGAACGATTTTACGCAGGGTTTCAATCACCGCTTACCGCTCCGACGAGCACGGCGGCGGGGCAGCAACGCGGGCAGTAGAGCTGCCAGCGCTTCCCGATAAACCTCACGTTTAAAATCAACCACCCCCGTCAGCGGATACCAATAGCTTACCCAACGCCAGTCATCAAACTCGGGTTTGGGGTGGGCATCGAGTTTTACGGCGGCATCGTCAGCCGTCAGACGCAATAAGAACCAACGTTGCTTTTGCCCAATGCAAACGGGCCGCTCACGGCGACGGACGTAACGCTCCGGCAGTCGGTAGCGTAGCCAATCTGATGTCTGGCCCAAAACACTGACATCGTCAGGCTGAAGCCCTACCTCTTCATCGAGCTCACGATACATGGCCTGCTCAGGGCTCTCGCCACCATGAATACCGCCCTGGGGAAATTGCCATGAATCTCGCCCACCAACACGCCGGCCCCAAAGTACCTCACCACCCTGATTGACCACGACGATGCCAACGTTGGGGCGAAACCCTTGCTTGTCTATGACGCGCTCTTTGTCAGAACCGACCAATGCGGTGCTCCTGTTTTAGATTTGTGGGACCTTAGCGATCACGATATTCTTCCATAAAGCAGCGATCCCCGCCTTAGCAACTTGAGAAAAACTCAAACTGGAGCCCAATTGGCCCTCGCAATTTTCGACCTCGACAATACCCTAATTGCCGGCGACTCAGACCACCGCTGGGGAGAATTTATTTGTGCCAGCGGGTTAGTCGATGCAGCACAGCATACCGCGCAAAACGACGCCTTTTTAAAAGATTATCAAGATGGCACGCTCGATATACAGGCCTACCTCACTTTTGCCTTGGGGGCACTGGCCGGCCGAACCCTCAATGAAGTCGCCGCTCTGCAGCAACAATTCATGCAAAACTGGGTCGAACCCCTGATTCTCCCTGCCGCCGAGGACCTGTTAAATAAACACAGGGCCCTTGGGGATATGCTACTGATCATTACGGCAACCAATACGGTAGTCACCCGGCCCATTGCTGATCGCCTGAGCGTTGAGCACCTTATCGGCTGTGAGGCTGAATGCGTCAATGGTGCCTATACCGGGCGCCCTACTGGCATTCCGTCTTTTCAAAAAGGGAAAATCACGCGACTTCAGGAATGGCTAGAAACCCAGGAAACACAGTGGGAAACCACGCACTTTTACAGTGATAGCCATAATGATCTTCCCTTGCTGCAATGGGTTAACCATCCTGTCGCGGTTGACCCCGACCCCCGGCTGCACGGGTTTGCCTTGGAACAAGGCTGGCCGATTATCTCTTTGCGATAGCCACTTTCACCTTGTCCAGCGACAATGGGCGCGGTGCTCAGTGCTCTTTAGTCGTCACCAGTACAGGCTTCGGCGTAATCATCGGCTGCCAGCATGCCCTCTAGTTCGCTGAGGTCCTCTACTTTTACCCTAAAAAACCATCCATCGTTGTAAGGATCACTGTTAATTAACTCAGGTTCCTCCTCCAAGTTTTCATTGAGGGCAATAACCTCACCCGTCACGGGGGAGAAAATATCTGACGCAGCCTTAACCGACTCAACCAATCCAGCTTGATCTCCACCGGCAAGTTGGTCTCCCATGCTGGGCAGTTCAACATAGACCACATCACCCAAACTCTCCTGAGCATGATCGGTTATGCCCACAGTTACTGTGCCATCTTCTTCGATTCGAGCCCATTCATGGCTTTTGGCATACTTTAGTTCCAACGGATTATTGCTCATTAATTCTTCTCACTACTGCTTAGTTAAGTTCTATCAATCGTGATCGTGTTTGGTATTACTTTCTGACGCTATGAGACTAGGCCCGCGCTCCTAGGCCCTTGGCTATCAGCGGGTACACACTCAAGTCAAAGCCTGTCGAGCAAGCCAATTTTTGAGGGGTATGGCAGCATCAGTCCAAGATAAGCCCATGTTACGAGCCACTCTTATGGCTGGATTAGTAGACCCAAACCCTCGCTTAAAAGCTTCCATCGCTGACATCATCAACAAGTTATCAGTCTTTCTGCGCCGCTGGTAACGACGCAAGGTTCGCTCGCTGCCCAACGCCATTCCCTGCTGCCAGGCCTGCCCGATCTCTTCTACCAGAACAGCAACGTCCTTTAATCCTAGGTTAATACCCTGGCCAGCGAGAGGATGAATACTGTGTGCTGCATCCCCCACCAAGGCAATTCCTTGATGAACGTAATCAACGGCATGACACTGACGCAGAGGAAAAACTCCTCGCCTGCCAACAGCCTCTACTGCAGGCATATTCGATGCCAACGCGCGATTAAGCTGAGCAATAAAAGCCTCATCGTCCAAGCTCTGTAACGGCTCCCATTGCTGGTCGTCTAGGGACCAAACAATGGAACACAACCGCGGATCAGACAGCGGAAGTAAGGCCAAAGGCCCCGTATTTAAAAAAGCTTGATAGCAGGTTTTTTGATGCTCTTCGGCCAGCCTTACCGTGGCAACAATGGCATGCTGATGGTACGACCACGTCCGAACGGCAAGACCTGCCAAATCCCGAGTTCGTGATCGAGCACCATCGGCTCCTACCAACAAAGCCGCTGTTAGATGTCGCCCCTTCTGAGTCTCCACTGAGACGCTGTCCGGCTGTGAAAAATCGGCAGCCTTCAAACCCTCTTCCCAAAACACCCTAATGTTGGTCTGTTGTTGAACGCCTTTGAGCAGTGCTTGAACTGTGACTCTATTTTCAACGATATGACCCAGCAGTGGCACGTCTAGCGATTCCGCAGAAAAGGCAATGCGCCCTGTGCCCGACCCATCCCAGACCCTCATATCGGTGTAGGGACCGACTCGATGATGCTCCATGTCCTGCCAAACTCCCCGCTCACCCAACCAAGCGCTCGATGAGGGTGTCAATGCACTTACCCTAGAATCCCACCCCGCAAGATCCGAAGCTAACGAGGGCGTAGAGGGCTGGATACTCGCCTCTAGAATAATAATTTTCATCCCTTGTTGGGACAAAGCCAAGGCGAGGGACAAGCCTGCAATACCAGCACCAGCAATCACGACATCAGCACGCTCCAAAGACCCCATCAGTGGCCTGCCTCATGCACAAGATCCATACCTTTTCCGGTACCACGCCGGGCAATACTTCGGCGTAAAGGTACAAGAAAATCCAAACTCGCAAGCGCTGCATCTCGCGGAAGATTCAGTAAAAAGCCTCGAGATCGAAAAAGCGTCGCAAGAAAATCTGTGGCGCGAGTTGTCTCTTGCTGGTCCTTAGCAACAGCAGATTCGTAGCGTCGTAAAACTGGCAGTGATGAAAAAGTCTCGTCCTGAGCATGAGCCTCAGTCAGCGTTTGAGCTAGGCGACTCGCGTCACGCAATGACAGATTAAACCCTTGGCCCGCAACGGGATGCAGGGTGTGGGCTGCATTCCCTGCAATGACAACACCCGCACGTACCTGCTCCCGAACCGCGATTCTGGATAAATCCCAGGCGGTACGCCGGCCGACATCGGTCAGTCTTCCTAATCGCCATCCCACTGCTCGCTGCAACGCGTCCAGAAAATCAGCATCGGCAACGTCCTCTATGGCACGAGATTCATCGGGGTGCATTGACCAAATCAGGTTATAACGCTGCCGACCTGTAACATCATCGGGCAAAGGTAAGAGCGCGATTGGACCGTGGCCCGTAAAACGTTCCCAAGCCGTACCAACAGAAGTTCCTTCAAAACGAACATTCGCTGCTACCGCTCGCTGCCCTACATTACGTCGTGCCATCATCACCCCTAAGTGATGGCACAGCGGTGAGTCAGCGCCGTCAGCAACAACAACAAGATCAGCATGAATAGGACTTTCCGTACCCCTAAGGAGCTTAGGGCTAGGGCCGCTGACATCGATGCCAGTAACGCCAGCGGGTGCCTCCAGCAGAACCCCATCATGATCTGCCAGTTTGAGAAGCGCCGCGCCAATGTAATGGTTTTCTACAACGTAACCTAACGCGAGTTCCCCGACGTCACTCGCCTCCATAACCGCACTACCGAAACGTCCGCGACTCGAGACATGAATCGCCTTAATAGCAGCACCAAGAGTCTCTATCTCAGACCAAATACCCCATGAATCTAAAATGTTACGACTCGCTAAATTCAGCGCTGTGGCACGGGAATCGAGAGGACTAGGTGCACCCGAAGGCAGAGCTCGCGCCTCCAACACGCGTACCGCAGCCATCGGTAGGCTGCGCTTAATAGCAATCGCAAAGGCAAGACCCACCATGCCACCGCCGACAATCTCAATTCGCACGTCGGCGTGCTCAGCTTGCTGCCATGAGTTGTTCAATGCCTTCAACGGTTTTCGGCACGCCATCGGTGAGAACTTCGCAACCCGCAGCAGTTACCGCGACATCATCTTCAATCCGCACGCCAATGCCCCGCCATTTCTTTGCAACTTTATTATTGTTAGGCGACACATAAATACCAGGCTCAATGGTTAAGACCATTCCAGGCTCGAGCTGTCGCCAGCGACCATCAATTCGGTAGTCACCGACATCATGCACATCCATACCCAGCCAATGACCCGCACGGTGCATGTAAAAATCTTTGTATGCCTCTGACTTAATTAGGTCTTTTTCTTTACCTTTTAACAGTCCAAGTTCAATGAGGCCTCGGGTAATGACACGAACCGTTGCGTCGTGAGGTTGATTCCAAGTGTTACCCGGCTTCACTTTGGCGATCGCGGCCAGTTGCGCTTTCAGGACAACCTCATACAACGCTCGCTGCTCTGGGCTGAAGCGCCCGTTAACCGGAAAAGTTCGCGTTATATCTGCGGCATACCCTTGATATTCACAGCCAGCATCAATCAGGACAAGCTCCCCGTCTCGGAGTTTGTCGCGGTTTTCGGTGTAGTGCAGCACACAAGCATTTGGACCGCCCCCAACAATACTGTTATACGCCGCAGCTCTGGCGCCATTTTCAATAAACTCGTGAAGAATGGCTCCCTCAAGATGGAACTCGTATCGGCCCTCACGGCTTTCACGCATGGCTCGGCAATGCGCCTCTGCCGAGATCGCTCCCGCACGTCGCATTATCTTTAGCTCTTGAGCCGTCTTAAAAAGCCGCTGCTCGTGCAATAAAAACGCCAAATCGGTGAAGTCACCTGGCGGCTTCGCACCCGTTCTGATCTGGCGTCGAATATGATTAACCCAGCCCATAACCCGACGATCAAAGTCATCGTTGTGACCCATGGAGTAGTAAATATGCTGCTTGCCCTCCAGAAGCCCCGGCAAAATATCGTCAATGTCATCAATGGGAAAGGCGTCATCCATACCGAATTCAGCAACAGCTCCTTCAGGACCCGCTCTATAACCGTTCCATAACTCCATTTCGGGGTCACGATCCCGACAAAATAGTACAACTTGACCTGCTCTGCGGCCGGGGATCAATACTAGGACACCATCTGGCTCATCAAAGCCGGTGAGGTACAAAAAATCGCTATCTTGGCGAAAGGTGTATTCAGTATCTCGGCTGCGAGTGCATTCTCGAGCAGCGGGCACCAGTGCAATACTATTGGGCTCCATCATTGCCATCAAATTCTTGCGACGACGACTGTATTCGGCTTTGCTGATATTCACGGGGTTTCCTTCTCAGTGGTTAACTTAGTCCTGATGGCTCAAAGCATCAGTCAACATATTCAAAGCCGCGAGTCGAAGATAATCAATCAACTCTTCCAGCTCGCGTTCATTGTCATCGCTCTCTTCTTCGCCAATATCAACCTGAGCAATGGCAGCAAAGTCCTTCAAGGAATCTGCCGTATTTGGATCAACCGGCTCCGATGCCGTATTAGCCGCCGCCACCGCCTGAGTAAATCCAGTCAAAAACCCTGTCGCCCAACGACCCAGTGAGGTCAGTCGTATTTCAAAGGCTTCATCGTCATCAGGAAGCAAAGGGCCAAATGCAAAGTCGGTATCTCTAGCTGCCGATAATGTCGCTGCCAGCAAACGAGTCGCAAAGTCTGCCGACTCGCCGTGTAAATCCACGGCCAACGCTTTTTCCAAAAGACCCAGCGCCGCAGTCTTTTGCTCATCGGTGTCATGAGCCATCCCGGTCGCCAGCAACCCCGTCGAGGCACCATGAAGTTCTGAGGGATTCAACATGAGCCCAACACCCAACAAAACGTCAGCTGATTCCTGCCAATCGGGCATCGTTTCATAGTCACCTAGGGCATCTAGCACGACTTTTTCTCCTGTAAATAGGCGGCGCAAACAAACAATTTGCTATCTGTACCACCCAACTTCTCAACTCATTCTTCGTTTTATGAGCCAGAACACTGATATGTCTCACTTTTCAATGCATTGACCCATCGCGCTAGCTGCACATATAGTGCAGGATAACCTCTTTAAGTGTAATGGCCGTGGCTGAGAAACTCATCCAATCTTTGGAAAAGAAAATTGCCGACCTCATTGAGTTAAGCAATGAGTTAAATCGTGAGAACAGGCAGCTCAAATTGCGAACAGCCGAGCTGCAGCGTGAGCGTAAGGAATTGCTAGAGCGGCAACGGCAAGCAGGTGACTTTATCAATGGCTCCCTTGAGCGGCTGCGCAAAATTGAGGGCGGGCTATGAACCGCACGCCCACGTTAACGGTTGAAATACTCGACAAAGAATATCAAGTTGCCTGCCCACCCGAGCAGGAGTCTGAGCTGCTTTCTGCCGCACACCACCTTGATCAGCAAATGCGAGATATTCGTGCAGCGGGCAAAGTCATTGGCCTTGAGCGTGTAGCCATAATGGCTGCACTCAATCTTAGCCATGAGGTCCTCAGCCTCCAGGGCGGCGAAGCCCCAAAACCATTTGATGGCCATGAAGATCGGCTAAAGACTCTCGCTAGCAAATTAGATGAAGCCCTCTACCAGTTAAGGCAACTGGAAATCAACTAACACCTTTCCGTTATACTAGCAGCGCAGCCTGGCGTATTAGCCAGACAGTCAGTCCTCGAGCCGATAATGCTACACCCGGGGACCACCGTACGCTGTTGTTGCGCAAATCCGGCACGACCGGAGAGCCTGATGCAGCACGGCGGTCACCACCTTGAGCCTCAGGGTTCAAGGGCGACACCGTCAGCGGTACGCTGGGTTGCCTTCCAACAAGGGCCAAGCCATGAACGCCACTAATGCCAAGACGACTTGGCGCCGTGACATGCGGCAGATGCGGGACCAAGAAGGGCCCGTATCAGATCCGCCACAGCTTCATGCCCTAACCGATTCCTCCATCTGGATAAACGCAGAAATCGTAGCAAGCTATTGTCCAACCGGCTCCGAACAAACCCCATCACATATTGAGGCGGCGGCCTTCAGATTGGGTAAAGCCGTTGTTTACCCTCGAGTTTTAGGTGCTGGGAAAATGGTCTTTAAGACTCCCGTGCCAAGAGATACTTTTGAGGTCGGCCACTACGGTATTGCTGAGCCTCCAGCCACCGCGAAAACTTTAGATATTTCAGCGATAGACCTCTTCCTCATACCACTGCTGGCCTGTGACCAATATGGAACTCGGCTGGGCTATGGTGGGGGTTACTATGATCGACTGCTCGAAGCAGCATCGGGCTTCAGATGTGGTTTAGGTTTTGATTTCCAAAAAGTCACAGATCTACCCCGGGAGCAGCACGATGTGCGAATGCAGGGATTCCTCTCGGAATCAGGATTTGAGATTTTCTAAAACGCGCTGGGCACCAAAATTATTGTACGAGGATTCCCGCTTGCTGAGGAGCCATACGGGTATCGGGGGCGGCATCCGTTATGAAGGATCCGGTAACGGCTCCTAAAACCACCACGAAGGCAATAATCAATAGGATGTCGGGTTTTTTGTGACCCATAGTGTGTGTGCCCAAAGCAAGATGACTTTTTTAGGACCCGCGCCGCTTAAAAGGTGACGCGCGTCACAACTTAGCCTGTAGAATGCGCCCTCAGCTATATTTTGTCAATATTTCACAAAATTAATCGGCTGAGGCGGTTTTGGGCTTGAGGTAGGCCTCATACGCGGGATTGCTGGTTTCTTCCCAATGGGGATAACCGACATCGGCCAGTACCTTCAACAGGGCAGAACGACGCTCATCTGCCAGCCTGAACCCTACTAAAATTCTGCCGTAGGCCGCTCCATGATTGCGGTAATGAAACAGAGAAATATCAAAATCATTACCAAGGGCATTTAAAAATTTCAGCAAGGCGCCCGGACGTTCTGGAAATTGGACCCTGAAAACACATTCACTCCCCCCAATACAAGGAGCCTGTCCACCCACCATGTGTCTAACATGCAGCTTAGCGGTTTCATTATCGGTCAGGTTATCGATCGAATACCCTTTCTTCTCAAGCTTGTTGGTCAACTGTTCTAAATCTGCACTGTTTGGCGTCACCGAAAGTCCCACAAAAACTTGTGCCACGCGATCATCAACATAACGGTAATTGAACTCGGTAATATTGCGCTTACCCAGCTCGTTGCAAAATCGGCGAAAGGCGCCGGCACGCTCAGGGATGGTGACGGAAATGACAGCCTCTCTTCGCTCTCCTATTTCAGTGCGTTCAGAAATATAGCGCAGCCGATCAAAGTTCGTGTTGGCACCGCTCACCGTAGCCGCCATCGTGACGCCCTGAAGACCGTGCAGCGCTGTATATTTCTTCATACCTGCCACCGCTAATGCTCCAGCGGGCTCAGCGATTGCCCGGGTGTCCTCGAAAATATCTTTGACGCCCGCGCATATCTCATCGGTAGTCACCGTAATGACATCGGTGACGTGGCTTTTTATCAGGCGCAAAGTTTCTTTGCCGACCTGTGCAACGGCGCAGCCATCGGCAAACAAGCCGACTTCTCGCAACCGAACGCGCCGCCCCTTATCAAGAGCAGCACGAACGCAGGCAGCATCCTCGGGTTCAACGCCAATGATTTGGGTCTTTGGCCAGACATACCGAAGGTAGGTGGCCATGCCCGCAATAAGCCCGCCACCACCCACGCAAACGAACACGTAATCTAGGGGAGCGGGGGCCTGACGCGATAACTCCACAGCAACTGTGCCCTGACCCGCAATTACATCTGGGTCATCAAAAGGGTGGAGGAATGTCATACCTTCAGCTTCAACAATTTCCGCCGCTAGATGCGCAGCCTCATCGAAGGTGTCGCCGTGCAAAATGACCGAGGCCCCATAGTTTCTGACCGCATCGACCTTGATGGCAGGGGTGGTCACCGGCATCACTATTTTAGCTTTGACCGATAACTTCTGAGCAGCTAAGGCTACCCCCTGGGCGTGGTTTCCAGCAGAAGCGGCAACAACACCCCGTCGCCGCGAGGGCTCATCGAGGTTAATCATCTTGTTATAGGCGCCACGCAACTTGAAGGAGAAGACCGGTTGCAGATCTTCTCGCTTTAAAAATATTTGATTCCCCAGGCGCCGAGTCATTAGCGGCGCATCGCTTAAAGGCGTTTCGTGGGCGATGTCATAGACTCGCGCATTTAGGATTCGTTTGATGTAGGCATCTGTCATGGCCGCTTTCCCGCGGAAGTCGAAAGGGGATAATACGTGTAAATCAGTAATTACGTCATGATGTGATCGAGTTTCATTTGCCCGTGGACCTTCCATCACCGACAATGCGTCTTTCCCCTTCGTCACACCCTCGGAGCCACTATGACGTCACGCTTGCAACTCGCCAATGCCATCAGGGCGTTAAGTATGGATGCCGTGCAAGCGGCCAATAGCGGACACCCCGGTGCCCCTATGGGTATGGCGGACATCGCGGAAGTCCTCTGGAACGGCTATCTGAAACACAACCCCAACAATCCGGACTGGCCCGATCGTGACCGCTTTGTACTCTCTAATGGTCATGGCTCAATGTTGCTCTACAGCTTGCTCCATCTCTCGGGGTACGACCTTACTATTGAAGATTTAAAAAATTTCCGGCAATTTCATGCTAAGACAGCGGGGCACCCGGAATACGGTTATGCCCCCGGCGTCGAAACCACGACGGGGCCTCTAGGTCAGGGATTAGCCAACGCCGTTGGTATGGCGCTTGCCGAAAAAACCCTTGCCGCTCAATTTAATACAGAAAAACATACGCTAATTGACCACCGAACCTGGGCCTTCCTTGGGGATGGCTGCCTTATGGAAGGCATCTCCCACGAAGCTTGCTCCCTTGCAGGAACGCTTGGGCTGGGCAAGCTTGTCGCCTTTTATGACGATAACGGTATTTCCATCGACGGCGAAGTGACCGGCTGGTTCACCGACGATACAACCAAGCGCTTCGAAAGCTATGGCTGGCAGGTCATTCCAAATGTCGACGGGCACGATCATGCCAGTATCAGCGCTGCGATCGATCTCGCACTTCAGGACGGAGAAAAACCAACTCTCATCTGCTGTCGCACCATTATTGGTAAAGGTGCGCCCAACAAGCAGGGTACCGAGTCATGCCACGGGGCGCCTTTGGGTGCGGATGAGATTGCCGCTACGCGGGCTGCACTGGGCTGGGAGCACGGGCCTTTTGAAATTCCGGAAGCCGTCTATGAGGGCTGGGACGCCAAAGCACGAGGGGCCGAGCAAGAGCAAGACTGGCATTCGAGATTTGCCGACTTTTCAAAGGCGGCACCCCAGCAAGCCGAAGAACTCGAACGGAGGCTGGAAGGTACTCTTCCTGATACGTTTGAGGCGCAAATGGACGATTACATTACCCAGTGTGCCGAGGCCGGTACAGACATGGCCTCACGAAAAGCCTCGCAACAAACCCTCAACACACTCGGGCCATTGCTACCCGAGATGCTGGGTGGCTCAGCAGATCTTGCGGGCTCTAACTTAACCCTGTGGCAGGGCTCCAAAGGCGTCACTGCGACCGACGCCTCAGGTAATTACGTTTACTACGGCGTCCGAGAATTTGCGATGTCTGCCATGATGAACGGTGTCGCATTGCATAAGGGTTTCATCCCTTACGGCGCCACGTTCCTCATCTTCATGGAATACGCTAGAAATGCGGTGCGAATGGCTGCACTCATGCGTCAACGGGTGATCTTTGTGTACACCCATGACTCAATAGGTCTCGGTGAAGATGGGCCCACCCATCAACCTGTTGAACAACTCACAGCGCTTCGCAGTACACCCAATCTCGAGACCTGGCGCCCCTGCGATACGGTAGAGTCCGCTGTTGCGTGGAAAATGGCGGTAATGCGCGACGCTGGGCCAGCCGCGCTCATCTTTTCACGTCAGACATTACCCCACCAAGACCGTGCAGAAGAGGGCGTTAAAGCAATAGAGCGCGGTGGTTACACCTTAATTTCAGAGACGGGAGAACTCGATGCCATCATTATCGCGACCGGATCTGAGGTGGGTCTCGCAGTAGCCGCCGCTCAAACCTTGGCCGAGAACGGTCGGGGTATTCGAGTCGTGTCGATGCCCTGTGCCGAACGTTTCATGGCCCAAGAGGTCACCTATCGTGAATCCATATTGCCCAGTGACGTACTGGCGCGGGTTGCGGTGGAAGCTGCTCATGCAGACTATTGGTACAAATTCGTCGGCCTCGATGGTCGAGTTGTCGGCATGCAAAGCTTCGGTGAGTCTGCACCCGGCGGGGAGCTGATGGCGCATTTCGGCTTTACTGTCGAAAACGTGGTGGCTGCGGTAGAAGACGTATTTCTCGACTAACGCGCGCTGAGTCAGTAGCACATCCCCGTGAACCAACGTATAGCCATTAATGGCTTTGGGCGCATAGGCCGCACCGTCTTACGTGCCTGGACGGCGAGAAAATCGTTACGCCAGACGGTGAGCATCGCCGCGATTAACGAAATTGCCGACCCAGAGACGGTTGCGCACTTGACCCAATACGATTCAACACATGGACGCTTTCCCGGCACGGTTGCACGTACCGATGACGCGCTAATCGTTAATGGGCAATCCATCGCCCTGCTGCGCCAGACCCACATCGATAAACTGCCTTGGCGT
The DNA here is from genome assembly GCA_000169115.1 of marine gamma proteobacterium HTCC2080. GTDB lineage: Bacteria > Pseudomonadota > Gammaproteobacteria > Pseudomonadales > Halieaceae > Luminiphilus. The sequence continues at coordinate 94,622 of AAVV01000003.1, forward strand.
GATTTAGGCATTGACCTTGTGATAGAAAGCACCGGAGCGTTTAGCGACCGCGTCACAGCAGAGCAACATATAAACAGCGGTGCACGTCGAGTTTTGTTCTCTCAACCGGCACAGTCCGACGTAGACGCCACTATTGTCTGGGGGCTCAACCAATCAGAACTGCAGGCTAATCACCAAATTATCTCTGCGGGGTCTTGCACCACTAATGCGCTGTGCCCGGTGTTAAAAATCATTGATGATGTTTTTGGCATTGAGGCCGGAACCATCACTACCGTGCACTCGGCAATGAATGATCAACCCGTTTTGGATGCTTACCATCACACCGACCTGCGTAAAACCCGAGCCGCATTTCATTCCATTATTCCTGTCGACACGGGACTGGCTGTTGGCATTCCTAGAATCTTACCCGGGCTTGCCGACAAGCTTACAGCCCATGCCCTGCGAGTACCCACACTCAATGTTTCGGCGCTCGATATCACACTGCAAACCCGAGACAACTGTAATGCCGCTTCAGTAAATGAGGCGCTCATTGCTGCCGCTGAAAGCAGCCTTGTTGGAATTTTGGGCATTGCTACGGAGCCTTTGGCTTCCTGCGACTTTAACGGAGAGAGCTGTTCTGGTGTGGTGGATGCCAGCCAAACACAGGTTGCGGGAGACCGCTTAGTAAAAATACTAGTTTGGTTCGACAATGAATGGGCCTATGCCCAGCGACTGCTCGATATTGTTCAATATGTGGGTGCGCTAAACAAAAGCTGAAGCCCAATCTGGAGTTTGCCATGAAGCTAATGCACGAGCTTGATCTGAGCGGAAAGCGGGTACTGATCCGCGAGGATCTCAATGTGCCGATTAAAGATGGGAGAGTTACTAGCGATGCTCGCCTGCTCGCAACGCTTCCCACCATACGGCAGGCGCTGACGTCAGGTGCTGCAGTCATGCTGATGTCCCATTTGGGCCGTCCGGAGGAGGGCACTTGGGAAGATCGTTTTTCACTGGCACCGGTGGCGCATCGATTAAGCGAACTTTTGGAGGTGGAGGTTAAACTAGTCACAGACTGGGAGTCTGCGGTGCCCCAGCAAGGGCAAATTCTTCTTCTTGAGAATGTACGTTTTAACTCTGGCGAAAAGCAAAATTCAGATGCGCTTGGGCAGCGGTATGCGGCGCTGTGCGATATCTTCGTCATGGACGCCTTCGGCACCGCCCACAGGGCTCAAGCTTCCACCCATGGCGTTGCTCGATTTGCCGCCGTGGCCTGCGCGGGACCACTGCTTGCAGCAGAGTTGGCGGCACTAAAAAGCGCCCTGGCACAACCTGCACGCCCCATGCTGGCCATCGTCGGTGGCTCGAAGGTGTCGACCAAGCTCGCCGTGCTTGAACAGCTGGCCAAGACCTGTGACAGCCTCATTGTAGGTGGAGGTATCGCCAATACTTTCTTGGCTGCGGCGGGCTATCCCGTAGGCCGATCACTTCATGAACCCGATCTGATCGATACAGCGCGGGAGCTACTGCAGAAGAGTCATATCCCCTTACCCCTCGATGTGGTTGTGGCAAAAGAATTCAGCGAAAATGCCACGCCTATGCTCAAGTTGGCCAGCGAAGTCGCGGAGGATGACATGATCCTCGATGTCGGCCCTCAGTCAGCGTCGGCCATGGTAGAGCAGCTTAAACAAGCAGAAACTATTCTTTGGAATGGACCTGTGGGTGTTTTTGAGTTTGAGTCGTTCTCACACGGTACCGAAGAACTTGCCAGAGGAGTTGCGGCTTCTCAGGCTTTTTCTCTGGCCGGGGGTGGAGATACACTGGCTGCAATAGATCAGTTTGGCGTGAGTGATCAGGTGTCCTACATCTCTACCGGAGGAGGCGCTTTTCTTGAGTATGTTGAAGGGAAAACATTACCCGCTGTGGCCATACTCGAGGAACGTGCTCTGCAGTAACAGATCTATGCGCTTAAGACGCACCATGGACCGGGCATTAATGACAACGTCTTGCGGAAAAAACCAACCGCGCGATGGCGAACGATACAACAGGAGAACAAAACATGGCTCTGATTAGCCTAAGACAACTGCTCGACCACGCAGCCGAGTACCAATATGGCGTACCGGCATTTAACGTGAACAACCTCGAGCAGACCCGCGCCATTATGGAAGCCGCCGATGCCACAGATTCACCAGTCATTATGCAGGCAAGTGCCGGTGCCCGAAAATATGCCGGAGCCCCCTTCCTCAAAGCCCTGATGGATGCGGCAATGGAAGAATTTCCTCACATCCCAGTGTGCGTGCACCAAGACCATGGCACGTCTGCCGCTATTTGCCAGCGTTCAATTCAACTGGGCTTCAGCTCAGTAATGATGGATGGCTCCTTGGGTGAAGATGGTAAAACCCCCATGGACTATGACTACAACGCTGGCGTCACGCGAACGGTTGTCGATATGGCCCACGCTTGCGGTGTCTCTGTGGAAGGCGAAATTGGCTGTCTAGGATCCCTTGAAACGGGTGAAGCCGGTGAAGAAGATGGCATTGGCGCAGCAGGCAAACTCACCCATGAGCAAATGCTTACAGACCCTGAGGAGGCAGCACAGTTTGTTGCCGATACCCATGTCGATGCCCTGGCCATTGCTTGCGGCACTAGCCATGGGGCTTACAAGTTTACTCGCCCGCCCACCGATGACATTCTCGCCATTGATCGAATAAAGGCCATCCATAGTCGTATCCCAAAAACGCACCTGGTAATGCACGGGTCATCCGCTGTGCCCCAGGACTGGCTCGCCATTATTAATGAATTTGGGGGTGAGATACCCGAGACCTATGGCGTGCCCGTGGAGCAAGTAGCGGAGGGCATTAAATACGGTGTACGCAAGGTCAACATCGATACCGATTTACGCCTAGCCTCTACGGGTTCAATTCGCCAGTTTTTAGCTCAAAATCCGACCGAGTTTGACCCCAGAAAATATTTTCAAGCCAGCTTAGTGGCCATGCGCGATATTTGTATTGCACGTTACGAGGCTTTCGGCACCGCCGGTAATGCGTCAAAACTTAAGCCCTTATCCCTTGCAAAGGTTCAGGAAGCCTACAGTCAGGGGCATTACTAACGGCCAAAAGCTGAATTCAAAACCAGCTTAGTACAAGCCCCACTGCCACGGAGTGCTTTTTGGTCGGTAATCCGCAGTCGCCAGAGCGCTGCGCCTGTAAGAGCAGGGCGAGTCAGGAAGGGGCGGTTCGACAGTCCAAAATATCCCGACCCAACATAACGGCACAGAAACAGCTGAACCCATCGCCGGGTCACTAACTGATCTTTGTGGTGCAGTAAGCCCGCATTCACTCAGGCATTGAGCTCGGTGGTTCTGGACTGTCCAGCGCGCCACCAAAAATGCCGCGCAGCGGCCCATCATAATTACGCCAGCGCCCTTGTCTCGAGGTGGTCAAAGGCTCCCTAACCTGCCACACACTGGCCGTGCGCACCGAATTTGTTAGCTCATGAAAGTTTAGGCAGTCGGAGTGCCATGGCGCCCCTAACCACTTAAATAAGGGCATTAACTGTTTTTCCGGATCAGTCACTAGCGCCTCATAACTAACACGATAAACACTTTTAGGATAATTTTCGCACCAAAAGTCAGCAATTTTATGACAGAAGCTTATATGCTTAGCAATGTCTTCAGGGCTCGTTGCATAACCATGCTGCGGATGTAGGCGCGTGCCAAATATAGACACTAAAGTATCGCGCCAGTCGCGCTCAGTAATAACGAACTTCGCCTCAGGTAATACCGCACGAATGCTTGCCATATGAAATAAGTTATCGGGGCGCTTATCGGTGGCGACTAGACCTGGCTCGACATTGCGCTCGGTCAAGTGCGCCTGCCATTGCTCACGTAGCTGCGCGCATTGCTGGGTATTGGGCAAGCGGCCGGGCGACACCATGCTCCCCCCAAAAGCGTGAATCTGTCTGGGCCAAAACTCAGATTCACCCAATGGTGTAAAACCTGAATGGGCCGCCAATATTTGCTCCAGTAAGGTCGAGCCAGTTCGGAACAAACCAAGAATAAAAACGGGAGTCTGTTGTGGCGAAGTAGGCACAGTAGCGCTGGGGGCTACGGTCGCGTGGGAATCTAACGGCGGAGGCTGCTGAGACTTCACCTCGGCCAACTGACTCAACAATTTCGACTGAAAAGGCAGCGCTTGCCAGCCGGGGTAAGCTTTTTGATCGACTGCGTTTACCGCAATAAGGGCATCCCAAGCCGCGTTATACCGCTCTGCCCGCTCCTCATAACGAGCCAGAGCCATCAGAGCGTCGGTGTCTTTAGCCTTCGCAAACTGACGCAAAGATTGAACGGCTTGCGATGCCTCCGGTAGCGTGAGGTTAGCTTCGATCCAACGCGCCACCGGATAAGCCTCATCTGGGGCGAGCTCGGTCGCGAGCTTGAAGTACCGGCAAGCAGTCTCACGATCACCCATTTGCTCTGCAATATGAGCACGATTAAAAATTGCCGGGTAATAATGGGGATTTTCTAATAAAGCGCGATCAAGCCATTGCATTGCCGGTTCAGTTTGACCCAGACGCTCTGAATACACTGACGCCATGTTTGCCATGGCCTCTTCCGGGGATTCAATGCCAAAAGCTAAGGCTTGTTCATAAGCCTTCACGCTAGCTGCAAATAGGCCAACCTTTGTCGACCACCAGCCTAAATTGAACCAGGCGATAGCGTTGCTTGGCTGACTCTGCGACTGCGCCAGCCAGTGACGATATTGTTGCTGAGCTTCCGTCATTTCAGAAAAATCCAAAGCAAAAAAAAGCGGGCCATTGGCCCGCTTCTTATTGACGCAGCTTACGCTGCTTCATTCAAGCCTTACTTATAGACGGAAAGTCACCTGAGCAAACAAGTACTGACCGAGGGTATCGTAGAAACCCGCTGTCGCGTTTGCGTTAGAGGACAATGAACCACCTACCAGTGGTGGCTCTTCGTCTAAGACGTTGTTGATACCGACCAGGATCTCAGAATCACCCAAGAAGCGGATGGTTGCGTTCAGATCGAGGTAGTTCTCACCGCCGTCGCTCTCGTCCTGTGCGATGGTATCGATACCTTCACTACGACCGTTGGTCAAACCACCGTCATAGTCAACACCGCCAAAGTGACGCCATCGGATGCTGGCTGCCCAGAAACCGTTGCTGTCGTAAGACGCAGTAGCTGTGTGACGCCACTCAGGTGAGGGGTAACAACGGCTGCTGATCAAGCCAACACAGTCGTAAGTATCAGCACCAGGAATCTCAACTTCCTTGGTCAGCATGTAAGTACCGATCAAGCTTAAGTTGAAAGATCCACCCAGAGCGTCAATGCCCCAAGCACCTGCAACGTCAACACCTTCCCAGGTATTCTTACCGCCGTTCAAGCTAGCGTTCAGAACCGAACCTGTCTCGCCCTGCCACAGTGAACCGTTGCCTGAACGCGTAATCGCGTCACAGAACAATCCGTTCTCAGCACACTGGCGAACGATGTTCTCAGCACCGATACTTGTAACGGTCTCTTCGATTTCGATACTCCAGTAATCCGCAGAAATTGTCAGATTATCGGTAGGAGTCAGTACCACACCGAAGGTGATGGTGTCTGCTTCCTCAGCGTCCAGACCTGGGTTACCACCCGTGATCTGGTTGTATTGGTCAGCAGGACTCAAAGCGATGTTGCCATATTGACCGGCTGTAACACCCGTATTCGCACATTGTGCCTGTGAATACTCTGGCGCCTCGCCATTTGCAACGATGCCGCCACAGGGGTCAACACCAGCCCAGAGGCCCAGATTCTGCTGTGAGTACAGCTCTGATACGTTTGGTGCTCGCACCGCGCGGTTGTAGCCCATACGGATACGGAGCAAATCGATAGGCTGGAAGTCAGCACCGATTCGATAGGTATCCTGACCGCCAACCGTGCTGTAGTCAGAGTAACGATATGCCAAGTCAAGAACTAAGCTATCGAGGACTGGGACGCTAGCTTCACCAAAGAATTCAGAGACGTTGTAGCTGCCTCCCAGTGAAGGTGTTGGACCGCCTTGTCCTAACAGCTGACCTTCTTCGAAGACAGTATCAGCGATACGCTCAAACTTCTCGCCGCGCCACTCATAACCGACAACGACCTTGATGGGGTTGCTGGTGGTAGGCAGTGCGAACAAGTCGCCTGTTACATAGCCGTTGATGACTTCTGTTGACGTTGTACCGTTCAGTACGCCAACACCTGTCAGGCCTGCAGCCTGCTCAGGAGTAACGCCTTGATAGGTGAAAACGTCCCACAAAATATCAGCGGTATCGGGATCAATGTTCTTCGTGATCTTAGGTGCGAAGAAGTCGTTAATGTACGTCGCAGTCGATCGTGTTTGTCCGTACAAGTAGCTGATGTCATATGACCATGTGTCATTGATATCACCCTTCATACCCGTAACCATACGGAACGAATCGTGCGTAGTATTGCTTGAGCGTGGACCGCCCTCTACGTTTCGCTTACCAACGTATACACCAAACTCGTCATACCCTGGGCCATAAAGATCAACCAGTGCATCCTGGAAAGGAGCAGGGAAGTCATCGAGGTCAAGGATATATGCTTCAACGAAGAAACTGCCTGACTCAGCAATTTGAGCGCGTGACTCGTTGCTGGCATACATAGTTTCGAAGTAAGGCGTGAAGTGATCGTTTAGCTTGTACTCAGCAAAAGCGCCAATTGACCACTGCTCGATAGGACGCAGGAAGTGGTTGATTGGTGCGTAGTTGTAACGGTTAGTACCGTCCCAAGGTGTTAAACCACCTGAAGAGTTGATGTTGCCGAAGAACTCTTGATCGTAGTCATAGTTACGACCATTGGTACCCGCAGGGCCCTGTCCACCAACAACTGTAGGTGCCAAAAAGTAGTTTGGAATGATAGCGTTAGCTGAACCACCTACACCTGTAGCAGCACCCGTCAAAGCGCCTGAAGAGTAATCTCTTGATTCTTGACGAAGTTCTTTCTGCTCACGCCATGTACCGTAAACAGTCGCATTACCTTTGCCATCAGCAAAGTCGCTACCCATGATAAAATCGATCTGGTAGTTCTCACCGTCGGGGCCTTCGGTACCGGAGGGGTAATCAAAGTTACGGGCGTCAAGCAGTGGCTGAATGTAACTGTTGTCGTTGTCGTGTCGGTAACCTGACCAACCGCCGCGGATTTCAATACCATCCATCTTGCGGGTAACGAAGTTAACAACACCAGCAACCGCGTCGGCGCCGTAGGTTGCAGATGCACCACCGGTCAATACGTCGACACGCTCGAGGGCAATAGTCGGAACCTGACCAACGTCTGGCGCCTGCGAGTAAATACCACCCGCCTGCATACGTCGACCGTTAATCAATACCAAGGTTCGGTTAGTTCCTAAGCCACGCAGGTCGACTGTCGCCGTACCGGTTGCGCCGTTAGAAATGTTGGCGTTTTGGCTGGTCTCGATTGAAGGCAAGCTGTTCAGCACTTGTTCAATGTTCACAAAACCCAAGTTCTTGATGTTTTCGGCATTAACTACGGTTACTGGGCTAGTAGCACCAAAGCCGTCTTCTGTCTTAATACGTGTACCGGTAACGATTACCTCTTCTACGGTATCGTCTACAGCACCATCAATATCTTCGTCTTGTCCGAATGCCAGACCGCTGGTCAGCGTGGTTGCCAAAGCCGCGGTAACGGCAAGGCTAAGCTGTCGCTTATGCAGTGACTTCATGGGAAAACCTCGTCTTCTAGTAATTTCTAGTGTTAGTTAAGAGCGCTCTGTCCGGCTCGAATATCCGGACCGAGGACGGAGAGTAATCAATTGTGGACGGTAAGTGAGAGCCTTTAGAGGCTACTTTGTGCATTATTCACGCTCACAAAGGGGAACTTACGCTTTGCAACCCATTCAATTGTGAATTTTGCGGCCTCTCGCGGAGCTTTATCGGCCTCAGTCAATGCGTCGAACCCCCACAGAACGTCCAGTCGACAGGACTGTCATCGTCCACAACCCTATAAAGTTCTTTTTGAAGTGAACCTTATTGTCTCCCCGAGTGTGTCTATATTTACTGCTCCCGGTACGTTGCCGCCAGACTTGACCGTTATCAAGGGCAAATATGGACTTACCGCTCCAGCCGGAGAAATTACCCACGATCATGGCGTCGAAGGGCTCGGTCAGTGCCTGAGCTTTTGCAGCCTCAAGTTCCTCAGCGGCCGCAAGCTCTTCATTCACCCGACGTTCAACCTCGGCTTCGATCGCTTTTTCTTGCTCAACATCACTCAAAGTGGCTGCGCCCACGCTCTGAACATCGCCTACCGGTGTCGAGGTGTTCAATTCTGTGGGTAGAAACCGGTCTCGCAGCCAATTATCGAGAAACTCTTGCTGTTCACCCGAAAGTGCACCTACACCCGAAGCCTCACGCTCTGCAGATGTCATCTCTTCAGCGAGACCTTTAAAAAGGTCTGATTGCGTAAATGCCCACATAGGCAGTAGACAAATGAGACAGACAGTCATTACACGCAGCATATGGTATCTCCTGTTGCGAAGTTGAGTGGGAGGCCGCTCCACAAGAGCTGGTCGCAAGCAAGTATATAGCTGGTAGAGGCTTCTTACACGAATCTCGTATTTGCAGAGACATTAGTGGCGGCCATACTGACGAGTGGTGGCCGTACTAGCATTACCATTAGCCGTACTGTTTTCAGAGTTGACGCTGGTGATAGTGCTGACTCGGGCACTAACGTTATAAACCGCGCTCGTAGCACCCGACGTGCGATAGGCTTAAGCTGTTCATCGACTCTGCCGAACGTGGCGCACAGTGTCCTGATGATAAAGATGCACAAGGTGAACCCTCAAGACGAAGGGTAATAATAGCAGTGACTAAAAAGTAGCCAATGAATCTCGCCAAACCGCCTCAAGCTATCGCCGCGGCACTCAGCGCACTTCTGGGGCGTGAGCGCTTTTTAACGGATAGCCAATCTTTGCAACATTACGGAAGGGATTGGACGCGATTCGCCGCGCCAGCGCCCTCAGGCGTGCTGCTTCCTAATACGATCGGCGAAATACAAGCCATTGTGGGCTTAGCCCGGCAAAACGGGGTCAAACTCGTACCGTCAGGGGGCAGGACAGGGCTAAGCGGCGGTGCCATGGCCACGAACGGCGAGCTGGTTTTATCTTTAGAGCGCGTGAGAAAAATTTCGCCCGTCAACCAAGCGGGGCGCAGCGTAACCTGCGAGGCCGGTGCCATCACAGCGCAAATACAGCAAGCCGCCGCCAAGGAGGGCCTTATGTATCCCGTTGACTTTGCCTCAAGCGGGTCGAGTCAGATCGGGGGTAACATCGCGACAAATGCAGGCGGCATTCAGGTTATCCGATACGGAATGACCCGCGACTGGGTAACAGGGCTGAAAGTAGTGACAGGAACGGGTGAGTTGCTGGAACTGAATCAGGGCCTAATCAAAAACAACACGGGCCTCGATTTTCGCCATCTGTTTATTGGCTCTGAAGGCATTTTAGGGGTCATCGTGGAGGCAACCCTGGCACTCACCGATCCACCGAGGAACCCACGTGTCATGGTGCTTGGGGTTCGATCTATGGCCGCACTCATGCAGGTACTCGCGAGCTGCCAAGCTCAGCTCTCAATCCTAGCCTTCGAGTTTTTCTCTGACCTCGCTCTGGAAAAAGTCACCGCCGAGCATTCGATTCAGCCACCCCTCCAAGAGCGCTATCCCTTCTATGCGCTGGTAGAGTTCGAAAGCACTTCCGCGACGGCGGAGACACGGGCGCTAGAAGTAGTCGAAGCTTGCATAGCCAAAGGCTGGGTTGCCGATGCGGTGCTGAGCCAGAGTGAAAGTCAGCGCCGCAGCCTTTGGCGCCTGCGAGAAGACATCTCCGAGACTATTGCACAATGGACACCTTATAAAAACGATATATCAACAACGGTACAGCAAGCGCCTGAACTACTGAGGAGCGTTGACGCGCTGGTTTCCCAGCATTACCCCGACCTGGAGGTCGTGTGGTATGGCCATATCGGCGACGGCAACCTGCACTTGAATATCCTCAAGCCCGATGGGGTATCGGTGGGTGATTTTCAGGATCGTTGTAAAGGCGTCAGTGCGCATTTGTTTGCGGCAGTGCAAGAGCTCCGGGGCTCGATCTCGGCGGAGCATGGGGTCGGGTTGCTTAAAAAGGAATTCTTACGGTTTAGTCGTACAGAAAGCGAAATAGAGCTGATGCGGGGTATCAAAGCCCAGTTTGACCCCGACGGAATCTTCAATCCAGGTAAGGTCTTCGACCCATAATCCAAAACGCCTCTCTTTAGAACGCTTCTTTCCAGAGCGCTTTTTTGCAGAACGCTTTTTTGCAGAAATCACCGCTCCAAAGCGCCTCGTGTTACTAGGCTTCGAACCGCGATTAGGCAGCTGTCGATAAATCCCCTAAATTTATACCGTTTGCGGCTAACCATTGCACAACACAGCGCTGAGAGGGGATCAATTAGCCTGCAGAGTTTCTACGCCTTGAGGGGTACCTAGCATTAGTACATCCGCAGGCCGTCGGGCAAAAAGACCACTGCAAACCACACCGGTGATGTGATTAATGGCCTCCTCAGTTTCCAACGCGTGATCAATTGAAAGCCCATGAACGTCGAGAATCACATTTCCGTTATCGGTTACCACACCGTCGCGCCAAATAGGCTGCCCTCCTAGCTTGACCAGCTCACGGGCCACGAAACTCCTTGCCATGGGAATCACCTCTACAGGTAACGGGAACGCGCCCAGCGTTGCGACCTTCTTTGACGCATCTGCAATGCATAAAAAACGTTTCGCGGCAGCGGCAATAATTTTTTCACGGGTCAGAGCGGCGCCTCCTCCCTTAATGAGCTGCAGCCGCTGATTGGCTTCATCAGCGCCATCAATATAGGCATCTAACTGCCCTACGTCATTGAGGTCGCCCAATGGAATTTGCAATTCCTGTAACAAGGCTGCAGAGCGCTGTGAGCTTGATACGGTGATATTGATGCGCTGTTTAATAGCAGGCAGTAACCTGATAAAACACTCGGCTGTGCTGCCAGTACCAATACCCAATACCAGATTGTCACCGGGGAGGGCCTTGACCCATTCGAGCGCCGCCAGTGCTACGGCCTCCTTCATCCCTTGCTGATCCACTCGCTTTACCCCTCGCTGCCGCGCCCTTTTGTCTTTATCCCGAATAGTGACACAGAGCGGCGGAATTTATTACATCAAAATATTTTGATGTTTCGTTGCTGGGGGTGCTAGACTCCGCGAATGTCCCCGAAATCAAACATCGTCCCGCTGGCCATCAGGCCTAGCGAGGTTCCCCTTACAGCGCTGTTCAAGGCGCTGGGGGATGAATTACGAATCAATATCCTGCGTGTTCTAAAGGAGGGGTCTCTCAGCGTCACCGAGTTGTGTCACATCTTCGAACTGGGCCAAAGCGCTCTGAGCCACCATTTAAAAGTGATGGTGAAAGCCAATTTACTGACCCGGCGCCATGAAGGTACCGTCACCTTTTACCGTCGGCAGTTGGCCGAAGGCCATCACAGCGCACTGATCAATGAAGCTTTACACCTTGTTGATGGTGCACCATTGTCTCAGACACTTACCGAGGGAATGGCAAGGGTCCGAAAGCTACGCGAGCAAAATTCGCTGGCGTTTTTTCAAGACAACAGCCATCGATTTCGTGAGCAGCAGGAGCTGATCGCCTCTTGGGAGGATTATCGACAGGCCACACTGCATTTACTCGATCGCCAAACCAAGCAGCCCCTTCAATCCATACTCGAGCTGGGCCCCGGCGATGGCAGCTTATTAGCCGATCTCTCTAAGCGAGCTTTGACTGTTGTTGCTCTAGACAATTCCGCTGCAATGCTCGAGCAAGCCCGAGTAAAAAGCACTGGGGCCAAAAATATTCACTTCACACTGGGTGATGCCAGCCACCTTATAGAACAGCAACAACACTTCGATGCCGTTATTGCCAACATGGTGCTGCACCACACTCCCAATCCAGAGGCTACGTTTCGAGATAGCGCCCAATTGGTGGGGGCTGGCGGGGTGATGATTATCAGTGAGTTGTGCCCCCACGATCAGGACTGGGCACGGGAGGTTTGCGGGGACCTGTGGCTGGGCTTTGAACCCGCAGCTTTAACTCGATGGGCCGACCAAGCAGGCCTCCAAAGCCAGGCCGAACTGTTCATAGCACAGCGTAATGGATTTCAAATTCAAGTCCGTTTATTCCAAAGACCAACACTCTAAAATAAGGAACTGCACGATGAGTGAGTACTCACTATTTACCTCTGAATCTGTCTCGGAAGGTCACCCTGACAAAATGGCCGATCAGATCTCAGATGCGATCTTAGACGCGATTTTAACCGACGACCAACAAGCCCGGGTCGCCGTTGAAACGTTAGTGAAAACCGGCATGGTGGTCATTGCTGGTGAAGTCACCACTAACACCTATGTAGACCTTGAAGAGGTGGTACGTGGGGTTGTTAATGACATTGGCTATAACAGCTCAGATGTGGGTTTTGACGGTAGTTCTTGTGCTGTTCTCAACGCCATTGGTAAACAGTCACACGACATTGCCATGGGCGTTGACGAAGGCCAAGACAAAGAGCAGGGTGCCGGTGATCAGGGTCTCATGTTTGGTTACGCCAGTAACGAGACTGACGTGCTCATGCCCGCTCCTATTTATTACGCCCATCGGTTAGTCGAGAAGCAAGCCGAGCTGCGCAAAGCAGGAGCCCTGCCCTGGCTGCGGCCTGATGCAAAAAGCCAGGTCACACTGGCCTATGACGAGAGCGGCAAGCCTGCGCGGGTCGATGCTGTGGTGCTCTCAACCCAGCACGATCCCGGTATTAGCCAGGCCGATATTCACGCTGAAATATTGGAACACGTGATACGGCCAGTGTTACCCGAAGCTTGGCTCCACGCCGATACGCGCTATCACATCAATCCCACAGGCCAGTTCATTATTGGCGGTCCCGTTGGCGATGCTGGTTTAACCGGCCGTAAGATCATTGTGGACACCTACGGCGGCATGGCCCGACACGGTGGAGGGGCCTTTTCTGGAAAAGATCCCTCGAAAGTCGATCGATCAGCAGCCTATGCAGCGCGCTATGTGGCCAAAAATATTGTAGCGGCAGGCCTCGCCGAGCGCTGTGAGATTCAAGTCTCCTATGCGATTGGTGTTGCTGAGCCCACTTCAATCTCTGTTAACACCTTTGGCACCAGCGCTATTGGCGATGCCGAAATAGCCCGTCTCGTGCGGGAACACTTCGATTTACGCCCCAAGGGAATTATCGAAATGCTTGACCTGAAGCGGCCTATTTACCGTATGACCGCCAGCTACGGCCATTTTGGCCGAAACGACGTCGACTTCCCCTGGGAGCGTACCGATAAAGCCGACGCGCTGCGCGCCTCAGCCTGAACTCACTGAAAGGAAAAACTCATGAACACAGCTGTAGAACTTAGCAATGTTACCGACTATAAAGTCGCCGATATCAACCTAGCCGGCTGGGGCCGACGCGAGTTGGACATAGCAGAAAGTGAAATGCCTGCTCTAATCGCCCTGCGAGACCAATACCGCGACGAGCAACCTCTCGCCGGTGCAAAAATCTTGGGCTGTATCCATATGACCATTCAAACCGGTGTGCTCATCGACACATTGGTTGCACTCGGCGCCGAAGTTCGCTGGTCGTCGTGTAACATTTTCTCCACCCAAGACCACGCAGCTGCAGCGGTCGCAGCGTCTGGGGTACCGGTCTTTGCCTGGAAGGGTGAAACCGAAGAAGAATACGAATGGTGTATCGAGCAAACCATTCTCAAAGACGGTAAGCCTTGGGAAGCCAATATGATTCTCGACGACGGCGGTGACCTCACCGGTATGTTGCACGAGAAGTATCCGGAAATGCTTGAACGCATTCACGGCATCACCGAGGAAACCACCACCGGCGTTCACCGTCTCTACGAAATGATTGCCAACGGTGAGCTGAAGGTTCCAGCCATTAACGTCAATGACTCGGTTACAAAGTCTAAGAATGACAACAAGTACGGCTGTCGCCACAGCTTGAATGACGCCATCAAGCGCGGTCTAGACCACTTGCTTGCAGGCAAGCGTGCCCTAGTGATTGGTTATGGTGACGTGGGCAAAGGGTCCGCATTGTCCCTGCGCCAGGAGGGCATGATTGTCCGCATCACCGAAGTCGACCCTATCTGCGCCATGCAGGCCTGTATGGATGGTTATGAGGTGGTGTCCACATTTAAAGATGGTATCAACGACGGCACGCCAGAATGTATTAACACTGACTTGTTGAGCACAACCGATCTGCTGGTCACCTCAACAGGCAACTTCAACGTCTGTAATGCTGCAGTGCTGAAGGCCCTCAAGTGCGGCGCCGTGGTGTGCAACATTGGTCACTTTGACAACGAAATTGATACGGCCTACATGCGCGAGAACTGGGAGTGGGAAGAGGTTAAGCCCCAAGTGCACAAAATCTACCGCGATCGTGCCAGCAATGACCACCTGTTGCTACTGTCTGAGGGGCGCCTGGTGAACCTTGGTAACGCAACGGGTCACCCTTCACGCATTATGGACGGTTCTTTTGCCAACCAAGTTTTGGCGCAAATCCATTTGTATGCCAAGCGCTTTGCTGATCTGCCTGCTGATGAGAAAACAGCCAATATCTCTGTCGAAGTGCTGCCTAAGCATCTTGACGAGCAAGTAGCGGCACTTATGGTGAAAGGGTTCGATGGCGTGATCACGCGTCTTACCGAAGAGCAGGCCGGCTACATCGGCGTCACGGTAGATGGCCCCTTCAAAACCGACAGCTACAAGTACTGAGGACTCGACGATGGCCACGGAAGGCAGTTGTAGCCTTGAGTTTTTCCCGCCCAAAACAATCCCTGGGCGGGAAAAGCTCCTTAACGAAACCCTGCCAGCATTGGCAGACCTCGATCCAGAGTACTGCTCGATTACTTATGGAGCTGGCGGGTCTACCCGCGACACCACGGTGGCTACGGTTTCGGCGGTCGCTGAAGCGGGCCAAGACGTGGCCCCACACCTGAGCTTCGGAACCGATAACCGGGAGACACTAAAGAATCTGCTTGAACAGTATCAACAGCAGGGCGTGCAACGCTTAGTTGCGCTTCGAGGCGATGCACCCGCAGGCAATGCGTCCCAGAATAGCTCCTGCATCTATGCTAGCGAACTCGTGTCCTTCATCAGAGAAACCACCGGTGATCACTTCAATATTAAAGTAGCCGCTTATCCCGAGATCCATCCCGAAGCGGTCAGCTACGGTCACGATATTCACTTTCTCAAGGCGAAATTAGATGCTGGCGCTAATGCCGCGGTCACTCAGTATTTCTTCAATGTAGAGTCCTATTTTTATTTTATGGATCGCTGCGCGGCAGCAGGTATCACACAGCCGATTCACCCCGGCATCATGCCGATAACTAACTTTGCCAACCTTATGCGGTTTTCCACAGCCTGCGGCGCAGAAATCCCACGATGGATTCGCCAGCGCATGTCCGATTTTTCCGACGACCCTGACAGTGCTCACAAATTTGGCATTGAGGTGGTTTCACAACTCTGTTCAACGCTGATTGACAGCGGCGCACCTCCCATCCATTTTTACACTATGAATCAGGCTGAACCCATGCGTACCATTGCGCGCAACATTGGTCTGTTGAAGGGCGGAAACAACGATGCGGGAGATCAGGCTCTACACCAAGCAGTCGCTTGAGAGTGGAAATAAAGTTGAGCTCGAAGCCGAGGTAGCCCACCATTTGGTCAAGGTGTTACGTGCTCGTGTCGGCGATAACATCACGCTGTTTACCGGAACAGGTCTTGATTGGCAGTGTTGCGTCAGCGAGGTACATAAGCGCTCGGTGACATTATCCGTCGGAGGAGCATCAAACCCGAATACGGAATCACCACTTAAAACCCATTTGGGTCTGTGCCTCAGCAAAGGAGATCGCTTTGACTGGGCGATCCAGAAAGCCACCGAAGCCGGCGTGGCCACTATCACACCGCTATACAGCGATCGAGTCGACGTTAAACTTCCCGCCGACCGCATTCCAAAACGCATCGCACATTGGCAACAAATAGTCCGAAGTGCCTGTGAACAATGTGGCCGGGCCATCGTTCCCCAGATATTCGATCCAACTCCACTCTCGAATTGGGCCCAAGAACAAGTCAGTGAAGCCAAGCTATTCCTGCATCACCGCGAGTCAGCAATGCTGCCCGTAACTCGGCCCACCTCCATCGCTCTACTGGTGGGTCCTGAGGGCGGACTCTCTGAGACTGACAGAGGCTATGCGAGCGACGCTGGGTTTATTGGCGTCAAATTAGGCCCCAGAGTATTACGAACTGAAACTGCACCCCTGGTTGCCCTGTCAATTCTAGGAGCCCGTTGGGGGGATATGGGTCAGTCTTGAGACCGTCTTGCACACCAGTCGGCATAAGCCCATTCCAGCCACCACGCCGCCGCGTTTAAATAGTGCGAGGTGCGCGGGGAGTGAACCGTTTCAAATGCGTGCTGAGCGCCCTTCAGCTCAGCATAAACTAAAGAAGTTGAGCTCACCGCTGACAGTTCTGCAACAAAGCGTCGCGCCTCCTCCACCCAAACCAAGGTGTCGTGGCTACCATGGATGATAAATAAGGGCGGTACCTCACCATCAACCCAGCATTCCGGGGATGCAAGATCAAAAGCTTCCGGATCGTCCTGAGGCGTACTTTTCATTACCCTCTTCATCACGTAATCGTCAATTCCGGTGCCTTGCCGGATGCCTGCGCGATTACAAAAGTCATATACGCCGTACAGCGGCATCGCAGCTTGGACTCGAGTATCCGCAGCCTCAAAGCCCGGCTGCCAAGGTGCATAGTTGCCCGACATAGCCGTCAAGGCTGTTAAATGTCCCCCGGCAGAGCCGCCCGTTACCGAGATGAATTCGGGGTTTCCGCCCCACTCGTGAATATTTTGACGAATCCAGACAATCGCTTTTTTTACATCAATAATATGGTCTGGAAACGTGGCACGAGGTGACAATCGGTAATTAATCGCCACCACCACCCAACCCAAAGATGCCATGTGGTGCATGAGCGGTAACGCCTGCTCTTCTTTCTTGCCAACCAACCATGCACCACCGTGAATTTGCAGCAACACTGGCCGATTAGACCCCGGGCGAACGGGCGTGAATATATCCAATTTGTTGCGCTTGCCCGCCTCGCCGTAAGCAATGTTTCTCTCTCTACGAACACCGTGGCGTGCAAAGCTGATGGGATGTAACCAATCTTTGGCCGTTATCTGATGGCTGAGACGATAGCGCCGCTCAAGGGGAATGATGTCCTCAAAGTTTGAGGGGAGCCCAACCTGTAAAGCGCGCTCCAATTGACCTCCGGTCTCGAAATGCCGCTTCAACAAAACCAGCGTACCCAAGCCTGAGAGCAGCAATACACCCAGACCCACGCGCACCAGCGCGTCGTTGGGGTCAAGAAACCCCACGCCGATCGCCAGCATAAAGAAGTGCATTATGAGGCCCCATGCTGCCAGTTCATTGGTGGCGGTGGAAACCAAAAACCAAACCGGTACCCACCAACCAAGGGCTCGACCGGGAATCAGCGCGGTCAGCGTGGCTATTCCCATCAGCAATGTAAGTACCCAATAAAACGTAGCCATAAGTTACTTATTCCATTTTAGTTGCATGGCAGGGCATCGAGCCGTAACGTAACGGCACTTTATTACCGGGGCCCCAGCATGAGTCGCGATATCGGTGTGGTCATGGACCCCATCAGCACCATCAATTATAAGAAGGATACCTCTCTAGCGTTGCTGTGGGCAGCGCGGGACCGAGGGTGGCGCCTATGGTACATGGAACAAAGCGATCTTTACTTAAATGCAGGTCAGGCTCGGGCTCGTATGCGACCCCTTGAGGTACGTGAAACTGCTGATGATTTTTATACCCTTGGCACCCCAGAAGACAAAGATCTGGCAGACCTCGACGCCATATTAATGCGCAAAGATCCGCCTTTCGATATGGAGTTTGTGTATACCACCCATTTACTGGAAAACGCTGAGCGGCGCGGCACGCTCATTGTCAACCGTTGCGCAAGCCTGCGGGACTGCAATGAAAAGCTTTATGCAACAGAGTTTCCTCAGTGTTGCCCCACACTCATCGTCAGTCGAGACCCCTTGCAGCTACGCGCATTTCACCAACAACATGGGGACGTCGTCTTTAAGCCTCTGGATGGCATGGGTGGGAGTTCTATTTTTCGTGTTCGTGAAGGCGACCCCAATCTCAGCGTCATTTTGGAAACCCTGACCCAAAATGGCCAACAAACCATCATGGGGCAGGTTTATCTTCCAGATATCATCAACGGCGATAAACGAATTCTTATGGTTGATGGTGAGCCCATACCCTACGCCCTAGCTCGAGTTCCCCTTGCCGGAGAGACCCGTGGCAATTTAGCGGCAGGGGGTTCTGGGCGCGTTCAAGCCCTGACCGATCGCGATCGCTGGATTGCAGAGCAAGTGGGACCAGACCTTCGTAGCCGCGGGCTATTATTTGTTGGCCTGGACGTCATTGGGGAGCACCTTACTGAGATCAATGTCACCAGCCCAACGTGCCTGCGAGAAATAGAAGCCGAGGCGTCTCCCAATATTGCAGCAAAGCTCATGACCTGCATCGAATCAGAGTGGTTACGCATTGGCCGCTGATCGGCTGCTATCGGCTTCCGCCCAGTTGAATGAGCCTATCGCACCAGCCCTGGTAGCGGCATCCGCCATTCATGCAATGCTCATCTTGGCCATTGGCTTTGGTTTCACTTGGCCCGGATTTGAAACGCAGAGTATTGCCGTGACCGTGCTTTTAACCCCCTCCAACCAAGCACCAATTGAAGCTCAGCACGTAGCGGCGCAGGATCAGCTGGGTACTACGGATGCACCAGAGCCCGCAGCGGCTCAATTCCAAATGCAAACAACAATGACCATTTCTCGAGAACTGGACGGCGCCGACGGCGAGTTAGCTCCAGAGGAAGTGACCCCCGATGCCATCGATCGTCAACTCAAGGATCTAAAGCAAGCACTTTCATCGATATCTGATCAGAACGTGCAAACCAATAACCGCATAGGCTCCGTAGCAGCGCGCAGATCACTCGATGCAGAATACCTATCTCGATGGCGTGCCCGCGTAGAGCAAATCGGCAACGTGCTTTATCGAGGCCGACCATTAAGTGCGAACGGTGATGTCCGCCTCATGGTAACCGTTGCCGCCAACGGAAATCTTGAGCGTATTCGTGTACTCGAATCCAGCGGGGATACTCGGCTCGACCGAGCAGCTCAAGATACCGTCGTGTTAGCCGCCCCTTTCCCTCCCTTTTCTGAAGCACTGGCAAAACGAACGCGCCGGCTGGATATTGTGCGAACCTGGCAATTCCGCTCCCAACCAGCAGAGAAGCCATAACACCAATGGGCTCGCGGAATGAATCATGTCTCTGATTCCAAAACACGCTAATTCACTGAAAGACCACTTTCTGATGGCAACCCCTGCGCTATCAGGCGGGTTCTTTGCAAAATCCCTGACGTATATTTGTGAACACAACGCTCTGGGTGCCATGGGTATTGTGATAAATCAGCCTCTAGGCATTCCCCTTGCCGAAATTTTCGAACAGCTCGATCTAGAAGCTGGGCGCAGTAACGTCGAACAGACCGTGCTCGCAGGGGGCCCCGTTCAGATTGAACACGGTTTTTTGCTTCACGACGAAGCAGGCTCTTGGGAATCGACGTTACAAACAGGGCCGGGAACTTGGCTAACAACCTCAAAAGATATTCTGGAGGGCATGGCCAATGGAGACGTGAAAGGCAACGTTTTAATGGCCCTGGGTTATGCCGGCTGGTCCGCCGGACAGCTCGAGGATGAACTGGCTGACAATGCCTGGCTAACAGTGGCAGCTAATCATGAAATACTGTTCGCAACTCCTTACGAAAAACGGTTGCAGGCCGCTGGACGTTTGTTGGGTATCGATATTCATCTAATGTCAGACGCTGCGGGGCATTCATGAGCCGATCTACAGGAAGAGTTATGGCCTTCGATTGGGGCCTAAAACGCATTGGCGTTGCCGTTGGGAACACCCTGCTCGCCACCTGTGAGCCGCTATGCGTCCTCAACGCCCGAGATGGCGTTCCCAATTGGGCGGCTATCGCCGAACTGTTTAAAGAATGGCAACCCGAACAGCTAGTTGTGGGTGACCCTCTCAACATGGACGATTCCGTTGCAGAAATCACGCGACGTGCTAGGCGCTTCAGCCGTCAATTAGAAGGGCGTTTCAATCTTCCCGTCTCGCTCACAGACGAACGCTTAACGTCGCGAGAAGCAAGAATTCAGCTGGAAGAACAGGGGCTCCCCTACCACGGCGCAGTGGACGCCCATGCAGCGCAGCTCATTTTACAAAGCTGGCTGGCAGAACAAGCTGAACGCTAACTCCGCGTATCCCGCTCAATCTCGTAATCAACCTCACTGAGAAAGCCATCAGAGCCACGCTCATCGAGCTTAATATTTAGACGAACATCATTTGCTGAATCTGCATGTCGAATGGCTTCTTCCTTGGAGATCTCGCCAGCTTGAAACGCTTTGAATAAGGATTGATCAAAGGTTTGCATTCCCTGCTCGGTCGAGCGCGCCATGAGGTCCTTGATCAGGTGAACCTCGCCTTTGCGAATATGATCTTGCACCAGGGCGCTTGCCAATAAAACCTCAACAATAGGAACACGCCCTTTTCCGTCCTGACGCGGCAGTAACTGTTGAGCAACCATCGCCCTTAAATTGAGCGACAGATCCATCCAAACCTGATTATGTTGCTCCGGGGGGAAAAAGCTCTGTATGCGGTCAAGTGCCTGGTTTGCGTTGTTAGCATGCAAGGTGCAAAGACACAGATGCCCAGTCTCAGCGAAGGCCAACGCTGCCTCCATCGTTCGAGCTGTTCGAATCTCTCCAATCATGATCACATCTGGAGCCTGCCGCAATGTATTGGTCAACGCCACCTCATAAGACTCGGTATCTAAGCCCACCTCTCGCTGCGTAACCAAACACCCTTTATGCTGATGCAGATATTCAATAGGGTCCTCAACGGTCACGATGTGCCCGTGACTGTGTGTATTTCTATGGTCCAGCATTGCCGCTAACGAAGTCGATTTTCCGGTTCCCGTACCACCCACAAAAATAACCAGACCGCGTTTGAGCATTGCCAACTGAGAAATAATCTCGGGTAACCCAAGGTCAGAGAAGCTTGGGATTTCAGAACTTATCCTACGCAGCACCAAACCGGGCAAACCGCGCTGAACAAAGGCGCTCGCTCTAAAGCGACCATATTCCGGGTGGGTAATGGCGTAATTGGCTTCGTGATGGATTGCAAAACTACTGCGCTGTGCCGGACTCATTGTCGACATAAGTAAGTCACGCACTTGCTCTTCAGACTGAAGGCGTTTGTTGATTTGCACAAAATTGCCATCAACTTTAATGGTGATAGGTGCATCTACTAAAACAAAGCCATCGGAAGCTCTCTGCTCGACTATCACCTTGAGAATATCTTCCATGCTTGCGTACTACTCCAAAGTTCGTTGGCACCAGCCTACACAATTAGATCAGGCTGGCGAGCCTTCTCCCGTGCCACGCTAAGGTTAACAACTTTCTTGTCAACCAGATTTTGTAAAGCCCAATCCATTGTCTGCATGCCATGAGACTGTCCCGCCTGTATGGCCGAGTACATTTGCGCTACTTTATCCTCGCGGATCAAATTTCGGATAGCTGCAGTACCGCGCATAATCTCGTGGGCGGCTACGCGCCCGCCGCCCTTTCGCTTTAATAAAATTTGTGACACGACAGCTTGCAGCGATTCGGCCAACATAGAGCGCACGACAGCTTTCTCAGCCGAGGGAAAAACATCGATGATTCGATCTACGGTTTTAGCAGCAGAGGTCGTATGCAGAGTGCCCAGTACCAAATGGCCCGTCTCCGCCGCTGTCAGGGCAAGACGAATAGTCTCGAGGTCACGCATCTCACCCACCAAAATAATATCAGGATCCTCACGTAACGCCGATCGCAACGCCTCGGAGAAGCCCAGTGTGTCACGATGAACCTCACGTTGATTAACGAGGCACCGTTTTGACTCGTGCACAAATTCGATCGGGTCTTCAATCGTTAAAATATGATCGTATCGGTTGTCATTAATAAAATCGACCATAGCCGCTAATGTGGTCGACTTGCCGGAACCTGTTGGCCCTGTCACTAAAACGAGGCCCCTGGGAAGAAGCGCAATCTCCTTAAAAACCTCTCCTAGGCCTAGCTCCCCCATCGAGGCTACTTTAGTCGGCACCGTTCTAAAGACCGCCGCTGCGCCACGGTTATGGTTAAACGCATTGACTCTGAATCGCCCGACACCGGGCACCTCAAAGGAAAAGTCTGTCTCTAGAAACTCTTCAAAGTCTTTACGCTGCCGGTCGTTCATAATGTCATACACAAGATCATGGACTTGGGTATGCTCTAAGGGCGGTATGTTAATGCGTCGAACATCACCATCGACACGTATCATAGGGGGCAGACCCGAGGATAAGTGCAAATCAGAAGCCCCTTGCTTGGCACTGAATGCTAACAACTCCGTAATATCCATGAACTGACTCCTAAGACATAAGCCTTTCAATAAACTAACCGCGCTATGATGGCAGTATGGAAGACATAAATGTAGCGACCAATTTACACCGTGTTTGGCGGCGCATAGGCGAGGCTGAGCAACTGGCGAATCGACATTCGGGCTCCGTTTCGCTTTTGGCCGTGAGTAAAACAAAACCCGACCGTTATATTCGAGCTGCCTGGGAAGCGGGGCAACGCGCCTTTGGCGAAAACTATGCGCAAGAAGCCGAAGAAAAGGCACGTCGCCTCGACGATTTAACCATTGAGTGGCACTTTATTGGGCCTATTCAGTCCAATAAAACCCGAGGCCTCGCCGAGACAATGGCCTGGGTACACAGCATAGACCGCCTTAAAATTGCCCGGCGGTTAAGCGATCAGCGGCCTCAACATTTGCCCCCGCTAAACCTTTGCCTGCAAGTTAAGCTTTCAGATGAGCCCAGTAAATCTGGAATAGCCCCATCAGAGATACCAGCACTCGCAGCACAAATCACCGAGCTGCCGAATCTGAGTCTGCGGGGATTAATGGCTATCCCAGCAGCAACATCGGATTATCAACAACAACGCATGGCTTTCAAACAGCTGCAAACCCAGTTGTTTGAATTGCAAAAACAACATCCTGAGGTCGACACGCTGTCCATGGGAATGTCTGGAGATCTCGAAGCCGCGGTTGTTGAAGGTTCAACGTTAGTTAGGGTCGGAACCGACATTTTTGGCGCCCGCTGAATGACCTACTCAATGACCCGCTCAATGCCCCGAGACGGTGAGCGGCGCGGTATACTCTAAAGATTGGTAGATCAAACAGGTACAAGACCTTGGATATGACACAACTGCCTCAGAACATCGGCTTTGTTGGTGCAGGCAATATGGCCTCCGCAATCATTGGCGGGTTGCTTAGCGCCGGCTATGATTCCGCGCGCCTATGTGCAATCGATCCTAGTGAGGCTGCGCAAACTAAGCTTCATAACCTTGGCATCAGCGAGGTTGGAGGGCAACCAGGCCCAACATTCCGAACTTCGGAACTTGTCATTGTCGCCGTGAAACCGCAGTTCATGCAGGCGGCGACTGAAGGGATAAAAAAACACCTCGCCCCAGAAACAGTAGTCATGTCAGTAGCCGCTGGAATCAGTGTCAGCGCATTAAAAGACCAGCTTTCTAATTCCAACGCGCCAGTCGTGCGTTGCATGCCCAATACCCCTGCACTGGTTGGAGCGGGGGCGTCAGGCCTGTTTGCTAGCCCAGAAGTTACCGACCGCCAACGCGCAGGAATTGACGCCGTTATGGGCGTAGTGGGGACAACCGTCTGGTTGGAGAAAGAAAGCCACATTGATGTGGTCACCGCAATTTCAGGCAGCGGCCCCGCCTATTTTTTCGCTTTTATGGAGGCCATGATCGCAACTGGGGAAAGAATGGGGCTTGATCATGAAACAGCGAGCCAGCTCACGCTACAAACAGCATTGGGTGCTGCCAAGCTCGCAACCCAGCAATCTGACCCCGTCAATGAATTGCGCCGTAACGTCACCAGCCCAGGAGGCACAACAGAACGTGCCTTAGAAAGCTTTGATCAGGACAACCTCGAAGCGCTGGTCAATCGGGGTATGCAAGCGTGCTTAGCCCGCGCCCAAGAAATGGCTAAGGAGTTTGGTTAATCATGGCAGCACTCAATGAAATCGCCCGATATCTGCTAGAAACTGCAGCGTCGTTCTATCTAATTCTGACGGTGTTAAGAGGTATGTTGCAGCTTGCTCGCGCCGACTTTTACAATCCAATTTCACAATTTGTGGTGCGTGCAACTAACCCACCTTTGCGGGTCATTCATCGCGTTATCCCCAGTGCTGGGCGCTTTGACCCGGCGGTGCTGATTTTGGCAGTATTAGTACAGGTTTTAGCCATTGTGGCTAAGCTAACGCTTTCTGGATTTTCACTACCTGACATTACATCGCTGCTAATTTGGAGCGTACTCGGGGTCGTTGGTTTAATCATTAACACCTACCTCATCGCCCTTGTCGTCATGATCGTTATCAGCTGGGTGGCTCCGGGCACTCGACATCCCGCCGTCCTGCTGACCTACCAAATCACCGAACCCATCATGTCGCCTGTGCGCTCAATGCTGCCGTCGATGGGTGGACTCGACTTTTCGCCGATCGTTATTTTTATTGCAATAAATATGATTCAAATAGCCCTCAGTCACATGGCCACTGCGGCGGGACTTCCCCTGCAGCTGGTAATGGGTATCTAACAGATGGTTCAAGCTGGGGACGTCGGCCTTGTAACAGCAGCACGCGAGGTTTTTTCTGAAACCCTCACCCTCACGTCGGGGCGAACTCTGGCGGGCTTTGAACTGATCACGGAGACCTACGGCCAGCTTAATGCGCAGCGCAGTAATGCCGTATTGATCTGCCATGCGCTAAGCGGCAACCATCATGCTGCCGGTCGCTACGACCTTTCAGACCCAAAACCCGGATGGTGGGATTTGCATATTGGTCCCGGAAAAGCGATTGATACCAACCGATTTTTTGTTGTGTCCCTCAATAATCTTGGTGGTTGTGACGGCAGCTCGGGGCCTAACACAATGAACTCTGCCACCGAACAGCCGTGGGGGCCTGACTTCCCACAAGTCAGCGTTAGCGACTGGGTCACGACTCAAGTGATGCTGGCCGAAAGGCTGGGAATTGAAAGCTGGGCCGCGGTCATTGGTGGCAGTCTGGGTGGCATGCAGGCACTCCACTGGGCGGTTCACTATCCCGAGCGCGTGCGCAACTGTGTGGCACTGGCGGCGGCAGCAAAGCTCACTGCCCAGAACATTGCATTCAATGAAATTGCGCGTCAGGCCATACTTTCAGATCCCGATTGGCTGACAGGTCATTACCAACGAGAAACGGTGACACCTACCCGGGGCCTATCTCTGGCACGGATGGTAGGCCACCTGACCTATATGTCAGCAGACGGTATGAGCGACCGCTTTGGGCGAGATACCCGCACTCCCTCTGAAACCATCGATTCAGATGAAACCGTATTTCAGGTAGAAAGCTATCTCCGGTATCAGGGTAAGCAGTTTTCAACCCGCTTTGACGCCAACACTTACCTTTTGATGACCAGAGCCTTGGATCGATTTGATATCGCTGCTGATTTTAATGACTCACTCAATGACGCCATGGCGGTGACAACCTCACGCATGCTGATCATTGCCTTCTCCAGTGATTGGCGCTTCTCCCCTGCCCGATCTCAAGAGCTAGTCGATGCCTTACTCGCGTCAGGGCGGCCGGTTAGCTACGCCGAAATTGAAACCGACGCCGGACACGATGCGTTTTTGCTTGATGAACCTCATTACACCGGGCTATTTACCGCCTGGATGCAGCAGGTTGTTATTTGATGCGCTACGATCTCACGCAAATTGAATCTTGGATTCCAGAAGGAAGTCGCGTGCTCGACTTGGGCTGTGGTGATGGCGCATTCCTTAGTCGACTTCAAGAAACGCGCCGCGTGCAGGGAATGGGGTTAGAACTTGATCCGGAAAATCTGATTGCAGCCACGCAACGTGGTGTTGATATCGTGCAACAGGACATGGATCAGGGCCTGAGCAATTTTCCAAAGAGTAGTTTTGAAATTGTGGTCCTCGCCCATGCACTGCAGGTACTTCACCGGCCCGACAAAGTCCTGCAGGACATGGTTCGAATTGGACGGGAAGCGATTGTGACATTTCCCAACTTCGGCCATTGGCGGTGCCGCTTACACCTCGGCCTCACCGGCCGGATGCCAGTATCGAAAGACTTGCCCTATCATTGGTACGACACGCCTAATATTCACTTCTGCACGGTCAAAGATTTCGAAGCTCTGTGCGCAGACCTCAATATCGAGATCATAGATCGGGACATTGTCTCAGGTCCGACAACGGCCTTATTTAAGCAGTTGCTGCCCAATTTATTTGGCTCAACCGCAATTTTTAGGATTAAAGCATGCGACTAGGCTTCATTTCTTTTATGGCATTTGCCTGCCTAGCTATGAGTGCCCAAGCACAGCAATCCGAACGCTTTGATCGCTTCGAGCTTCATCGCAGCGTCGTGTATACAACATTTTTATCCCCCGAAATTGCCGCAGAATACGGCATAGCCCGAGGGGACTTTAAAGCCATTCTCACCCTATCGGTAAGAGATGTAGACACGGGTGAAACAGCGGGTAGACCGATGTTAATAAAAGGGGAAACCTGGGATCTTATTCGGGGTGAAACACTGGAGTTTAAAGAGATTCGCGAAAATAACGCCACCTACTACATCGCCGACTTTGAGTTTATTGACCGCGAGTGGCGCTTCTTTGAATTCGATTTCAGGCCAGAGGGTAGTGAACAAACCTATCATTACAAGTTTAAGACACAACTTTGGAAACAAAGTGATAAATAAAGCGGTGACAGGCAGTAGCAACATTACCCTTCTGGCAAGCGGTAATCCGGGCAAGCTCAAAGAACTACAGGCCGCCCTTTCTGATACAGGGCTTGTCTTACAACCCCAGAGTGACTTTGCGGTACCTGAAGCAGATGAAGACGGCTTAACTTTCATCGAAAATGCTCTCAAGAAAGCTCGTAATGCTGCTCTACACACTGGCCTGCCCGCTTTGGCAGACGACTCTGGCCTAGTTGTACCCGCCTTAGGGGGTGCTCCAGGTATTCACTCTGCGCGCTTTTCGGGGCAAGGCGATGCGCAAAACAACATAAAACTTTTACATGAGATGCAGCGATTTGAAAGGGACGACCGTAAAGCCTGGTTCGTATGCGTGCTGGTTCGAGTAACCAGCGCGGATGATCCAACACCCGTTATTGCTGAGGGTTACTGGCATGGCCACATTGCCACGGTGCCCTCAGGAGCCTCAGGTTTCGGATATGACCCCTTATTTCAAATCAGCCCGTCCGGACAAACTGCGGCTGAGCTCAGTCCTGCAGAGAAACAAGCACTGAGTCATCGTGGCCAAGCCGTGCGAACACTGCGCCACAAACTTGAACGCTAGCGATATTCCATTAGCCCTTTACGTGCACCTGCCATGGTGTGAACGAAAGTGCCCCTACTGTGACTTTAACTCTCATGAGCAGTTTGATAGCAGCTTAGAAACTGGTTACATCGACGCATTACTGACAGATTTGCGCCAGCAGCTTGTCAGTGTAGGGTCCCGGCCTCTTTTTTCGGTTTTTTTGGGGGGAGGTACGCCTAGCCTTTTCAGTGGCGCCAGTATCGCGCGATTACTCAACGGCATCGACCAAATCTGGAGTATCGGACTCACAACTGAGATCACCATGGAGGCCAATCCTGGCAGTGCTGAGGCCTCTAGATTTGCCGATTACCGCAGCGCAGGTGTTAACCGACTCAGTCTCGGCATTCAATCCTTTGCTGACGCACAACTGATGGCCCTGGGGCGTGTTCATGACAGCGCTCAGGCTATGCAAGCTATTCACTTGGCGAAACAGCATTTCGACCGCTTTAATCTCGATATTATGCATGGGCTACCGGGGCAAAAAATCGAAACAGCCCTTGATGATTTAGAACGTGCAATCGACCACTCCCAGGGTCACGTTTCTTGGTACCAATTGACCATTGAGCCCAACACCACGTTTTGGTCACGGCCGCCCAGACTTCCTAACGATGACATTCTGACTGATATTCAGGATGCAGGAGAGGCGCGTTTTCTAGAATCTGGTCTCACCCAGTACGAGGTATCGGCTTGGGCATCCCACCAGCAGATGTCGCAACACAATCTTAACTATTGGACCTTTGGCGACTACATAGGTATCGGCGCAGGTGCCCATGGAAAAATCACGAAAGAAAATGGCAGCATTATTAGAACTCGTCGAAGCCGATCTCCTCGAGATTATCTGACGGGCATCGCCGAAGGCGTTCCGCCTCATCAGCAGCAACTCCCGCAAACGGAGCTGCCCGTCGAATTCATGCTTAACGCACTCCGCCTTAAAAACGGTGTACCGGCGTCCCTCTTTAAAGCGAACACGGGTCTTGAATTAGCTGTGGTTGAGCCGCAGATTGAAAAGCTCGTGGCCAACGGCCTGCTATCCGCTGATACTGAGCGTATCGGTACCACCGATCATGGATATAGGTTTTTAAACGATGTAGTGGCCAGTTTCATGGATAACGGCGCTAGATAACCAAGCAGCAGGGTTAAGCGTCTCGCTTCTCAAACACCAAATCCCACACACCATGGCCCAGTTTCGTGCCGCGTCGCTCGAATTTAGTCTCTGGGCGCCACGATGGGCGAGGGGCGTATTGGCCGGCCTCAGACGTATTACGTAAAGTCGGTTCAGCCTGCAAAACCGACAGCATGTCTTCGGCATAGGGCATCCAATCCGTGGCTATATGAAGCCGCCCATGGGTAGCCAATAATGCGGCAGCCTTGGCAACAAACGCAGGTTGTATAAGTCGAC
This sequence comes from marine gamma proteobacterium HTCC2080, assembly GCA_000169115.1. GTDB lineage: Bacteria > Pseudomonadota > Gammaproteobacteria > Pseudomonadales > Halieaceae > Luminiphilus. Next base: position 123,715 of record AAVV01000003.1, read on the forward strand.
GCTTGTGGTGCCGTTTCTTGTGCCAAGGATCTGGAAAGAAGATTTGTAAAATATCGACGGAGCCCTTGGGAATGCATTCATCGAGGACAATCATAGCGTCCTCAGCATAAACCCGAACATTTTGTAGTTCCCGCTCTAGGGTCTGGCCCAGCAATCGACCAACTCCCGGGGTATGCACCTCGATACCCAAAAAACGATCATCTGGCGCACTTTCAGCCATGGTCAGCAGCGAATCACCCATACCAAACCCGATCTCTACAATCCGTCGGCCCCGTGTCTCCCAACCTGACTCCCAGTTTAGCAGTCCGCTGGCGGCAGTTAGGCCAAATTTGGGGAAACCGACCGACCAGCCCCGCTCTTGACCTGCTGTCATTCTTCCAGCTCGTAGAACAAAGCTGCGAATGGGTCTGTTAGTTTCCGTCATGGTGACGGTGGCAGCGTTGTAACGCTACGGCCCTTTACAAGCGCGCATCCGAATAATATTGACCAAGCCACAAGTAGTGCCAGACCACCTAAAGGCGTAATGGGCCCAAAAGCACTCATGTTAGTCAGTACCAAAAGATATAAGGAGCCCGAGAAAAGTAGCACCCCCGCTATCATCAACCCACAAGCCAGCAAAAGCCAAGACTGCAGTCGAGACGACAGGGCACTCTGCTGCCAAGTCGCCAGCCCAAGCAAAGCGATGGCATGCAAAAGTTGGTAGTCGGCAGCGGTATTCCAGGTATTAAGCTGTTCGAGTGTCACCAAATCACGCAACCCATGGGCACCGAAGGCGCCGGCTGCAACGCCCGAAAAACCCAATAACGCGGCCCCAGCTCTTGGCCAACGAGGCGCTACACCCTCCATGCCGTGAGGATTAGATGACGAGGGTATTTTTAAGCTTCTTCATCGCATTAACTTCCAGCTGACGAATCCGCTCAGCCGACACACCGTATTCAGCGGCCAGCTCATGCAATGTAGCTTTTTGTTCAGCCAGCCAACGTTGCGTCACAATATTGCGACTACGCTCATCTAAATCGCTGAGCGCAGCGCGCAAGCGATTTTCACCGTCCCGAGCTGAGTCTTCTGCCTCAATGCACCGCGCTGGGTCAGTCGATATATCGTCTAAGTAAGCCTGCGGTGACTGCCATGCGTCTTCGTCATCGGCGTCGGTGGGGAGATCAAAAGCGATGTCGCGGCTTGATAGACGCCCTTCCATGCGCTGCACTTCAGCTTCGTCGACACCCAAGTCTGCAGCGATCGCCTGAGTCTCTTCCGCGTTCAGCCAACCCAATGATTTTTTTGCACTGCGCAAGTTAAAGAACAATTTACGCTGCGCCTTGGTCGTTGCCACTTTAACGATGCGCCAGTTACGCAAAATAAATTCGTGCATTTCCGCTTTAATCCAATGCACAGCAAAGGAGACTAGGCGCACGCCTTTATTGGGATCAAAGCGTTTTACCGCTTTCATAAGGCCCACGTTACCCTCTTGAATGAGGTCTCCCTCGGCAAGGCCATAGCCCGAGTAACTTCGTGCAATGTGAACCACAAAACGCAAGTGAGCAAGCACTAACTCTCGCGCAGAGTCAACGCAGCCCTCATAATATAGCTTTTCAGCTAGTGCTTGTTCACGGTCAACCGACAAAATCGGTATTCCGCTCACAGCCTGAACATAGGCGGGCAAATTGGCCCCAGGGGTCATAGACATAACCGCCCCGTGACCCATTGCTACTGTCTTTCCTGATTCGGACATATTGTTATCCTCCTCCCTTCGATAACTTATTTTAGCACTCTACATTAGAGAGTGCTAATCGGGGAAAAGTTCAGTCGTTGCACAAAATCGAAGACTATCTGGGCTCTAGCTCTCTGAGCTGTGTCGTTGCTGCGTGCCAGGCACTGAGTAGCCCTAAGGCACCGCCGAGAAACATCATGTTCAAAACACCCATGATCCCAAGGCCCGTGAAACGCCGATCACTGTCATACAGCTGCAGCAGCTGGTTAACCGGCTCAGATAGATAGATGAAAAAAACCCCCACCATTATGGCGCCGAGTAGCCCGCCGCCAAAACCTGACCACAATCCAGTGTATAAAAATGGACGACGCGCATACGCATCATTCGCCCCAATCAATTTAATCACCACAATTTCATCCCGGCGGGCCTCAATTGCGAGGCGGATAGTGTTGGCCAAAATAAGAACCGCACCCACCATCATAAGCAGACCGATACCCATCACAAGCCTTCTGCCTGCCTGCAATACCCCAGCTAACCGGGCCTGCCAAAGGGTATCAAAAACCACTTGATCAACACCCCGTACAACCTTTAACCCTTTCGCCAGCTCTGACAGGCCCTCAGACTCCACACTCGCCAAGGGGTTTACCAGCAACGTATGCGGCAATGGATTATCCGGAATTGAATCCAGCAAACCCACCAACCCAGTATCAGCAGCAAATCTTGCCAACGCTTGATCTTGAGGGATCAAGGTCACATCGCGCACATCAACCCGGCTCTCAATTCGCTTTAAAATTGTTTGAGCGGCGTTGAGCGAGGTATCCGCTTCAAGCAAAACTGAAAAACGGGCAGGCGAGCGCATGTCACCGGTCACAGCCTCAATATTTTGTAAAATCACCAGTAATGAGGCCGGTAACGCCAATGCGATTCCCACCACTAACCAGGTGAGGCCTGTAGCCACCGGCAGCCTAAAGGCTCTCAGTAAACTATTAGACGCCGCCTGCCGATGGTGATGAACCCAGGACACCACACTGGCCCTGGGAGCAATGCCAAGCCCAGCCGCTGGCTTATTCACAGGCCTGCTCCTGCCACCAGCCTTCCCGCTTTTAAAGTAACGATGCGGTGGCGTAATCTCGAGATTAAAGCAAGATCATGGCTCGCCACGATAACGGTCACGCCGACACGATTGAACGCCTCAAACAAGCCCATAATCTCTGCCGAAAGTTGCGGATCAAGGTTGCCCGTAGGTTCATCGGCGATCAAAAATCGAGGCCGTGCAACGACAGCGCGGGCAATGCCCAAGCGCTGCTGCTCACCACCTGATAGAACCGCCGGGTTAGCTCTTTCTCGACCCAAAAGCCCCACCTTATCAAGAGCCGCTCGGGTCCTACGCTGGATATCACGGGGACGAAATCCCGCTATTTCTAAGGGTAAAGCCACATTTTCAAGAACCGACCTGTCGTACAACAATTGATGATCCTGAAACACGATGCCGAATTCACTGCGATATCGACCGATGTTACGTCCTTTAATGCGAGCTGTATCGCGACCATCAACTCGTAGGGAGCCCATTGAAGCACGCTCTAGCAACATAAGTAGACGCAAAAACGTCGTCTTACCAGCCCCCGAATGACCGGTGAGAAATACCATTTCACCTGTAGGAATCGTAAGTGAGACGTCACGTAGAGCATCATGATCTACGTAGCGCTTGCTCACTCGGTTAAATTCAATCACGGGTTACATTCACTCACTTTCAAATAACGCACTAACAAACGCGTTGGCGTCAAAGGGTTGCAAATCTGTCACAGCCTCGCCAATACCCACAAAGCGAATCGGTCGCGCCAACCGCTGCGCAATCGCAAAAATAACACCTCCTCGAGCAGTACCATCCAATTTGCTGAGCGCGATCCCAGTGACCCCCACAGTCCTGTCGAACTCTTCTGCCTGAGACACCGCGTTTTGACCAGTACCCGCGTCGAGCACCAATAAAGTCTCGTGGGGTGCCTGAGGATCGACCTTTCGCATCACTCTGACAACTTTTTCCAGCTCATCCATCAAATGGCTTTTATTCTGCAGCCTACCAGCAGTGTCAGCTATGAGGATATCGACTCCTCTGGCCTTGGCCGCTTGCACTGCATCAAACAAAACCGAAGCGCTATCTGCACCAGTGTGCTGAGCAATGACGGGCACCTCATTACGCTCGCCCCAGGCTTGGAGCTGCTCCACCGCGGCAGCTCGAAATGTGTCGCCAGCAGCCAACATCACCTGCTTACCCTCAGCTTTGAAGCGATGGGCAAGCTTACCTATTGTGGTGGTTTTACCCGCACCGTTAACTCCCACAACCAGTATCACGAAGGGTTTATTGTCGTCAGGTGCCAAGGGTTGCTCGCAGGGGGTCAGAATATCAAGCAGCGCAGATTTGGTCGCCTCCATGACTGCAGCGCCGTCCGAAAGTTCTTTTCGAGAAATTCTCTCGGTAATATCCGAGACAATGCGCTGGGTTGCCTCTATACCCACGTCAGCCGTTAACAGCTGGTCTTCTAGAGCTTCTAAGACATTCTCGTCGATCACTTTGCGCCCTAAAAAGAGCGCGCCAATACCATTGGAAAACTGGCCACCGGTTCGACTTAGGCCGCGGCGAAAGCGTGAGAACATACCTTGTTCATCAACCGAGAGCAGCTCTGCTGGGGCCGTGCTTAGAGTGTCCGCTGGTTGGCTCTGTGCTGTCTTTTCAGGTTTTTCTTTGCGCCCAAAGAATTTCATGGCAACGTACTCATTACAGTTTTGACAGTCAGTTGATGGTTGGGCCCGGCCCTCAGCCCAACATGGTAGCACTGCGTCGAGGGAGCAGACATGCGCAAAGAGGCAATAAAACACAGTGGTGGCCGGCTGCGCATTATTGGGGGCGAGTGGCGAGGCCGCAAACTCAGCTTTCCTGAGCAAGTTGCCAATCTGCGGCCTACGCCAGACAGAGTCAGAGAGACGCTTTTTAACTGGCTTTCGAGCCGTATTTACGGAGCCAACTGTCTGGATCTTTTTGCCGGTAGCGGCGCCCTTGGGCTTGAAGCGCTATCAAGGGGCGCAAGCCACTGCACATTTGTCGACACTGCCAATGTGGCAACCGACGTTATCCGTCGTCATCTGAGTGAACTGAATGCCCATGACCGCGCCACTATCGTTTGCGGCGATGCCCTCCAGTGGCAGACACGCGCACCCGTAGATATTGTGTTCCTTGACCCTCCATACTCGGCAAATTTAGTTGGCGGCGTAATACACCACCTCCTTACAAACAGTTTACTGGCTAGCGACGCTAGGATTTATGTCGAGCTAGAGCGCGATCAGGCACCACCTGACCTACCGACTTCCTTAGAGGTCATTCGGGATAAATTCGCGGGGAGCGTTCGTTACCAGCTATTGGCAGTTTCGGATAATGTTTGTCTGTAGACAGCCCGTTGTGTACATTCAGCGCGGTTAGGGCTAAGAATTCACGGTTATGCGCACACAATCTATTGTTTACCCGGGAACTTTCGATCCAATCACAAAAGGCCATATTGACTTGGTCGAACGTGCTGCGAGACTTTTTGATCGGGTAGTGGTCGCGATAGCGCAAAGTGAAAAGAAAGAACCGCTGTTTGATTTAGAAGAGCGTACAACGCTGACCCGTGAAGCCCTGAGCCATGTCAACAACTTGGAGGTGTGTAGTTTCACCGGATTATTGACCGACCTGGTGACCGAGCAAGGGTCCAATTGTGTGCTGCGTGGGTTACGGGCAGTCGCTGACTTTGAGTACGAGTATCAGCTTGCCAACATGAATCGCGCCTTAAAACCCGATTTTGAAAGTGTGTTTCTCACCCCATCAGAAAACCTTGCTTACATCTCATCTTCCTTAGTCAGGGAAATTGCTTCTATGGGGGGCGATATCACGCCATTCGTTGCCACAAATGTGGCTGAAGCACTGAAAAATAAATTTTCGGCCTAGCGCTGGCAAGCTGGACAAAAAACTGAGCTTCGGTTGCCCAGCCTAATTTCTTGAAGTCGCCCAGAGCAAGCTCGGCACAGTTGATTACCACGGCCGTATACGCGCAACTCTTGCGCAAAATAGCCCGGTTTCCCGTCACCACCGACAAAATCTCTGAGGGTAGTCCCGCCCCGCTCGATCGCAGCGGCCAACAATACCTTCACTGCCTCGGCTAAACGTTGATAACGTATCAGACTAATTTTACCCGCGCTGCGTGTGGGCCTAATACCTGCCATAAAAAGTGCTTCATTGGCGTAGATATTGCCAACACCCACCACAATTCGCCCATCCATTAAAAATTGCTTGACCGCTGCTTTTCTTCCCCGGGCGGCCTCGTACAGCCAAACCCCATCAAAGTCATTCGATAAAGGCTCCGGCCCTAAGTGCCGCAGCAGCGCATGGTCATCAGACGTTAGTATGTGCAGACTGCCAAAACGCCGAGGATCGTTATACCGAAGGCAATTACCGTCGTTTAAGACAATATCGACATGGTCGTGAAACATGGGCGGTGTTGATGCGGGCATTATCCGCAATGAGCCTGACATACCGAGATGCACCATAAGTGTGTGATGTTCGAGGTCAATCAGCAGGTATTTAGCGCGACGCCGGGTCCTTAGAATTCGTTGTCCTGCAGCAAGAGCGGGAAGCCCATCTTCAATGGGCCAACGAAGTTGCGCATTGCGAATGACAACTCGCTCGATGCACCGGTCAACCGCATGGGGATCTATTCCCCTGCGCGTCGTTTCTACTTCAGGCAGTTCAGGCATAATTAAACAGACACAAAAAACCCCGGGACTGATGACAGCACCGGGGTAATTTCAAGGACTATCACAAGATCTATTTGATCTTGCCTTCCTTATAAATGACATGCTGCCTAGCCACTGGATCAAATTTTTTCATTTCCAGCTTCTCTGGCATCGTGCGCTTGTTCTTATCGGTCGTATAAAAATGACCGGTACCCGCTGTTGAGTTCATACGAATCTTTTCGCGCATATCAAATCTCCTTTAAACTTTTTCGCCACGGGAGCGCAATTCGGCAAGCACCGTATCGATCCCGCGCTTATCAATAATACGCATCCCTTTGGGGGATATACGAAGAGAAACAAAGCGCTTCTCGGACTCAACCCAAAACCTATGGTTGTGAAGGTTTGGGAGAAAACGACGACGTGTTCGGTTCTTGGCGTGAGACACGTTGTTACCGGTTACCGGACGCTTGCCGGTAACTTGACAGACTCGAGACATGATTAAACCCGTCGCAGGACACTGAAAAAAGGGTGCGCAACATACCAAAGCCCTGACATTACCGCAAGCCTTAGTCAGCGGAATCCCGCTAATCCCTCAGAGGCCATGGATAAATACCGACCTTGAGCCACAATTAAGTGGTCAAGAAGGTCTATATCAATGAGGCCTAGGGCACGGCGGAGCCGATCTGTTAACTGTATATCGGCAACACTTGGGGCCAAACAGCCTGAGGGGTGATTATGCGCAACGATAATGGCTGACGCGCCCATTTTTAGCGCCATTGCTACGATTTCTCGAGGGTATACGGGCGCCGTATTGAGCGTGCCAAAAAACATATCACGACACGCCAACAGTTGACGTTGAGTGTCTAGAAATAAGCACGTGAACACCTCCCTAGACTGTAATAAATAATGATGTTGGAGGTATTTATAACAGCTGCCGGGATCTTTTAGTGGCGATCGTTCAAATAACTCTTCCTCTGCTAGCCGTGTGGCCAGTAATAATGCGCAGCTAAGCTGGTATCGACGCTGACGACCCACCCCCGTGAGGGGTATATCGCAGTTCAACAGCGACGCAATGCTCTCAAACAGCGACCCGCGATGCTGGCTCATATAATTTGCGACAGCAGCGGTGCCGTCCGGCAACCCAAGAGCTGCGGACAATAAATCGGCGTCACTACCCAAGAAATTACTCTTAGAGCGGTCATACGGCAGTGAAATGCTAAATGTGTCCAAAAAGCGCTCCAAGTGCTAGGGTTCGGGGTATTTTCCGGGTTAGCGCGATCTCATGGGACACCTTCACAATCGGAACATCATCATCGGTGTCACAGGCGGCATTGCTGCCTACAAAATCGCCGAATTAACCCGCCTGCTACGAGGTGATGGTGCGGCGGTACGCATCATTATGTCCCGAGGCGCACAGGCCTTCATAACTCCCCTCACCTTACAATCACTATCTGGGCACCCAATCCACACCGAACTTCTCGATGAAACCGCTGAAATGGGCATGGGGCATATTGAGCTAGCACGCTGGGCCGATGCTTTTCTCGTAGCCCCCGCGACGGCCGACGCGGTCGCCAGGCTTGCTGCAGGACGCGCAGATGACCTGCTAACTACAGCCGCCTTAGCGACCCCGGCACCGCTGTTTGTCGCCCCCGCCATGAATCAACAAATGTGGAACAACCCCGCAACGTCAGCAAATATTCAGACCCTCATAAATCGCGGCGTAAACATCATTGGCCCTGGTGCTGGCGATCAAGCCTGTGGTGATGTCGGTCCCGGCAGGCTGACAGAGCCCGTAGATATTAGCGCTAAAATTAATGCCCACTTTCCCAATCGAGCATTGGAGGGCAAACGGGTTGTTATTACGGCAGGCCCCACGCGGGAACCCTTGGACCCGGTGCGGTATATATCAAATCACAGTTCCGGAAAAATGGGCTTTGCTCTTGCTAAGGCTGCGGCTGAAGCAGGCGCGGAAACTATTTTGATTGCTGGTCCGGTTATGCTCAGTACCCCCGAGGGCGTTACCCGTTTGAATGTAGAGACCGCGGGGCAGATGCATGAAGCTTGTATAGAGCAGATCCATAAACCCACAGATGTATTTATTGGTAGCGCTGCGGTCGCAGACTACCGAGCAGAGTTCAGCGCACCACAGAAGATAAAAAAAGTGGGCGATACGCTAAACTTAAATCTGATCAGAAACCCAGATATCATCACTGAAGTAGCCAAATCCAAACATCGCCCAACAGTGGTTGTAGGATTTGCTGCCGAAACTGAGCATCTGGTAGAGCATGCAGAAGCTAAGCGTGTCGCCAAAGGGCTTGATGTCGTTGTTGCAAATGATGTCAGTCGAGCCGACATAGGCTTTAACAGCGACGCCAATATGGTGACCTGGCTAGATAACATCGGGCGCGAAGTTATACCCTTAACCACGAAGCAGAACCTGGCAAAGCTTTTAATGATGCGGTGTAGTAAGCGCCTGTCACCGACAAGCGATAATGACGAGAAAATGGCAACGCAACTGGAGGGCGACCGTTGAGCGCCGAGCAAAAGGGCCAAAAAGACGGAGAAGTTGTTAGTGAAGGTGACAGCCTAAGAAGGCTGCTTTATCGCGCAGGTCTTATCGCTCTTGCACCGGCTTTACTCGCATTTTTTTGGCTAGGCTTAATTCGAGAACCACTGATTCAATCAGGTACCGCCACTAGCCTCGCGCAAGCCACTGTTGAAAGCCGTGCTGATATGGTGGGTCTGTATATAAAAGACCTTGAGTTACGCATTGATGTGCTCACGCTCCAGCTGGACAAACCGACCGAATCCCAGGATTTGACTTACGCCACGTTAAGCTTCCCTGATGCAGATGCCATCTCATTTATTCCCCTAGACGACTTGGGAACCGTCAGTATCAGCCCGGGAGATTATGGTTTGCGCTCCCATATCGATATCGATATCGTTCGCCGCGCCTTTGGCGGGGAAGATCCTGCACCAGAATTTGTTGTTGTTGACGATGAGGCATACACACTGTTTGCTCGGGGGATAGGCAGCCCCGTCAAAGGTGTTTTTATCGTTGAGGTCAGTCAACGTCGGCTGAAAAAACTGATTACACCCGGTAGTGAAGGGCAATATCGCATTGTTCAGGAGCTACCTGGCGCCGGTAACGATACGGTTGTTGGAACTTTGCGCGATGAACCCCTAGTTCATGCTGATGTTACGGGCACGCTCTGGAAAGTAGAATTCGCCCCTAACCCAGAGTGGCTCTCCGCTGCCCAGCCCAGTTGGTGGGGGCTTATTATCTCGGTAATCATTGCCCTCGCCGGAATTTTATCGGGCTTTTATCTGCTCATTCAACAATCAGAGCAGCTGTTGAAAGTAGAGATCCGACGGATACTTGAAGCTGCCGAGCTGCGGACGCCACTTCGGGTTACGGTGCCGGCCTTGACGCCGGTCGCAAAAATGCTGCGGCAGTTAAGTTTACTCAGTCGACGCCAGCTAGTACTCCAAGCTCGAAGAGAGGCAACACGGGAAGATTTAGGCGAAGTAGCCTCCAAAGGCCCAGATGTCCTGATGCCCGAACCTACTGAAGGCCAACAAGACCCAGACGAGCTGCTAGCTGACCATGAGCCGCAGCCCGATATCGATGAAATCCCCGTTCATATTTTCAGATCTGGAAGTATTCGGGGAGACGTGCAGACAGAGTTAACCGAGGCGCTTATAGAGAGCATTGGGCAAGCCTTAGCCGTTATGTGCGGCGACCGTAACATCCAAACTCTTGTCGTCGCTCACGACTCTCGTCCTAGCAGCAAACAAATCAGAACCGTTTTAGTCAAAGCCCTGTTAGCGAGTGGCCGCGATGTTATTGATGTCGGCGAGATACCCACCCCCGCATTTTACTTTGCCACCCACGAGACTGATACCGATTCAGGAATCATGATCACCGGCGGCCACGGCGGTGAGCAGTTCAATGGTTTCAAAATTGTCTTCCACAGAAAGTTGCTGTCCGGGGTAGGAATTGAAGAGATTCTTGCAACGATTCGCTCGAGGAAAACGACGCAAGGCTCGGGTCGTACGATTCGATCCCGTATTGAAGCAGACTATATCGATCGCATCGCCATGGATGTCTCATTGGCACTACCATTAAAGGTGGTCGTTGATAACGACTTCGGAACAGCCGCTCGAATCACCACACCGCTGCTCGAAGCACTGGACTGTGACCTAGTAAGCCTCAACTCCCCAGAAGAAGGCCCGCGCCCAACCGAACGCACACTCGAGACGGCTCTGGAATCTTTGGGAGAGCAGGTAAGAGCGGAGAGCGCAGACCTTGGGGTTCTTTTCGATAGTGACGGGGATCGACTTTACACCGTGACAGAAGCCGGTGTAGCTGTAGGCAACGACTTACTGTTGATGTTATTTGCAAGAGATATGCTCGAGCGCAATCCCGGCGCCGATGTGGTTTATGACATTCAATGCACTCGGCAATTCGCGCCTTTTGTAACTCGGGCCGGAGGCAGAGCGCAAATGTCACGCTCTGGTCAGGCTTTTATTCAAGAAAAGATGCTGCAAGCAGAAGCACTTTTAGCTGGGGATTTAGCGGGTCACCTATTTTTTGCAGAGCGCTGGTACGGCTTTGACGATGCGCCATATGCCATGGCACGCTTGTTAGAGATTCTTGCCACGGCAAGCTCCGGGTTTGGAGACATTGTTGCAGCATTGCCTCAGTCAAGGAGCACCCCCGCAATTCATATAGCATTGGAAAGCAAAATCCGTAAAAAAATAATGCGTGCCCTGGTGAGCAATGCCGATTTCCCGGGAGCCCGAATCACAACGTTGGATGGTCTTCGTGTCGACTATGCCGATGGCTGGGGTCTTGTCCATAACTCAACCACCGAGTCAGCGCTATCCCTCCGCTTTGAGGGGAACGATGACGCGAGCCTAGAGCGTGTCAAAGGGGTTTTACGAAAAGCCATCGCTGACGCAGAACCCAGCATCGACTTGCCCTTCTGATATGATGGGGAGCAAACGACCCACCTATTCACATGTAGAGTAAACACTCATGTCACTGAACCGTGACGACGCAACCCAAGTTGCCCGCGTACTAACCGAATCGCTGCCCTACATACAGCGCTTTACTGGACGGACTATTGTTATCAAGTTCGGCGGTAACGCCATGGTCGATCCTGAACTGTTTGAGACCTTTGCCCGGGACGTTGTCCTGATGAAGCTAGTGGGTATGAACCCCATAATTGTTCACGGTGGTGGGCCTCAAATCGGGGCACTTTTAGATCGGTTGAAAATAAAAAGCGAATTCGTCGAAGGAATGCGAGTGACCGATGCACCGACGATGAATGTTGTGGAAATGGTACTTGGGGCCAGCGTCAATAAAGAAATTGTAGACTGTATTCATCGAAATGGCGGCCGAGCAGTTGGTTTAACGGGTAAAGACGGAGAACTTCTGAAAGCCCAGAAACTACAGTTAGAGCACTCAGGGGAGAACCTTCGAGATATCGGTCTCGTCGGTGAGGTGACCTCGGTGGATACCCAAGTGCTCAACATGCTTGGTGACAGCGACTTCATACCGGTCATTGCCCCTATTGCCGGCGGTGCTGATGGTAAAACCTATAACATTAACGCCGATTTAGTCGCGGGAAAAATAGCGGAAGTTTTACATGCGGAAAAGCTGATGCTACTCACCAACGTCGCGGGACTTCTTGATCAAGACGGCGAGGTTTTAACCGGCCTGTCCACAACCGAAGTCGACCGTCTAATTGCTGATGGTGTGATTCAGGGCGGTATGCTGCCAAAAATACGATGTGCTCTCGATGCTGTAAAACAAGGCGTAAAGAGTGCCCATATTATTGATGGTCGTGTACCCCATGCCGCGCTGCTGGAGATTTTTACTGATGAAGGTATTGGTACCCTAATCAGTAACAAATAGTAAGACATGATAATTTTTAGCCCAAAGCGCTATTAAAAAATTGCACTAGCCACCGTCTATGGCTAGCATGAATATGACTTTCGCTGGATCAATCGTCCATGGCAAACTCAAAATTAGGACGTCGGGATCAAATCTTGCAAGCATTAGCAGCGATGCTGGAGCAAGGCCCGGATACCCGCATCACGACGGCTAGACTCGCCAAAGAGGTCGGCGTGTCAGAAGCTGCCCTTTATCGGCATTTTCCTTCCAAAACTAAAATGTATGAGGCACTGATAGAGTTTGTCGAGGTGACTTTGTTCACGCGAATCAGCCGCATTACTGAGGACAAGCAAAACAGCTTGGACTGCTGCTACCGAATTCTTGAATTATTGTTGGGGTTTTGCGAACGAAATCCGGGCATCACTCGCATTCTCCATGGCGAAGCCCTGCAGGGGGAGTCAGAAAGACTGCACCTGCGGGTTGCGCAACTCTTTGACCGTATCGAAACACAACTCCGTACGGTTTTAAGAGAGGCTGAAGTCAAGGAGCAGCTAAGGCCAACAATATTACTCGCCGACAGTGCTAGCTTACTCTTGGCCACTGCCGAGGGCAGAATCTCACAGTTTATTCGCAGCGGATTTAAGCGCTCACCCCTACAGAACTGGGACAAACAGTGGGCGTTGTTGTCGGTCGACCTAATGAGACCGGTACCCGCTTAACTTACTGCGTTGGCGTCTCGAGTTGATGGCGCAACCTGACTACATCCTGCAGCTGTTCAAATCGATCAATATCGCGCTGATAGAGTGCCGTCATCTCGGTGATTTGGGCCTCTCTTGTCGTTATTTTATCGTCGGTACTTTCAATTTCTCTCTTGAGCAACTTAATACTTTCAAGATCGATAGGCTGCGGGTCCACTCCTGCACGTTCAGTTGCGGCAACTCGTGCTTGGGCATTTTCAACCTGCTGGCGCAAGCTTCTACGGTTGGACTTCAGAATGGACACCCTAATTTTTAGGTCACTCAAGGATCTATCTCGCGCGTCCTCAATGTCGGCGATGGTCGAATAGCGCAACAACAGCGACTCATCCCAGTTTTGCAGACGTTGCTGCTCAGACTTAGCGTCTTCTTGCAGCTCACGGGAAAGTACAACATTGGCACGCTCCTCAGGAGTCATCGCCCGAGGTACAACCGATACCACTACGCCACTAGCATCTAACACCTCATAACCATTGTCGGCGTATTCGACAGGAACGTGAAAATCGACGACTAAAACGCCGTTATCGGCCCTGTAGCGATATAAATTTTCAGCCAATCCTGATGTCGCAACCGTCACGAGGAAAGCCGCAAAAAGTGCACCGATGAAAGGGGGGTTATACCCCATAACGATCCCGATAACGTTGCATAGGCTCCAAATATTGGCTCAGATCTTGAGTGGACTCAAGCCACTCAATAATGTCATGCATGGTTATAACACTAGCAACTTTCAAGCCGAGATCATGACTTACTTCATCGACTGCCGATCGGGGTCCGGATCCACGTTCACAACGGTCTAAGCCAATAACTACCCCATGAGCATGGGCACCTGCATCGCGAATTAACGCAATGGCTTCTCTTATCGCGGTTCCAGCGGTAATAACATCGTCCACGATAACCACGTCGCCGGTCAGCGGTGCACCTACCAACAAGCCGCCTTCTCCGTGAGTTTTTTGCTCCTTACGATTAAAGCTATAAGGCACATCAAGGCCATGATGGCTCGATAATGACATCGCAGTAGCACTTACCAGAGGAATACCTTTGTAAGCGGGTCCAAACAAAACCGTCGGAATCAATTCAAATGCCACAAGTGTATTGGCATAGCACCGACCTAGCTCCGCCAAGGCTCGCCCTCCGGAGAACCCACCCGCATTAAAAAAATAGGGACTCACTCGACCAGACTTCAACTCAAATTCGCCAAAACGTAGAACCTGGCACTGAATAGCCAATTCAATGAACGCCTTGCGTGTAGCAGTATGCGCTGAGTTGCTCATAGGTCTAATCTTCGCTCTGTTAACAAACAATCTAAATATGGCAATTTTAAATTTACCTGCGGTCGTGATGGCAGGTCGTGGCACCTTCCCCTATGATACTGGCCTTGTTTACGCAGGACTAGCAATGAAAGTCGTCAGTTTAGTAGTAGAAGGTCTAGAGCAGGCGCAGAAGGCCGGCCTTTTTGACTGGCTCCACGAGGAAGACGCAGATGTCGTTTGCCTGCAGGATACGCGTTGCTCGGAGTACACGTTAAAAGGCGACGTGTATTTCCCCGAGAATTACAGCCCCTACTTTCTCGACGACTTTGAAAATCCAAAGCGTAATGGCGTTGCCATCTACTGCAAAAAGCTGCCAAAGGCGATTATGACGGGCTTGGGTTTCGCTGACTTTGACAGCCGCGGTCTTTACATTCAGGCCGACTACCCCAACATCAGTGTCGGGTCATTACTAATTCCCAGCGGTCAGGCTGGTGACGAAGCCATGAATACCAAGCTCAAGTTTTTGGAGCAATTGGGGCAACATCTGCAGAAAGTCAAAAATAAGCGCAGAGACTTCATCATCTGCGGCGGTTGGGAGTTAATTGGTCAGTCAATTGACGCCGAAGAAGCTGGTAACCGCACTGATATCCCGGGATTTTCCAGTATTGAGCAAGCCTGGCTGCAAGAGCTTTATCAAAACGGTTATTGCGACGCTTTTAGAAGCATCAATGTAAGCTCTGAGGAATTTACTTGGTGGCCAGAAGGTGATGATGCCGGTGCCCTGCGATCAGATACACACATCACGTCCCTGTCTCTTGAAGGGCGGGTCGACAGTGCCGTAATCAATACCGACGACGCGTTTTCAAGCCACGCGCCCGTCATCATTGAGTACGATGTCGATCTTTAGACTGGCAAATAGACTGACAACTAAACTGACAGCGCCTCACGCTGCTTACTGATAATAATTTCACCGCCTGCAACTGCGAGGTCAAGCATACTGTTCAATTCAGCCCGTTCGAAAGCTGCGCCCTCAGCCGTGCCCTGCACTTCGATCAGGCCGCCACCCTCTGCTACCACGACGTTCATATCCGTGTCAGCCGTCGAATCTTCTGCGTAGTCGAGATCTAGCACAGCCTGACCTTTCCAAACGCCGACGGAAACGGCACCGATCAAAAATTTAAGGGGATCAGACTGCAAGGATTGTTTCCGCTGCAACGTGTTCAACGCGTCAACTACAGCAACGCAAGCCCCCGAAATGGACGCTGTTCGGGTACCACCATCGGCCTGAATAACATCACAATCTAAGGTGAGTGTGTTTTCACCCAAGGCTTTTAAATCAATGGCAGCCCGCAGCGATCGCCCAATCAGACGCTGAATTTCAACGGTTCTACCCGACTGCTTACCCCGGCTGGCCTCTCTATTCATTCGGCTTCCCGTGGATCGGGGCAACATTCCGTACTCTGCTGTTAGCCAACCCTGGCCTTTACCCCGCAAGAATCCTGGTACCCCAGGGGTGAGTGAGGCCGTGCAGAGCACTCGAGTTTGCCCGAAAGACACCAGGACCGAGCCCTCGGCATGACAAGTAAAGTTGCGCTCAAAAGTGATCGCTCTGAGTTCATCAAGGGCTCTGCCGCTTGGGCGGTCTAAAGTAGTCGACATGGAAAAAATTCCTCAAAAAAATAGGATTAACGCCGGCCGCGTCATGCCGGTCCCAGCTGTTAAACTCAACAGTGACGACCACTAATGACAACCTAGAAGCAACAGGGGATAGCAAGTTGACT
Organism: marine gamma proteobacterium HTCC2080; assembly: GCA_000169115.1. GTDB lineage: Bacteria > Pseudomonadota > Gammaproteobacteria > Pseudomonadales > Halieaceae > Luminiphilus. Next base: position 139,875 of record AAVV01000003.1, read on the forward strand.
CAGAGCATGACTGGATTTTCGCGCGCCATTGTAACAACTGACTGCGTGTCGGTCACAATAGAAATGCGATCGGTAAACAATCGTTATCTCGATGTGCTGGTTCGCTGCCCTGAAGTCCTTCGATCACAGGAATCCCATTGGCGTCAAAAAATTGCAAAACAAATCACCCGAGGCAAGGTGGACGTGTCTATCCGCACCGATCTCTCGGAGCAAAGTGCATCCCTGAGCTTAGATCAAGGGCGTCTTAAGGAATTACAAACCGTATTGGGCCAACTAAGTGAGCGCTTTCCCGACGCCCCACCGCCTGATCAGCTGGCTTTACTGATGGCGCCGGGTGTTATCTCTAGTGAGACCACGCACGAGTCGGAGTGGATTGAAGCGGGTGCAGCCGCCCTAGAGCGCGCGCTTAGCGGGCTGGTTGCCAGCAGGGAAGAAGAAGGCGGTAAACTGCAAAATCTTATCTTAAGCCGCTGCGAAGCATTTAAACACTACCTTGCAGACTTCCGAGCGGCGCTACCAGATTTGCAGCAAGCCAATCGACAACGGCTGCTCGACCGGATACAAAAGCTGTCTGTAGAACCCGATGCTAAAAGATTGGAAGAGGAGCTGGTTTATAACGCCCAAAAAACAGATGTTGATGAAGAGTTAGATCGGTTGGACGCGCATCTCGTGGCAATAGAGGTTGCGATAGAGAGCAACCAACCCTGTGGCCGCCGCCTCGATTTTTTAATGCAGGAACTCAATCGGGAGGCCAATACGCTGGCATCAAAGTCAGCATCACTATTAACGACTCAGACCGCTGTAGAATTTAAGGTGCTCATTGAACAGATGCGGGAACAAATACAGAACATTGAATAACGGAGGTTACTAGGCTTGGAAGCGCATCCACCAACAGGCAATTTACTGACCGTATCAGCGCCCAGCGGCGCTGGTAAAACGTCGCTAGTGCGGGCTCTCATTGAGCGCAGACCAAATTTGAGTGTTTCGGTATCCCATACAACGCGCCCCATGCGCCCGGGAGAAGTTGATGGGGTCAATTATCATTTTATTTCTAAAGAGGCCTTCATCGCAGCTCAGAAGTCTGGGGAATTCTTTGAGTGGGCCGAAGTATTTGGCCACTTTTATGGAACGGCCAAAACTGAGGTGGCTTCGCGCAGAGCCGCTGGTAACGACGTTATTTTAGAAATTGACTGGCAAGGCGCTCGACAGGTAAAGGCCGTTTGCCCTGAAAGCTGCTGTATTTTTGTGTTACCGCCCTCAATTGCAGACTTAGAAAGCCGGCTCACAAATCGGGGGCAAGACAAACCTGAGACCATAAAGCGGCGTATGGACGAAGCGCAGAGTGAAATGGCTCACTGGCCCGACGCTGATTATTTGGTCCTAAACGACGAATTCGATCGTGCCCTGACAGATCTGACAACCATTACTGACAGCCTTCGACTCAGGCTAGATTACCAATCAGAAGTCCTAGCTAGCATTCTTGATGGCCTAACCCCGCGCTGAAGTGATTTTTACCATGGTCCGTTACCAGCCGTTGTGAGGTATACTGGCGGACTGATTCGCGTTTATGCGAAGTTAATAGGAGATGAATTCACCCATGGCACGCATCACTGTAGAAGATTGTTTAGACAACGTGGACAACCGTTTTGAGCTGGTTATGCTGGCATCCAAACGGGCTCGTCAAATCGCGACCCAAGGCAAGGACCCGCTTGTTGATGAGGAATCAGATAAGCCTACCGTGATTGCTCTGCGCGAAATTGCGGAAGGCAAGGTAACGCCTGAGCTCATCGCACGCGAAACCGAAATCGAAGCTGAAGAAGAACTAGCGGCGAGTTTCGAAACACCCGTTTACTAATCTTCGGGTAATAGAGACCTTTGGTAGCCGGTACGTTTCAGGTCCTTAGCAGCTCCCTTACAGATGCTAGGTCACTTCTGCGATTCAAAACTGCTGCCATCACCCAGCAAGAAAGCGCCAGTGACACTGATCGCTCTTTTGCAGGGTTTGAACGTCAAATCGAGACCTACCTCCACGGCACGCAAGTCTTATTAGTCAAGCGTGCCTACTTCTTTGCTGAACAGGCACATTACGGCCAAGTGCGTCGCAGTGGTGAGCCCTACGTCACGCACCCATTAGCCGTTGCTAGTGTTCTAGCCGAAATGCATATGGACCATCAGAGCCTGATGGCCGCACTGCTGCATGACACTATTGAAGACACCGGTGTTACCAAAGAGGATATCGGAGCGCAATTTGGTGCGGAAGTGGCTGAGCTCGTCGATGGTGTGAGCAAACTCACACATATTGAATTCGATAGTCTTGAGCACAAGCAGGCAGAAAACTTTCAAAAGATGGCATTAGCCATGGCGCGAGATATTCGCGTAATCCTTGTCAAACTCGCTGATCGATTGCATAACATGCGAACTTTGGGCGTGCTCAGTCGAGAAAAGATTAAGCGCATCGCCGGTGAGACTCTCGATATTTACGCACCTATTGCGCTACGCCTGGGCATGAATTCAGTCCGTATGGAGCTTGAAGATCTGGCATTTAAAGCCCTATACCCTATGCGAGCACGGCGCATTGATGCTGCAATTCGCAGTGCGGGTGGTAACCGTAAAAGCCTTATCAACCAAGTGCGCAATCAAGTTAAAACCGCTTTGTCGCGTGATGAACTTCAGGGCCGGGTTATCGGGCGGGAAAAGCACCTGTACAGCATCTATTCAAAAATGAAAGCAAAGAGAAAGTCTTTCTCTGAAATTATGGATATCTTTGCCTTTCGTATCATCGTTGAGTCTGTTGATGACTGCTATCGCGTCCTTGGAGTGGTTCATAGCCTCTACAAGCCGGTTCCAGGAGAATTCAGTGACTATATCGCCATCCCTAAAGCAAATGGCTACCAATCGTTGCACACGGTATTAAAAGGTATGCATGGGATCCCCGTAGAAATTCAAATCCGCACGCGGGAAATGGAGGACATGGCCAACAACGGCATCGCTGCCCACTGGCTATATAAGTCTGATAACGGATCAGCAAGCGCCTCACATACCCGGGCAAGGGAGTGGGTACAAGGGCTTTTGGAAATGCAGCAGCGGGCTGGCAACCCAATGGAGTTCATTGAAAGCGTCAAAATGGACCTCTTTCCTGATGAAGTTTATGTTTTTACACCGCGAGGGGACATCATGGAGCTGCCTCGCGGCGCAACGGCAGTTGATGCCGCTTACGCGGTACATACCGATATTGGTAATGCCTGCGTCGCCTGTCGAATAAATCGACGTCTCGCACCCCTTTCTGAGCCTCTTGAAAGCGGACAAACGATTGAAATTATTACCTCACCCAACGGTAGACCCAACCCTGATTGGTTCAATTACGTCGTAACCGCAAGGGCACGGACACACATTCGACACTTTCTCAAGGATCAGCGCCGAGAGGATTCAGTTGAGTTAGGTCGCAATCTTTTAAATAAAGCACTCATTGCACACGGTGTCAGAATTGATGACTTTATGGGCGAACTGCTGGAGCCAACACTTAAGAAATTGGGCAGCACTAGCCTCGAGACTTTGTTTATCGATATTGCGCTGGGGAACTTGTTACCCCAGATCGTAGCGAGCCGGATCGCTGGTGCCACCGCAGGACCGGTCGACCCTGATCGGAATGAAGCCGTAGCCATTCGCGGAACAGAAGGCTTCATTGTGACTTACGCCAAGTGTTGTTGTGCTTTACCGGGGGACCCAATTGGCGGGTATCTGAGTCCTGAAAAGGGGCTGGTGGTGCATCGCGAGGACTGCAGAAATTTGCTTGAAATGCGCGAGCATCCCGAACGCATGATGAACCTCCGCTGGGACGAAGACGTCGAAGGACTCTATTCAGCCGCACTGAGGCTCGAATCTGAGAACCGTCGGGGCATTATTGCTGTAGTTGCGACGAGGCTTAGTACCGTCGGTATGAATATCGACCGGATATCGACCACCGATAAAGATGCCCAGTACACCTACGTTGATATCGAGCTGCAGGTGCACAGCCGCATTCACCTTGCACGCATCATGAAGCGGCTGAGAACGGTTGAAGGCGTGCGGCGGGTTATACGAATCAGCCGTCGCTGAACGCCATCCCCTAAAATTCCTAATCAGGAGAATATCCATGTCCAATAGAGCCATTATTTCTACTGAAGCTGCCCCTGCAGCTATAGGCCCTTACTCTCAAGCGATTAAAGTAGGGAACACGGTCTGGATTTCAGGGCAGATTCCTCTAGACCCCAAGACCATGACTTGTGTCAGCGGTGGAATAGAGGCAGAAACCCAGCAGGTCTTTGCGAACCTCGCAGCAATAGCAGAAGCGTCCGGTGGCGAGCTCAATGACGCGGTAAAAATTAACATTTCTGTCACCGATCTAGGTAACTTCGCTGCCGTCAATGCCATCATGGAACAACACTTTGACGAGCCCTATCCGGCTCGGGCCTGCGTTGAAGTTGCCGCATTACCCAAAGGCGTGGCAGTAGAAATAGAAGCGATCCTCAGTCTTTGAGGCTGTCTACCGCGCTCTTATCTTGAGGTAAGTACTGGCTAATAAGCGCTGAGAACCCCGCCCGATAATCTGGATAACGAAAGCGATAACCCGCATCACGGAGACGTTGACTGCTGCACCGCCGATTTGCCAGACGTGACGGCGCAACACCGGTTTTAGTGGCAAGGCTAAGCCCGTTGATCAACCAAGTTTCAATCTCACCGACACGAGATGGCAAATGGTCACTAGCGATATACACGGGGTCGTTAGTTGTTCCACTTTCCAGACGGCGCAAACAAAACGCCATAATTCCAGCGAGATCCTCACGATGGATCCGGTTACTAATGCGCTCAGGGTCTGGGCTGCAGAGGCCTTTTTGTAATCGCTGAATCAACATGCCCGGCCAATCGCCGTAAATCCCTGATGCCCGCAGGACTGTCGCACCCGTGCAGGCCGCTAAAAATCGACGCTCTGCCTCTATGATAGGCGCTGCCAAAGGGTCTGATTGGGAGAGGGGGGAGCTCTCATCGACCCAACCCCCATCGGCTTGTGCGAAAACACGGGTGGAAGACACCAAAATGCCCCCTTTTACCGATGACAATAGCCCCAGCTCCGCCATCAGCATCACGGGAGCAGTATAGCCCTGATGATAGCCGGCAGAGTCCCTCGCAGCAGGCAGGGGCGTAAACACCACATAATCCGGCTGCAGACTGACAAGACCCTCAAGGTCAGCCCGTTGCGTGTAATCGCCTTGAATACCGTCAAAGCCCTCGGGCAGCTCGGAAGAACGGCGACGCATAGCGCTGACTTGCCAACCTTCAGACCTCAGCTGCAAGCCGAGGCGTTGACCAAGGTCGCCGCACCCAACGATCAAAACATGTGGTGACTTCACCCAACCCTCTCTCACAGACTATGATGCCGCTATTATGCCCTTTCACTTAGGCTATTGTGTGACCCTTAATCGATGAACCCTTTTCAATGACTTCGACGCCAAGCCATGCTTTGAGCGCTTCCGTTGGAACCTTACGCGGCGTAGGCCCAAAACTTCAGCAGCGGCTTGAGGAGCTTGGTCTGTGTTGTGTCGAAGATATTCTTTATCACTTTCCACTGCGTTACCAAGACCGCACTCAGTTAACGGCGATTGGCAGTCTTAAAGATGGTGTTGATGCGGTCATTCAAGGGTCTATCCGTTTATCCAGCATCGTGCCTGGTCGCAGGCCAACACTTATCGTAAAAGTAGAGGATGGTACGGGCATTCTTACCGTTCGATTTTTTCACTTTCGCCGGGCACAGGCGCAACAAATGAAGCCGGGCTTACCTATTGCTTTGTTTGGTCAGGCGCGTCGATCGGGTGCTGGCCTCGATATGGTCCATCCTGAATATCGTCTTGAAGACGCGGACATTTTTCTGGAAGCTGCCCTCACACCCATTTATCCGACAGTTGAAGGTTTAGGGCAGGGTTTTTGGCGAAATCTTACGGACCAAGCTCTGATCATTCTCAAGCAGAATTCTCCCGAAGATTTATTACACGGTATTGCTGACTCCCCCTTTGCGCTAGTTGAGGCCATTCAATTTCTGCACCGCCCACCCCCAAATGCACCAATAGATCGCATTCGCGAGTGGGAGCATCCAGCACAGCTTAGATTAGCGCTGGAAGAGCTAGTCGCTCACAATTTGTCCTTACAAATGCTCCGGGCACAAGAAAAAGCGTGTCTGGCTGTGGCTATGAAAAGCGATCAATCTATAGCGGGGCCGTTCCTCAGCCACCTGCCGTTTAAGCCCACTGCGGCACAGCAAAGAGTCATTCAAGAGATAGCCCATGACATGACATTACCCAGTCCCATGCTGAGACTGATTCAGGGTGATGTTGGATCCGGTAAAACCTTTGTGGCCGCCATGGCCTGCATCACCGCTATAGAAGCTGGTCAGCAGGTCGCACTAATGGCGCCAACAGAATTATTAGGGGAGCAACACTTACAAACCTTTAAGCAATGGTTAGAACCCTTTGGCGTTCGTATCGCTTGGCTGAGCGGAAGAGTCAAAGGTCGAGCACGCAGTGCTGTATTGCAGGAGATTAGTGAGGGGTCAGTCGCCCTAGTTGTCGGCACCCATGCGTTGTTTCAAGAAGGAGTCACCTTCGCCTCGCTGGCGCTGGTCATTGTAGACGAGCAACACCGATTTGGCGTCCATCAGAGACTGGCACTCACCGAAAAGGCGTCGGGACCGACACTTCCTCACCAGCTGGTACTTACCGCCACGCCGATTCCCCGCACTCTGTCCATGGTGGCCTATGCAGACCTCGATTGCTCTGTCATCGACGAACTGCCCCCGGGACGGACACCAGTGCAAACTACGCTTTTAGATAGCCAACGCAGAGATCAAGTAATTCAGCGCGTTGGCGCAGGCTGTGGCGAGGGTCGACAAGCTTATTGGGTATGCACCCTAATCGAAGAATCTGAAAACCTTGACGCCCGGGCGGCGGAAGCCACGGCTGAGTTATTGCAAGCTCAGCTGCCCAACCTGCACATTGGCCTCATTCATGGACGCCTACCGCCAGCAGATAAAGAAGCGATGATGGCGGCGTTTAAGGCGGGAAAAATTGAGTTACTGGTTGCCACTACGGTGATCGAAGTTGGTGTTGATGTCCCCAATGCAAGCCTTATGATTATTGAAAACCCTGAGCGCCTAGGGCTCGCCCAGCTGCATCAACTCCGAGGTCGAGTAGGACGAGGCGCCACTGCAAGTCACTGTGTGCTTTTGTATCAAGCTCCCTTGAGCCAAAGGGGTCGAGAGCGCTTAGATGTCATGCGACGCAGTAATGATGGTTTTTACATCGCCGAACAAGACCTGCTGTTCCGGGGGCCCGGAGAGCTTCTCGGCACGCGTCAAACCGGCTTGACCTCATTTCGTGTGGCGCAGTTACCCGCCCATGAAATGCTACTAGAGCAGGTCGCCGAAATAGCCGAGAGCCTCGTACAGAACTACCCAGATCGTTGCACTTTGCTTGTCGACCGTTGGACAGGAGAACGACAGGCCTTTGCTCGGGTCTGAACAGGTTACAATGCAGCCTACTGTTGATCTTTTTGATGCCGCACTATGACCTCTTCTGTCCCAAGCCCATCAGGGCAGCCCGAGTCCCCTGGCTCAGATAGTAAACTGCTGGGGCTATGGCGACTCATGCGCTTCCATAAGCCTATCGGGACCTGGCTGCTAGCTGCCCCCACGACATGGGCACTGATTATTGCCAGCGAAGGTTGGCCAGACCTCAAAATACTCTGCATCTTTGGGCTAGGTATCGTAGTAATGCGCGCAGCAGGCTGTGTTGCTAACGATCTTGCCGACCGCAAACTCGATGGACACGTAGCACGGACCCGTGATCGACCTCTCGTCACCGGGCTAGTATCGACAAAAGAAGCCCTCTTGCTACTCTTGTTGCTGCTCTCAATCGCGCTGGCGTTGGTGTTATTAACCAATGCATTGACCGTAAAGTTATCGTTAGTGGGTGTCGCCCTAGCAATGATGTATCCCTACATGAAGCGGGTTACACATTTACCGCAGTTTGTCCTAGGGGCGGCGTTTTCTTGGTCTATTCCGATGGCATTTGCTGCCGTCACAAACACCTTGCCAGAGGCGTTGTGGTGGCTCTTTTTGGGAAACTTACTGTGGACGGTGGTCTATGACACCCAATACGCCATGGTAGATCGAGAAGACGATCTTGCCATTGGTATAAAGTCTACTGCCATTTTATTTGGACATCTTGATCGAAGGCTCATCGCCACCATGCAAGCCGGGGCATTGGCATGCTTCCTACAAACCGGCGCTGCATTTGGCTTTACGTGGCCGTTTTACGCCGCCGTGCTCTGTATCGCACTACTCTTTTGCTGGCATCAATGGTTAATTCGTCATCGCCAAGAAGAGGCCTGTTTTAAGGCCTTCAACCAAAGTAAATGGATTGGTCTCATTATGCTTTTAGGCATTGTGGGACACTTTGTTGCTGAGCACGTATCACCAATCTGACACACGGGCTCTGGCGAGATCATGCAACTCGATATTTACCGCAGCATCAGGGACATTTCTGCCTCAGATTGGGATCACTGGTTCGGTGGTGACTATCCCTTTCTGCGTCACGACTTCTTATTAGGGCTTGAAGATACGGGCTGCACCACTGAAGACAGTGGGTGGGCACCCCATCATATGGTGTTACGCGACGGGTCTAAGGTCGTGGGTGCAGCACCCGGATTTTTAAAGGAGCACTCCTACGGCGAGTACGTATTCGATTGGGCTTGGGCTGATGCCTGGCAGCGTAGTGGTCTGTCTTATTATCCCAAGCTGGTCTCCGCCGCACCTTTTACCCCAGCCAGTGGCCCAAAGATTTGGTTCAATCCAGACGTAGACGGTGCTAAACAAAAATTTTGTCATGCCGTTCAAGCGTTTTGCAAAAAACAAGGCCTCTCAAGCTGGCACATCTTATTCTCCACATCAGATTTGAGTGACGCTGATGACCAGCTAAATTTGGTTGAGAGGGCTACGTGTCAATTTCACTGGTTCAACCGGGGTTATGAGAGCTTTGACGATTTTCTCCAGCTCTTTAGCAGCCGCAAACGTAAAAACCTTCGTAAAGAACGAGACCACGTTGCTGCTCAAGGACTGTCACTAGTTACCCGTGTCGGTTCAGATATATTGCCTGAAGATTGGTCCTTCTTTCATTATTGCTATCAAACCACCTATGCGAAGCGCAGTGGTCACGGCGGCTATTTATCCCGGGAGTTTTTTACCGAGCTTTGTCCAAAGCTCGGTAGCGCTCCGGTTATGGTGCTGGCTTCTCTCAATGAGCAGCCCGTGGCAGCCGCTTTATTTTTTCAATCATCTGACACGCTTTATGGGCGGTATTGGGGCTGCCTTAGGGAGTATGACGGCTTACACTTTGAAGCCTGCTACTACCAGGGCATAGAGTATTGTATTAGCAATGGCATCCAACGATTGGATCCGGGCGCTCAAGGAGAACACAAAATACAACGAGGCTTCGAACCTACGTTAACGCGGTCCCATCATTGGGTCGCCGAACCTGGCTTCCAACCGGCCATAAAAGACTTTTGTGCGCGAGACATAGATCAGGTCAAGGCCTACAAGGTGGACGCTTCCCAGCTATTACCCTTTAAAGAAGGCGCCTTGAAAGACGCCACATCGCTCTAAGCGCCGTTGGATTCAGGCTCGTTATCCCGCAAAAAAACCCAGTTTTCAGCCGTTGACTGCTCAGGGCTGTAATAATATCCGGCGCCACAAAATGCCTTCAGGCCCTCGGGTTCATTGAGCTGTTGCTCAACTATGTATCGCGCCATAACACCCCGGGCCTTCTTCGCAAAAAAACTGATAATTTTATAATTACCGTTTTTCAAGTCCTTAAAAACCGGGGTTATCACTTCGGCATCAAGTTGGCGTGGCTTTACGGCCTTGAAATATTCATTAGACGCCAAATTAACCAGCACCATGCTGCCACTTTTGCCAATCGCTGTATCGAGCAACTGGGTTATCTCCTCTCCCCAGAACTCATACAAGTTACGGCCACCGCGATTTTCAAATTTTAGACCCATTTCTAAACGATAAGGCTGCATGAGATCTAATGGGCGGAGCAAACCATATAATCCCGAAAGAATGCGCAGGTGCTTTTGAGCAAAAGTGAGGGCTTTGCCATCAAGGGTGTTGGCATCGAGACCCGTATAAACATCGCCTTTAAATGCCAGCACCGCTTGCTTAGCATTATCGAGGTTAAAATCTGGCTGCCAGTTCATGAACCGCTCGTGATTCAACAGCGCAATGTTCTCACTGACCCCCATGAGTTGCTGTATTGCATCTGGCGATAGGTCTCTTGCATCATCAACGAGCTGGGCAGCACGTTCAATGAAATGAGGCTGGGTCGCCTTGCGCGTACGAGGTGGTGTTTCGTAGTCAAGCGTCTTGGCCGGGGAAAGGACTGTCAACACGATGGGGCCTCCCTGATGTCTGTGTTAAAGGAATGATAACCTGTGTTCCGCCCAGAAATATCCTAAAAGGAATAAGAAGTGGCCGTTTTAATTTCATCAGTCCGACTGCTCGATGGGCTTTCGCATCGATTGTCACATATTATTGGGTGGTTACCGTTACTAATGGCTCTATTAACGGTTCTCGTGGTTATCCTGCGTTATGGCTTCGGGGTGGGTGCCATAGCGGCACAAGAAAGTGTGATTTACCTTCACGGAGCGCTGTTCATGCTGGGCGCGTCTTGCACACTTCAGGCGGGTGGGCATGTTCGAGTTGATGTTGTGTACCAGCGCTTTAGCCCTAGAGCGAGGGCGTGGGTCGATGCTTTAGGGCACGTCATTTTCACGCTGCCACTGTGCGCTATGGTGGGCTTTGCCAGCCAGGACTACGTTTTCGAGTCCTGGGTAGCTCGTGAAACATCCCCTGAACCCGGCGGCATACCAGCCGTTTTTATTTTAAAAACCCTGCTCCCGGTCATGGCCATTCTGCTGGCGCTCCAAGCGTTATCAGAAATCATCAAGGCAGTGAAAACCCTCATCAGCGAGGTATCTCACTGTGATTGAAATACCAGTGCTCATGTTTTTAGCCGTTTGCCTGGTGCTCTTGGCCGGCTTTCCAGTTGCTCTAACTCTTGCGGGGGTGGGCCTTGTCTTTGCAGCCATTGGCACCATTTTAGGCACATTTGATGCCGGTTACCTGGCCGCTATTCCAGCCCGAATCTTTGGCACCATCGGCAATGAAACACTTATTGCGGTGCCGCTATTCATTTTGATGGGTAATATTCTCGAGCGCGCGAAAATCGCTGAAGATTTGCTCAACAATATGGCTCAACTATTTGGCAGCCGTCCTGGTGGGCTAGGGGTTGCTGTGGTGTTAGTAGGTGCACTGCTGGCAGCGAGTACAGGTATTGTGGGCGCAACCGTTGTCACAATGGGCCTATTATCTCTTCCGTCAATGCTACGCGCAGGGTACAGCCCGGCCTTGGCGACGGGTACGATCTGTGCAACTGGTACACTGGGCCAAATCATCCCGCCATCAATCGCTCTGGTTCTATTAGGTGATGTTATTGCCAGTGCCTATCAGCGCGCGCAATTAGAAATGGGCGTTGTGAACACCGCCACTGTCTCAGTGGGAGATCTTTTCGTAGGCGCATTGATTCCAGGTCTCATTCTGGTTGGCTTATATTTGGTGTGGATCTTGTTAGTCGCCCGATTTAAACCTCAATACGCACCCGCTATTACCTCTAAAGGCGCCTCAATTCCCAAATTAGTCAGCGCGTTGCTGCCGCCATTCTTGCTTATCGCATTGGTTTTGGGATCCATTCTTTTAGGTGCGGCAACACCTACAGAGGCAGCAGGGGTTGGCGCTGTAGGAGCGCTACTTCTGGCACTACTGCGCGGACAAATGGACTGGTTGAAATTGCACGACATTGGGTTATCGACTATGCGGATTACTAGCATGGTGTTTCTAATACTTATCGGGGCCGCTGTTTTCACGTTGGTTTTTCGCGGCTTTGGTGGTGAAGAGCTAGTCCAAGGCTTCTTTGAGCGAATGAACTTGGGTCCTCAAGGCGCCATGCTGCTGGTGATGATCGTCATCTTCCTTTTAGGTTTCATACTCGATTTTATTGAAATCACTTTTGTCGTGGTGCCAATCGTTGGACCGATCTTACTCGCCATGGGCTTTGATCCCATCTGGTTTGGCATCATGTTGGCGGTCAACCTCCAAACTTCCTTTTTGACCCCCCCCTTTGGTTTTGCCCTTTTCTATCTTCGAGGCGTTGCACCAAAGACAGTAACTACGGGATCGATCTATAAAGGCGTTATACCCTTTGTAGCACTACAAATTGGATTGTTAGCTCTACTGTGGAGCTTCCCAGACCTAGTGACTTGGCTACCCAATGTCTTACGCTCTGGATAACCGTCATAATCTGTAAGCACGCTATACATTAGTGCTGAGTCCTCACTAATCTGCACCATTGCGACAACAACAGGCAAAAAAATGACTGACCTTGATATGAACCCCACCCCCCAGGGCGAGCTAAGCCTTCAGGCCGTAGCCATGCCTGCGGACACTAACCCTCATGGGGATATATTTGGCGGCTGGCTAATGTCACAAATGGACTTGGCGGGCTACGTCACAGCTTGTGACGTAGCGGGCGGCAGAGTCGCCACTGTTGCTGTAGAAGGTATGGTGTTTCTGACGCCCGTTCATGTCGGTGCGGTAGTGAGCTGCTACTCAGACATTTTAGAAATTGGGCGTAGCTCGGTGCGGGTAATCGTAGAGGTCTGGATTAACTCCCGCCAAGACGGAGAACCCATTAAAGTCACCGAGGGGACTTTTATTTATGTCGCCATTGGTGGCGATAAGCGAACTCGAGCCATTCAACGCCCAGGTTCAGCCTGAGAAGCCTCCTGCATAACTGGGGGTAATACCTTATCCCGAGCGTTGAGGTAAGCGCGTTCTGAAATTTCATGATACGCCCTGACGTTCGTCGAGAAGGCCTCGTAAGACACTGCGATCTCTTCCGCCATCGCGTCACTCGTTCGCAAATTCATCATTGCCTCTACCGACTTTTCATACAATAAATTTAATACATCGTCTGGCAAATGCCGCAATTGAGTACCCGCAGCAAGCAGTTGCTGTAACGACTCATTGTTACGAGCGGTGAACTCATCCAGCATATTCTGATTAGCCGCTCTGGCGGCGTATCGAACAATAGCCTGCAAATCAGAGGGGAGCTCTTGAAAGGCTGCGGCATTTACCGTGAATTCAAGCATGGCACCGGGCTCATGCCAGCCGGGATAATAGTAAAATTCTGCCACCTCGTTAAGCCCGAGGGTTCGGTCGTTATAAGGACCTACCCACTCGACTGCATCGATCACACCGGTTTGCATAGAGGTATAGACCTCACCGCCAGCAATGCGCACCGCCGTGCCCCCCGCCGCATCAAAAACCTCCCCGGCGAGCCCAGGAATACGCATCTTAAGTCCGGATAAATCTTTAGCACTACGGAGTTCTCTGTTGAACCAGCCCGCCATTTGCACGCCCGTACTTCCTCCCGCAAAGGGAATAACCCCAAAAGGTGCGTATAGATCCTGCCATAGCTCCAGCCCGCCACCATAGTGCAGCCAGCCATTCATTTCCTGAGCTGTCATGCCAAAGGGCACAGCCGTAAAGAAAACGGCGGCGGGAATTTTACCTTTCCAGTAATAACTCGCACCGTGACCAACCTCAGCTGCGCCCTGAGAGACAGCATCAAAAACCTCAAAGGCAGGTACAATTTCGCCGGCGCCAAAAACTCTGACCTCAAGGCGGCCGTTACTCATTTCATTAACGTATCGAGCGAAGTTTTCAGGCGCTGCACCCAAGCCAGGTAGGTTTTTTGGCCAGGTAGTTACGAGCTTCCAACGGTAATCTGGCTCGTCTATGCTCCTGTTTACATCCGATAACGGCCGGGTTTGATCGCTGCTATCGACAGCCCATAACCCGACCACTAAGACCAATGACGCCATCAACAGAATAACCACCACGGGCAGAAATCGCCTTTCAAACATACACCTTTCCTTCGCCCATTATTTTTTTTGGATAGTAGTAGCCGGCCTTGATCTAATTAAAGCGGCTGCAGATTGGCATATTGTAAAACCAACCATTTTGACCCCTCGGCAAAACTTACCTCTACTCGCGCATTGGATCCACCGCCCTCAAAGTTTGTCACAACACCCTCACCGAATACCTGATGCATGACACGCTGCCCCAAGCTCACACCACTATCGATATGAGCCGCGCTCGGGGTTGGGGACAAAGAGGTGAGAGAGGATAGCGGGCGTGATACAGATGCACCCAATCGAACCTCATTCAAGAGCTCAGAAGGGAGTTCACGAACAAACCGTGAGGCGGTATTGTAGGATTCTGACCCATGTAGTCTTCGACTTTCCGCGTAAGTTAGCACCAGCTTTTGCATTGCTCGAGTAATACCGACATAACAAAGTCTTCGCTCTTCTTCCAGACGACCAGGCTCATCCAACGACATACGATGAGGAAACAAGTTCTCCTCCATACCCGCGAGAAAGACCATGGGGAATTCAAGCCCCTTTGCAGAGTGCAAGGTCATAAGCTGAACACTATCTTCATGAGGATCGGCCTGAGCATCACCCGCATCGAGTGCAGCACTATCTAAAAATTGCTGCAAAGAGGGTAAATCCGTGTCATCTGGAACGAAAGTTTTAGCCGCAGATACCAACTCCTCCAGGTTCTCTACCCGGGCCTGACCACGCTCACCTTTCTCAGCACGGTGATATTCCACCAAACCGGAGCGGGCAACAACATGCTCGGTAAGCTCTTCCAAGGGTAGCTCCAAAGTCGCAGAATCTAGCTCGTCGACCAGCACAGTGAAGCCAGACAGTGCCTTGAGTGCCCGGGATGAAAATAACTGCTCGTCTCGGGCAATCACAATGGCCTGCCACATGGGTACTTGGCGAGTTCGTGCTAGGTCTCGCAGCTGCTCCACCGTCTTGTTGCCAATGCCTCGGGGTGGCAGGTTAAGAACCCGCTCTAGTGCCGTATCGTCGCTACGCCTGATTAGTAGACGCATGTACGCTAGGGCATTTCGAATTTCCAAGCGTTCATAAAAGCGTTGACCCCCATAGATGCGGTAGGGAATCTGTGCGCGGATTAAAGCCTCTTCAAGTACTCGAGACTGTGCATTAGAGCGATATAAAATAGCGCTGGAGCGCCGCGTGTTGCCATCAGCGACCCAGCTCTCAATGCGCTCGACAATAAATCTAGCTTCGTCCTGCTCATTGAATCCGGCATATAAGCTGATCGGCTCTCCGGAGTCCCCTGCCGTCCAAAGCTCTTTACCTAAGCGCCCAAAGTTATGACTGATGAGACCGTTAGCTGCTTTAAGAATCGTTTGGGTCGAACGGTAATTCTGCTCAAGTCGGATCGTCTGTGCGGGGGTGAAGTCCTCGCCGAAACGATGAATGTTTTCGATCTTGGCGCCTCGCCACCCATAAATTGACTGGTCATCGTCTCCAACCGCCACAACCGGTATGCTTTGACCCGCTAAAACCCGAAGCCAAGCATACTGAATGGTGTTTGTGTCCTGAAATTCATCCACTAAGATCGTGCGAAATCGACGCTGATAGTGCAGCAAAGTCTCAGGGGACTTCAGCCAAAGCTCATGGGCCCGCAATAGCAACTCAGCGAAATCAACTAATCCGCCACGCTGACAAGCCTCTTCATAAGCGCTGTAAACACGCAGCATGGTTTTAGCATATAAATCACCAAAGGGTGGATCGATATGGCTGGCACGCAAGCCTTCATCTTTTTGCCCATTGATGTACCACTGAGCCTGCCTTGGTGGCCACTGCGCCTCGTCTAAGTTCAAGTCGCGACACACCCGCTTCACAAGGCGTAACTGATCATCGCTATCCAGTATCTGAAAATTTTGTGGAAGCTGAGCCTCCTGCCAATGTTGTTTAAGCAGCCGGTGAGCCAAACCATGGAAGGTCCCGACCCACATTCCCTGTGTCGAAACGTCCAACATAGATTCAATACGGCTACGCATTTCACGCGCGGCTTTATTGGTAAAGGTGACCGACAACAACGCATGGGGAGATACACCTTCAGCACGAATAAGCCACGCCATTCGGTGTACCAATACGCGCGTCTTTCCCGAGCCAGCCCCAGCTAATACCAGTAAATTGCCCGACTCTGCCGCTACGGCATCCCGTTGCGCCGCGTTGAGGTCAGTGAGAATATCAGATACGTCCATTCTGTGATTCTACCGGAAAACAAACCGGTTACTCAGTTTTACACGTGCAACTTCCTGTAGTTTGGGGCAACTTTAGACTTGTTTTCGTCGCAGAACTCGTGACAATCATAGACTCTGGCTAGTAACCACGACTTCATTTAGGAAAAAAGCGCGTCAACGCGGCTGAACCGAGAAAAAACAGAGGTAAAGACAACAATGGATGATCATGACGAAAACGATAAACGTCGAGTTATGACGCCTCCAAAAGAATGGGGGAGTGACGATGATGGATCAGACTGGCTCATGGCCTCGGAAGAGCGCTCCGACCCACCTCAACCTTCAGCGCGACCCGACATCGACGACGCCGGCTGGCTCACTTCAGAGTCTGATGATGCCCAGGTAAACCCAAGTACCAATGGTACTGATGCAGCGGACTCCTCTACTGGTGACTGGTTTACTGGCGGCGACATTACAACAGCCCCAAAAACAACGACCCCAGTTCAGACGGACAACTCCTCACGAATACCTCCACCTTCTGCAGACATTCAACCTGCAGCAGAGATCGAGGAGGAGACCCTGGCAACATCAGAACCATTTGGCGCAGGAGATAGTTCTGAGTTTTCTTCGATGGACCTACTGACCGACCATCATATTGTCGGCACAACCACCTCAGGCAAGCTACCGCTATGGCCAACAGTCGCAGGAATAGCCGCTGTAGTTTTGCTCATTATTGGGGGGTGGGGAGCAATTTCGGAGCGATCTACACTGCAAAATCGCATCGTTGAACTAGAGGAAGAACAAGCTTCCCCCCAGTCTCTAGGCAGCCTTGACGCCGGGGGTGAAGCCGTTTTGGAGGCTGAAAACCAAGCTCTGGAATTACAGCTCGCTACACTGCAGGGTGACTACTCAGCGGCCAACAACACAATAGAGTCCCTACAGGTTGAGCTCGAGAACGCTGAAAAGCTGGCTGCGCAATCTTCACGCCTCGTAAAAGAGCGCAAATCTGAGGCGTTACCCGAGCCGCAGATCGCTGCAAGACCAGAGATCAGATCCACCGCAGCTCAACCTAACGCTAATACAGCCTCTGTAAATAAGGCCGATACGGCCCGAGCCTCAGACAGTAGCAGTCAAGGCCTCTGGTTTGCCAATGTGGCAGCCTACTCACGTCGTGACACAGCAGAGAATTGGGCTCAAAAACTACAACTTGAAGGCTACAACGCGATTACCCAGAGCGTGGAGATTGACGGTCGCACTCTTTACCGCGTGCGTGCCGTAGGTTTCGAGACAAAAATGGGGGCGAAATCTGCAGCCGCTGAATTAGAAACAACCTACAATTTAGGCGCTCTATGGATCGGCAAAACCTCGGCTCCGCCAGCTTCAAATCTCACGCCAACGGGTCAGTACGAAACTCCATCAAGCAGCACAGTACCTACCAAGACCAACAAAGCCACCAATAAAGTGGCAACAGTGGCATCATCGGCCAGTCAGGTTGATCAAACAGGAGGCGGCTGGTTTATCTACGTCGATACCTATGCCCAAGGAACTGACGCTGACAGCAAAGCACAACAGATTGAAGACGCCGGCTACGCCGCTAAAGTAGCCGTCGAGTATCGCTCTGGTGAACTACTTTATCGGGTGCAAATTGTTGGAATCAACACACGCACGCAAGGTGAGGAAATCATTCAAGCACTAGCAGCAGGCGGCGATATGCCTAACCTGCAACTGCGCCAATATTAACGCTTTATTAAAACCCAGCCCCCAACAACGGAAGCCCAACGATGAAAATAATAACCACCTCAATCACCCTTTTACTCGCACTTAGTGCAGGTCAAGCACTGGCCTCCGACTGCGAACTGCCCGCAATGCCGACGATCCCGGATGGCAGTAAAGCCACCATGGAAGAAATGGTTAACGGACAAAAAGGCGTGAAAGCTTTTCAAGCAAGCGCAGAAGAATACCGAGCTTGCCAAGACAGCAACATGGCAAGACTTAAAGCCTCTGTAGAAGAAGGAAATCCGGGTGCAGCACCGAAATATGAAGCAGCAACAGAGGGATACAACCAATCGGTAGCCCTTGAGGAAGAGCTAGCCGAGCAATTTAATCAAGCAATTCGGGCTTATAAGGCCGCTAACCCAAGTTAAACGATTGTCAGAACTATATACTTGAGGGCGGGTTACTCGCTGTATTAGGGCGCCAAGCGCCCCTTCAAAACTCGTCTTCAAGATACCCTCATTACGAATTGCTCGTATCCTGGGCTAGAGCATAGCAGCCGTTAATTTTAAGATTTTGAACCCGAACCAAAAGTAAGTTGTGAGAATAGTGCGCTTTGCTCATTGAGTGAGAGATCGGCGGAGTTGCGTCGAGGAAAGGTAGTAGCCTCCAGCTGCGCCAGAATATCCTCAGAAGATACTGGCAACTTAGAACGCATAATCAAAATGTTAAAATCCCTAACTCGTGTTAGCCGACACTTATCTTTCAAGTTCGTTGCGTTCAGCAGCGACTTTTGAAACAACGCAGAAGTAGATGCATTGCAAAGAAACATCTTATTACCACCCGCAAAGAACGGTACAAACCGGCGCGGTCTGTCCTGTTCAGCAAAATCAAGAACGGCGGCCTCAATGCCAGGAAACTCCCGGTCTTGATAATCGTCCATTGCAATAATGGCATGGTCATCCAAATAGGGCGTAAAGATGGCTAATTGTTCAAGTACCTCGTGATATTCATGTCCCGCATCAATATGCAAAAACCGTAAAGGGTTTTTGATTGTCTCATCCAGAATATCTAGAGAAATATCACTGGTCAGGCCTTTATATAACTCTACATTTTTTTCAGAATTGAAGGCTAGCAAACTCTGTTGCGTCGCCTCTAAATGATTTTCATCAAACAAATCAAAACCCAATAACCGCTCAGTTTCGCGCTTTAGTAATGACAAAAGAACGAGGCTTTTACCTTTGAAAACGCCGACTTCACAGAGATCGCCACTTATCTGTAAGCGCTCTTGCAAGGCGCACAGCTCAAAGAAGGCGAGTTGATCCGGACTAAAAAACCATCCTTCCAGCTCATTATGCCGCCCATCAATAAACTCCTGAATAGCGCCTAATTCCATAACAATCTCCAATTCTTAAACAGACCACAGACCAGACGTCGATAGATGTCGATAGATGTCGATAGATGTCGATAGATGTCGATAGATGTCGAAGTTTACCTTACAAACATCCGGTTGGCAGTTTTGCCAACCAACCACAGCCACGATTTTTGCGCTGAAAATATTAACGCTAGGGGCAATACAGAGAATCCAGCCTAAAGTTTCAACTTAGGCCCAGAATGTCTGGTTGCAAAAATAAGCTAAGATCTAGACCCACTCATAACCAACGTTATGAAAAAGCACAACAATGAGCTCACCATCGTAGCAGCCAAATACACCATGACCATCTGTTCACCTTCACCCAATGTGCCAGCAGAAGACCCCTCAGCTCACCAAGCCCAAGCGCGGTAGTGCAGAGAAAAGGTAAAGCCCCATGCTCCGCAGATCACTCCGGTTGAATGACGATCTTTTATTAAGAAGTAGCTACCGGCAGCTAAGAGGGTAACAGCCACTAAATCAGGAAGTAGGCCCAAAAAAGTTTGTCCGAACTGGAGGGTGTAAAGGATCTCTAAAGCGAAATGCGCTGCTGCAAACAAAATGCTGACTACGGCAAAGTTTGTTGTAAATGTAGCGCCTTTAAGCATAAGAAAACCTTGGCTATCTAGGTGCAACCGATGAACAATAATTTATCGTTGTGTGGTTAGAATGCTTATGCACCAATTTCCGATAGGCCCCATTCAACAGTATCTCAAACACTTCCGAGGGTACGTAGGTTACAACCCAAAAGTACATGTGTTTGCATGGACTCTATTAATTTCTACTCAACAGTGACTGACTTAGCAAGATTTCGAGGCTTATCCACGTCGGTGCCTTTAACAAGAGCGACGTGATAAGCAAGCAGTTGCAAGACGACAGAGTAAACGATGGGCACCGTCCAGTCGGCACAATGGGGAACTTGAAAAACGTGTAGCCCAGGTCCGGCCTCAAAGCCTGACGCTTCATCGGCAAATACAAACAGCTCACCACCTCGGGCTCTGACCTCCTCCAAGTTGGATCGGAGTTTCTCCAGCAAATCGTTATTGGGGGCCACTGCCACCACAGGCATATCAGCATCAACCAACGCTAAGGGGCCGTGCTTTAACTCGCCTGCGGCATAAGCCTCTGCGTGGATGTAGGAAATCTCTTTGAGCTTAAGTGCCCCTTCCATTGCCACTGGATTATTAATACCCCGACCAAGAAATAAGGCATGATGTTTAGAGGCGAAATGTACAGCCATTTTTTGTATAGCTTTTTCCTTACCTAAGATGGTTTTTACGTCAGAAGGTAGGGATAAAAGCGCTGCATCCAGTGCCTCGCGTTTAAAGTCTGCGCGATTATTAATTTCCGCGAGCTTTCCTGACAGCAACATAAGCGCCGCCAACTGAGTGGTAAATGCTTTCGTTGATGCGACACCAATTTCAGCACCAGCGCGGGTCAAAATTGCAAGTTCACTAGCACGAACAATCGCGGAATGGTCGACGTTGCACAAGGCTAAGCGCGCGACGACATTGTCATTAGATGCATGTTTTAAGGCGGCTAGCGTGTCAGCAGTTTCCCCACTTTGAGAAATACAAACCACCAAGGTCCCTGGTCGCATTACCGATTTCCGGTACCGGTATTCAGACGCAACCTCGACCTGACAGGTGAGACCTGCGATGCCTTCTATCCAGTGCCGCGCAATTAAACCAGCATGATAACTCGTGCCACAGGCAATGATTTGAATCGACTCTACTCGAGATAATAGCTCACGCGTATTGGCACCAAAGCAATCGTCGCTGCGCCAATCTATTGAGACGGTGTCTTGTAACCTTGCTGGCTGCTCATAAATCTCTTTGAGCATGTAGTGTTCATAATCGCCCAGACCACCGTTGTCATCGCTCGCTTCAAGACGTGTAATCTCGCGTTCAACAACATGACCGTCGTGACTGTAAATCGTATAGCTACCAGCAATAAGCTCAGCGGTATCTCCCTCTTCGAGATAGACAAATCGATCGGTCACTGGCCGCAGAGCCAAAGTGTCGGAACCGGCGTAGCTTTCTCCCATTCCAACCCCTAAAACCAACGGACTGCCGGCTCTCGCAACCACTAAGAGCCCCGGTGTTTGCGCATCTAACACAGCCAAGGCATACGCACCCTCTAGACGAGGCAAGACTTGCTGGACAGCTTTTAATAAAGAAGGCTGGTTTTCCATCTCTGCATTGATTAGGTGAACAATAACCTCAGTGTCCGTATCAGAGGCGAAAGTCACCCCGTGGCTCATTAAGGATTCACGCAGTGATTGATGATTTTCGATAATGCCGTTGTGAACTAAGGCGATGCGATTGCCGCTGATATGAGGATGGGCATTAACCGTATTAGGCGCTCCGTGAGTGGCCCAGCGGGTGTGAGCAATACCTGTAACACCCATGACCGGTGAGGTTGCCAGCGCCTCCTCAAGTACTGCAACCTTCCCAGAGTGCTTGCTAGACTGAAGGTCACCTTCGTCGTTAAGTAAAGCAACGCCAGCCGAATCGTAGCCGCGGTACTCCAAGCGCCTTAAACCTTCTAGGAGAATCTCTGTAACATCTCGCTGACCAACGGCGGCGATTATTCCACACATTGTTTAGTCCTTTCTTTCATCGGGGCGCAGCCAACCGGAGATGTTTCGCTGACGCCCACGACCTACTGCTAACTCTTTCTCTGGAACGTTACTAGTCACCACAGATCCTGCTGCCACAAAAGCGCCATCTGACAGATTTATAGGAGCAACCAACGTACTGTTGGAACCTACGAAGACGGAATCACCCACTATTGTTGGATGCTTATTTACCCCATCGTAATTACAGGTAATGGTGCCAGCACCAATATTACTTTGAGCGCCAACCGCAGTGTCCCCAAGGTAGGCAAGATGATTCGCTTTGCTACCTACCCCTAAGAAAGTGTTCTTCGTTTCAACAAAATTACCTACCCGAGCAGTTTCAGCCAAAACACTACCCGGTCTTATTCGCGCATAAGGGCCAATGCGGCAGTGTTCGCCAACATCGGCCCCCTCGAGGTGACAAAAAGGCTGGATGTCAGTACCAGAAGCGACAACGACATCTTTCAAGACGCAATGCGCGCCAATTTTAACGCCGTCACCAAGACTAACCCGGCCTTCAAAAACGACATTGATGTCAATCTCAACGTCAACGCCACAGTCCAACTCACCTCGAATATCGATCCGTTGGCGATCCGCTACCGCTACACCTGCTGCCATGAGTGCATCAGCCCTGCGACATTGGAGGGCACGCTCAAGAGTTTGTAGTTGCAGGCGATCGTTAACGCCATACATCTCAAGGGGGTCTTTGGTTATCGCAATAGCGACGTCGGTGCCGTCCTGCTGCGCCAAACCCAAAACGTCAGGTAAATAGTATTCCTGCTGGGCGTTGTCATTTTCCACGCGGTTAAGTAATGCCAACAACTGCTCGGTTGGCGCCGCCAGAACTCCTGTGTTCACTTCATTGATCGACGCCTGTGCTTCACTCGCGTCAGCTTGCTCTACGACCGCCAGGAAATGACCTTCTTCATCACGCAATACACGTCCATAGCCTCGCGGGTCATCAAGACGTGCCGCCAGCATAATAGGATGATCTTGAGCGCCGGATATTAGTGCCTGAAGTGTTGATGCTGCTATGAGGGGCACATCACCAAAAAGCACCAATACAACCGTATTAGGTCTGCAGGCCGGTAGGGCGCAGGCTACGGCATCACCCGTCCCCAACTGTTCGAGCTGAGTGTGAAAAATCAGATCTTGATTTGCTAGAGCCTTTTGAACAGCACCAGCACCATGACCCACCACGACATGTATTTGAGTTGGATTAAGCTGTTGGGCCGTATCGATGACGTGCTGCAACAAGGGCTTACCCGCTAATGCGTGCAGTACTTTAGGCGCAGAGGAACGCATGCGTGTTCCTCGCCCCGCGGCTAATATGATGATCTCGAGATTTTTATATGACGCGGCCATAATAAAACCCTCCATTGAAAGGCGCACTTTAACAGCCAGTCGTCTATTTTGAGGCCAAAAAAAACCGCCCTACAGGCGGCTTTCTTACTTGACCTCTCAGCCCCTACCGGCTCGAGCCTTCATTTTTCGCAGCGTTGCCAATTGTGCCGCCGCTTCGGCGAGCTGAGCAGAGGCCCTGCCGTAATCGAGTTCACCACTTTGATTAGCCAATGCATCTTCAGCAGCTTTACGGGATTCTTCCGCAGCGGCTTCATCCACATCAGCCGCTCGAAGCGCCGTGTCAGCCAAAATTGTCACAACATCTCGTTGCACTTCCAGGAAACCACCAGAAGCATAAAAAACCTGCTCCGCACCACCCTGCTCAACCAAGCGCACTGGCCCGGGCACCAAAGCGGTTAATAATGGCGCATGGCCATAACAAACGCCTAATTCACCCTCAGAACCGGTAGCAACGAGCAACTCAACAAGGCCAGAGTAAATCTGAGCCTCAGCAGAAACGATGTCACAGTGAATTGTCATGGCCATAACGTGCTACCCCAGAAGATTAAAGCTTCTCAGCTCGTTCTACGGCTTGCTCAATAGAGCCCACCATGTAGAAGGCCTGCTCTGGAAGGTGGTCATATTCACCCGCCAAAATGCCTTTGAACCCGGCAATCGTATCTTTTAATGATACGTAGATGCCTGGGGATCCTGTGAAAATCTCTGCGACGTGGAAAGGCTGAGACAAAAATCGCTCAATTTTTCGCGCTCGCGACACTGTGAGCTTATCTTCTTCAGATAGCTCGTCCATGCCCAGAATAGCAATAATATCTTTCAGTTCCTTATAACGCTGTAAGACCGATTGCACGCCTCGAGCCACGTCGTAATGCTCGGTTCCAATAACCAGTGGATCCAGTTGGCGAGAGGTCGAATCTAAGGGATCAACCGCTGGATAAATGCCCTTGGCCGCGATATCTCGACTTAGCACCACTGTAGAGTCCAAGTGTGCAAAAGTCGTTGCCGGTGAGGGGTCAGTCAAGTCATCGGCGGGAACGTAAACCGCTTGAATTGAGGTGATTGATCCTGTTTTTGTTGAGGTAATGCGCTCTTGCAAAACGCCCATTTCCTCCGCGAGTGTCGGCTGATAACCCACTGCAGACGGCATACGACCTAACAACGCCGAAACTTCGGTTCCCGCCAAGGTATAACGATAAATATTATCAACGAACAACAGAACATCGCGACCTTCATCACGAAATTTCTCCGCCATCGTTAAGCCTGTCAAAGCAACACGCAGTCGGTTTCCAGGCGGCTCATTCATTTGGCCGTAGACCATCGCCACTTTCGACTGGTCCATGTTCTCGATGTTAACAACTCCTGATTCCTGCATTTCGTAATAGAAGTCGTTGCCTTCTCGTGTTCGCTCACCAACACCAGCAAAAACGGATAACCCCGAGTGCTCGGTAGCAATGTTGTTAATCAGTTCCATCATGTTGACGGTCTTGCCAACACCAGCACCACCAAACAAACCGACCTTACCGCCTTTAGCAAAGGGACAAACTAAATCGATGACTTTAATGCCGGTTTCCAAAACCTCTTCAGAAGCAGCGAGCTCATCATATGCCGGCGCAGCTCGGTGAATCGCACTGCGCTGCTGCTCACCAATAGGCCCCTTCTCATCGATGGGGTTCCCAAGAACGTCCATAATGCGGCCTAAGGTTTCAATACCAACAGGAACTGAAATCGGTGCTCCCGTATTCTCAACCGACAATCCCCGGCTAATGCCTTCGGAAGATCCCATAGCAATTGCGCGAACGACGCCATCACCGAGTTGCTGTTGCACTTCGAGTGTCAAACCCTTCTCACTGACAGACAGCGCATCGTAAACCTGGGGTACGTTGTCGCGGGGAAACTCTACATCAATAACCGCGCCAATCACCTGTACGACTTTTCCACTACTCATCTTCCAGTCCTCTGTTTCTTTCGCTGTGTGGCCGCATCTGCGCCACAGGTTAATTCAATACAAAATCTTTTTGGGGTCAGCCAATGGCAGCTGCACCGCTCACAATCTCAGCCAACTCTTGAGTAATTGCCGCTTGACGCGCTTTGTTGTACACCAGCTGAAGCTCATCAATGAGGTCACCCGCATTATCACTTGCGCTTTTCATAGCCACCATTCGGGCTGCTTGCTCACAGGCACCGTTTTCAACCACTGCCTGATAGACCAAAGACTCAACGTATCGAACCAATAACGCATCGAGCAGTTCTCTAGCGTCGGGTTCATACACGTAATCCCAATGATGCGACAGACCGGCGTCTTCTGAGGGCTTAAGTGGTAAAAGCTGCTCTACTTGGGGGCTCTGAGTCATGGTGTTAACGAACTCGTTACTGACCAAATAAAGTGTATCGATACGCCCTTGAACGTAGGCGTCTAACATCTGCTTAACACCACCGATCAACTGATCAACCGTAGGTTCTTCACCTACATCCTTGACGCTCGCGACGACGTTGCCACCGACACTTTTAAAGAAGGCCAGTGATTTTGCCCCGATCAAACAAAGGTCAACTTCGATACCGGCTTCATTTTGCGGGCGCATACCCGCAATGGCTGCCTTAAATAAATTAATATTTAGGCCACCGCATAAGCCCCGATCAGTGGACACAATAATGTATCCAACGCGCTTTACATCGCGTTGTTGCATGTAGGCGTGACGATATTCAGGCACAGCATTGGCAATGTGGCCCACTACGTCGCGAATACGCCGGGCGTAAGGCTTACCAAGTTCCATGCGATCCTGAGCGCGGCGCATTTTACTCGCAGCCACCATCTCCATGGCACTTGTGATCTTTTGAGTACTTTGAATACTCGAGATCTTAGTGCGAATTTCCTTGCCAGCAGCCATAACCGATTACCAGGCCTGTGTTGACTTAAAGGTATCAATGGCAGATTTGAACGCAGTTTCACGATCGCCATTCCAATTTCCATCAGAAGCAATTTCGGTCATTAGTGACCCATGCTCAGCGTGCATATAGGCCAAAAGCGCGGTTTCAAAATCGCCGATCTTATCTACCGGAACGTCACCCAACTGATTTTCGTTGGCGGCGTACAGAAGAACACCCATTTCTGCTACTGACAGCGGCGCATACTGCTTCTGTTTCATCAGCTCAGTAACGCGCTCTCCATGATCAAGTTGCGCCTTAGTGGCGTCATCGAGGTCTGACGCAAACTGTGAGAACGCAGCAAGTTCACGGTATTGAGCCAATGCGGTTCGAATACCACCCGACAGCTTTTTAACAATTTTCGACTGTGCGGCACCGCCCACTCGAGATACAGAAATACCTGCGTTCATCGCGGGACGCACACCGGCATTAAACATGTCGGCCTCTAGGAAGATCTGACCATCAGTAATCGAAATAACGTTAGTGGGTACGAAGGCCGACACGTCTCCCGCCTGAGTCTCAATAACGGGCAATGCGGTTAGCGATCCGGTCTTACCCTTCACGGCACCATCAGTAAACTTTTCAACATAATCGGCATTTACTCTGGCTGCGCGCTCAAGCAGTCGTGAGTGCAAATAAAATACGTCACCGGGGTAAGCCTCACGGCCAGGAGGACGACGCAACAGCAGTGAAATTTGACGATATGCTACAGCTTGCTTAGATAGGTCATCATAAATAATAAGGGCGTCTTCACCACGATCTCTGTAGTACTCACCCATGGTGCAGCCCGCGAAAGGCGCCAAAAATTGCATGGCAGCTGGATCTGAAGCATTGGCAGCAACAACAATCGTATGGTCCATCGCACCGTGCTCTTCGAGCTTACGAACAACCGCGGCCACTGATGACGCTTTCTGACCTACAGCCACATACACACATTTAATGCCCGTACCCTTTTGGTTGATAATTGCATCGACCGCGATAGCAGTCTTACCAACCTGTCGATCCCCAATAATCAGTTCGCGCTGACCACGACCAATCGGCACCATAGCGTCAATAGCTTTCAATCCGATTTGTACTGGTTGATCAACCGATTGACGTGCGATAACTCCGGGAGCAATCTTTTCAATGGCATCGGTTTCGTCGGTATCTATACTGCCGCGCCCATCAATAGGGTTACCAAGCGCATCCACCACTCGGCCTTGCAGGGCAGGGCCAACAGGTACTTCTAGGATTCGACCTGTACAACGGCAGGTTTGGCCTTCAGCGAGTTGCTTGTAGTCACCTAAAATAACCGCACCGACAGAGTCGCGTTCCAGGTTCAGCGCGAGACCGAAAATACCGCCCTGAAACTCGATCATCTCGCCGTACTGAACCTCATTGAGGCCATGAATGCGGATAATTCCATCGGTTACCGAAACGATCGTACCTTCGTTGGTTGCTTGCGACGTAACGTCCAGCTGATCAATCCGTTGCCGAATGATATCGCTAATTTCCGAAGGGTTAAGTTGTTGCATGACCTATTCCTCTGTCAGGGTGTCAACGTGCCAGCTAGTTTATTTAGACGGCCGCGAACCGAGCCATCGATGACTACATCACCGGCCCGAATGACAGCTCCGCCCAACAAGGCTGAGTCTGTCTCTGAAGTTATAGAAACCGTTCGCTCAAAATGTCGCGACATGGCCTCAGAAATCTCATTGAGTGCATCGTCACTCACTGCAAACGCAGAGGTGACCAGTACATCAACCGACGCTTCCTGCGCCGCTTTTAGTTCTGCAAACAAGGCCGCAGTTTCGTTAATCAAATCTAGACGCCCATTGGTCGCCATGATTCCTAAAAAACCTCGAACTTCTTTGCTTAATGCGTCACCTAGCACTGTCGCAAGAACAGCGACTCGCTGGTCAGCCGTTTTTGCAGGGTCACCGAGAACCGCACGCACCTCAGGTTCAATGCTTACAGCAGCGGCCATATTTAAACCGTCCACCCATGCATCAAGGGCGCCTGCATGACGAGCAAACTCAAAAGCAGCACGCGCATAGGGCCTTGCTAAAGTCCTGGGCTCAATCATAGTTAGTGATCCGCCGTTAGGCTCTTTAAGAGCTCAGCGTGCTTTGCGGCGTCAATTTCACTGCCCAAAACCTTTTCAGCACCAGCCAAAGCAAGGCTACTTACTTGACTCATTAATTGCTCTTGGGCTCGCGCTCGCTCCTGTTCGACTTCAGCAGCCGCCGCCGCTTTTACCCGATCAGCTTCCGCTACCGCAGCGACCTTTGCCTCGTCAATTAAGGCAGCAGCACGTTTATTAGCGGCATCAATAATAACCGCTGCTTCACGTTTAGCATCGGCCATCTCTTCTGTAGCCCGCTTCTGTGCCAACTCTAGATCGTGGCCGGCACGATCAGCAGCAGCCAAACCGTCGGCAATCTTCTGCTGACGCTCTGCCATAGCCGACACGATAGGTGGCCAGACAAAACGCATGCAGAACGCCACAAAAGCCACAAAGGCGATTAGTTGGCCGATAAGCGTTAAGTTAATGTTCACGATGTGCTCCTGTTGTCACCGGGGGAACCGGTACGTTCGGTACCGGCAGACGCGTAAGGTGAC
This sequence comes from marine gamma proteobacterium HTCC2080, assembly GCA_000169115.1. GTDB lineage: Bacteria > Pseudomonadota > Gammaproteobacteria > Pseudomonadales > Halieaceae > Luminiphilus. The sequence continues at coordinate 168,772 of AAVV01000003.1, forward strand.
TATTAGCCCGCAACAACAAAGATGAGGTACATGGCTATTCCAACGCCAATAATCGGGATAGCGTCAACTAAGCCAGCACCTAAGAAGAAAGTGCCTTGTAATTTAGGCGCCAACTCGGGCTGTCGTGCTGAACCTTCAATGAGCTTGCCGCCCAAAATGCCCACACCGATAGCGGCGCCCATTCCGCCCAAACCCATCATAATGGCTGCGGCAACATAAATCAGTTCCATGGTTATCTCCTGTTAGATCTAGCTTTACTTGGTTTAAAAAATTTGATCAGTGGTCTTCGTGGGCCATGCTTAAATACACAATGGTCAACACCATAAAAATAAATGCCTGTAGTGTGATCACCAGTATGTGGAAGATTGCCCAGCCAACCTGTAAGAGCGCAGCGGGTAATATCCACATCACGCCCACGCTAAACAACGCTGCAATCAAGATAAATATCATCTCACCCGCATACATGTTTCCAAATAACCGCAACCCTAATGAAAACGGCTTAGCAAGCAGGCCAACCACCTCCATGAAAAGATTGACGGGAATAAACAGTGGGTGGTTGAAGGGGTTGAGGCTGAGCTCTTTCACAAAACCAAAACCCTTTACCTTAATCGAGTAATAAAGCATCAGTATAAATACGCCGATGGCCATACCCATCGTTATATTTGGATCTGTAGACGGCACGATCTTTTGATATTCAATTCCCGCAAGCTTCAGCCCTTCTGGCACCAAATCGACAGGTATCAAATCCATCAGGTTCATTAAAAACACCCAAACAAAAATGGTGAGTGCCAAAGGTGCGATTAGTGGGTTGCGGCCATGAAACGTGTCTTTCACCGTATTATCGACAAACTCTACAACCATTTCGACGAAGTTAACGAGTCCAGACGGGGTGTCGGCTGACGCTTTTTTGGCCACCACGCGAAATAACCAACAAAAAATAATGCCCAAACCCACCGACCAAATCATAGAGTCAACGTGCACGGCGTTAAAACCCATAGCGGCGATCTCGTCACCACCGTGTGCCGTTGTCCATAGCCCGGTATCAGATACGACTGTGCCGTCGTCCCGGACAAACCCTGCTGGCAACTTGCCATACGTTAGGTTGGTCAGGTGGTGGACGATGTACTCAGATACCGTCTGTTCGTGTCCGTTAGCTGCCATATTTGACCGTTTCTAGTCCTTTTTTTCGACTTCACTTACCATTTAAGGTGCTGCACCAACCCAGTTGCAATGGGCAGGGCCAATAAAACTGTTGCTGCCCCTGTAAAAACAGCGAAAGCATGAATCTCTGGTTTCAGCACAAACAAAAGCGCGAAACCTAAACCGCATAATGGTAATTTCACCAATGCCACAACCGTGGCGTATTGGGCTCCCCGTACTGATGCCACGTGTTTAGCTATCCACACGCTGGGAACCAGGATTACCGCACCGCCCAAAAGGACTGCTTTTGCAGCCTCCCAGCCCACAATAAAACCAAACGCAGCCGCACAGACCAACAAGCAAAGGGTGCTACATACCACAGCTACTTGCAGTTCTTTGCGAACGGTCCCCATGGGGTCTTGAGGCTTAATTGTGACCAATAGACAACCCACCCCAAGATGACGCGGGCGCAAGTCTAGTCGAAAGGCCAATGGCCTTCAACTTGTTGTTAACTAATGAATCCGACTAAGGATACCGTCTAACTCGTCGAAGGATGAATACGTGATGACCAGCTTCCCTCGCTGACCCTTTCCTTGAGCGATCGTTACGGAAGATCCAAGCCGACCCGTAAGCTCTCGCTCTAAACTCATGACGTCTGGGTTTGCCGCAGTAACATCCTTAACAGCCGTTGCCGTAGGTTTCTGAGCAGATTTAACCAAGCTTTCGGTTTGCCGAACTGACAACCCGCCTTTTAGCACTTTTTTTGCTACTTTTATTTGAGCGGTCCCTTCTAATGCCAGCAAGACCTTGCCATGCCCAGTATTCAGCCCACCGGTTTCAAGCATAGTTTTTACAACGGGCTCGAGTACTAACAGACGCATCAAATTAGCGATAACCGGCCTGGACTTCCCCACACGCTCAGCCACTTGTTGTTGACTTAGGGCAAACTCTGTTTGAAGGCGACGCAATGCCTCAGCCTCTTCAATGGCGTTTAAGTTTTCACGCTGTATGTTCTCAATGAGCGCCATCGCTATCGTGGCTTCATCGCTCACATCTCTGATTAAGGCAGGTATTTTATCGATACCCGCTAGTTGACTTGCTCTCCAACGACGCTCACCGGCTATTATTTCCCACTGGTTCTCATCGATTGCCCGCACAACGATTGGTTGAAGGACTCCTTGAGAGCGAATACTTTCAGCGAGTTCTTGCAGCGATGCTTCATCGAACTCCTGTCTTGGCTGATATTTTCCCGGTTTAAGCCTCTCAAGAGGCAAAAATTTAAGCCCTGGGTCATCGGAGGACCGCGTTACGCCCTCTTGGTTGATAGCAGCGTCGTCCGAACCCCCCGGAGACATCCGCGGCAACTCGACTGCACCCAATAACACATCAAGGTCTTTGCCAAGCTTCCCGCGTTTCATTTTGTTACTCAATGGTGACTCCCTGCGCTTTTTCGACGTAACAACCCGTACTTGAAGTTAAGCTTCAGCTTGTTTTTGTTTTTTTACAAACTCTCCGGCAAGTGCAGCATAAGCACGCGCACCTGACGAATAACGATCATAATGTAGCGCTGGCAAGCCATGACTCGGGGCCTCGGCGAGACGCACATTGCGTGGAATGACCGTACGGTAAACCAAATCACCGAAATGTTTGTGTAATTGCGATGAAACTTCACCGGTTAAGGAGTTTCTCGGGTCATACATGGTGCGTAAAATCCCTTCGATCTCTAGGGTGGGGTTCACGGTATCCGCTATACGGCGAATTGTTTTGAGCAAGGCCGATAAACCTTCAAGCGCAAAATACTCGCACTGCATCGTAATAATGACTGACTTAGCGGCCACGAAGGCGTTCACCGTCAACATACTTAAAGATGGGGGGCAATCAATGAGCACTAAATCAAATTGCTCCGCTGACGCGAGCGCATCAGCTAAGCGCCTCTCTCGCTTTTGTACATCGAGGAGTTCAACCTCTGCTGCAGTAAGGTTCCTATTGGCTGGCACTAACCAGTAACCATTGTTAGCAGCCGGCACAATTACTTCGCTTGCCGGGCGTTGATCCACCAACAAATCGTAAGCTGTCGCCTCAAGTTCATGCTTATCGACCCCCGACGACATCGTTGCATTGCCCTGAGGGTCGAGATCAACGAGCAATACACGTCTGCCCATAGCAGCCAAACTAGCGGCTAAATTAACGCTAGTGGTGGTCTTGCCGACACCGCCTTTTTGGTTGGCTACCGCCACGATTTTCATAGGTACACCTTTGATTCTGCCCGCTCAAACGCGGACACGGAGCTCGACAAGATACCTTGTCTCTTCAAGACCAGGAACTTCAAGTTCATGTAAAGCCACTAGCTCCGCTAAGTTATCAATCTCATTGAGCTCAGCATGCACACCTGCCGACTTCATGGCGAAAATATGTCCTTGTGGTGATAACAAGTGCTGACAAGAGTTAATCATTGAACTCAAACTGGCAAATGCTCGACTCACAATGCAATCATAACCCCGATCAACTTGAAAGTTTTCAACCCGCGTTTCTTTAATATCGACGTTCGTGAGAAGTAAGTCATTTTTTACTTGGAATAAGAACCGCGTTTTCTTTCCATTACCGTCTAGCAAATGAAAGCGTTGGTCAGGGAAGGCGACTGCAAGCGGAATACCTGGCAAGCCAGGGCCTGTGCCTACGTCTAAAGTAATGCCCGCGGGAATGTGGGGGCTAATTGCCAAACTATCTAACAGATGGCGAGTAACCATCGCCATGGGATCGCGCACCGCTGTTAAATTGTAGGCACGGTTCCAACGATTAATCAGCTCTACATAAGCAATAAGTTTTTTTTGTTGTGCCGCAGAGAGGGGCAAATCAAGCTGCGTCAATGCACGCTCTAGTTGCTGCGCTAGAGCATCATGCATTAGCAGCTTTTTTCACCCCATCCTTACGTTTGATATACACCAGTAATAGCGATAGCGCCGCAGGAGTTACACCAGAAATGCGCCCAGCCCTAGCGATCGTTGAAGGTCTAGCAGCAGTGAGCTTTTGTTGAATTTCATTAGAAAGCCCCCTCACATTTGCGAAATCAATATCATCAGGAATTACAGCCGACTCTTGTCGATGGAGCTTAGCAATATCTTCTGCCTGACGTTCGATATAGCCCGCGTACTTAATCTGCGTAGCGACCTGATCTGCAGCGTGTTCCGTTGTTACACAGGCGGTGCCAGACAATCCAGCAACATCATGATATTCCAACTCTGGTCGCCTTAATAAATCTGCTAGTGAGTACTCACGTACTAGTGGCTTCTTTATTTTTGGTGTTAATTGTTCGGCCTGAGTAGAGCCTGGTTGGATATAGGTAGTTTCCAGCCGATGCAACTCTTCTTCAATCGTGGCTTTCCGTGTCGTAAACGTGTCCCATTGTTCGTCAGTAACAAGACCTAAGTTTCGTCCGTGTTCAGTCAGCCTTAAGTCAGCATTATCTTCCCTAAGTAACAGTCGGTATTCTGCTCGAGAGGTAAACATACGATAAGGCTCTTGAGTTCCTAACGTTACAAGATCATCAACTAACACACCGATATACGCCTCGTCGCGGCCCGGCTCCCAGGCCGGTCGGTCAGCGGCTTTTTGAGCAGCATTCACTCCTGCGAGCAAGCCTTGAGCAGCCGCTTCCTCGTACCCGGTCGTGCCGTTAATCTGACCAGCAAAAAATAAACCTTCTATCTCTCGAGTTTCTAACGAATGTTTTAGATCTCGTGGGTCGAAATAATCATATTCAATGGCATAGCCAGGGCGCGTAATGTGTGCTGATTGCATGCCTGCAATCGAACGTACGAGGTTTAATTGGACGTCAAAAGGTAAGCTTGTTGAGATTCCATTGGGATAGAGCTCGGTTGTCGTTAATCCCTCTGGCTCCAAGAAAATTTGATGGGAATCTTTGTCTGCAAAGCGATGAATTTTATCTTCTATGCTTGGACAGTAGCGCGGCCCATTGCCTTCGATAACGCCTCCAAACAGCGGCGATCTATCGAGACCTTGCCGAATAATATCGTGGGTTTGAGTATTGGTTTCAGTGACCCAGCAGCACATTTGCTGAGGGTGGTCACTCCTATCACCGTATAACGACATAACCGGTCGAGGCTCATCACCCCATTGTTCTTGCAGCGCAGAAAAATCGACGGTTCTTGCATCAACTCTTGGCGGAGTGCCTGTTTTTAAACGACCAACCCGAGGGCAGAGTTCACGCAAACGATCAGCCAAGCTAATGGAGGCCGCGTCACCAGCACGGCCACCTTCGTGCTGCGACATGCCTGTATGCAATCGACCACGCAAAAAAGTACCCGCCGTTAAAACGACCGTATGGCCTTTAAACTTGAGGCCGTTACGAGTCACTGCTCCGGAAACTCGATGTCCGTCCAGCGTTAAGTCCTCTACGGAATCCTGAAAGATATCGAGGTTGGGTTGGTTAAGGAGTGTCGTTCGTATGAAGTTTCGATAGAGCACACGATCTGATTGTGCGCGCGTCGCTCTTACAGCTGGCCCTTTACGGCGATTTAATACCCTAAATTGAATACCTGCATGATCCGCTGCTCGTGCCATAACACCACCAAGGGCATCAACCTCTCGAACCAGGTGGCTCTTACCAATTCCACCAATAGCAGGGTTGCAAGACATTTGGCCGAGAGTGTCGATAGCATGAGTTAACAATAGCGTTTTCGCGCCTGTACGTGCCGCCGCTAGTGCAGCTTCTGTACCGGCATGTCCACCGCCGACCACAAGAACGTCATAGTGTTGAATTAAAGCTGTCACGCTGTGCTGCTCTTTCTTTCGCTGAAGGCGGAGTATAGATCCCTATTCTGCTTAGTAAAATGGGGTTTGTACCGATATAAATCTGACGAGGGCTGAGTATAGTCTGACGTTGGAAGTGTTTAGTTACTCACACTGAAGATCTTAAGTATTTAATAATAGAGTTATATAGTGAGTAGGTAAGTTACTTTAATGCTGTTGTTATTAGGGGCCCTCAAATCTGTGGAAAAGGCTTAAACGCCCCACTATTATTGGCTTTCACAACGGTATAAGCATTGGGTTAAAGGCACTTGTCGATCGGTATATCCTCTGGAGTAGTAGTGGATAACAATGTGCCTATTGATCGGGGTGGAATGTACATTTATCACCCACAGGTTTGCAGATTGGTTGTTCACAATGGAAAGGTCAGTGCTCTGTTGTAGGTGTGAGGTTTTTAGGCTGGCCTTTATTAATGGGTTATCTCGGGGAATTTCTGGGGACATCTTCTGGATGAGCTGTGTTTAACCTATGAATATGCCTACGCCTTCAAGTGGCGTCATCAGCACGTTCCCGTTATCTACTTACCGATACAGAAGCTCGAGAAAATTTCTCCTAAGAGGTCGTCGCTCGTCAACTTTCCTGTTATGGCCCCTAAAATGTCGTGGGTTTTCTTTAAGTCTTCAGCAAGAAGCTCTCCAGCCCGGGTTGCCAGAAATCGTTGTACTGCCTCGGCTAGACTTGTGTGACCTTCACGTAATGCACGAAGGTGACGTTCGCGCGCACTGAAGCGATTTTCTGTTTGTTCGGTTATCCCTAGCGTTTCAAGAATAAGTTGTTTCAGTGCATCGATTCCCTCGCCTGTGTGAACAGAAACAGCGACAGCCTTACCTCCGTCTATAGGGCCTGGAGTTCTATCGGTTAGATCAATCTTGTTAACCACCTTTATTCCTGAGGTGAGAGCGCTGTTTGATACATCTTTGGAGCTATCGTCTATCACTTCCAACAAAATATCTGCTTGGCTGATGGCAGCTTCTGCCCGTCGTACCCCCTCTATTTCAACCGGGTCATTACTTGTTCTAAGCCCTGCCGTATCGATTAGCTCGAAGGGAACGCCACATATCACTACGGTTTGTTTCAATACATCCCGGGTCGTTCCCGCGATATCCGTAACGATGGCGATATCTTCCCCTGACAGAGCGTTAAGTAAGCTGCTTTTTCCGACGTTTGGTTTGCCAGCCAAAACAAGCGTTGCGCCACCTTGAAGAATTGCGCCTTCTTTTGCTTGCCGTATAAGTCGTGCTAGGTGCTCTAAAATAAGGTCGACCTGCTGATCAACGTTGCCCTCTGAAATAAAGTCAATTTCTTCTTCAGGAAAATCTAGGGCGGCTTCTACGAAGACACGTAAGCCAGTGATATCTCGCATAATCTGATTAATGGACGTGGAAAAAACGCCGCTAATGCTAGCTTGCGCTTGTCGCGCTGCGGTAGTGGAGTCAGCGGCAATTAAATCAGCGATGGCTTCGGCTTGAATGAGGTCGATGCGCCCATTAAGAAAGGCTCTTTCAGAAAATTCACCAGGGTTTGCATGACGAGCGCCAAGCTCTAGGCACCGTTGCAGCAAGAGCCCAATGACGACAGGCCCTCCATGACCTTGAAGCTCTACGCAATCTTCACCGGTAAATGACTGCGGTCCTGTAAACCCAATGACCAGCCCGTCATCAATGACACGGTCATGTCTGTCAGTAAATTTGGCATAGTGCGCAAAGCGGTTATCAACACTGTCGCGCTGCGTAATAAGCAGCGCAATTTCTAGTGCCTTTGCACCAGATAATCTGACAATACCTATGCCGCCGCGTCCAGGAGCAGTCGCTACGGCGGCTATTGTTTCCATAGGTGTCACGTTTATAAGTGCCGTATTTTCTTCGTGGGTCAGCTCATGTCCCGCTCAATTTGTCGGGTAATGTAATACTGCTGTGCCATTGATAGCAGGTTGTTAACGACCCAGTACAGTACCAGACCGGCAGGGAACCAAAGGAAGAAGAAGGTGAAGACCACGGGGAGCCATTGCATTAGCTTGGCTTGCATCGGGTCGGGGGGTGGAGGGTTGAGTTTTTGCATGAAGAACATTGACGCGCCCATCATGAGTGGAAGCACGAAATAAGGGTCCATTACAGCGAGGTCTTTGATCCACAGCGCGAATGGCGCTTGACGAAGTTCAACGGACTCCATAAGCACCCAATATAGAGCGATAAAGACGGGCATTTGAACAAGAATGGGAAGGCATCCCCCCATCGGATTAATTTTCTCTTTTTTATAGAGCTCCATCATTGCCTGGGACTGTTTTTGTTTGTCGTTAGCATGTTGTTCTTTAATTGCGACCATTTTCGGCTGGGCTTTGCGCATTTTTGCCATTGACCGATAACTCGCGGCGGACAATTTAAAGAAAGCCGTTTTTATCAATAGCGTCAGCAAAATAATGGCAACGCCCCAGTTAATAACCACCGATTGAATTTGTGTCAGGAGCCAAAACAGCGGTTTTCCAATCCACCAAAGCCAACCGTAATCGACAACGAGCTCTAAGTGTGGTGCTAATTCGGCGAGGGTGTATTGGTCTTTAGGGCCGGCATAGAACTGGGTGTTCCAGCTACCCGTTTGTCCTGGGGCAATACGTAATGGCTCACTGGTAAATCCAGCGATATTGAAACCATCCCGTGTTCTACGAGTGGAATAAGTGTGAGTAGCCTCCGCATCGGGTACTAGAGCGGCGGTAAAGTAATGTTGGAGCATTGCGATCCAGCCACCTGTTTGTTGGGTTTTCCAGGGGTCGTCAGCGATATCAGCAAACGTGAATTTCTCGTAGCGATTCTCGGGGGTTGTTGTTGCGGCGCCCAAAAATGGCTGCATGCCGAAGCCACTGGTGTCCGCACTGGGGGCAGGGGAGCTATCGCGTTTGAGTTGTGCGAATGGAATAGACTGCCAGATTTCAGTTCCGTTATTTACGATGTGGTAGCTGACTTCAATGGTGTAAGTATTGGGGGCTACAGTGAAGTGTTTTTCGACGGCCACACCAGGTGGTGTGTCTCTAGCGGAGAGGACGATGGTTTTGGAGCCGCTAGTTGCGTCGTAGCGATTTTTTGCAGCGTCGTAAATTGCCCGGCCGTTGGTATCAATGCCATCGGGGCCTACCAAGCCGGATTGCATGATATATGTTCGCTCTGAGCTCCTTTCTAACAAGACTAGCGGTGTGTCTGGGTCTTCAATACGTTCCGGATACTTTGTTAGAGAGGTTTCAATGATGTCCCCACCTCGTAAGTCGACCACAAATTCAAGAACATCGTTTTTAATAACGATAATATTCTTGGGCTCGCTACTGGCAAGCGGGGTGTTAGTTTGGGGGGCTAGGGCTGGCAGTATCGTCGGGACATCATCAGAGTTTGCTGCTGTATCGTAGATATCTGAGCGGTTTGCAATGCCCGTTGGTTGTTCTTGAGGGCTCGCAGCGGGGCTACTAAAGGAATTAGCAATTCGAGGTGAAGTGTCCTGCGTTGCTGCGACACGCTGATCTTTAAAAACATTCCACTCAGTTAAAAGCATGAATGAAAGTACTGCTGCAGCAGCTATGAGTAGATAACGTTGTATGTCCATGGTTTCTTCTGGGTCAGTTCATGATGACAGCGAGCTTGTGCTGTCTATGGATGAAGTTCATTTTAGTCTATTGGCACGGGATCATACCCGCCTTCGCACCAAGGATGACAGCGACTTAACCTACGAACGCCTAGCCAACAGCCTTTAAAAAAGCCATGCCGGGTTATCGCTTCTTCTGTGTAGTTCGAGCATGTGGGCTCAAACCGACATGCTCGTCCTATCCAAGGGCTCAGGATTAGCCTATATAAATGTATGAGCTTTATTGCTGTGTAGGACAACGCCGCTTTAGCTCTGTTTAAGATGTTGAGCTTCATTGGTGGTTTGTTTGTTTTTGGGCTCTGTCGATTTTCTGCCAAAGCGTTGAGAACAGCACTCGTAGCTGCTGGTTGTCGAGCTCTGCTAAATCTCGTTTTGCTAGGAGCACGATGTCTCGCGGGTGCTTAAGAGAAGTGCTTCGAAAGAACTCCCGGGCGACACGCTTTATGCGGTTACGTTGAACGGCAAGGCGCACGTTTTTCTTCGCGATAATTAACCCAAGCCGTGAGTGGCTTGGGTTAGGGATTGTTAGCAATAGGGCGTGTTTTGATCCGGCTCGTAGGTCACAGGTTTCAAAAACAGCCGTGTAATCAAATGCGCACAGAAGCCGAGCAGTGCGGGGGAAAGTTTGATCGTCCCCGTTCATGGAATTGGCCGATGTATGTGTAACTGCAGCGCAGCGAAGACGCTTAGTTAGCAGGCTAGCTTTTTGCGTCCGCGTGCGCGGCGGCGGGCAATAACCTGTCGACCGCTTTTGGTGGCCATGCGAGATCTAAAGCCGTGGGTGCGTTTGCGTTTGAGGACGCTGGGTTGGAATGTGCGCTTCATGGCTGTCTGCCTGAGTCGGTAGTTGAAAGGGCGCGGAGTATACGTTGACGTTGGCACTGGAGCAAGTCTTGAGTCTGCTTAGGATGGTGGTATTGGAGACAGAAAAAAAACTTGTTGGATTAAAAAGTAAGCGTTTACTAACGGCGCTTTACCGGCAATAGCTTTCGTTCGGAGTCCATTTTGAATTTATAGGGGGTCAGTGAACGTTAATTCACCGCGGTTGTTAACAGCTTACACACAGGTGATTGTGTGCTTGTGGGTTGCTTTTATCTGAGGGACGAGATAGGAAAAAATAAAACACTAAACGGTTGATTATAAACAAATAAAAACAATTTGATTGGGTGGCGTTTTTGTGGATAACTAAGCATTCGGTCGTTGTTTTGTCGGCATGCAATTGGCAATATAGTTAATAACCAGCCCTTGCCCGTCACGCAGTACAAATTATGCGCCCTAGCTGTGTATAACCACTTTAAATTTAGACTGTGCCAGACGGCGTGGTTTTTTCGTCGCTTTGCGCTTCATGCAGTTCTTAGCGCTTTTCGGAGTAACGTGTGTCCTTGAGAGCAATTAGTACAGATTCTTGGCAGTGGTGTTTAGGTCGCCTTGAGGATGAATTACCGCCACAGCAATTCAACACCTGGATTAAGCCATTGCAAGCGAATGCAAGCGAAGGGGGGGTTACCCTCGCAGCGCCGAATCGCTTTATTCGAGATTTTGTTGAGGAGCGTTATTCGGTGCTTATAGGTGAGGTGCTCGCAGAGTCGGGTGCTCAAAGTACAGAAGTTACCATTGTTGTGGGTGGTGCTCCTGTTTCTGTGGTCTCACCGGCCACCAGCACGATTTCCGGTACTGCAGGTGCTGCAGTTCCGTGCGCGTCTCAACCTATCGAAACTCCTGCTCGAGTAGCGAAAGAGCGTTTTGTTGCGCCGCCCAGGGCACCCGCTGTCCAAACAGTTCCCAGTCATCAGCATAATCTGGTTGAGGGGTATACCTTCCGTTCATTTGTGGAGGGTAAAAGTAATCAGTTAGCTTTGGCTGCAGCGCAGCAAGTTGCCGACAATCCAGGAGACTCTTACAACCCGCTTTTTCTTTATGGTGGTGTAGGTTTAGGAAAAACGCATCTGATGCATGCTGTGGGTAATTCACTGCGCAGGAAGAAGCCCGATGCGCGGATTGTTTATCTGCACTCAGAACGCTTTGTTGCGGATATGGTTAAGGCGCTGCAGCTCAATGCGATTAATGATTTCAAACGGTACTACCGGTCAGTTGACGCTTTGTTGATTGATGATATCCAGTTTTTTGCCAATAAAGACCGCTCTCAGGAGGAGTTTTTTCATACCTTCAACGCACTATTAGAGGGTGGGCAGCAGATGATTTTGACCTGTGACCGTTACCCCAAAGAAATAAACGGTCTGGAAGAGCGCTTAAAGTCTCGATTTGGCTGGGGGCTGACGGTGGCGGTGGAGCCCCCGGAGCTGGAAACACGGGTTGCGATTCTAATGAAAAAAGCCGAGCAATCTGGAGTCACGTTGCCGCATGATGCTGCGTTTTTTATTGCTCAAAGGATCCGTTCTAATGTTCGTGAGCTTGAAGGTGCTTTGAAGCGAGTTATTGCTAGTGCAAACTTTACCGGCAGGCCTTTTGATATAGACCTAATAAAAGAAAGCCTGAAGGATCTGTTAGCGCTGCAAGATAAGCAGGTCAGTCTCGATAATATTAAGCGTATTGTTGCTGAGTACTACAAAATTAAGTTGGCAGAGTTAATGTCAAAGCGTCGCAGTCGGTCGATCGCTCGTCCTCGCCAGGTGGCGATGGCCCTATCCAAAGAGTTAACTAATCACAGCTTGCCGGAGATAGGTGATTCTTTTGGCGGAAGAGACCACACGACAGTTCTGCACGCATGTCGTAAGATAAAGGAACTTCGCGAAACAACATCTGATATTCGCGAGGACTACAAAAATTTATTGCGCTTGTTAACCACCTGATCGTTGTTGCTTGAGGTGTTTTAGGCGCATTTCTTTTGGAGCAGTTTGACCATGAAGTTCAGCATATCCCGTGAAGCTTTAATAAAACCCCTCAACTTGGTTGCAGGTGTGGTGGAAAGGCGCCAAACCCTCCCTATTTTGAGCAATGTTTTACTCAACCTTGAAGGTACACAGCTGTCGCTTACGGGCACAGATTTAGAAGTTGAGCTGATTGGTCGGGTTGAAGTGGAAGCCGGAGGTGTCGATGGTGACATTACCGTCCCAGCTCGAAAACTGGTGGATATTTGTAAATCGCTCCCAGATAGTTCCCAAATAGAATTTAGTGTTGACTCCGGAAAGGCTATGGTAAAGGCCGGCCGGGGGCGTTTTACGTTGTCTACCTTGCCTGCAACAGAGTTTCCATCGGTTGATGAAAGTGCTGGAGACCAAACATTAGAAGTTGCACAGTCAGTCGTTAAGCGCCTCATTGATCGAACGGCATTTGCAATGGCGCAGCAGGATGTTCGCTACTATTTAAACGGCATGTTGCTGGAATTAAAGGCGGGTAGGTTGCGCATGGTGGCTACTGATGGTCATCGCTTAGCACTATGCACAGCTAATGAGGCCGTGAGTACTGGTGATGCGGCCATTATAATTCCGCGAAAAGGCGTGCTTGAACTGTCGAGGCTATTAGATACCGATGAATCTATTCGCTTAGTTATTGGAAGCAACCATATACGTGCTGCAAATCAGCAATTTACCTTCACCTCTAAATTGGTTGATGGCAAGTTTCCCGAGTACGAGCGTGTTCTTCCCAAGTCCGCAGATAAAACGGTTATCGGTCAGCGTCTAGAGCTACGTCAGGCGTTTACCAGAACAGCCATTTTATCTAATGAAAAGTATCGCGGCGTCCGGTTGAAACTGAGTGCTGATACTTTGGATATTACGGCAAATAACCCTGAGCAGGAGCAAGCGGAAGAGGTGGTTGCTGTTGAATACCAGGGGGAGGAGCTCGAAGTTGGGTTCAATGTGAGTTATTTGCTTGATGTGCTTTCAGTGCTTGATGGCGACCAGATTCGTTTATCTTTGTCTGACTCAGCAAGTAGTGCCTTACTTGAGGAGGCTGATGAGGGTGACTCGCTTTATGTGGTTATGCCAATGCGACTCTAGGTTTTTGGTCTCAGCTAACGCTTGAGTGCCAGTACCGGTGTGAATAAATTGCATGATAACTTTAGGTTAGAGTCTGTCTATATAGATGGTGTGCGCAATTTATCGGCACAAAGATTGGTTATGGGCTCTGAAATCAACCTTATTTCAGGTCCTAATGGCAGTGGCAAGTCGAGTATCGTTGAGGCCCTATCGATGTTATCGACGGGGCGCTCATTTCGGTCTTCATCGGTTCGTTCGGTAATACAGCATGGGCGGGACGATTGTATTGTTCAGGCTCAAGTGCGTTACCGCGGTTCGGTCCGATCCTTGGGGATCCGGCGATCTAAAACAGGGGAGCTAACGCTGCGGTTAGACGGCGAGCCCATGAGTTCTCTAGCGGAGTTCGCGGCTCAAGTGCCAACGATTATTATTGACCCTTCATCTACAGACACAATAACGGGTCCCCCCGACTCTAGACGGCGACTTATTGATGGAACTTTGTTCCACGTGGAACATGGGTTTCTGGATGTTTGGCGGCGATATCAACGGGTACTGAAGCAGCGAAATGCAATGCTCCGTCGTGGTATGATGCGGGGACAGGATCCATGGTTGCGGGAACTTTCTCGGGTTGGTTCAGACTTAACGAATTACCGTGTTGGTTTGGTGTCCCGGTTAGGGCCGGTTTTCAAAAGTATTTTAGCGGAGTTAAATTCTGCTTTAGCTGATACCGAGCTGGTTTTTAGGTTTGGCTGGGACGCAAGTCTCTCGTTAGAAGCGGGGTTAGCTCGAAGCACTGAATCGGATATTGCACAAGGATTTACACATGTTGGCCCTCATCGTGCAGATTTACGTTTGCAATGGCAGGGACGGTCAATGTCCGATGTGTTCTCGAGAGGGCAGTTAAAGTTGGCTGTTATCGCGCTTCGCCTAGCTCAAGGGCGAGTTCTGGCTGAGAGTGGTGGTGGAGCGCCGCTATACCTGGTGGATGATTTGACTGCTGAACTGGACGACCATCACGCTTTGCAGGTGTGCCGGATGTTGGAACAAACGAGCTCACAGGTGGTTTTGACTACAGTGAGTGAATTAGCACAGGAGCGACCATGGATGCATGATGTCAGTTCTGTGTTCCACGTGGAACAAGGGTGCGTGTCGAAGGTGGCCAACGATGTTGACGGCACAGAAGCACCATAAAACGCGAAAACGGAATAAATAATGACAGATAACTCGACACAAGGCAGCGGCAATTACGACTCAGATAGCATTAAGGTGCTTAAAGGGTTAGATGCTGTTCGTAAGCGTCCTGGCATGTATATCGGTGATACTGACGATGGCACCGGCCTGCATCACATGGTTTTTGAGTTGGTCGATAACTCAATTGATGAGGCTCTTGCAGGCCACTGCAGTAAGATAAGCGTTGTTATTCACCCCGATGAATCTGTCAGTGTTGGGGATGACGGTCGTGGCATTCCCACTGAGATGCACGAAGAGGGTGTTTCTGCAGCCGAAGTTATCATGACGGTGCTGCACGCGGGTGGAAAGTTTGATGACAACACTTACAAAGTTTCAGGTGGTTTGCACGGGGTGGGTGTTTCCGTCGTAAATGCGCTCTCTGAACATTTGCAACTTACAATCCGACGTCAAGGCGAGTTGCACGAACAGGTTTATAAACATGGGGTGCCTGTCGCGCCGCTTGCTGTGGTCGGTGAAACCGAAAGTACCGGCACATCAGTGCGCTTTAAGCCCTCTGCAGAAACGTTTACAAATATCGAGTTTCACTTTGATATTTTGGGAAAGCGCCTGCGTGAGCTCGCATTTTTAAACAGCGGCGTGTGTATTGAGCTTACAGATGAGCGCAGTGCAAGAACTGAGACCTACGCCTACGATGGTGGTTTAAACGCTTTTGTTGAGTTCCTAAACAAGGGTAAGAACACGATTAACAAAGTGTTTCACTGCGAAACCATCGCCGACGGCGATGTGGGTGTTGAGGTTGCGCTGCAGTGGAATGATAGTTTTCAGGAAAATATTCTTTGTTACACCAACAATATTCCGCAGCGTGACGGCGGTACACACCTCGCAGGATTTAGAGCAGCGCTAACCCGTACATTAAATAACTACATCGAAAAAGAGTCTCTGGCAAAAAAGGCGAAAGTTAACACCACTGGCGATGACGCCCGTGAGGGGTTAACAGCCATTGTCTCGGTGAAAGTTCCAGATCCAAAGTTTTCTTCTCAAACCAAAGATAAATTGGTTTCTAGTGAAGTGAAACCAGCGGTTGAACAGTCTTTGGGTAAAATATTCGGCGAGTATCTGTTAGAAAACCCTCAAGACGCTAAGTTGGTGGTGGGCAAAATGATCGATGCTGCCCGCGCTAGAGAGGCAGCCCGAAAAGCTCGGGATATGACTCGCCGCAAAGGTGCCCTCGATATTGCCGGATTGCCGGGAAAGCTAGCCGATTGTCAGGAGCGTGATCCAGCGCTGTGCGAGCTGTACTTAGTGGAGGGTGACTCTGCTGGTGGTTCTGCCAAACAAGGAAGAAACCGTAAGTTTCAGGCTATTCTTCCCTTGAAAGGCAAAATTCTTAATGTAGAACGGGCTCGGTTTGACAAAATGTTAGGCTCAGCAGAGGTTGGAAATATTGTCACTGCTTTGGGTTGTGGTATCGGTAAAACAGAATTTAACCCCGATAAACTCCGTTATCACAATATTATTATCATGACCGATGCTGATGTTGACGGTTCTCACATTAGGACGTTGTTGTTGACCTTCTTTTTTCGCCAAATGCGCGAATTAATTGATCGCGGTCACGTTTATATTGCGCAGCCGCCACTTTATAAGCTGACTCGGGGAAAACAAAGCCAGTATCTGAAAGATGAGGCGGCTTTTGACAACTACTTAACCCAAAACGCCCTAGAGGGAGCTGCCTTGTATGTTAACCAAGATGCTCCTCCCATCACCGGGGAGGGTCTTGAGGCTTTGGTTAAGACATATCACGCTGCTGAAGGAGTAATAAACAGGTTGTGCAGGGTTTATGCACCGACGGTGCTGTGGCAGTTACCCTTCATTGCGCCTCTAGACGTCGACGCAATGGGTGACCAACCCACCATGCAATCCTTTTGTGATGAACTAAGTGAGCGCTTACAAACCGTCAGTGACAAGGCACAAAATTTCTCGGCGGAGCTTCGTCAAGATCCAGAGCGTGGTCATTGGTATCCTGTCGTGACACAGATATCCCATAGTATTGCTACAGAGATTATTTTAGGGCGCTCATTTTTTGCGAGTAAAGACTACGCAACCCTGGTTGAATGTGGCAACAAAATAAGGGGTTTGATAGAAGTAAGTGGTTACTTCAAGCGTGGTGAGAAGCAGTTCCAGACGCAGGAGTTCGCTGCCGGTTTGGGCTGGCTGCTTCAAGAGGCTCGTAAAGGTACAGCGGTACAGCGTTACAAAGGCCTGGGAGAAATGAACCCGGGGCAGTTATGGGAAACTACAATGGATCCCGATGTACGACGAATGTTGAAGGTCACTATTGAGGACGCGATTTTGGCCGACCAAATGTTTACGACCTTGATGGGCGACGATGTTGAGCCTCGGCGCGAATTTATCGAAGAAAACGCACTGGCGGTGGAAAATCTCGATTTTTAAAAAATATGCCCTGGGTAGATAGGCTCTACTCACCGCTGCAGGCTGAAAGGCGTCAAAATCTTAGGGGTAGCTAAGGTTGGGCGCGACCGTAAACACCGACTTCGGATTGTATCCTTTCGGCGTAATGCTGAAGTTCAGGAAACTCTTGCCCTATTGCGGTCATCCAGGTGCTAGGCACATTGTCTAGCAGCCCGCTCAACATACTCGTTATTGAGAAATCAAACACCGAAAGTTTGTCTCCCACAATGTACCGAGAATTCGTCAATACGTTAGCGAGTGCCTGAAGGTCTCGCCTGGCGAACTCTTTTTGCTGCTTTAAGCTGTGTCTACCTAAGCCCTGCAAGTCCAGGGTTTTACGCATTTGTCGTCGCGCCAAGGTGCTGATCAAATTGCGTATAACAGGTGGAAATGAACCAAAAAACCCTTCGTAGACATTAGGAAACCAGTCGTCGTCCAACCATCGGCTCGCCACAACCAGCCAGTACAGGTGATCATCAACGAGGCGGGTAAATGCACATCCCATCCCATAGTCAGCCGGGCTAAGCCCCTTAAATAATCTTCCACCAGTGAGTTGATCAAGGTGCAAGTAAATAAGTTCAGAATCATCAATAACTTCATTATTGCTGATAATAAAGGGCAGCTTCTTTTTAGGACCTTTAGCTGGATTACTCTCTAAAACGACGTCAAAGGGAATATCAAGATGCACCAGCGCCATTTCCACCCGCAGACAAAAGGGGCTGACATTGCGCAGGCCGAAGGTGGGTGGAAAGGTAAATAAAGAAATAGCGGGTACTTCTGATGAACTCATAACTTTATGACCTCGCGCGAATTTGCCATTCCAAACAAGCACCATTAAATATAGAAAAAAGTCGAACCTTTTCTCTTTATTTCGGACCGACAGGAGGGTCGTTTATTTACCTCCCCCACCCAGCAGGGCGAAGTCGGCAATACCTGTAAAAGCGTTTCTAAGTGCTGCTAGCAGTTCGTGCCGGTTATCTCGGATCGCAGAGTCGTCGGCATTAACCATGACCTCTTCGAAGAAACTATCAACAGGAGCTTGTAGCGTTGCTAATTTCGACAGTGCAGCCGCGTAGTCCCCCGCTGATATGTTCTTTGCGACCCCAGCTTTTAACCCCTCTAAAGTTTCGTAAAGTTGCTTTTCAGCTGGCTGATCAAACAGGTTCGGCATGGGTGTCCCTGCTCGGGTTTCACCGGACTTGCTTAATATATTCGCGACGCGTTTATTAGCTGCAGCCAATGCTATCGCGGCTTCTGTCCCGGCAAAAACGTTCAGGGCCGACACCCTTCGGTCGACCTCTGCTGGGCCAGTGATACCTGTGGCCAACACTGCTCTCAACACTTCAACGGCGATATTCTGATCATCGTACCAAGACCTAAACCGTTCCAAAGTGTATTCAGTGACTGCCGCGGCAGTATCGGAATCCAGGAGGTTTTCAGGATATTCTCGAACAGCTCGTTGGGCTAAATCTAAGAGGGTCAGCGGTGAATCTAGGTTGACTAGCAGTCGTATAACGGCCAGCGCCCCACGTCTTAAAGCAAAGGGGTCTTTAGATCCTGTAGGCGCTTGGCCGATACCAAAAATACCCACAAGGGTGTCTAAGCGATCGGCTAGAGCTACAGCCGAAGCTTCTGCACTGTTTGGCAGTTGATCTCCAGAAAAGCGCGGCCAGTAGTGTTCTTCAATTGCCGAAGCAACACTTTCTGATTCACCATCGTGATGAGCGTAGTGAGCGCCCGCTATTCCTTGAAGGTCTGGAAACTCTAATACTAAATCGGTTACCAAGTCGCATTTAGCCAGTGTGGCGGCCTTTTGGGTTACGCCAATATCCGCACCGAGCGCCTCAGCTATCCAGCTACTGAGGGCAACAATGCGTCGCGTCTTGTCTGCGACACTTCCCAGTTTTTGTTGGAAAACAATACCTTCAAGTCGTGAGCCTCGATCGGCTAGTGGTGTTGCTTTATCTGTTTCAAAGAAGAACGCAGCATCACTGAGTCTTGGTCGGATGACCCTTTCGTTGCCTGCGATTACAGAAGCAGGGCGGTTGCTTTCGATGTTGGATATCGTGATAAATAACGGTAGAAGGTCGCCCTCGTTTGAAACCAGATGAAAGTATTTTTGATGTTCTTTCATTGAGGAGATAACCGCTCCGGCTGGAACCTCTAAGAAGGCAGGATCAAAACTTCCCTGTAGCGCCACGGGCCACTCTACTAACCCGGTAACCTCGTTTAGCAGGGTTTCATCAATCACTGCGTTGGCCTGAAGACCATCGGCAATTGCAACCACCTGAGACCTGATACGTTCGCGCCGCAGATCAAAATCAGCGAGTACGTAAGCAGCTAATAGCGTCTCTTCGTATTTTGCAGGAGATGCCAAAGTGATGGCCTCTCGGTGGTGAAACCTGTGTCCCAGAGTCTGACGGTCTGACGTTATGCCCATAATTACAACATCAATAACTTGGGTGTCCAACAGTGCTAATACCCACTGAATGGGTCGCAGAAATTCGTGGCGTTCTCGTCCCCAGCGCATACGTTTCGTTACTGGAATGCTAGCGACGGCGTTTGCCAAGATTTCTGGCAATACTGCGACGGCGCGAGCCCCACTTTCAGTTCGACGAACGCCTAGACGGTCTCCTTTACTAGCCTCAATGACTGTTAGATCGGTTACGTCGACGCCCTGTTTCTTGGCAAACCCCAAGGCAGCTGGGGTCCAATCTCCCTGTTTATCACGGGCTGCAGTTACTGGAGGCCCTAGTGCTTCGACCGTTTTATCAGGGGCCACGAGACTAACGCCAGCGACCAACACAGCCAGCCGGCGTGGAGTAGCAAATATTTTGCTGCTGCCATATTCAAGTCCGTGGTGGGTGAGGCCGTCTAAAATGCTGCTTCCCAGCGCTTCAGCCATGGTGGCAAGGGGGCCGGCAGGAAGTTCCTCAGTACCCAATTCAAATAACAGATCCGCATTTGTCTGGGTCATGATTGACCCTCCAGTGCGCGTTCCCGAAGGTCTGGGTCTGCTTGGGGGAAGCCAAGGGCCGCCCGGGAATCGAAGTAACTCTGAGCCGCTGCCTTAGCTAAACTCCTTACCCTAAGGATGTACCTTTGGCGTTCTGTCACCCCTATGGCATGCCGAGCATCTAACAAGTTGAAGGCGTGAGACGCTTTCATAACCTGCTCGTAGGCGGGTAATGGTAGTTTACATTCGACCAAACGCGTGGCCTCGTGCTCGCAGAAGTCAAAAGCTCTGAATAAAGCTTCTGTGTCGGCTTCTTGAAAGTTGTAGGTCGACATCTCCACTTCATTTTGATGAAAAACGTCGCCATAAGTCACTGGACCTGCGGGAGTTTTTGCCCAAACCAGGTCATACACAGAATCGACATCTTGGAGGTACATGGCAATGCGCTCGAGACCGTAGGTGATTTCCCCCGTTACAGGAAAGCATTCTAGGCCCCCTGCCTGCTGAAAATAGGTGAACTGTGAAACTTCCATGCCGTTGAGCCACACTTCCCAGCCTAAACCCCAAGCACCTAAGGTTGGGGACTCCCAATTGTCTTCAACAAAACGCACGTCGTGTTGCAACGTGTCCAGTCCTAGTTCACGAAGGCTCTCTAAGTACAGGTCTTGAAAGTTACTGGGACTGGGTTTCATCACGACTTGAAACTGATAGTAGTGCTGTAATCTGTTGGGGTTTTCGCCATAGCGACCATCGGCCGGTCTTCTACTCGGCTGCACGTAGGCTGCATTCCAATTTTCGGGCCCAATAGCACGTAAAAAAGTGGCCGGGTGGAACGTACCAGCCCCCACCTCCATATCTAACGGCTGTAAGACTACGCAGCCATGGCTGCCCCAGAAGGTCTGTAATCGCAGAATGAGTTCTTGAAAGGTCTCGGGAATCACTGTGAGGTCCGATAAATGTGTCAGCGCTTGATTATACCTGTGATAGGAAGGGCATAATACGCATTGGTATTTTCGAGCAGCTATTTTTTGTCTTCACTTAACACACAGACGTTACGCAATCAGTCGGTCACCCACTTTTTAAGGTGGGTATTGAGGCTGAGTTATTGGCTACCTATAACTTGGGTGCGAACAATAGGGCGTGGATTGGGCCAGATTGTCTATTATTGGGATGGGCGTAGCCGTCGCGTGACAGAACGAAATATTGCTCTTGCCTATCCTGAGTTAAGTTCAGCATCTCAAAACATTTTGGTGCGAGAAATTTTACGTGAAACCGGTGCCCTGGCCGGTGAGATGGGGCATGTTTGGCAAGCTCCCTGGGCCCACACGTCTTCACTGATCGAAAGTAGTGATGGTGCCGAATCTGTTCAAGCGGCGTTGGCTTCGGGCCGTGGCGTTATCGTTTTGGGACCCCACCTTGGTAATTGGGAGGTTCTCGGTCTTCATCTTGCTACATTGGGTAATACAGTGGCTTTGTTTGAGCCCCCAAAAATTGCTGGCATAGGCGATTTAGTTAAGAGCGCCCGGGAACGCAGTGGCGGAGAGCTTGTTCCAACAAATGCCCGAGGTTTGGCAACCTTAGTGCGCTGTGTGCGACAGGGCGGTATTTCAGGCATTCTTCCTGATCAAGTTCCCGCTTCTGCTTCGGGAGGGCTAAACGTCCCCTTTATGGGGGTTGACTGCGGCACGGCTAGTCTGGGTTGTAACCTTATTAAGCGCTCCAACGCTCAGGCTTTTATGGGCGTGGCTTTGAGGACTGCGGGTGGTTTTAAAGTGCTCTATAAAGCGGCGCCCGCTGAGGTCTACGGGGATGACGAGATCGCTGCATTAACGGCTATGAATAACGCTGTTGCTGAGTTACTGAAGGGCTACGACGAGCAATATCAATGGTCTTACAAACGATTTCGTTGTCGTCCGGATAATGGCATTGATCATTATCAAAACTTAAAAGTTCCTCGGGCACGATTTGAGATTAAACCGGAGCAGTATTTTTGAACAAAATAATGGGAAAGCTCGTCGCCGGCCTGATCGGTTTCTTTACCCTCGGTATTGTCGGTCTACTGTTTGGTATTGCTATTGGACACGCCTTTGACCGGGGACTTTGGCAGGCGCTTCAAGCGGCTAGCCCTGACAATCTTGCTCGCAGTCAGAAGCAGTTTTTCGATACGACATTTACCTTGTTGGGTTATGTCGCTAAGTCCGATGGTCGGGTTAGTGAGGCAGAGATTGCTCAGGCCGAAGCAATGTTTCGGCAGCTGCGGCTTAATCCCACCCAAAGAAGTTCTGCAATACAGCACTTTCGTGAAGGCGCCGAGCCCGGTTTTGATCCTGACTCGACAGTAACGGCCTTTGCCGCAAGAGTTGGACAACGGCGACAAGTTCAACAAACGCTGTTTGCTTTTCTCGCGAGCATGGCTTTGGCTGACGGAGAGTTGGCTGAACCCGAGCGGGCCGCATTGCACCATATTGCGAGCTTGCTGGGTATGCCGACACAAGCTGTTGATAGGGTGGTGGCGATGCTGGTGGCACAGTCGCGTTTCCACACCGGTGGCGGAGCTGGGTATAGCACGGGGACCCCGGCACCCCGTGACCGTATAAACGATGCTTATCAGGCGCTGGGGGTCAGTGCTTCTGACTCCAACGAGGTCATTAAGAAGAGTTACCGTCGGTTGATGAGCGAGAACCATCCTGACAAATTAATCGCCAAGGGTGTTCCTGATGAAATGGTTAAGCTGGGCACTGCTCGGTCTCAGGAAATATCAACAGCTTACGAGGTCATAAAATCGGCTCGAGGAATGAAATAAATATTCCCCTATGGCCGCCAGAAGGCGGGGGTGAATAGAACCAGCAGGGTGAAAACCTCGAGTCTTCCCAAAAGCATCGCGCCACAAAGAATGACTTTCCCAATTTCACTGACCATCGCGTAATTAGCGGCTACGCTACCCAGCCCGGGCCCAAGGTTGTTCATTGCAGCAGTGGTTGCTGAGAATGCTGAGGTAAAATCTAGTCCGGTGGCCAGCATCAACAGCATGATAGTGACCATGCACACCATGTAAACGGCGTAAAAACTCCAAACCGCACTGACGACCGATGGCTGAACCCGCCGGGCGTCTAATTTCAACGGGATGATGGCGTTAGGGTGTAATAGCTGCTTTAGCTCACGCATGCCTTGGCGAAAAATCAGCAGCAGTCGCATGGCCTTGAGGCCCCCACCAGTTGAGCCAGCGCAGCCCCCCATAAATGACAGGATAAGCAATAAAACAGGTAAGAAATGAGGCCACAAGGAAAAGTCCTGGGTGGTGAACCCCGTTGTTGTGGCAATTGAGACCGTCTGAAACATACCGTGAATTAGGCTTTCACTGGGTGACAATGTTTGGGTGACCAGCAAAGTTAAGCAGGTGATCACGATGGCTATGCCAATGACACTACTGAAGAAACGGGTTTCTGAATCACGCTGGTAAATTTCCAGGCTGCGCCGCTGCAAGGCAATAAAGTGCAAGCCAAAATTAATGGCGGAAGCCGCCATAAAAAACGTGCAGATCAAAAGAATAAGCTCGCTTTGGAAAAACCCCATGCTGGCATCGTGTGTAGAGAAGCCACCGATAGCAATGGTTGAAAACGCGTGACAAATGGCATCGAAAAAAGACATACCAGCTAGCCAATAGGCGGCAGCACACGCTGTGGTAAGCCCTAAGTAAATTCCAAATAAGGCTTTAGCCGTACCGGTGATTCTAGGGGTGAGCTTGCGGTCTTTGGCAGGGCCCGTACTTTCGGCGCGGTACAATTGCATACCGCCAATGCCCAGCATGGGGAGGATCGCAACCGCTAAAACAATGATGCCTATTCCTCCCAGCCATTGCAGTTGTTGCCGATAAAGCAACAGGGATCGCGGTAAATCGTCGAGGCCGGCAATAACTGTTGCACCGGTTGTTGTGAGGCCGGATACAGATTCAAATAACGCGTCGGCAAGAGAAAGTGGCACTGCGTCACTGGTGAGAAAAGGCACCGAACCAAAGGCGCCAAGTACAATCCAAAATAATGCAGTTACTAGAAAACCGTCGCGAATACGAAGGTCTCTACGGGCATTTCTTGCCGGCAACCACAGGACTACACCGGCAAGCAGGTTTATGCCAAAAGCTATGGCAAAAGCATGCGCTGATCCGTCGTCATCTAATAGGCCCAAGATCATAGGTGGCAACATGGCGGTGCTGAAAAGCATCAGCAACACGCCAATGATGCGCAGGGATACGGGCAGATGCATCAGAAAAAACCAAAACCAGGGGCGAACAAACGTTCGACTTCCGCGATTCGATTTCTATCGGTCAGGAACAAAATCACATGGTCATCAGGTTCTACCGTAATGTGGCTGTGGGCAATAACTACGTCTGTACCGCGCAATATAGCCCCGACGGTGACCCCTTGAGGCAGTTCGATCTCATCAAGGCGTTTGCCAATGACCTTTGAGGTGCGCGCATCACCATGTGCTATTAGCTCAATGGCCTCTGCTGCGCCACGGCGAAGGGAGTGCACATTGCTGATATCACCGCGTCTGATATGGGTTAGCAGGCTACCAATGGTGATTTGCTGTGGCGAGATCGCAATATCGATTTCTTCTCCTACGAGGTCTGCATAGGCGGCGTTAGTGATTAATGTGATGACTTTTTTTGCGCCCAAGCGCTTGGCCAGCATCGACATCATGATGTTGGACTCATCGTTGTTGGTCAGGGCGCAGAAAACATCTGTTTGTTCGATATTCTCTTGAAGCAGTAGGGACGGTTCATTGGCGCTGCCATGGAGCACGATAGATTCTTCAAGCATCTCAGAGAGAACTCGACAGCGATCGTAGCTCAGCTCCAAAACTTTCACTTGGTAGTTGCGCTCAAGGCGGCTTGCCAAAGTGGCGCCGATATTACCCCCCCCTGCAATCATGACGCGACGATAGGGCTCGTCGACGGTTCTGAGCTCAGATGTAACTGCACGAATATTTTCTCGTGCCGCAATAAAAAACACTTCGTCATTGGGTTGTACGACGGTTAGCCCCTCTGGAATGATGGGGGGCGAGTCATGACGAAAAATAGCAGCGACTCGAGTATCAATATTGGGCATGTGATCGCGAATTTCTTGCAGCTGTCGACCGACAATAGGCCCGCCTTCGATGGCGCGTACGGCAACCAGGCGAATCCTGCCCTCTGCAAAATCTAGAACTTGTAAGGAGCCGGGATTGGCAATCAACTGTTGAATGTTACTGGTGACGAGTTGTTCCGGGCCAATAATTACGTCCACGGGTATGGCGCCACTTTTAAACAGTGCTTGGGCGTTATTGAGATAATCTGAGCTGCGTATGCGAGAGATCTTTTTTGGCGTTCGATAAAGTGTGAAGGCGACCTGGCAGGCCGTCATATTGATCTCGTCTGAGTTGGTGACTGCAATGAGCAGGTCTGCATTTTCCGCACCGGCATTGAGTAAGGTGGTGGGATGGGCGGCATCGCCATGCACCGTACGAATATCGAGTCGCTCCTGCAGGGCTCTAAGCGTGGTTGCTTGACTGTCGACGACCGTTATTTCGTTCTGCTCGTCGGCTAGCTGTTCAGCTAGCGTTCCCCCTACCTGCCCAGCACCTAAAATTATAATTTTCACAGTTTGTTTGGCCTCTCCTTAGGAGGTGACACGACCTTAAACGTACTGCGCAGGATTTTCATGGTGTTTTTTACCGCAAACTACGCGCATGTAGGAGTTACTACTTTTTTTAACAGCGAAAAATATAGCCCATCGCCGTTATTTAACGTTGGTAAGGTTTGCAAACCAAAGCGGGTATTAAATCTAAGCGTACCTCCGGCCAGAGGCATGACCTCACACTGGGGCAGCTGTGATTGCGCTGCTTCAATAACGTTATCATTTTCTGCCTCTAGCAATGAGCAAGTGACATACAACAGGCGCCCACCGGGTTTCACCAAAGGCCACAACCCTTCCAGAATGTCTCGCTGTTGTTGATGAAAAGTTGCGATATCTGCGGCTTTGCGGGTGATTTTAATGTCTGGATTTCTTCGAATTACTCCAGTGGCCGAGCAGGGTACGTCTGCAAGAATGGCGTCAAATTGTCTAGGGCCTAAGGTCACGCTTGCCTGGGTGGCATCTACCACTTTTACATCTAGGGGCAAATTAAGGCGAGTACTGTTCTCTTGTAAGCTCTCAAGGCGTTGGTCACTGATATCTGCCGCTAGCACCTTTGCTTTGGGTGCACACTCAAGTACGTGGCAGGTTTTACCACCTGGTGCAGCGCAGGCATCGAAAATAGACTCATCATTATTTGGCTGTAAAAACTGTGCGGCCAATTGAGCTGAAGCATCTTGAACAGAGCTCCACCCCTCAAGGAAACCTGGAATACTCGACACGGGCCTGGGAGTTTGTAACGTTATTGCAGTGGCAATATGGGGATTGATGGCTACTGGAATGTCAGCATTTTGCAATGTAGACACGTAATCTGCTCTAGACCCCCGCTGCAGGTTAACTCGAAGCGTCATGGGGGGATGTTCGCGGCTTGCACCGGCAATTTCACTGGCCTGATCTGGCCATTGCTTGCAGATGGCTTGCCAAAGCCAATCGGGTAATGCGTTGCTTTGGCTCTCTGTAAGTTGATCTTCAAGCGCACCTTTTTGTCGCTGGTAATTGCGCAGACAGCCATTGATGAGCCCTGCCGCCCATGATTTCCCAAGGCTTTTGGCGGCTTCAACAGTTTCGCCAACAGCAGCATGCGAGGGTACGTTGAGGCCTGATAGTTGGTGAATACCGGTGAGAATGAGGCAGAGAACGTCGGCGTCTTTGGCACGAGGCGGTTTGCGCAGCAACTGCAGGGCAATGCCTTCTAGCCGCGGCCATTCTCGCAGGGTGCCGTAGACCAACTCCTGAACGAGCGGCCTATTTTCAAGGCTAAGTGGTTCGAGCCCCTTGGGCAGTGCCCTGACGAGAGATTCCCCGTTATATACGGCTGCCAGTATTCGTGCCGCGATTGCTCGACTTGTTAACCTGGCTTTCAAATTGGATTGCCAGGGGGCGTGAATTGCTGGTTTTTGGCGAGTTGGTGGCTTCGGCCATTCAATAAATCTACGACGGGCAGGGCTTTGGCTCCGGGAAACTGTGCAACTGTAATGTTAAGGGCGCCGATGCCGCAGGCAACAACAATACCCTCTGGGCCAGATTCGATAATATGCCCAGGAGCGCGGTTATGCGGCGTTGGCAGCGCGCTGGCCTGCCATATTTTCAGGCGTTCATTTCCCAAATAACTGAAGCAGACCGACGTGGGGTTAAACGCTCGGACCTTTCGAGACAGGGCTTTTGCATCGAGCGCCCAATCGAGCTGTGCTTCTTGCTTGGTGATTTTAGCGGCATAGATGGCGTCGCCGTCTTCTTGAGGCGTGGCCTGAGCCAGGCGGTGTGGCAAGTCTTCAAGGACCTCAAGTAACAGCCCGGGGCCCACTTCGATCAGCCTGTCATGAAGTGTGCCGCTGGTTTCTGAGGCTGTTATGTCGAGTATACCTGTCGCAACCATGGCGCCTGTATCGAGTCCGGCGTCCATTTGCATGATGGTTATACCCGTGTGGGCGTCCCCTGCTTCAATAGCGCGTTGTATGGGTGCGGCGCCACGCCAGCGTGGAAGTAATGAAGCGTGAACATTCAGGCAGCCATGTTTGGGAATATTGAGAATCGATTGCGGCAGAATCAGTCCATAGGCCACGACCACCATAATCTCGGCATTTAGCGCCTCCAATAAAGCGTGGCTTTCTGGGGTTCGCAGCGAAGCGGGTTGCAGCACGGGAATTTCGTTGGTTTGGGCAAGGCGCTTTACAGCAGAGGTCTGTATCTGTTTTCCCCGACCTGCGGGCCGATCGGGTTGGGTTAGTACCGCGCAAACATCATGGCCCGCAGCGACTAGGGCATCGAGATGGGCCGCAGCGAATTCAGGTGTGCCAGCAAAAACTACCCGCCTTGAGGCGCTCATATTTTAGTCACGCTGGCGCTGAGCCTTTTCGAGTTTGCCTCGAATTCGCTGTCGCTTCAGCGGTGAGAGGTAGTCCACGAAAAGCTTTCCCTCGAGGTGATCGATTTCATGTTGCAAGCAGATGGCCAAAAGGCCATCAAGTTCTCGGGAAAATAGTTCACCGTCACGGTCTTTTGCGGTGACTCGAATACGTTCGGGGCGCCGAATAGTCTCGTAAAAACCGGGCACTGAAAGGCACCCTTCATCGTATTCGCCGAGAGTTTGATCGAGAGCTTCCACCACCGGATTAATAAAAATCTGTGGTTGGTCTTTGTTTTCTGAGATATCTATAACAATAACGCGCTCGTGGACATCAACTTGTGTTGCTGCCAGCCCAATTCCTGGGGCGTCGTACATCGTTTCAAGCATATCATCGGTTAGCCGCTGCACCCGGGCATCGACGTGTGTGACAGGTACAGCAATGGTACGTAGTCTTGGGTCTGGAAATTCAAGAATCGACAGTATTGCCATGGTAAGGGCCGTGACTTTGCAGTGGTGTGTAAGGGTATAAGATGGCAGCATTTGCGCTTGCCAGTGCTTATCCGGCGGATCAGACTTATATTATAGCGTCAGTGAGGGGCTTTCGTCCTAACGAACAAATTATGCACTTGTGTAACTATGCACTTGTGTAACCGGACGATTGATCGCCGATGATGGTAGTGAACGCAATAGACACAGCAACAAACATAGAGGGCAGCCAGATGGTGAATCGATCTTTGGTAGGAGGAGGAAGACGCTTCTTATCTAAGTTTGCAGGCCTGCGGTTTTTGTGGGGTTTTTTCTTTGTGTTTGTCTCGGTGGTATCGGTAGCGCAGCCACCGCCATCAAATTCCCCAGCGTTGAATAATGATGTCCCTTTGAATTATGTGGTGCAGCAAGGCGATACGCTGTGGGGAATCAGTGGTGTTTATTTGCAGGAAGCTTGGCGCTGGCCTGAACTGTGGGACACTAATCCACAGCTTGATAATCCCCACCGTATTTACCCGGGAGACGTGTTGGCCCTGCGTTGGGAGGGAGGACGTCCTCGGTTGGGTCTGTCGAGTCGAGGGGGCCTCAAGCTTTCTCCTAACGTTCGCAGTCAGTCGCTCGATACCGCAATACCGCCTATTCCCCGTGATCAGATCGACCCGTTTCTGAGGAATAATCGAATTCTCGTATCTGGTGCTTTCTCAGATTTACCCTATGTTATCGCAGGGGATGCCCAGCGCATTATTAGTGGCTTGGGTGACCGTATTTATGTGCGTGGGCCTGTCGCCAGCGGGGATCAGGTTTTTGGCATTATCCGAGAAGGTAGCCCAGTCATAGATCCAACGACTCAGGAGGTTTTGGGTATTACGGCTTTGGATATTGGCAGTGCCTCGCTGACCTCTGGTGGCACAGAGGGTTCTTCCGATGCCGTTAAGGAATTTGAGATTACGCGTATGACGGAAGAAATCCGTATAGGCGATCGGCTGATTCCCCTGCAGGCAGGCATTATGGATGCGTTTTTTCAGCCCAAATCTCCAGGCGTTGAAATCGAAAACGGGTTTATGGTCGCTGTAAATTCTGGCGTAACTCAAATTGGCCCTATGAGCATAGTTACCATCAACCGCGGTGATCGCGAAGCAGTGATGGTTGGCGATGTGTTTGCGATTTACCAGACCGGCGAGATCGTTCAGGACCCTGTTAAGCAAGAAATGGTGGCATTGCCCGACGTGAGGGCTGGTGTTTTGATGGTATTTGCTGTCTATGAAAAGGCTAGCTTTGGGCTGGTGCTCACGGCAACGCGGCCTCTGGCTGTTGGCGATAAAATACGGAATCCTTGAGTTTAGCGATTCCACGGGCAGGACTACCCATAGG
The DNA here is from genome assembly GCA_000169115.1 of marine gamma proteobacterium HTCC2080. GTDB lineage: Bacteria > Pseudomonadota > Gammaproteobacteria > Pseudomonadales > Halieaceae > Luminiphilus. The sequence continues at coordinate 198,790 of AAVV01000003.1, forward strand.
TAGGACTGCCCTTAAAAAGATGGACGATTCATAGGCTCAGGGAAGAGCGGTATGTCTTACGTGCTCGCACGGAATGCGGCAGCTGATCAGCTGTGGTTTGAGTTTCTCGCCACAAAAATGCTAGATCGTGCTTCAAAACGAAAACTGTTGGCTCAGGGTTTTACGCCGCCTCAGCTATTGGAGCCCCATGGCACATGGCCTTTTGACGGCGCGGAACTTCGGGCCTCGTTGAGGGTATCGAAAAGCCGGCAGGTTGCGAGGTTAAAGCCTTTATTGGCTTGTCATCTACTTCATTGGGGCAGGCAATCCTCAGGCTGCGATGTGTATCCGCCGTTACTGAGCGGACTATCTGATGCTCCCCTTGCGCTGTTTGTTAGTGGCGATATCAATTGTTTAAGCCGTCCTGCAATTGCCATTGTTGGTACTCGACGCCCGTCTCGAGATGGCTTGAAATTGGCTGATCAGATGGGCTATCAGTTGGCGGCGGCTGGATTTCTTGTGGTCAGCGGCTTGGCTCGTGGCATTGATGCCGCCGCTCACCGCGGTGCTTTGCGCAGTGGTGGCCAAACTCTCGCGGTTATGGCCACAGGCATGGATCGCATATATCCCAGTGAACATTACCGGCTGGCAGAAGAAGTGGCAGCTCAGGGTGCGTTGCTTAGCGAGTTCTGTCCGGGGGTGGTTCCCCATCGAGGGCATTTTCCACGGCGTAACCGAACTTTGTCTGGGCTCTGTCTTGCCACGGTAGTTATAGAAGCCGGACATCCTAGCGGTTCCTTGATTACAGCTAATGCGGCGGTGGAGCAGGGTAGAGAGGTATTTGCAGCACCATGGTCGCTGTTTCATAGAGGCGGTGCTGGTTGTTTGCGTCTTTTATCTCAGGGCGCCCAGCTTATTGACACGCCAGCTGCCGTTATTGAGCACCTTGCGGTGCATTTATCGGGGTGGGCAGAATTGACGGCTGACGCCCTCGATTATTCATCAAATGCCGGTGAAACAGTATCGTTGGCGCCACTCGAACCCGCTAAACGTCAACTTCTAACTCTGCTAGGTGATGGTGAACATGACTTGGCTTCCCTTGCCTCGGCACTGCAGTGTTCTTCTAGGCAGTTGTTGGCAATGGTGACACAGCTTGAGCTTCAAGGTTATGTAGAGCAGACTTCTGCGGGTTTAAGAGCGGTGAGGCATCCGTGAAGTTACCAGCACAGCGCATGAATGAAGTGGTCCAGCAGGTTGAGCAGGAGGGTGTGGTCGCATGCCCTGCAGAGGCGGTCTGGGGTCTTACCTGCGACCCGCTTTCGGAGGATGCGGTGTTGCAGTTGTTAGCGATGAAGCATCGCCCTATTTCGAAGGGCCTGATTATCGTGGCAGCATCGAGCACGATGTTGGGCCCTCTGTTAAAGCCTTTAGATTCTGCGCAGCGCAATGAGCTGGAACTTAGTTGGCCAGGACCTAACACATGGCTGGTTCCTAATCGCGGTTTGTATCCCGACTGGATTACGGGTGAAAGCGATGAAATAGCTATTCGTGTGACCAGTGCGCCAGCTTTGGCTCTGCTGAGTTATCGCCTGGGCAGACCCGTGGTGTCTACATCTGCTAATCCAGCAGGGGCGCAGCCGGCGCGCCATAGTTTTCAGGTGGTGCGTTATTTCGGCAGGGGTTTGGTGCGGGCGCCCGGCGTTGTTGATTTAGAGGCGTCACCATCAACAATACGTAGGGTCGGAACCGGCGAGGTTCTGCGTGCTTGAACAGGCATTAAATAGTGCGGGTGACGTTAGCATTTGCACGCTACAACAAATGGGGTAGGTATGGACATCAATGCGGTTGAGCAGTATCTGAGAAGTCTGCAAAAGAGTATTTGTGACCGGTTAACGACTATTGATGGGTCGGGATCCTTTGAGGAAGAAACCTGGGACCGCCCTGAGGGTGGTGGTGGGGTCAGTCGTGTACTTGCTGAGGGTGCAGTTTTTGAAAAGGCGGGGGTCAATTTTTCGCATGTGAGAGGCGAAAGTTTGCCCGGCTCTGCCACAGCTGTTCGACCGCAATTAGCTGGACGTAGTTTTCAGGCGATGGGTGTCTCTCTGGTGATTCACCCGCACAACCCTTACGTCCCGACAGCCCATGCCAACGTTCGCTTGTTTGTGGCTGAGCAGCCAGGAAAGGAGCCAATTTGGTGGATGGGTGGTGGTTTTGATCTGACCCCATATTATGGCTTTTTTGATGATGCCGTTCACTGGCACCAAACAGCGGCAGCAGCCTGTGAGCCTTATGGACCTGAGGTTTATCCTAAGTATAAGGCGTGGTGTGATGAGTATTTTCATCTAAAACACCGCAATGAGCCCCGGGGTGTCGGAGGGCTTTTTTTTGATGATCTCAACGAATGGGGCTTTGATAAGACCTTTTCGTTTATGCGCAATGTAGGCGACCACTTTCTCGAGGGTTATGTGCCCATTGTAGAGCGTAGAAAGGATGAATTCTGGGGCGAGCGTGAGCGCCAGTGGCAGCTGTATCGCCGTGGCCGTTACGTTGAATTCAATCTTGTTTATGATCGCGGAACTTTATTTGGGCTGCAGTCTAATGGCCGTACAGAGTCTATTTTGATGTCTTTACCGCCATTGGTGCGATGGGAGTATGGGCATAAGGCCGAGCCTAAAAGCCCCGAGGCCGATTTAACGGATTATTTTTTGGTGCCCCGGGATTGGATGTCTGCTGATAAAGCGGGAGCGCCTTCTTGATTACCCCGCAAGCCAACTACGCTGTTTTTGGTAATCCGATTAAACAGTCAAAGTCTCCGGCTATTCATCAAGCCTTCGCACAGCAGCTCGAAGAGTCTTTGAGTTATCGTGCTGTGCGGGTTGAACACGAACAGTTTGAAGAAAAGGTTCGCGGATTTTTCCAACACGGTGGGTTGGGCCTCAATATCACCGTGCCCTTCAAAGAGCGCGCCTTTGCACTGGCCGATTCCGCAAGCGCTGCCGCGCAGCGAGCCGGGGCGTCAAATTGTTTGGTACCTCAGCGTGAGGGTGGCTTGCATGCCGCTAATACAGATGGGGTTGGAATGGTTCGGGATATGGTGGCAAATCTCGGCTGGCAGTTGCAGGGGCGTCGAACGCTAATCATTGGTGCCGGCGGCGCGGTGAGGGGAATTGTTCACCCGTTGTTGAGTGAGCGACTAGGGTCATTGACGATCGTAAATCGTACGGCTGATCGAGCTGCAGAATTGGCTCACAGATTTTCCAGCACCGAACTAACCTTAGCGGCAGGTGGCCTTGAAGCCGCGGCGGGAGGTGTATTTGATCTTGTGATCAACGCTACCAGCGCCAGCTTAGCCAATGAAATGCCAGACTTGGCTGATATTCAGTTGGCGCCCAAATGCTGTTGTTATGACCTGGTTTATGCGGCAGAACCCACGGCTTTTATGCGATGGTCGGCGGCACAGGCGGCATGGGCAATCGCGGACGGTCTAGGTATGTTGGTCGAGCAAGCAGCTGAAAGTTACTACCTCTGGCGAGGGCAGCGCCCCGGCACAGAAGCGGTGATTAGTGGGTTGCGCCACGGGCTGATGGCGGGCTAACAGCTGAATACTCAAACGGATACTGTATCGTCAAGGTACTGTTGCTTCAGTCGAGCGTAGTTTTCGGCGCTATAAGATAAAAAGCCGCGTTCTTTCTCGGTTATTTTCCGCATGGGCTTCGCAGGGCTGCCGCCATAAAGCCAACCGCTTTCTAGTTGTTTACCGGGGGTGACTAGCGCCCCTCCCGCAATCATTACCTCATCCTCAACAACCGCACCGTCCATGACAATCGCCCCCATGCCGACCAAGACGCGATTGCCAAGGGTGCAGCCGTGCAGGACGGCTCTGTGCCCTACAGTCACCTGATTACCGATGATCAGGGGGTATCCATCGGGGTTGAAGTCTCCCGCGTGGGTTATATGCAGCACCGAGTTATCTTGAATATTCGTGTTGTCACCAATGCTGATCCGGTGCATGTCGGCACGTATTGAGCAATTCCCCCAAATACTAACGTCGTCCCCCAATGTAATGTCGCCAAGCACGACGGCACTTGGGTCGACCATCACCCTAGCCCCAATGCGTGGCTGGGTTCCACGCCAGTTTCTGATATTGTCTTCTGCTCGGTAAGAAACCGTTCGCATGTTGAATCCCTCGTAAGTCTTTTAAAATACAGGACGAATTTGCGCTCCATTAGACATTAATACCGGAAACGTTTGCCATGACTGAAAAGGAAAACAACCAGCCTAGGCGTTTTATTGCTGGCGCCGTCTGTCCTCGATGCGGCGTCATGGACCGAATTGTAGTCAGTGGCGATGGCGTGACAAGGTCCTGCATAGACTGCGGTTTTTCTGATGAGCGACCAGGGGACACACCAGCGCCTCTCTCGACGCGAGTGTCTAGACCAGCTGCACGTCGCGTTGAAACCCCTGCTGATGTGGTGCGCCTTATAGACCCTAACGACAAGTCTTGATGGGTAGTATCACGACCGCGGCCGCAACGGTAAATTCCACAGTCTAGATGTAGTGGTTGGTAGTGTGTCGGTACACAATATAAGCCATCACACTGCCGTGCCGATCACTACGGGCTCGAATGTTAGTGAAAAACACCGCTTACGCTGCGTTTATTGCATCATTGGTTTATAATTCGCGGCGCTTTGGTCAGAGCACGATAATTGGCCACCGCGAGACAGCCCCATTACTACGTGGGATGTCTTTTTAGATTTTGGGGGAACACTGGTCGTTTTAAGCAGCCCACACTTAGCGTGGTGGCAGCGGTGCGCGATCGGAAAACACTTTAGACGCCCGCCCCTGCGTCACCGTGGAGAGGCTGTGATGTCGATCAAGAAAAGCTTAGTTACTGCAGGGGCTGCACTTTCAGCTCTACCCATTGTGGCTTTGGCCCAAAACCAGGTGAATATGTCCCCTGGTGTTACCAAAGTGGGCGCTGAAATTTATGACCTTCACATGTTGATCATGATCATTTGTATAGTGATTGGGGTGGGTGTCTTTGGCGTGATGCTGTATTCCATTGTTTACCACCGAAAGTCCAAAGGATTTGTAGCGTCTCAGTTTCACGAGAGCACTAAGGTTGAAATTGCATGGACTGTGGTGCCCTTTTTGATCCTAATTGGTATGGCCGTACCAGCGACCTCGACACTCTTAGAGGTCTATGACAATGATGATGCCGAGCTCGACATTCTGGTCACCGGTCATCAATGGAAGTGGCGATACGAGTACCTCAACGCTGAGGGCGAGAATGTGTCGTTCTTCTCTAACTTAGCCACGCCTCAAGAGGAAATTTATAATTCCGAGGCCAAAGGCGAGCATTATCTGCTCGAAGTAGACGAGCCTCTGGTGATTCCTGTGGACACTAAAGTTCGCTTTCTAATAACCGCCAACGACGTTATTCATTCATGGTGGGTGCCTGAGATTGCGGTCAAGCGTGATGCTATTCCCGGCTTCATTAACGAAGCTTGGTCTAAAGTTGATCAGGAAGGCATTTATCGTGGTCAATGTACGGAGCTCTGCGGCTCTTACCATGGGTTTATGCCGATTGTTGTCCATGCTGTGAGTCAGGACGAGTTTCAGGGCTGGATGTCAGCCAAGCGCGCAGACAAAGATGCACAAATTGCTGCATCGTCGGTCGATCTGAGTCTAGACGCACTGATGACAGAGGGAGAATCGGTCTATAAAACCCAATGTCTGGCGTGTCATGGCGGTCAGGGTGAAGGCGGAGTAGGCAAGGCGATTTCTGGTAGTTCGATTGCCATGGGTGACCTAGGTTTGCACCTCGATGTGGGTATCAAAGGGGTTGCTGGCACGGCTATGCAGGCGTTTGGTGAGCAGCTCACAGATGTAGAGATGGCGGCAGTCATCACCTATCAGCGCAATGCGTTCGGCAATAATACAGGTGACGTGGTGCAGCCATCCGACGTCGCGCAACACAAGCAGGGTTAAGGGGAGATATAACGATGGGCGATCATCATCACGGACCGGCCAAGGGCCTATCACGCTGGCTGTTTACCACTAACCATAAGGACATCGGCACGATGTACCTGTGGTTCTCCTTTGCGATGTTTATTTTAGGTGGCACCTTCGCCATGATCATTCGGGCAGAGTTATTTCAGCCCGGTATGCAACTGGTAGAGCCAGGTTTCTTCAATCAAATGACCACGTTACACGGTCTAGTTATGGTCTTCGGGGCCATCATGCCTTCTTTTGTCGGGCTAGCTAACTGGCTCATACCTATGATGATCGGCGCTCCAGATATGGCGCTACCCCGCATGAACAACTGGAGCTTCTGGATTCTGCCCCCCGGTTTTCTAATGTTGGCGTCTACACTGTTTATGGAAGGCGGTGCTCCCGCTTTTGGCTGGACGTTTTATGCGCCACTGTCGACTACCTATGCAGCGCCTTCGGTCACGTTCTTTATCTTTGCAATTCACGTTCTTGGTATCTCATCCATCATGGGGTCCATCAACATCATTGCGACGATCATGAACATGCGTGCCCCCGGTATGACTTACATGAAGATGCCTTTGTTCGTCTGGACGTGGTTCATCACGGCTTTTCTGTTGGTAGCTGTAATGCCAGTGTTAGCCGGCGCGGTAACCATGATGCTAATGGACATACACTTTGGCACCAGCTTCTTTTCTGCTGCCGGCGGTGGTGATCCCGTACTGTTTCAGCACATCTTTTGGTTCTTTGGGCACCCCGAGGTCTACATTATTATCCTGCCTGCATTCGGTGTGGTTTCTCAGGTGATTCCAGCGTTTTCTCGAAAGCCGCTGTTCGGGTATGCGTCGATGGTGTACGCCACGGCTGCTATCGCGATTTTGTCCTTTGTCGTTTGGGCGCATCACATGTACACCGTAGGTATGCCGGTTGCTGGCGAGCTGTTCTTTATGTACGCCACAATGCTGATTGCGGTCCCGACTGGGGTCAAGGTTTTCAACTGGGTTAGCACCATGTGGCGGGGCTCGCTGTCTTTTGAGACGCCCATGCTTTTCTCGATTGGATTCCTAGTGCTGTTCACTATTGGTGGATTTACAGGGCTGATGTTGTCTATCGCCCCTGCGGATTTCCAGTATCACGATACTTACTTTGTAGTGGCACACTTCCACTACGTCATGGTCGCGGGAGCTGTCTTTTCCATGACGTCGGCGGTGTACTTCTGGCTGCCCAAGTGGACTGGCCGCATGTACAACGAGACGATGGGTAAAGTGCACTTCTGGATCAGCTTTGTGGGATTCAACGTTACATTTTTCCCACAGCACTTTGTTGGACTGGCCGGCATGCCTCGCCGCGTACCGGATTACGCCCTCCAGTTTGCCGACTTCAACATGATGTCTTCAATTGGTGCGTTTGTGTACGGTGCCAGCCAAATTATGTTCCTCTACAACGTGATTGCCACGATTGTGTCGGGAGAAAAGGTGTCTGATGAGCAGGTCTGGGATGGTGCTGAAGGACTAGAGTGGACGTTGCCAACGCCTGCGCCCTATCACACCTTCGAAGTTCCCCCGAAGATCGAAGCAACGCCGGCACACGGTTAATCGGGATTGCATAGGTGCTCAGACTGAGTCGAAATCCTGGCGCAGACACCGCGATAAAGTTAGCGGCGGTGGCTTGCGCCATGTTTGCTTTTGTCTTCGTGGTCATGGTACCGCTGTATGACGTGCTGTGTGACGCTTTGGGCATCAATGGAAAGACGTCAAACGTTGCGTATACCGCTGTTCCTGCTGCCATTGATACAAGTCGCGAGATCAAGATTCAATTTATTGCCACCAACAACGACGGTATGCCTTGGGGGTTTCGGCCGCAGGTGACACAGCTCACGGTGCACCCCGGCGCCGCAACAGATACCATCTTTTACGCTGAAAACCCGACAAGTTTACCGATGATTGCTCAGGCAATACCTAGCGTAACGCCGTCTCGTGCAGCAGGATATTTTCATAAAACCGAGTGTTTCTGTTTTAATCAGCAACCTCTCGAAGGACTCGCATCTACTGAGATGCCGCTGCAGTTTGTCGTCGATCAGGATCTCCCGAAGGATATCCGCACGATTACGTTGTCTTACACACTCTTTGATGTCACAACAATGGCCGGCAATACGATCGCCGCCCGCTAAACCCGACTCACTCGAAGTGAGCGGAACGATGGAGAACAAAAATGGCCGCTACTGAACATGCACCCGCAGGGTACGAAAAATACCATGTGCCCGACAGCTCAAGTTTGGCTGTTCGTGCGACGGTAGGATTGATACTTACTGTCTTTGGAGCTGGCTTGCTTCTCAATGACATGACTTTCGGAGAAACCCACGAGTCAGGTAATGCTAAATGGGTTTTGGCTGCGGGTCTGGTGTTCTTCATTTTTACTTTGGCGAGTTGGTTCCGCACCACGATTCGAGAAAACATGCAGGGCATGAACAGTGCCCAGTTGAACCACAGCTACGTGTTGGGCATGTTTTGGTTTATTTTTTCTGAAGTGATGTTCTTTTTCGCGTTCTTTGGAACACTTTTTTATGTGCGTCAACTCGCGGGGCCGTGGCTTGCTGGAGAAGGTGATGGCGGGCGCATGAACGGTTTGCTTTGGCCCGGCTTCGAGTTTTCATGGCCGCCAACTATCACTCCACAGGAGGCGGTGGGCGGTACCGACATTCAGCCCATTGCCAACAACGGCGCGTTCCTTACCCAAGAACGCAGTATGAGCTTCGCTGACGCGCACCATTGGTATCAATGGTTGCCGATGTGGAACACAATTATTTTGCTGTCTTCAAGTTTTACTGTGCACGTTGCTCACACCGCACTGCTTAAAGATCAACGCAGCAAATTCAACCTTTGGTTGGGCATTACGGTTGCACTGGGCATTATCTTTGTTGGGTTGCAGGCGGCAGAGTATTACGAAGCCTACGTCCTCTTCGGCCTCACATTGAACTCCGGGATCTATGGGTCTACGTTCTTCATGTTGACGGGCTTCCATGGCTTTCACGTGTTCATGGGCATGACCATGCTGTTAATCCAGCTTCTTCGATCGGTCAGGGGCCATCACTTCACAGCGTCTGATCATTTTGGCTTTGAGGCCTCTAGCTGGTATTGGCACTTCGTCGACGTTGTTTGGGTGTTCCTGTTCTTGTTCGTCTACATCTTGTAACAGCGCCGCCCCTAGAATTGAGCGTTAAGCTTGACACAACGTGTGTAGGTTAACGCTCGGTTTGCTCTGACCCTCGCTCGATCGTGCCAGCGTCCCAAGGGTTTTTATTACCCAGTTGCCCGGTGGCTACGCCAAATATAATGGTGACGATGAGTGCTGTCGCTAATCCCAAGCGTATGCCTAGTGAGGTAAACAAGCGTTTTTTCTCAAGATTGCCTTGGTCTACCATTAGAAAGTACAGTCCGGAACCCAGACTAATGACCAATGCCACCATCAGAAAAATGATTAATATTTTAAGCACCGTAGCATCCTCGGGGTATTGAACGGTAGTGACCGCTCGCTTACATCGCATAATTTTGGGACCATTGGAGCTCATCTTCGAATGGCGGTTAACACTATTTACGTTGCTGCTGTTTCCCGGATTGCTTTATTTAGGGTTCTGGCAGTTAGACCGCGCGGAAGAAAAGCGCGTTCTAGCACTTCGCAACGCCCAGCGACTCGAGATGATAGCACTCTCCCATACCCAGCTGTTTGAGTCCCTGAGCCAAATGAGCGGGCCGAAGTCTGAGTGGCTCGCGCTTGCCGACCGCAAGGTTTCCGTCGTTGGGCAGCTGAACCCCACACAGTATGTGCTGGTCGATAACCGAATTAATAATGGTCGTTTTGGTTACGAGGTCGTTGCGCTGGTAAAAACTGATGAAGGCCGCGTGCCGGTAAATCTTGGTTGGATAAGCGGTGATTCTGCCCGCCGAAGCATACCTAAGCCGAATCTGATGCCTGGGGAAGTCCGCCTCGCCGGAAGGGTCTATATACCGACAAGTTCTGCATATTTATTAGAAGAACAAACTGCACCAGCTGACTTGCCTGGGGTGGTGCAAGATTACGATGCGGCAAACTTTGCGCAGCCTCTGTCGCGGCATTTTGGTGAGCCGGTATTACCGGTCTTGGTACGTATTGCTCCTGAGGATCCAGCCGCTTTTTCTGCGAGTTGGTCGGTTGTGAATCAATCCCCAGCGAAGCACACCGGTTACGCTGTCCAATGGTTTACCATGGCGGGGGTTTTGTTGCTCGCCTTTGTTATGCGTAGCTCTAACGTGCTGAGCCTAATACGCGGTGCTAAGTCCCGCTCGCAACTCTGAGGAAACAGTATGTCGTCACAGTCTGAAGCCCGGGGGCAGGGTCGCGCCGTTTTATTGCTCATTGCTGGTATTCCATTGACCATGATGTTGGCGGCTTCCTGGCTCTGGTATTTTGTCGTCGAGGGCGATCTCAATCTCGTTGGTGCCATTGGCACCGCCAACAACGGGACCTTGGTTGCGCCCCCTCGTGAAGTACAACCGGTGGTATTTGCCGACGACGCGGGTCGCCCGTTTCGTTGGACCGATCTTGAGCCGCGCTGGACGTTAGTGGTGGCGAATGCAGGCCCTTCCTGCGATTCTGCCTGTGAGCGCCGAATCTGGTTTACCCGCCAGATTCACATAGCCCTGGGCCGTGAGTTTAATCGTGTGCGTCGTGTATTTATTGCCGATCATGGGAGCGCAACCGTATCGATGGAGTCGCCTGCCCTTAAACCAGAGGGATGGCCCGTTAACTTTGAGTCTGGGACGGTATTGGAGTACTTGTCTGCGGGGCACGCGGGTTTAGTTGCGTTGGATACAACACCAGCGGTTTTCGAGGGGCTGTTTTCAGAGCTTTCATTGAGGCCAGGTGTGGAGCAGGCAGGTGGTTGGTATCTCGTTGATCCTGCCGGGTGGGTAATGATGCACTTCGATGACAATCTCGATTACAAGGCTGTTATTGCCGATCTAAAATTTTTACTGAAAAATTCGGGGGGTTAATGATGTCTGAGTCAACAGCCCCCCTGACCCCGCTTTGGCAGGACTACCTAGAGCTGACCAAGCCCCGGGTGGTCGCACTGATGATTGTTACGGCACTGATTGGCATGTGTATGGCAGTGCCGGGCTGGGTTCCCTGGCAGCCATTGGTACTGGGCAATCTCGGTATTGCACTGTGCGCGGGTGCAGCCGCGGCGATTAATCACATCGTGGATGAGCGGATTGACCAACAGATGGCCAGAACCCAAGCGCGCCCTGTTGCAACGGGGCGCATTACCCAGCGCGACGCGATTCTTTTCGCTGCCGCATTGGCCTTGCTTGGGGTTTGGGTTCTCGTGGTTTGGGTGAATGTACTGACCGCTGTGTTGACGGTGGCCAGTCTTATTGGTTATGCCTTTATTTATACGATGTTTTTAAAACGGGCGACGCCCCAAAATATTGTGATCGGCGGTTTGGCCGGCGCTGCACCACCCCTGCTGGGTTGGACGGCAGTGACCGGAGAAATTCACGGCCATGGGCTTCTATTAGTTTTGATTATTTTTGCTTGGACCCCACCCCATTTTTGGGCGCTGGCAATCCATCGACGTGAGGAGTATGCCTCCGTGGGTATTCCCATGCTGCCCGTGACCCATGGCGTCGGATTTACCGCACTGCATATTTTGCTCTACACCATCCTCATGTTTCTGATTACGCTCATGCCCTTTGCTACCCACATGAGTGGAGCCATTTATTTAGTCGGAGCCGTCGTGCTGGGCGTTATTTTCTTGTACTGGTCTATTGAGATTATGCGAGGCCAGAACGTTAACGCCCCCATGAAAACCTTTAAGTATTCGATTACTTATCTCTTGGTGCTGTTCATCATCATGTTGGTTGACCATTGGTTACTGGGTTTGCTGATTTAGCCCGGAAATAATTGCGGAGTTTTTTATTTTGGCATTGGCAACAAAAACCCGAGTTTGGCTTACCGTTGCGGGTATCCTGTTATTCATTGCGGTCATTTTGGTGAGCTTCGTCAATCGGATTCAGCAACCTAGGGTCATGACCCTTACTGAAATGCAGATCAACGGGTTGTATATTTTTGATACGCCGAGAGATCCTGGTGCTTTTACCCTGCTTGATCACCGAGGTGCACCCTTCACAAAAGAGTCGCTTAAAGGCGACTGGACGCTGCTATTTTTTGGATTTACTCACTGTCCTGACATTTGCCCTACGACAATGTCTTTCTTGGCGAAGCTTAAAAAAGAGTTAGAAACCACTGAGGCAGCCGATACGCAAGTTGTCATGGTGACTGTGGATCCTGCTCGGGACACCCCTGAAGTATTAGCGGCGTATGTCCCATATTTTGACGAGACATTTACGGGGGTGACTGGAGATTTTATTAAAATTCTCAGTTTTGCGAGAAGCTTTAACGCTCCCTTTAGGAAGGTGACCGCTCCCGACGGTACCTACGAGTTGGATCACAGCGCCAATGTCGTACTGATAAACCCTAGAGGGGATTACCATGGGTTTTTTAAGGCGCCCCTAGATTTAGCAAAGGCGAAGGTCACTTATCGATCAGCACGATACCTGTGGGAGGATTGACACCATGAGTGGTTCACTCATTCTAATTGATGGCTCTTCGTATTTGTTTCGTGCGTATCACGCGCTACCCCCATTAACCAATTCTAAGGGGTTGAATACGGGGGCGGCGAAGGGTGTCGTCGGCATGGTGCGACGGCTTGTGGCTGACTACCCAGGGGATCAAGTGGTTGTGGTATTTGATGCCAAAGGCCCTACGTTTCGCAATGAAATCTATGCGGAATATAAAGCCAACCGCCCACCTATGCCCGAAGAGTTGCGTGAACAGATCGAGCCTATACACGCCATGATTCGCGCGATGGGTTTGCCCCTTGTGTGTGTCAGCGGCGTTGAAGCCGATGATGTTATTGGCACCCTTGCGTTAGAAGCTGCAGCCCGTCAGCAGTCGGTTTTGATCTCAACCGGCGATAAGGACATGGCGCAGTTGGTGGGAGACCACGTGACGCTCATCAATACTATGACTAACACCACCATGGATCATGGTGGTGTGGTTGACAAATTTGGCGTGCCACCTGAACTCATTATTGATTTGCTCGCACTGCAAGGGGATAAGGTGGACAACATCCCTGGGGTCCCGGGTGTTGGTGAGAAGACGGCTTTGGCCCTGCTGCAAAATTTAGGTGGTCTGAACGATATTTTCGCAGACCTGTCCCGCGTCGCTGATCTTGCTGTGCGTGGTGCTCAAAAACTGGGTGCACGCCTCGCCGAACACCGCGAATCCGCAGAGCTCTCTTATCGGCTTGCAACCATTAAGACAGATTGCGAGCTAGAACTGTCGACTGATGATTTATTAGCGAAGGCTCCTGACTCAGCGGCACTGACTTACTGGTACAAGGAGCTTGAATTTAAGGGCTGGCTCTCTGAGGCGCTGACCGACGACGCCCTAGATTCACCCAGCGAAGTAGCGGTTGTTGAGCCGTTAGCGCCGCCACTAGAGGTGATTACCGTGCTGTCCCTGTCGCAACTTGACGAGTGGTTAGCGGCGATAGAAGAGGCGCCTTTATTTGCCTTTGATACAGAAACAACGAGTCTCGATTACATGCAGGCCGAAATTGTGGGCGTGGCATTGGCCGTTGCGACAGACAGGGCCGCCTACATACCCCTAGCCCATGACTACCCCGGTGCTCCTGAGCAGCTGGATCGCGATCTCGTGCTGACACGGTTGCGGCCTTTATTAGAGGATTCCCAGCGTGCAAAGGTGGGCCAAAACCTTAAGTACGATGCCAATGTCCTAGCAAATTATGGCATTGCCCTGCGGGGCATTGCTCACGATTCGATGCTGGAATCCTACGTTCTGGATGCCACTGGTAGTCGCCATGATATGGACACTTTGGCCCTCAAATACTTGGGAGAAAAAACCACGCATTTTGAGGAGGTCGCGGGTAAAGGCGCCAAGCAAATTACGTTCAATGCAGTGGCCATCGAGCAGGCAGCACCCTACGCAGCTGAAGACGCGGCGGTGACTTTAAAATTGCATCAAACCTTGTGGCCCAAGCTGGAAAGTGAGGCTTATCTGAGCACGCTCTATCGCGATATTGAGTTGCCACTGGTGCCCATTTTATCTCGTATCGAACGCAACGGTGCCCGGGTAGACCGTCAGCTCCTCGCTGATCAAAGCCATGAGCTGGGTGAGCGTTTGGCAATCCTAGAGCAGAGCGCCCACGACCTTGCTGGACAGGCCTTCAATCTGGGATCGCCGAAACAGTTGGGTGAAATACTCTTTCAGAAACTCGAACTGCCCGTATTGAAAAAAACACCCAAGGGGGCGCCGTCTACAGCGGAAGATGTGCTTGCCGAGTTAGCACTTGATTACCCATTGCCAGCAGTCCTGATGGAATACCGGAGCCTCTCTAAACTTCGATCGACCTATACCGATCGACTCCCCGACATGATTGATCCGGGTACAGGCCGTGTTCACACGTCTTATCATCAGGCCGTTACCGCGACGGGGCGTCTGTCATCTTCTGACCCTAATTTACAAAATATCCCCATTCGAACCGCAGAAGGCCGGCGTATTCGACAGGCGTTTTGCGCGCCAGAGGGCCGGAGCATTGTGGCCGCAGATTATTCTCAGATTGAACTGAGGATCATGGCCCATTTATCTCAAGACAAGGGTCTTCTTGGCGCTTTTGGCGCCAACCTCGATGTGCACAGTGCAACCGCTGCGGAGGTTTTCGGCGTGCCTCTCGAGGACGTTTCTAGCGATCAAAGGCGAGAGGCCAAGGCTATCAACTTTGGCCTTATTTATGGCATGTCAGCCTTTGGCTTAGCCAAACAATTACGGCTGGGGCGTCATGAGGCTCAGGCGTACATCGATCGTTATTTTGAGCGCTACCCTGGGGTCGCTGATTACATGACCCAGACACGGGAGCTGGCGCATAGCCAAGGCTATGTCGAGACACTGTTTGGACGTCGCTTGTACCTGCCTGAAATTAACGCTCGCAACAAGCAACGGCAAATGGCGGCTGAGCGCACGGCCATTAATGCGCCTATGCAGGGTACGGCGGCGGATATTATAAAGCTGGCGATGATTGCGGTGGATGAATGGCTGTCTAAAACAGATATTGATGCTCTAATGATCATGCAGGTGCACGATGAGTTAGTGTTTGAAGTAGCAGATACCGAGGTGGCTACATTAACCTCCGCGATACCAGACTTAATGGCTGATGTGGCTTCCCTCGATGTGCCTTTGCTGGTCGAAGCCGGTGTGGGCACGAACTGGGATCAGGCTCACTAACCAGACGAAGGGTCCGGCTCTTCGAAGACCGAGTCATCGGTTAACCATGTTTTGAGCTTTGTTCGCAGGGCTGGTAAGCCATCTTCTTTCAGAGATGAGAAGAGTTGCGCGCTGGCTAAATCTCCAAACTCTAGAAGCCGGGCTTGTACGCTAAGGAGCGTAGCCTTGGCGGGGCCACGTTTTAGCTTATCGGCTTTTGTGAGTAATGCATGAATGGGCATCTGCGCTTTCGATGCCCAGCCGATCATTTGTTCGTCGGCATCGGTGAGCGGATGTCGTATGTCCATCAGTAAAATGAGTCCGCGTAGGCTTTCGCGCCGTTGCAGGTAGTCGGCCATATGCCGATTCCACTCCTGTTTCATTTTCAGGGGAACCTTGGCGTAGCCATAGCCTGGCAAGTCGACTAGCCGCTGGCTGTCGCTGAGTGAAAAAAAGTTGATGAGCTGAGTACGCCCCGGCGTCCGGCTTGTTCGCGCCAGCTTGCGATTGCTGGTTAAAGTGTTGATGGCGCTCGATTTGCCGGCGTTAGAGCGCCCGGCAAAGGCGACTTCAGATCCTGTATCTGACGGCGCGTTGCCAAGACTGCTCGCGCTTTGCATAAAAGAAGCAACGCGAAAGTCGATATTCGGTAGCGGGATTTTGGGGGTTGAATCAAGGGCCATGATTGGCTTTTGTCCCGAGGGGTGATTGTCTATAATGCCACGCCAGATTTAAAGGGTTAAGCTCAAAAGTTGGTTAAAAGTGCTTGTGGTGCTCTTGAGTACCCGCGGCGCATAATGAGGTAAGGGTATGAAAGGCGTAACGTCATTGCGGCACATGGTTAGATTAGTAGCCTTCTTAATGGCCGTAGTCGTGGCGCCTGCTTTCGCAGAGCCTGACATGGGTAAGTATGGAAGGTCATGTGCCATGTGCCACGTGTCTGGTGCAGCTGGAGCGCCAAAGACCGGCGACGCAAGGGCATGGGAGTCCCGCCTCGCGAAAGGCATGGATGCTTTGCTCGAGTCGGTAAAAAAGGGGCTCAATGCAATGCCACCTACTGGCCTTTGCTCAGATTGCAGTGATGAAGATTATCGAGAACTTATCAGTTATATGGCCTCTGGTGAGTCGTAAATTGAATAGAGGAACCCCACAGGGGAAGCGGATTATGGTTAAAACAATCGCAACGATAGCCTTAGTGCTAGGGACGTCATTGGTTCATGCTGGAGATATGCTGCAGGGTGATGCGGCTGCAGGGGAGGCGAAAGCCGTGACCTGTGGTGCTTGTCACGGCGCAGACGGCAACAGTGTCGTACCCAGTTTTCCAAAGCTTGCGGGCTTGGGAGACAAGTATCTGCTAAAGCAAATGAAGGATATTCGCGACGGTCGCCGTGTCGTTGCTGCCATGGCAGGGCAAGTGGACAATATGTCTGATCAAGACCTCGCAGACATAGCGGCGTTCTACGACGAACAAACCCGCACTCCCGAACTTGCTGACGCTGACCTCATGGAATTGGGCCGAAAAGTTTATATGGCGGGCATTATGGAGCGTAAAGTCGCGGCGTGTTCAGGCTGCCACAGCCCATCGGGCAAAGGCAATGGTCCCGGTGGATTCCCAGGATTGGCCGGACAGCACCCAGACTACATTGCTGCGCAGTTGAAGATGTTCCGTACAGGCTATGAAGATCCTGCCGGACGAACAAACGATGGCGACAGTAAAATAATGCGTACAACAGCATTTGAGTTGAGCGATAAGGAAATCGAAGCGGTAGCAAGCTACGTTGCTGGACTTCGCTGATCCTTGAGGGGAACCCTAGGCCGTGTCAGTAGGTCTAAGATTCGATATGAGACTGACCTGCTGCACTGTGCGGTGTACGCATGGGTAGCGAGCCAAGGCCAAAGGCTAAGTAAACAAGTGGAGAGCGTGATGTTGACAGCCCGACGTAATATTTTAATCGCCATTATCGCGCTGTTTGCGTCCCCCGCTTTGGTTTGGGCTGAGACAACATGGCAGGAAGGAGAGCACTACACGGTTGTGAGTCCTGCGGTGCGTGTGGGGCCCACAGACCAGGTAATTGTTACCGAGTTTTTTTGGTACGGTTGCGGCCACTGCTATACGTTTGAGCCGATGCTGCAAGCGTGGAAGCAGTCACTTCCAGAGGGTTCGCGTTTACAGCCCTCGCCCGCCGCGTGGAATGAGGGTATGAAATTACATGCTAAGGCATATTTTACCGCTGAAACCTTGGACGTGATGGATCCAATGCATGACGCTATTTTTAAGGCCATGCACGTTGAACGCAATCGACTGGGTTCAAAAGGCGCGATTCGTGAGCTGTTTGTTGCCAATGGTATAAGTGCGGAAGACTTTGACCGTGCCTTCGACTCTTTTGGGGTCAATAGCCAAGTCAGTCAGGCTGAAGCTCGAGCCCGATCCGCCAAAATTTCAGGAACCCCGTCGGTTCTGGTCAACGGAAAGTATTTGATTGAAGCGCGTAAGGCTGGCAGCCAAGCCAACATGCTGAAGATTGCCGATTTTCTCGTGCAGCAGGAGCTTGCCAACAAGTCCTGACCTTTAGTGACTCAGCGTCCGCTATGACTCAACGGCAGGGCAGCATGGGTCACCACTTTTCTTAGTTCAAAGCTTGAATGGACACCAGAGACCCCCGGAATCCGCGTCAGCTTCCCTAAAAGGAACTGCTCGTAGTGAACCATGTCGGCGACAACGGCCTTAATCAGGTAGTCAGCACTTTGTCCCGTGACCACACAGCACTCCATTACCTCCGGATATTGCGCAACGGCTTCTTCAAAGGCAGCAAATCGCTCGGGGGTGTGCTCGTCCATGGTAATTCCAATATGGGCAGTTAGCGCCAGGCCTAACTTTGTTTGATCGAGCAGAGTAATGCGTTCAACGATGACTCCAGCGGCTTCCAGCCGCTTCACGCGGCGCGCACAGGGAGTCGCGGTCAACCCGACGCGATCAGCCAGTTCAAGGTTACTAAGACCCGCATCGCGCTGTAATAAATCGAGAATTTTAAGGTCTATCCGATCAATTTCTAAGTCAGACATTTTAGTGTTTCTCTCTAAAATATCGGGTTTATATTACAATAAATCGCTTATATAAGCCAAATCATTGGGTTATTTGGATAAAAAACCTCATTAAACCGCGTTACACTAAGTCCAGATTTTACAGAGAAGCCTTCACCATGAAGCTACCCGCCTCAGCAAATTTTGACGCCCACAAATATCGGTCTTTTGCGCCGATTCCCAAAGCTGACCGCCGCTGGCCTGATCGTGTCATTGATCGCGCACCCCAATGGTGTTCAGTCGATCTTCGCGACGGTAATCAGGCCCTTGTAGAGCCCATGAATGCCCAGCAAAAGCTGCGCCTGTGGGAACAGCTTTTAGATATTGGTTTTAAAACCATTGAGGTAGGATTTCCCTCGGCCTCGAGCCATGATTTCGATTTTTTGAGAAAGCTGATTACTGAAAATCGTATCCCTGATGATGTAACCGTTCAGGTGTTAGTGCAGGCACGGGCGGAGCTTATTGCCAAAACCTTTGAAGCCTTGAGTGGGGTTAAGCGTGCCGTGGTGCATTTTTATAACTCCACGTCGACTGTTCAACGCCGGGATGTTTTTAAGCTGGATAGGGCAGGTATTACTCAAATTGCCGTCGAGGGCGCCAAGCTTGTTAAGGCCGAGGCAGATCGACATCCCGAGACGGAGTGGATTTTTGAGTACAGTCCCGAAAGCTTTACGGGAACTGAGCTAGATTTTGCTGTTGAAATTTGTGATGCGGTTAACCTGGTTCTGAGTCCCACTCCGGAGCAGCCGGTGATTATTAACTTGCCTGCTACTGTTGAGATGAGCACTCCCAATATTTATGCCGATCAGATTGAATGGTTCTGTGATCACGTCGCCAATCGCGACGCGATACTGATTTCATTGCATACGCACAATGATCGCGGTTGTGCGGTCGCTGCGGGTGAGCTGGGGGTCATGGCAGGGGCCGATCGTGTCGAGGGCACCCTAATGGGTAACGGTGAGCGCACAGGAAATATGGATATCGTGACGATGGCTATGAATCTCTATAGTCAGGGTATCGATCCTGAGCTCAAGTTTGACAATATGGACGCTATTATCGCAACTGTTCGAGACTGTACGCAGTTGCCTGTTCATCCTCGTCATCCGTATGCCGGCGAATTGGTATTCACCGCATTTTCTGGCAGCCATCAAGACGCGATTAATAAATGCCTCGCCGTGAGGGGTGATGACGATGCCTGGGATGTGGCGTACTTACCGATTGACCCCCATGATATCGGGCGAACTTATCAAGAGGTTATTCGCATCAACAGCCAATCTGGCAAGGGCGGTGTTGCTTATGTTTTGTATCGCGATCACGGTTATGATTTGCCCAGATGGCTCCAAATAGACTTCAGCAGCGCAGTGCAACACCTCGCGGAGCAAAGCGAGGCTGAAGTCGCTTCTGACCAAATTCACCAGCTTTTTTGCGACACCTATTTAAATGTTCCGGGTGCTTGGAGTTTGGGACGGTATGAAGTTACCAAAGACGAGGCCGAACATCAGTTAACCGCCGTTTTGGGTGCGAGTGATGGAGAGACGCAGATTCAGGGTAGAGGCACCGGAGTACTCGATGCTTTTATCGATGCGATGGAGCAAGTGACCGGTAAAAAGATGGTGCTGGTGGAGTACACCGAACATACCTTGGGGCAAAGTTCCGATGCGGAAGCCGTGTGCTACGTTCAACTGAATATTGAGGGTGCCAGGCCCTGCGGTGTGGGGCGCAGTAACGATATTGTGCAAGCTACTTTGAATGCGATTCTCTCGGCATTACAGGGTCACTGCCAACTGACTGAGAATGCCGCTTAATTTTGTCGACGCTTCACGGCTGTTAAACATGGCTCCCTGTGTCACACTAAAGCAACTGAGTATGAGTAGCGTTAAGAGCGCGTGTGCATGATCAATCGGGACCAAGAGATACCGCTTTACAACGCGACTGGCTTTAAGTCACCGGCGCGTTTTTGGCATAGTCTATTGCGCACTGATACGTGTTCTTCACAAGGGTTTAACCCTGAAGATTTGCAGCATGCGCGACGTTTGCTTTTGTATCGTTTGCTTCTGCCCATCATGCTGTGTGCTTCGGCAGTGGTGCTGACCGAAGGTCTGTTACTCACACCCAGCCCCATACTACTCAGTGTTTATTCCGGGTTGGCGACCTTGTTACTCGCCGTTACAACCTACCGATTTTTTCGTCATGACAAGGTTTTGATCCCGCCAATACTTGCGTTAGCAGTAACCCTAGTTACCATTATCTGGTCGGTAAAACTTGGATCTATGTATCAGGAGCTGTGGGTCTTTCTGCTGATGATCGGGTTAACAGCGTTATTGCCCCTTACGATCGCATTTGCAGGGGGGCTGATTACCTTAAGCGCACTGTTTTGGGCGCACGGCTGGCAAGGCTTTGGTCAGGGTTTGGCATTTGACGCCGCTATTTTTTCAACCTGGGTTCTAAGTTTGGCGATGATGCAACTGCAGACGCGACAGACCGATGAATTAGCAGACCTTGCACTGACTGACCCTCTGACCGGTGCGTATAACCGACGGTATTTGTTGCCTCAAACTCGAAGGCACTTTGCGGACTACCACCGTTACGCCCGGTTGTCTTCACTCCTGTTACTCGATATTGATTATTTCAAGCGAATCAATGACGAAATGGGTCATGTCGAAGGTGACCGTGTGCTTAAAGCTATCGTGGCTTTAATAGACAGCAGGATTCGCGGTGCTGACATGCTGTTCCGCTTGGGTGGTGAGGAATTTGTCGTGCTCCTTAGCGAGGTGGGTGCTCAGACTGCACGAAAAATCGCTGATGACTTACGCAGCAAGATTTCTGCTCAAGAAGTCATTGCTGATCGCCGAGTAACGGTAAGTATCGGTATTTGCGACGTCTCAATAGTCGACTCAGCTGAAGATTGGCTGTTACGTGTTGACCGGGCAATGTATGAGGCTAAACGTAAAGGTAGAGACCAAGTTTATATAGAAGAACCCTCACCACGGGATCCCACAAATGTTGAAGGTACGATACCCATGTGGCGCTAAAGGCGTCTTTGTCCTGGTCATGCTGTTGACCATCACCGCCTGCTCGGGTACGCGGTTTTTTTACAACAGAATAGACACCCTCATCGATTGGTACGTTGATGATTATGTCACCCTCAATTCCGAGCAGTCAGCCGACTTTCAAGACCGGATAGATCGATTGCTTGCCTGGCATCGGCGCGAGGAGCTGCCTAGTTATACCCGTTTGTTGACAGATTTTGAGCGCAATCTTGAACCGAGTCTGGATGCCGCGACTGTTGAAGCACTCTTTATTGAATTGTCTGATGCAGCGGATCGGCTCGAGGACCGTATTCTCGATTTAATGGTCGACTTTGGCACTACGTTAAGCCTCGAGCAGCGACAAGAATTCATGCTGGCGCTGGAGGACGAGCAGGAAGAGCAACGCGAAAGGTTGCTGTCTCGATCAGATGAGGCCTATCAAGATAATGCGCAGGAGCAATTCGCCGATAACCTGAGTAAGTTTTTGGGCAGATTGACAGACCAGCAAAAAAATATTTTGGTGCTTCGTACCCGAGACTATCAGAGGTTTGATGGCGTTTGGATTGAAGACAGAGCCCGTTGGACCTCAGAACTCGCTGATATAATCGCCCAAAATATGGCGGACTGGCCCTCTAAAGTTCATAGCGTTCTGTCTGGCCGGGAAGCGGCACGTTCCCCAGAATATGCCGCGGTATACGCGCACAACAGCGCGTTATCGCAAACGCTACTCAGGGAAGTGATAAACCTGCGTACGCCAAAGCAAGACCGTCGCTTGCGGCAGAAAATTGACAATTATCGCGATGACTTTACTGCACTGGTTGCACAGGCTAAGCCTTTTAGTCCAACAGCGATAAATCCCTAACGGCACCCTTGTCGGCGCTGGTTACCATGCGAGCGTAAACTTTTAAGGCGGCGCTGACCTGCCTTGGGCGTGCGGCTTGGGGCTGCCAGGGTTTTTGTGAGTTATCCATTTCCACTCGCCGATTGTCTAGGACTGCTGCCTCGAGCAAGACATCAATGCGTCGGTTAGGAATGTCAATTGCAATAGTATCCCCGGACTGGACCAGACCAATTGCGCCACCGGCAGCGGCTTCGGGTGACACATGTCCTATCGACAGCCCTGATGTGCCGCCCGAGAAGCGGCCGTCGGTCACTAGTGCACAAGCTTTGCCTAGACCTTTCGACTTTAGGTAGCTGGTGGGATACAGCATTTCTTGCATTCCCGGCCCGCCTCGAGGCCCCTCATAACGAATGATGACGACGGCACCTGCGGCAACGCGATCTTCGAGGATATCGGCTACAGCGGCTTCCTGACTTTCACAAATATGGGCAGGTCCGCTGAAACACAAGACGTCGTCATCCACCCCCGCGGTCTTAACTACGCAGCCGTCCTCAGCAATATTGCCAAATAAAACGGCTAAGCCACCCTCCTGAGAGTAAGCGTGGGCGACATCGCGTATGCAGCCTCCCGCTCTATCAAGATCAAGGCTAGGCCAGCGGGTAGCTTGACTGAAGGCTTGCTGTGTTGGTATGCCAGCAGGCCCGGCTGAAAAAAGTTTGTGCACATCGGCGCTTTTGGTTTGCGCGATATCCCACTCTGAAAGTGCATCACCTAGTGAGGCGGTGTGCACCGTGAAGGTGTTGGTATTGATGAGGCCGCCCCGGGCAAGCTCCCCGAGTATGGCCATCACACCTCCAGCACGATGGACATCTTCCATGTGGTACAGCGGTGTACTGGGAGCAACTTTGCACAGCTGGGGTACTTGTCGGCTTAGGGTGTCGATATCTGTCATAGAAAAATCGAGGTTGGCCTCTTGTGCCGCAGCGAGTAGATGCAAAATGGTATTCGTGGAGCCGCCCATAGCAATATCCAGACACATGGCGTTTTCAAATGCCTGACGGTTGGCTATGTTTCGAGGGAGAGCAGAGGCATCATCTTGCTCGTACCAACGCCGTGCAAGCGCAACAGAGACACGGCCTGCGCGCTTAAATAGCGCCTCTCGATCGGCGTGGGTAGCCAATAGTGAGCCATTTCCGGGCAAGCTTAGACCCAACGCCTCCGTAAGGCAGTTCATTGAGTTGGCGGTAAACATGCCAGAGCAGGAGCCGCAGGTTGGGCAGGCAGACCGCTCATAGGCTTCAACCGTCGCATCATCTGCAGAGTCGTCAGCCGCGATAACCATGGCGTCTACAAGATCGAGTTTATGTTCAGACAGCTTTGTCTTGCCGGCCTCCATGGGTCCTCCAGAAACAAAAACACACGGAATATTCAAACGCATGGCAGCGTTGAGCATTCCCGGAGTGATTTTGTCGCAATTGGAAATACAGACCATCGCATCGGCACAGTGCGCATTGACCATATACTCGACAGAGTCAGCAATAATGTCTCGAGAGGGTAGGCTATAAAGCATGCCGTCGTGACCCATGGCGATACCATCGTCGACCGCTATAGTGTTGAACTCTTTAGCAACGCCACCAGCGGCTTCGATTTCTCTGGCCACCAGCTGACCCATGTCTTTTAAGTGCACATGGCCAGGCACAAACTGTGTGAAAGAATTCACCACGGCGATAATTGGCTTTTCGAAATCGCCGTCAGTCATTCCAGTGGCGCGCCACAGCGCTCTTGCGCCCGCCATATTACGTCCAGCGGTCGATGTTTTGGATCGGTATTGGGGCATGCCGTTTTCTCCCGAGTAGGGCCGGAATTCTAACAGTTAAGGCTGGTCAGTCGAGGCTCTTGATCAGTACTTTAGAGTTTCGTTGCAAGTTATAGAGCGCTTGACGTTCGGAAGGAAGCTGATCAAGGCTGGCATCAACGAAACCCTGCTCAATAAACCAGTGGGTAGTCTGAGTGGTAAGCACAAAGAGTTGGCGAATACCTTGTTCCTGAGCCTGAGTTTGCAGAAGCTCGAGCAAGTGCATGCCTCTGCCGCTATTGCGGTAGTCGGGGTGGGTGGCAATACAGGCGATTTCAGCTGTCTGAGTACCCTCAAAAGGATAAAGTGCAGCGCAGGCTAATACCCGACCATCGCGCTCTAATACGGTAAAGTTGGTAATCTCCTGTTCAAAACGCTCTCGGGAGCGACGGACTAATACGCCGGTTTCTTCAAGGGGTTTTACTAAGTCGAGCACGCCGGCGATATCATCAATACTCGCTCTGCGGTGTTGCTCGAAGACGGCCTCACTCACCAAGGTACCAGCACCATCATGGCTAAATAGTTCTTCAATAAGTGCACCGTTGTGGGCGTAGCTTAGAAAGTGCGCACGACTGACACCCTGCTCACAGGCGCGGCAGGCGGCGTCACGTTGGCTGGCTTGTATGGGGTTCTCAATGGGAAGCGCGCGGGCAGCGGCTACGGTGCACTGGCGAACTAGGGTTCCTTGATTATCTTTAAGCCCCTCTGTGTCACCCATAAAAATCAATTTGTCAGCACCCAGAGCAATCGCGGTAGCGGTTGCTACTTCGTCAGCACTCAAATTAAAAACTTCTCCAGTGGTAGAAAAGCCCAGTGGAGACAACAGCACAATGGCCTGATTGTCGAGGGCGGCTGTCATGCCGACGGCGTCAAGCCGCCGCACGGCGCCCGTGAAAAGGAAATCGACGCCATCGACAATGCCAACGGGCCTCGCTGTGATGAAATTGCCACTTACCACTCGCAGACGGGCACCGTGCATGGGTGAATCGGGAAGCCCTTGGGACAGTTGGCTTTCCAACTGCAAGCGCTGAGTCGCGGAAACGTCGCGTACCACACCCAAAACTTCGGCATCAGTAATCCGAATACCTTGGTGAAGCTGCCCAGTAATACCCAGAGCAACCAGCGCTTGCTCAACTTCACTACGCGTGGCGTGGACAAGCACCAACCTAATACCCAGAAGGTGCAGTAGGCAGAGATCATTTATTAGATTATTAAATTGATCGCTTTCCAGAGCGCCATTACCCAAATAAATTACGAAGGTCCGACCACGGTGGGCCCGGATATAGGGACTGGTATGTCGAAACCACTCTATGTGATGGTTGGAGGGCGCCAAGGTATAAGCCTCTTTATGTTGGAGCTTCAGATTGCAAAACGCGAGACTACCCGAAAGCCCCCTTGAGAATCTTGGGAATTTTTGGCTGGCTTGGTGAAAACTTAGCGGCGCTATCAGTGGGTTTATGTCGGCCGGGGCCCGTGGCAGCGTCATTGTTCGCCCAAAATATTCGATAGTACTCGGTCTGTTGGTTAGGCTTCAGCGGCTATACGGCTCGCTGATTGTCAGCCAGCAGATCATCGATGGATTTGTCATACCCTAGTAGCGACTGATCAAAATAATTTTTTTCTGGTGGTGGTTTATCGGTGACAGAGATTTTTCAGCGCGTAAACTGGCCCTATGACTGATCATATGATGATACCTCCAGAGTCCCGCCTAGACATGATAGGCCTTGCCGAAGGACTAACACGAGCCGGCCGGTTATCGGCTAAAGATTTGGTGCGGCTCAAATCCATGCGGCAGATGCGCCTCGCTCCACTTCCGTTCCTAGCTGAGCAAAAGCTACCTGATTCAAGAGCCCCAGGTGAGGTTCTGGATATGGCTGCGCTATTAGATTTTCTTGCTCAGGAAACCGGGCAGGGGGTCTTCGATATTGACCCGCTCAAAATTGATTCCAAGGCGGTTGCTGAAGTCATGTCTGAAGCTTTCGCAGAGCGCCATCAAATTCTTGCCGTCGCTGTTGATGCTATGGCGATCACGATTGCGAGTAGCGAGCCCTGGATTACTGGCTGGGTGCGGGATCTTGAACATGCAACTCGACTGCCAATTCGTAGGGTGCTGGCAGACCCTCGAGACATAGCTCGATACACGAAAGAGTTTTATGTGATGGCACGCTCGGTTCAGGGAGCCCGAGCGCTCAATCGCGGCGAAGGCGGCAATTTGGTAAACCTAGAGGCCATGGTGCAGCTAGGCGGCAAGTCGGAACTCGATGCCAACGATCAGCATATCGTTAGCGTTGTCGACTGGCTTTTACAATATGCTTTTGAGCAGCGCGCTAGCGATATCCATATTGAACCTCGGCGAGAGTTAGGGAATGTCCGTTTTCGTATCGATGGCGTGCTTCATAAGGTTTACGAGTTGCCTGCTACAGTCGCATCGGCGGTGACCAGTCGGTTTAAAATTCTCGGGCGTTTAGATGTAGCAGAAAAGCGCCGCCCTCAGGATGGGCGCTTGAAAACTCGGACACCCGAGGGCAATGAGGTAGAGCTGCGTCTCTCAACGCTACCAACGGCATTTGGTGAGAAATTGGTCATGCGCATTTTTGATCCGGATGTGTTGCTAAAAAGCTTTGAGGAGCTGGGCTTACGCGGTAGCGATGACGAGCGCTGGCAGAATATCACTGAGCAGGGCACGGGTATCGTTCTCGTAACGGGCCCCACTGGCTCAGGAAAAACCACCACGCTTTATTCCACCCTGCGGCAGCTCGCAAACGCGGATGTCAATGTTTGCACCATCGAGGACCCGATCGAAATGGTAGAGCCCGCATTCAATCAAATGCAGGTGAACACCGCTATCGAGTTAGATTTTGCCTCAGGCGTCCGTGCCCTGATGCGGCAAGACCCAGACATCATTATGGTCGGTGAAATTCGCGATCTGGAAACCGCTAATATGGCTATTCAGGCCGCACTTACCGGACATTTGGTGCTCAGTACTCTCCATACCAATGACTCTCCCAGTGCGATTTCACGATTGGTGGAGTTGGGGGTCCCCGCGTTTTTAATTCGTGCCACGGTTCGGGGTGTTATGTCGCAACGTCTCGTAAGAACGCTTTGTCGTCACTGCAAGCAACTTGAGCCTACCGACATTGACGGTTGGCAATCATTAGTGGGGGATTATCCGGTTGTTATGCCTGAGGCACTTTATCGCCCGGTGGGCTGCAAGGCTTGTAGAGATACGGGCTATCGTGGCCGCGAGGGTATTTATGAGGTGCTTGTGGCTGATGCAGGTGTGCAAAACGTGATCACCGATAGTCATGATATTCGTCAAATTCGAGAGCGATCTGTGGTTGCGGGCATGATGCCGCTCAGAGTGGCCGGCGCTGAAAAAATTGCTCGAGGTGAGACGACACTCGAAGAGGTTATGCGCGTAGCGCCCGCTCTTGATGACTGAGCAAACTTTGGTGCCTCAGCCCCTTGCCGCCGCGCTTGCGAAAAGTTGGGAATATTTTACCGAGCAGCTTGAGGGTCCTCTGTGGGCTCGGCTGCAAACGGTATTGGGCGACCCCACCTTGTCCGCTGATTTTGATCGGCTTTTGGCAACCAGTGAATTTTTTCGAGATCAGTTTATCCGTCACCATAATTGGGCGTTGACTGAGCTAGAGGCTGGACGATTGTTTCAGCACAGTGATCTTGAGGCAGCGTCTTGGGAGGTTGCGCTGCAGGCGCTAGTCATCGACAACACCAGCGATGATGACGTCATGTCAGCCCTACGGATTTTTCGTAATCGGCAAATGTTAAGCATTGTCGCTTGTGAATTATCAGGTCGCGTCACTCTTGCGGAGACGTTTGAGGCGTTAACACGGTTGGCCGATGTCACGATTCAGTTTTCGGTGCGTTGGGCTACTGCGAAACTGTCTCAGAGATTTGGTACTCCCTTTGGCGAGTGGTCTGGCGAGGCTCAAGAGTTAGTGGTCTTGGGTATGGGTAAGCTTGGTGGCGGTGAACTTAATCTGTCTTCAGATATCGACCTTATCTTTGCTTACCCGGAAGCAGGTGAAACTCAGGGCGGCAAAAAAAAGCTGAGTAATCAGGAGTTTTTTATTCGGGTCGGTCAGCTTGTCATCAAGTTGTTAGATGCTAAAACAGTCGATGGCTTTGTTTTTCGTGTAGATATGCGCTTACGTCCCTTTGGTAGCAGCGGGCCTTTGGTCGTAAATTACAACGCTCTAGAAGTTTACTACCAGCAACATGGTCGCGACTGGGAGCGTTACGCCATGATCAAGGCACGAGTGATCACGGGGTCAGCTGAAAATCAAAAGCCCCTAGAGGATTTAAAGCGCGCCTTTGTTTATCGTCGCTATACCGATTACGGCGCCTTGCACGCGTTGAGAGAGATGCGAGAAATGATTGCTGCCGAAACCTTGCGCAGCAATTTGCAAACCAACATCAAGCGCGGTTACGGCGGCATTCGAGAAATAGAATTTATTGTTCAGTGTAAACAGCTTATCCACGGCGGACGGCATCCCGAATTGCAAGTTCGGCCTCTGGAATTGGCTTATCAGTGCCTTGCAGACCTTGATTTTATTAGTGTTGAAGATCGACAGGGGCTGATCGATGCCTATCGTTTTTTGAGGCGTCTCGAAAATATTCTTCAGGGGCTATGCGATACCCAGACGCAGGAGTTGCCTGGTGATGCCATCACACAGGCGCAGGTAGCCCTGTTGATGGGTTACTCCGATTGGGCGGCCATGATCGTAAGCTGCGAAGCTGTGCGTCAGCGCGTATCGGGGTACTTCCATAGTTTGGTAACCCTCCCTGAGGACCAGTCGTTGGAAGTTGCGGCTTCGGTTGGCGTGCAGTATGCCGATTTATCCCCCGAAGCTCTGGCGGCGTTGGGATACCGTGATGCTAGTACGACTTGGGCGACCGTGGAAACTTTTATGAGCGGTGGTCGCGTTCAGGCGGTGCAATCAGAAAGTCGCCATCGCCTCGAAGCGTTCTTACCCCAATTGATCTCCGTTTCAGCTGAGACCGACAACCCTGACCTTGCCATTACTCGCACCTTACCTTTCGTCAGTGCTGTGCTGCGGCGTAGCGCTTATCTTGTGATGATGACCGAGCACCCGCAGGCATTAGAGCAGCTTGTCTCACTCAACGTGGCAAGTCCGTGGATCGCCCACAAGCTCGCTCAGCGTCCAGAGTTGGTTGAAGAGCTCCTTCACGAAGATCGACTTTATCGAGCGCCCAATCGCAGTGAAATGGGTGCTTTAGTGCAGGATCAGCTGCTGCGAGTGCCTGAGGATGATCTAGAGCAACAGATGCACGCGATGGCGGGCATTAAAGATGCGGTTGTTTTAAGAGTAGCGGCTAGCGAGCTTAATGGTTCGCTGCCAGTCATGGTGGCCAGCGATAATCTCACCTTCCTTGCTGAAGTTATGGTGAATCAAGCTATTCAAGTTGCTCGAGCAGAGCTGGTTACCCGCCACGGAGAACCTCAGGGAGATGACGCCGGGTTTGCTGTCATGGGTTATGGAAAGCTCGGTGGTATTGAGCTGGGTTACGGCTCTGATCTTGATCTGGTCTTCGTTTATGACGGTGGACGAGGTACGACGTCGGGTCCGAAAGTAATCGAGAATACGCGGTTTTTCACACGTCTTGCCCAGCGTGTGGTGCACGTACTCTCCACTAACGTCGCTCAGGGTCGGCTGTATGAAGTTGATCTGCGCCTACGACCCGACGGCGGCTCGGGTTTACCCTGCGTAACCTTAGGCAGCTTTCAAAAATATCAGCACGAATCGGCATGGACCTGGGAACATCAGGCTCTAGTACGGGCGCGGCCCGTAGCAGGCTCGGCAGATTTGTGCCATCAGCTCGAGGCTTTGCGACTGGAAATATTACGACAGCCCAGATCGGATATGGGGCTGCGTGATGCGGTGGTTTCTATGCGTATGCGGATGTTTGGGGGTGCTGAGAGCCGCCTGGATGCGGGTCCTGACGAATTTGATATTAAGCGTGATCCGGGTGGTATTGTTGATATTGAATTTGTGGTGCAATTTTTAGTGCTTCAACATGCTGCCGCTCATCCCGACCTCGCACAGGCGACCGATGTCGTTAATTTGCTCAGCGCCCTCGTTGATCATGACTTGCTGTCAGCGCAAGATGCCGACACACTGCGTACTGCGTATTTGGTGTACCGCGCCGAGGTGCATCGTGCCGTTCTTGAAGATGTAGACTTGGTGGGTAAACGTTCAAAATTTATGCAACAACTTGTTGCGGTGACCCAGATCAGGGATGAGATCTTACCCGGTCTGCCTGCACTAGAAATTGATGTAGCTAATGGTTAAGAGGAAATAACATGGACCTGTCTAAACTGAGCGGAAAAATTTGGCTCGACGGTGAGCTCGTGCCCTGGCAGGAGGCAAAGGTGCATGTTTTGACCCACACCTTTCACTACGGCGTTGGTGTTTTTGAAGGCGTCCGTGCCTACAGCACACCCGATCAAGGCACTTGTATATTTCGATTAAAAGAGCACACCGATCGCCTGTTTCGCTCTGCAAAAATTTTGCAGATGAATATGCCTTGGGACAAAGACGCTTTAAACGAGGCCCAACGCGAGGTGGTTCGAGTTAACGGTCTCGAGGAAGGTTATTTGCGCCCGATGTGTTTTTTAGGGTCAGAGGGGATGGGCTTGCGGGCCGACAATTTAAAAACCCATGTCATGATCGCAGCTTGGCCCTGGCCTTCTTATATGGACCCTGAGGCTCGGGATCGCGGTATCGCCGTGCGCACATCAAGCTACACTCGCCATCACGTCAATATTACGATGTGTAAAGCCAAGGCTAACGGCAATTACATCAACTCTATCCTAGCTCTGCGCGAGGCCATTGATAGTGGCTGCGAAGAAGCGCTTATGCTCGATAACGAGGGTTATGTCGCCGAGGGAAGTGGTGAAAACTTTTTTATGGTGCGTGATGGCGTTATTTACACTCCGGACCTGACATCCTGTCTCGAAGGCATCACCCGCGATGCTATTTTTAAAATAGCCCACGATGAAGGGTATGAAGTTCGCGAAAGGCGTATCACACGGGACGAAGTTTATATCTGTGATGAGGCGTTTTTCACCGGCACCGCAGCAGAGGTGGTGCCCGTAAGGGAGCTTGATAACCGTCAGGTCGGTGCGGGTGGCCGCGGCCCCATCACCGAAAAGCTTCAGAGCATCTACTTCCAAAGCGTTCGCGGTGAGCATGCTCGGTATCGTGATTGGTTAACCCCGGTTACTGATTGACGATCGCTTCGTCAGGCACCGCTTAATATAAGGTTGGTTATGACTCAGGCACATTTTGAAACACTGACCTCGGGTATTCGCTATCGACACTGGCAGCCTGCGGCGAAGCCTCGTGCCACCATTTTGTTAATTCATGGGCTGGGGGAGCACAGCGGGCGCTATCAAGGGGTTGCAGCTGCCCTGACCGCTCGGGGTTTTGCCGTCGTGGCCCCGGATCACTTGGGCCACGGCGAGTCACCTGGGCACCGTGTGTTTGTAAACCACTTTGATGACTATTTAGCGGGAGTTCGAGATTGCCGTCAGGTGCTGGCGCAGAGCTATCCCGACTTACCTTGTTTTGTCTTAGGTCACAGCATGGGGGGGCTTATTACGGGCCGGCTCTTGCTTGAAGACCAAGGCCAGTACCACGGTGCGCTATTGAGTGGCCCCGCATTTGCGGCGGCTGAAGTACCGCCGGCGCCGGTTATGTGGATTGGGCGTTTGCTCGCAAAACTCATGCCTCGCGCAGGCATGTTGGCCCTTGACGGCTCTGGGGTTAGTCGTGATGCGGAG
Organism: marine gamma proteobacterium HTCC2080; assembly: GCA_000169115.1. Taxonomy (GTDB): domain Bacteria; phylum Pseudomonadota; class Gammaproteobacteria; order Pseudomonadales; family Halieaceae; genus Luminiphilus. Next base: position 230,715 of record AAVV01000003.1, read on the forward strand.
GTGGTGGCCGCCTACGAAGCTGATCCTCTGGTAAATCACGGGAAGGTCACTGCGGGCTTGGGCATTGCGCTTTTTGACGCCATGGATCGCGTTATGACAGAGGCGGGCTCGATTACATTGCCCATGCTCATTATGCACGGCGGCGCTGATACGCTAGCCGCGCCCATAGGTTCCGAGACCTTCGCAGCTAAGGTTGGCGCTTCAGATTTAACCCTCAAAGTTTTGCCCGGTCTCTATCATGAGATTTTCAACGAACCCGAAGGCGAGGAAATTATTGGTCAGTATGCCGATTGGATAGAGGCTCGCCTGCCTTGATGTCAAAGGCTCTGGTCTGTGGTGCGGGAGGGCAACTGGGCCAAGAGTTAGTTTTGACCTGCCCCGAGCAGTGCCAAGCTATACCTATGACGCGATCAATGTTGGACATCGCCGATCCTACTCAGGTGGCAAAAGCGCTGGATGACGCTGAGCCTACTTGGGTGATAAATGCAGCAGCTTTTACCGCTGTCGACGCCGCAGAGTCAGAACCGGAGTTGGCACACTATGTTAATGCCAAAGGTCCCGAAGTTCTTGCGCTGCAGTGTCGAGAGCGCAATATTCGTTTTCTACACGTCTCTACAGATTTTGTTTTCGACGGGACGCAAGGCCACCCTTATGCCCCCTATACTGAACCAAACCCACTAGGTGTTTACGGTCGCAGCAAGTTAGATGGGGAGAGTGCTGTAGTGGCTGCGGGAGGCAGCCCGGTAATTTTGAGAACAGGTTGGGTGTACTCCCGTCACGGCGGTAATTTTGTGAAAACTATGTTGCGCTTAATAGCCGAGCGAGAGCAGCTGTCGGTAGTAGAGGATCAGATCGGTACGCCAACCTGGGCCCGGGGACTGGCATTGGCGTGTTGGGGCTTAGCCGACCATGGCGACGCATCGGGTATATATCATTGGAGCGATGCTGGGGCCTGCAGCTGGTATGACTTTGCCGCTGCTATTCGTGACATCGCGCTTGAATTGGGCCTGCTTCGCCAAGCGGCGACTCTGTTGCCGATACCTGCGTCCCAGTACCCTACCCCAGCTCAGCGCCCGGCTTACAGCGTGTTGGATAAGACTTTGACACGGAATCTGCTGGGCCATTCCGGCCATCATTGGACAAGTCAGTTACGTGCAATGCTTATCGACCTGCAACAAAAAGAGAAGCAGTAGCTATGACACGGTCTTTAATGGTCACTGGAGCCGCAGGGTTTATCGGCGCTAACTTCGTTTATCACTGGGTTCAGGCGCACCCCAACGATACCGTAGTGGCTTACGATGCTCTGACTTATGCAGGTAATCGAGCCAGTCTGGCACCCCTTGAGGCTTCTGGACAGCTGCATTTCGTGCAGGGCGATATCTGTGACGGTGACCGGGTCAGTCAGACCTTGGTTAATTATGACGTCGATACTTTGGTGCACTTCGCCGCTGAGAGTCACGTTGATCGCTCTATAACTGGGCCTGATGCTTTTATTCAAACTAATCTAGTGGGCACCCACACTCTATTGGCAGCGGCTCGTACTCATTGGCTGTCGGGAACGGGTCGCCCTCACCGCTTTCATCACGTGTCCACCGACGAGGTATTTGGCTCACTAACTCGTGATGCGCCAGCTTTTACCGAAGACCTACGCTACGAGCCCAACTCACCCTACTCAGCTAGCAAGGCGGGAAGCGATCACTTAGTGCGGGCTTACCACCATACTTACGGATTGGACGTCACCACCAGTAATTGCTCCAACAACTATGGCCCCTTCCATTTTCCTGAAAAATTGATCCCCCTTTGCTTGACCAACATTTTGGACGGCCGACCCTTGCCGGTTTACGGCGATGGTACAAATATTCGCGACTGGCTTTATGTTGTCGATCACGCCCGCGGTATTGATCGGGTGATTGATTCGGGTAAATCGGGAGAGACTTATAATATTGGTGGCAATAATGAGTGGGCAAATCTTGCGATTGTGGAGCTTCTTTGTGACCATCTTGATGCGTGTTTTGCGTCTGAGCCAGGTCTGGCCGCGCGTTTTCCGAAGTCCCCTGCTGTGAATCGAGAGTCGCGGGGGCTGATTCAGTTTGTCGACGACCGAGCAGGTCATGATTGGCGCTACGCTATCGACGCAAACAAGATTGAAAAAGAATTAGGTTTTGTACCTAGCGAAACTTTTGAAACGGGTATCGCCAAAACGCTTAATTGGTATTTAGACAATGAAGACTGGTGGCGGCCATTGCTACAACGCGCCTGATACAACTTGCTGTTGGGAAATTACGACAGTGCAGAAAGCCAGAGATTAAAACTCAAACTTGGGAATTTCAGACCAACTCAGGGCACTGGCGTCTTTGGCTGATAGCTCCGGGTTTTCCCCGTTGACCAAAGGCCATTGAATGTTGATGTGGGCATCGTTCCAGGCAAGGCTGACTTCGCTTTGGGGATGGTAATAGTCAGTGCATTTGTAAAGAAAATCAGCGGATTCAGAAACCACATAGAAACCATGAGCAAAGCCTGAGGGCACCCAAAGTTGAGTTTTATTTTCGGCACTGAGCAGGCAGCCGAACCATTGACCGAAGGTTGCAGAGTTGGTGCGCAAATCAACAGTAACATCATAAACCGACCCGCTGATTACCCTTACTAATTTACCCTGAGGCTGCTGGGTCTGAAAGTGTAAGCCGCGGAGTATGCCCTGTCGCGAGCGGGAGTGGTTGTCCTGCACAAAATCAGAGGGTATGCCGGCCTCAGCGAAGGCGCAGCGATTCCAGCTCTCAAGGAAAAACCCGCGATCGTCACCAAACACCTTAGGTTTAATAAGCATAACTCCGGATAGCGGTGTCGTTTCAACATCCATCCAAATCAGTCCTTGTATCGCGCAGTAAACCTTCAAGATAGACGCCATAACCGCTCTTGGCGAGGGGCTTGGCAAGGGCCAAAAGCTGGTCGGCGTCGATATAGCCCATACGATAGGCGATTTCTTCAGGGCAGGCGATCTTGAGTCCCTGCCGCTCTTCGACAACACGAATAAAATTAGCCGCGTCGAGCAGCGAGTTGTGAGTACCGGTATCCAGCCACGCTGTGCCTCGAGACATTACCTCGACCGCAAGGTTTCCCTGTTCCAGATAGGTGCGATTAACATCGGTAATTTCCAATTCACCTCTGGCTGATGGCTGAATATTGCGTGCAATATCGACAACGTCGTTGTCATAAAAATAAAGACCTGTAACTGCATAGTTCGACCTGGCTACCTCGGGTTTTTCCTCAATACTAATAGCTTGGCCTGAGCCATCGAACTCCACCACGCCGTATCGTTCGGGATCATTGACGTAATAAGCAAAAACCGACGCGCCGGCCTTTCTCTGCGCAGCAAGACACAATTTTTCCGTTAAACCACCCCCGTAAAAAATGTTGTCTCCCAGCACCAGGGCCGTGGGCGCATTGCCTATAAAGTCTGCCCCCAGAATAAAGGCCTGAGCAAGGCCATCGGGGCTGGGTTGTACGGTGTAGCTGATGTTGAGTCCCCACCGATCTCCGTTCCCCAGAAGGTCAGCGAAAGCCGACTGATCCCGGGGCGTAGTAATAATCAAAATATCCCGTATGCCCGCTAGCATTAGGGTGGCTAGGGGATAGTAAATCATGGGCTTGTCATAGATCGGCATAAGTTGCTTGCTGACCGTGCTGGTGAGTGGGTGCAGCCGCGTGCCGGACCCTCCCGCAAGTATGATTCCCTTGTAAGCTGTGTTGTGCATGTTTAGTCGCACCATGAGTCGCCGGTTGGCAACGATAAACCCTTCCTTACGCTTTGTCAGGTCTCGATGTTCACGCGGTAGGTGAGGCCCGCATTAGCTTGAAAGGTGGTTACGTGGACCCACACCTCAGTCAATCCAATTCTCTAATAGCGCAAGAGTTCGCAAGTAGGGCCTTGCACTGTAACCTGAACTACCGCGATTCATGCTGCAAACTGGAGTTGTCGAAGCAGCGTTAAGTGGGCGTATTTATTGACATTCTTAGTCCCAAATTTATGGGCACTCTTAGTGTCAAAAGCTGTACAATCGCGATTTTTTAGCCGGAGAAAGCCCCATTAACGCCTCTGCTCAAAATGTCGGACAGGACCTCTCCATCGCCACCGATGCTGAGCCTTTGTCCTCAAGTCCGCTGAGAATAGCGTTGCTGGGTTATCGTTCGGCACCATTCTCTGGCGGGCAGGGGGTTTACCTCAAATATTTAAGCCGTGCGCTGGTGAAACTTGGACACACAGTTACTGTGATCTCGGGTCCGCCCTATCCTGACCTCGATGTTGAAGTACAGCTGAAAAAGCTACCCAGCCTAGATTTGTATGCCCATGGCCTAAAGTCGGCCAGCATTGGTCAGTTATTTAAGGATCCTTTGGCGCGGACTGAATGGTTGAGCAAATTAACCGGTGGCTTTATAGAGCCCTGGACCTTTGGTGAGCGGGCCCGGGGTTGGTTGTTGGCACATGCTGACGAGTTCGATGTTGTTCACGACAATCAGACGCTGTCAGACGGGATATTGGATATTCAGAAAGCGGGTATCCCGCTGGTCACTACGATTCATCATCCGATTACCCGGGATCGTAAATTAGCGTTGGCCGCAGAGCCGCGCTGGACGCGTCGGTTGATGATTCGACGCTGGCACGATTTTCTGACGATGCAAACGGCTGTTGCCCGTCAGTTAAATTACATCGTGACCGTTTCACAGGCGTCTCGCACCGATATTATCGCCGATTTTGGCGTTGATCCCGCTACAATCGCGGTGATGTACAACGGCGTCGAGGCTGACTTATTTAGACCTATGCCACATATCGAACGAAAGCCTGCACAAATTATGGCAACGGCGTCGGCTGATACGCCGCACAAGGGGCTACAAGTTTTATTGCGTGCTGCTGCCATCCTTCGAAAAGAAGGTCGGGAGCTTAATTTGGTATTGGTAGGCAAGCCCCGAGTGGGGGGTGCGACAGAGCAGCTGGTATCTCAGCTGAATTTAGAAGCGCACATTCGTTGGGTGAGCGGTGTAGATCACGCGACGATTGTTGAGTTATATGCCGAAAGTACGTTGGCGGTTGTACCTTCCCTTTATGAAGGTTTTGGCTTGCCAGCTGTTGAGGCTATGGCCTGCGGCATTCCTCTTATTGTGAGTGACGGCGGGGCCTTGCCCGAAGTGGCTGGAGAGGGTGGCGTGGTGGTCCCTGCAGGAGACTCTGAGGCGCTTGCAACTGCCATCAAAGCTTTACTGGATGATCCGGGAGCTAGAGTGGCGTTGGGGGAGCTCGCTCGTGAACGTGGTGTAAACGAGTTTAGCTGGGATGTCTGTGCGGCTCGATTGGTGCGCTACTATCGAGGGGCTATGGCAGGGCAGTCAGGGGCTAATTTTTTGCAACCTGCTCAACCTCTACCCGTGCAGGGGGATGTTCTCCAGTGCTAACCGTAGACTTTCAAAGCCTTGCCTTAGGTTCGGGGCAGACGCTTTTGGATGTCGGCTGTGGTGAGGGTCGGCATACCTTAGCCGCTTATTTAAAGTCCGGGGTGACGGCGGTGGGCGTTGACTTGGGTTTAGCTGATTTGGAGACAGCTCGTGGCCGCATTGCCGATATGGAGGCCTACAATCCTCAAGGAGAAATAGAGTTTCTTCAGGGTGATGCGACCGCCTTACCGTTTCCCGACAACCACTTCGATCATGTAATTTGCAGTGAAGTGCTTGAGCATATTCCCAACTTTATCGCCGTGATTGGTGAGTTAAATCGCGTGTTAAAGCCCGGGGGAAATTTGTGTGTGAGTGTTCCTAGGGCTTGGCCAGAGCGATTTTGCTGGTGGCTGAGTAAGGATTATTACAATACACCCGGTGGTCATATTCGTATTTTTAATGCGGGCTTTCTGCGACAAGAAATTCACCGTCATGGCCTCAACTGCTATCGCCAGCATGGCGCTCACGCCTTACACGTGCCTTACTGGTGGCTTCGCTGCCTGCTATGGCGTGAGGGCGAGGAGCAGCCTTGGGTCGCGGCGTATCACCGCTTTTTGGTTTGGGACCTCATGGAGCAGCCAGCTTTAACACGATGGATAGACAAGCTCTGTAATCCCTGGATGGGGAAAAGTGTTGTGATGTATTTCAACAAGCCTCGAGGTGTCAATTAGTGAGTGGCCTGTACTTGAGCCGTGGCCTGTATCCCCGTGAGTTTTTAAAACCTACGGTCGATTTTCTGCTGCGCACCCAGCGCCCTTGGGGGGAGATTCCCTGGTTTGAGGGAGGGCATTCTGATCCCTGGGATCACACCGAAGCGGCCATGGGGCTGTCGATTGCCGGAGAGTTCACAGCGGCTGAGCGCGCTTATCGCTGGCTTGCGGACACGCAGTTGGATGATGGCAGTTGGTGGCGCAGTTACCGCGAGGGTGAGCCTGACAATCCCGATCGTCGGGAATCCAACTATGTGGCTTATGTTGCCACGGGCGTTTGGCACCATTATCTCATCACTGGTGACATGGCGTTTTTGCAAGAGTTTTTCCCCGTTGTCGATGCCGCTATGGATTTTGTACTAAAACTGCAGGGTGCGGCCGGGGAGATCGACTGGGCTGTCGACGCGAATGGGGCTCCTATGGGCGACGCTCTGGTCACGGGTTGCAGCTCTATTTACAAAAGCCTTGAATGTGCGGGACATATTGCCGCAACCCTTGGCGTGCAGCGCAATGAATGGATCGAAGCTCGGGCGGCCTTAGGCGTTGCTCTGCGCTCCCGCCCCGATCGCTTCGATAGAACTTGGGCTTCTAAATCGCGTTATGCCATGGATTGGTTTTATCCAATCATTACGGGCTGGGTGCAGGGGCCGACTGCAATTGAACGCCTTGATGCGCGCTGGAACGAATTTGTTGAGACCGGTATGGGTTGCCGCTGCGAAACCCAAGAACCTTGGGTAACCGTTGCCGAATCTTGCGAGCTGACCCTAGCGCTATTGGCTGCGGGTGATCGTAATCGTGCGGCAGAGCTATTTTCTTGGCTGACCCAGTGGCGCGATGGCGACGGTGCCTGGTGGACGGGGTATCAATTTGTCGAGAAGGTGTTGTGGCCCGATGAGAAGCCTACATGGACTGCCGGCGCTATTATGCTCGCTGCCGATGCACTGACCGACCACACACCGGCCGCCACCCTGTTTCTCGAAGTGTGTGAACCCCCCCAACCACTGTCGGTCAGCGCTGCTCGAGATTAAGTTAGGCGAGTCGACGCAGCGCTCTCAGTGAGTCAACAGCATCACAGGCTTCGTAAAGCCCAGAATCAATGGCGAGGCGCCAAATAGTGAAAGGCGCCTGCCCGCCTGTGCTGGCGTCGGGAAATACATCGTGGATGGCCAGAATGCCCCCGGGTAGCACCCGATGGCCTACGCTGCGCCAGTCGGTTAATGCGGCCTCAAGACTATGGCCACCGTCAATAAAGACCATGCCGAGCGTGTGCGGCAAGATGGCATTTGCCTGTTGGGTGCCGGCCACAATCGGAATGACGGTATCCTCAACCCCAGCTTGAGCAATGTTACGACGGAACTCGCGCAGGGTATCAACACGACCTTCACCATCCACAAGGTCAGCATCGAAAAACATTTCACCTGGTTGGTGCTCTTCTGAGCCGCGATGGTGATCAAGCGCAAGCACGACGGTGCCGGCTAATTTAGCGCCTTGTGCCAGCCAAATTGTGGAGCGCCCGCACCAACTGCCTATTTCTAGGACAGGCCCGAGGTTTCCAGCCTCGCAAGCCAGGGCAGATAATAATTCGCCCTCGTCATCGGTGAGAAAGCCTCGGACATTAGTCCCGGGGGGGGTGGCCATGAGTCGCTCCAAATCGCGCTTAATTTGCGCCCAGTATACTGGAGGGCGAGGGGTTATCTGTGAGGCACTTGCATGAAGCACCTGCTGGCGGGCGGGTGTGGTTTGGTGTACCTGTTAATGAGGCGTTGGCTGGGTGGCTTTAAAACGACGACCGCAACCTTTGCTAAGACTTCCGCTACCACGTTTGTTACGCATTCAAGGTTTTGTAGACGTCATTACAAGGTCGATTTGAGTGCCGTTGTGTTGGAGGTCACCATGGCGATTGTTACCGTGCATCTTGTTTTTGCTGACAGAAATTGTGCTGTTGAACCCCCTGATATGCTCAGCAGTGATGGCGCGGGGGCTCAATAAAACCAAGAGAGCGAGGGCTAGCGTCAATCCTGATCTGGTTAATCAGGGCGTCGTGCCGCCGGGCTCACTTTCAGTGCCCGCGGCAGATGCTGGCGGGGGTGGAATTAGGGCTGCATCGAGTCGCGCGACATCGTCGGGTGATAGCGTACCCGAGTTTTCTTTGAGCCTGAGCAGGTTCACGACATAGTCGTAGCGTGCGTTGGCGTAGTCTCGTAACGAGGTGTAAAGCAGGTTTTGTGCGTTCAGCACGTCAACAATGTTTCGCGTTCCCACGTCATAGCCGGCTTCAGTAGCATCGAGTGCGCTTTGCGCCGAGCGAATCGACTGCTTACGAGCTCTGACGCGGGCGGCATCAGATTTCACAGTCATGTGCAGCGAGCGTGCGTTAGTGATCGTCGTGCGCTCAAGGTTTACGCGGCTTTCTTTCGCAGCAATATGTTGTTGAGCCGATTGTCGCCGCTGGGCATGCAGGCGCCCACCCTGAAAAATGGGCACGTTTAAGCGAACTTCCCACACTTCACGGGTATCTTGGGAGTCGGGTTGTATTTGGAATAATTGTCGCGGCTCAGAGATCTGGCTTCCATCGGTGTCTGTGTCCGAGTATTGATAACTCGCCGTGACGGTCGGAGCATGCCCCATAGCGCTCGCTTTGGCCCCCTGCCTCGCTGACTCTTCGGCGTAGCGTGCTGCTGCTAGATCGTAGTTATTATCCAAGGCAAACTTTACCCACGCTGCACGATCCGCAGGCGCCGGGGGCTGTGCCTCAAAGTCTTCACTGAGACGGAAAAGGTCGCCGTGTGTTTGGCCGGTCAAAATAGACAGTCGCTCCTTGGCCACCGCGACATTGTTTTCTTCAACAATGCGCTGAACCTCCGCTAAATCTCGCGCCGCTTCAGCTTCGTAGACGTCAGTGATGGCAATGAGGCCAACTTCAAAACGTTGCTGGGTTTGTTCCAGTTGTCGTGAGAAAGCGCGTTCAGCGGCTGAGGCAGCTGCTAAATTATCTTGAGCTCGCAGGACGGACAAGTAAGCATCGACGGTGCGTACAATCAAATTTTGCGTTGCGGCAGCAAATTCCGCCTCGGCTTGTTTGCTGAACTCCTGGCCTGACTGCAAGTTGTACCAGGCAGAGAGATCAAACAGGGGCTGAGCCAGAGCGACATTCCAGCCCTCGGTTTCGGTGTCTCGTTTGTTAAAGCCATCGGCGATGATGGGAACGGTTTGGCCAGTACTGGGATCGCCCTCGAAGCCTACGATTTGTGGGCTTACTGTCTCATTTACACTGCCAGAGATACTGTACCCTGCGCTTACTTGGGGTAGGAGTGCTGACAAGGCCAGATTTTCTGTTTCCAAATTGGCAAGGTATTGGGCTTCCTGCGCGCGCAGCTGAGCATCGTTTTGCAGCGCCAGTTCATAAATATCGAGTAACGTGTCGCTGTAGCTCTGTGAGCTTATGGGCATTAAGACCGCCACGGCGAGCCCCAGCAGGGTGCGGCGGATAAACAGGGGTGTCATGGAAACTCCTTAAGTGAGCGCGGTTTCGCGGGCAATAGTCTAACACTCGACGCAGCCCGGTGAAGGTGAACTTTTAACCTGATACGACAGATCCAAAACAGTCCGTCGTTGTTTCTATCCTGCGCTGGGCCTCAGCTATTGCTACACTCCGACTATGGCTAAAGAGAATCCTATGAAGGAACAAATGGGTCGTACCCGAAACAGGCGGTCGCGTTACAGCGTAGACATTGGCGATTTGCACAGTTTGTGCGAAACCAACTATCTACGTTTGCTGCGCGTTTTTCCGGGTTATGAAACGAATAACTCTGTTGAGATCACAGCGGATCACTTAACCTTAGTGTTTGATGTTGTTGAGCGCACCCGCTACACCACGCTGTTCCGTGTAACTCAGCGGGGTCAGCAGAGCTTACCGGCAATGAATTTAGATCTTAGGCTCTACCACGATGCCAGCATGGCTGAAATTGTAGCCTTTCAGCGCCATCGACACCTCGAGGGTCGTTACGATTACCCCAATCCCAACATGTACCAACGGGATGAAAAAATTCAGCAGAATCGATACCTCGCCGAAATACTCGAGCTCTGTTTAGCTGAGGGCCGACTAACGACTGATTTCACTTCATGGATGCCTTCTGGCCATGAGTAGTGCTTTACGTGGTAATTACACCCTTAATAACGGTGATACCCTCACGCTCGTTCAGGTCACCGATGCCCATCTTATGGGCGTTCGCGGTGGCCGATTACTCAACGTCGATACCGATGATTCTCTGGCTGCTGTTCTTGAGCTGGTCGAGGCTCGCCCGGAGCCACCCGATGCACTGTTGATTACCGGTGATATCGCCGGAGATGGCGCAGGTGACGCCTATCAGCGCTTCGCACAGGCACTGGAGGCCATTCCCGCTCCAAGTTTTTGGTTGCCCGGTAACCACGATGACTGCGATGAGTCAGTGGTAGATCGCGAGCGCTTTATCCGAACCGTTACAAACCCCCATTGGCTGGTTGTGATGCTGGATTCTCAGCAAACCGATGAAGTGGGGGGGTATCTTGCAGCAAATGAGCTCGACGCACTCTCTCAGGCTGTCGACAGGGCTAATCAGGAGGGGAAGCACCTGCTTGTGGCCTTGCATCATCCCTTACAACCAGTGGGTTGTGATTGGTTAGACCCCCAGCGCGTCGCTAACAGTTCGGCATTTGAGCTTGAGGTGCAGCGCTGTCGAAATCAGGTGGTGGTCATAGCGGGGCATGTTCATCAAGAAAGTGACCAGGTGAGTGGCAACATTCGCTACCTCACGACACCATCCACGTGCATTCAATTTGCGCCTAATCAGGTAAATTTTAAGGTAGGCGACCAGGCACCCGGATACCGTTGGTTGCGATTAGCACCCTCGGGTGAGATTGAGACTGGTGTCGAACGGGTCACCGACCGGGAGTTTCCGGTAGATCTAGACTCGGGCGGCTATCTTTAAGCTTAAAATACGCGGCGGGATGGGCTCAGTGCCTGTTTCGGCTGATTCATGAGTCATGAAAAATTGACCAAACAATAGTCTGATACCGACAGAGAATGACAAAACGCCAATGAGCCAGTATAACGCCGATGCAATTGAGGTCCTCACCGGGTTAGAGCCCGTGCGCAAACGTCCCGGTATGTACACCGATACCCTGCGGCCCAATCACCTCGCTCAAGAGGTAATCGACAACTCGGTAGACGAGGCTTTAGCCGGTCATGCTGATCAGGTAGACGTTGTCTTGCACAGCACCGGTGGTATTAGCATTCAAGATAACGGCCGGGGTATGCCGGTCGATTTGCACCCGGTTCAAAAGCTGCCTGGGGTCGAGGTTATTTTATCGACCCTACATGCCGGCGGTAAATTTTCAGACAAAAATTATCAATTTAGTGGTGGCCTCCATGGCGTCGGCGTGTCGGTAGTCAACGCGCTGTCAAAAAGGCTCGATATTACGATTAAGCGCGATGGCAACATTTATACGATGGCTTTTGAGGGCGGCGAAAAAGTTGAAGACCTTGCGGTAGCCGGTACCTGCGGCAAACGTAACACCGGTACTCAAATTCGTTTTGACCCCGACCCACAGTATTTTGACTCTCCCAATTTTTCCATGCCTCGTTTAATTCACGTCCTGCGCGCCAAGGCCGTGCTTTGCCCGGGTCTTCGGGTCACGCTGCTCGATGAGAAAAAGAATGAGCGCAGCGAATGGTTTTATGAAGATGGTATTTCTGATTATCTGATGGATGCGACCATCGATTATCCCGTTATTCCTGAAAAGCCCTTTACGTATCACTTTAGTGGCGAAACAGAGGCTGTTGATTGGGCCATTCAGTGGCTACCTGAGGGAGGCGATGTAGTTGCTGAGTCCTATGTCAATTTAATACCGACAGCCCAGGGAGGAACCCACGTTAACGGATTGCGCTCGGGCTTACTTGAGGCTTTGCGCGAATTCTGTGAGCTTCGCAGTCTCTTGCCCCGTGGCGTAAAGCTCACCGCAGAGGATATTTGGGACCGCTGTTGTTTTGTACTGTCGTCAAAGCTTCAGGATCCGCAATTTTCTGGGCAGACCAAAGAGCGTCTGTCTTCCCGGGAGGCTGCAGGCTTTGTTTCTGGCGTGGCCAAAGATGCCTTTAGCCTCTGGTTAAACCAGCACACCGCCGAGGCGGAGTTGTTAGCTGAGCTGTGTATTAATCGCGCGCAAGCGCGCTTGCGGTCGGCCAAAAAAGTTGTGCGAAAAAAGGTGACCTCCGGCCCTGCACTGCCGGGCAAGCTGGCAGACTGCACCTCTGAAGACCCCGCCTATGGCGAGTTATTTCTCGTCGAGGGAGACTCGGCGGGTGGCTCGGCCAAACAAGCTCGAAACCGTGAGTTTCAGGCGATCTTGCCGCTGCGCGGTAAAATTTTGAATACCTGGGAGGTCGATGCCCAAGAAATTCTCGCCTCCGCAGAGGTTTACAATATATCGGTGGCTTTAGGGATCGATCCGGCTAGCGATGATCTGTCTGGGTTGCGCTATCACAAGGTCTGCATTCTTGCTGACGCAGACTCCGACGGTCTGCACATTGCGACCCTGATCTGCGCACTATTTTTACGGCATTTCCAGCCGCTGGTGCGAGCGGGGCATGTTTATGTCGCCATGCCGCCCTTGTATCGAATCGATGTCGGTAAAGAGGTGTATTACGCACTCGACGACGCTGAGCGCAACGGCATACTCGAGCGTTTGGCGGCAGAAAATAAGCGTGCCAAACCCAACGTCCAGCGTTTTAAGGGGTTGGGAGAGATGAATCCAGGGCAGCTCCGCGAGACAACAATGGATCCTGATACTCGACGGTTGGTGCAGTTGGTGCTCGATGCCGATGCCGATACCCACGGCACTTTTGATATGCTGCTGGCCAAGAAACGATCAGGTGACAGAAAAACTTGGCTTGAGTCGAAGGGCGACTTGGCCGACATCGCCGGATAAGCCACTATTGCGTAATAGTCGGCACCTGAGGAGATACCCATGCCAATTTCGATTCGATCACTTACCTGCGTTGCATTGCTGCTTGTTACCCAGGCAACCCTTGCAGATTGGCGGCTCACCGGGGCATCTAAGGTGGGTTATGTATCGATAAAAAATAATGCCATTGCTGAACATAATTATTTTTCAGGCGTTACCGGCAGCCTCAATAAAAAGGGGCAGTTGAAGGTTAGTATTGATCTCAGCACGGTCGAGACGCAGGTTGATATTCGTAACCAGCGCATGCGCGATCTATTTTTCGAGGTCATGCAATATCCCGAAGCTGTGGTCACTGCGCAGCTCGATATGCAAGAGCTTGCTCAGGTTGAATCGGGGGCACCTTTAGAACTTGTTAAGCCTTTTACGCTGTCACTGCACGGTATTGAGAGCACGGGAGAGGCGCACTTGCGCATTGTATCCGTAGGAGGACGCGCCTGGGTTAGCACTGTGCGGCCTATTTTAATATCGGCCGCTGACTTTGGCTTAGAGGGGGGCGTTGCGGCATTGCGAAAGATTGCAGGTCTAGAGGCAATTGCCGCGGTAGTCCCCGTGAGCGTTAATCTGAAACTCGTTAAAAAGTGAGTCGATCACCGCACTCCGGCACTTTGCAAAACCCCTTGTAGCTGACCTTGGTAGCGCCCTTGTTTTGCAACATCGCCCGCTCCCTCTGCATAGCTGATTAGCGCTGAGAGCACTTCAGGGTTGCCGGGCTGGTCCTGATTGAGCTGTTCCAGTAGCGCGAAGGCCTGTGCAGGTTGTCCGGTATCATGAAGCGCAATGGCATACACATAGCGGTGGCGCGAGCCTTGGGCCTCCAGCTCGGCAGCCTTGGCCAGTTCGGTGATGGCGGCGGTGCTATTACCTTCTCGAAACTCTAACAGACCCAGCGAGTGATGCAGCGCACCTGGCGCTAGTGAGGTCGCAATACCTTGCTTTAGCAGCGCCCGTGCCTCGTTGTCACGGCCCTGAGCACGCAGGACATCGGCTAGATTGACCCGAGCCGGGTCAAGCTGTGGGTTAATCCGAAGGGCTTCTCGCAGTGACGCTTCTGCGCGACCAATGTCACCTCGAGCGAGCCAGTAATTGGCAAGCTGCAGTAGTGAGGAGGGCATATCAGCATGTTCGGTTAGGACGCGTTCGTACTCGCTAAATAGCGCTAACAATGGCGGTAGATCCTGTTGGCGTAACTCTTCCAGCGGTGTGGAAGCGAGTTGTTCTGCAACAGCCATACGCACACCTTGAACCGGGTCGTTAATAAGTGTGCGCAACATTAGGTAACGCTGTGTCGGCGGCAGGGGCGCGCTGGCGCGTACAGCGCTGCTGCGTAGAAGCGTATTTTTTGAGGCTAGCAGCATACCGGCAGTCTGGGATAGATCGGGTGGTGCCAAGTTGCCGTACTGCACCAGCGCAGAAGCGCGCAATATGGGCGTAGCTGAGGTGTCATCAATAATCTTTTTCAGCGAGGGTCGACTGCGAATATCTTGTGCGTGGGCACCGCGCAGAGCCATTGCTGGATGACGGCGTGGGCTATCAAATTTAATGCCCCAATCGCGAAGACTATCGAGGGCCCAGGAGTTTGACTGGTCTGTATGGCACTGGGTGCACGCATTGGGGCTGCCGGTCATCAATGACAGATCGGGTCTGGGAATGCGCATGCTGTGATCCCGGCGTGAATCGACACCCATGTAGAGTTGCGCGGGCATATGGCATTCAACGCATTGGGCACCGGTGCTATTTGCCGCGTGTCGATGGTGCTGGGGCGTGTCATAGGTGGCGGGCATATGGCATTGAGCGCATAGCCCATTACCTTCGGCAATTGGGGTGTTGCTGTGGGGGTTGTGGCAGTTGGTACAGACAACACCCGCTTGATGCATTTTGCTTTGTACAAAAGATCCGTAGACGTATACCTCATCGCGAATTTGGCCATCAGGCCAATAGAGTGGCTCCTCAATAAGCGATAGCCGGTGGGTGTCGAGCAGGTCGGCACCGTAGTGGTAGTCCCCAAGGGTGCTGCGGCGCGCGTGGCAGCGGGCACAGTTGTCAATTTGAATGTTGTCAGTGAGTGGGCTGCTGCGGTGGGCAATACTGGCATTCTCAGCCCAAGCCCACTGGCCTTTTGCTGCGAGGGACATTTCAAATCCCCCATAGGGTGCTTGCGCAGTAGTATTTTCTTTTACTAATGCAACGTGCTGAGCTCCGGGTCCATGGCAGCTTTCGCAGCCGACATTGTCGGCGTCCCACGTCGTCGCAAAACTGCCCTCTGTGGGGTTGTAATGTTTTTGTACATTGGTGCTATGACATTCGGCGCAACGTGTATTCCAGTTCTGGTATGGACCCGTCCAATGCAAGGGGTCCCCGGCTTTAATCGCGTCATCGGGATAGAGGTGGTACCAACGTTGTCCGCCTTCAGATTTTGAACGGGCATCCCAAGCAATGGTTAAGGCCTGCAGTTTGCCGTCACCGATTGGCAGCAAATACTGTTGCAAGGGAAAGACGCCAAAGACCCAAGCAACGCGAAAGTCCTCGAGCTCTCCGGCTGCGTTGTCGGTGCGTACCCAAAAAGCATCATCCTTGCGATAAAAGGTGGAGGTTGTGCCCGCATAGGTAAACGTGGCGTCGTTAAAGTTTCCGAGCACGGATTTTTCGGTAACCGCCTGCATGGCTAGGTCATGGTGGGAGCCCTGCCAATCGGCGAAGGGCTGCTCGTGACAACCCGCACAGGTCGCTGTACCCACGTAGTCGGTGCTTCCTAGGGACAACGTTGAGAACACCATTGCACCTGCCAAAGCGGCAAGAGACAGTAATTTTTGGCTGATCGTACGGATCATTTTTGCCTCGTTGAAGATGTTACGTCGAGTGGCGCCGTTATTTGGGACGTGCTCGGTGGTTGCAGCAGCAGTTTCTTACTGCTTTTATTGCCGCGCTCGGATAATTGTAAAACAGTAGTGCTAAGTTTAGCCGAGCTTGGACCCCAGCATGCAGCTTAAATCGGGTCAATTTGGCGCAGCACTCCAACAACGTCACGGCTGACCCCATGGTTATGCCTTGTCTATTGCCCAGTGCCTTCGGCAGTGACTGCCCCCAGCAAAATACGCAACACTGGGATGGCCACGGCGGCTACGCTGTTGGCAGTAGGCAACCGCACAGAAGAGGCATCAGTCGCCGTTGTTTTTTTGAGGATCGCTGCGGTTTTTTCGAGAGAGTCTCTACATGGCCATCGGCGTATCAGGCAGCGCCTTACCTGGAGCCCACTCGTTTCAACCAGAGCGCGTTTCAAAGGTGCGCATCTGCCGAGGCATTTGCTCCGGTTTCAATCTCGGATAATGAGTTCGGGTACACTACACCCTTAAAGTAAAATCGGTGCGCCCGCTTGCGCGGACACGGCCAAGGAATTTAAGCGTTATGAAAATTGGAATTCTAAAAACCGATACGGTGCGGCCAGAGTGGGTGGGCACCTACGGCGAATACCCCGACATGTTTGAAGCTTTGTTACGTCAGGTCGACCCAGACTTGGAATTTTGCACCTGGGATGTCGAAGCCGGTGAGCTCCCAGAAGATCTGTCAGCAGTGGATGGTTACATCATTACCGGCAGTAAAAGTAGTGCTTATGATGATAAGCCTTGGATCCGTGCCCTTGAGGATTTTATTCGTCACGCGCACCTAGTAAAGGTCAGGTTAGTGGGCATCTGTTTTGGCCACCAGCTGGTGGCTCGGGCTCTGGGTGGTTTGGTCGATAAGTCGGCTAACGGCTGGGGTTGTGGCGTGCAGGTTTACAGTGTGTCAGACGCGCAGTTACTGGCTGATGGTCAGGGTGGAGATTTGCAGTTACTGGCGTCACACCAGGATCAAGTCATGTTGGCCCCTGAGGGTGCGCTGGTTATTGCGCGTAACGATCACTGTGATATTGCGGGCTTCAGGATTGGTGAGCACATACTGACCTTTCAAGGGCACCCTGAATTCATTCCTGAATATTCCCGAGATATTATGGCTCTTCGGCGTGAAATGATCGGCGAGGCTAGGGTTGCAGAAGGCCTTGCCACCCTCGAAAAGCATGACCACCAGGGCGAGCGCGTAGCCCGCTGGATGCTCGACTTCATCGCCTCTCAGTAATCCTTTGTTCTACTCCGACTAGGTAATGGTGCATTCGCCTCTGGTGAATGCACCAAAAAGCCGACTGAATATTTTGCAGTTTATTTTGCGTGCAGCTCTTTAGGGCCTAGCTGACCATAGCTTGTGACTGTTAGTTGCGAACTACCAGCGGTTGTAACCCAGCAGTAGCGACCTACCAGCTGCCAGTATTTTCCATCGACGCCCAGGGTTCCGCGGCGGATAAGGCATCCCCAGCCTGCAGTAGTTCCACGGAGATACCGTCAGGGGAGCGGATGAACGCCATGCGACCGTCTCGGGGTGGGCGGTTAATGGTGACGCCTTTGCTCATCAGGCTGGCACAGGTCGCGTAAATATCGTCAACCCGGTAAGCCAAGTGGCCAAAATTTCTGCCGCCATCATAAATTTCAGAATCCCAATTGTAGGTAATTTCAACCAGTGGCGCCTGATCCGTATGAGCTCGTTCGACATCATCCGGGGCGGCGAGGAAAACGAGCGTAAATCGCCCGGCCTCGCTGTCGTATCGATTCACTTCTATCAGCCCCAACTTGTTGCAAAAGAAGTCGAGGGTGCTGTCTAAACTGCTGGCGCGGATCATGGTGTGCAAAAACTGCATGGCGTTACTCATTGTAAAAATCAGATTCCCTATTATGGGGTTTGCTGGCTGCCTTGTGTGAGCTATTGGTAGGGAAATTAGATTTTAGTACGACCTTTTAAAGGTGGTTCACGCTAAACTCCTCGGCGTACCCGTAGGCTTGCGAGTTGGGGTGCTTTTTTTCTCCCTGAACTTGGATGACACCATGTGGTTTCGAAATTTACGTGCTTACCGATTACCTGAGCGTTTGGGACTCGATGCTGAAGCAATGGCTCAGCGCTTAGAGTCTCGCCCCTTTACTCCCTGTCGCCCGGCACAGCCTTTAAGTGCTGGCTGGGTAGCCGCCCTTGATGACAATGTTGATTCGCTGGTTCATGCGGCAGGCCCCTATTGGCTATTGAGGCTCAAACGTGAAGAGAAACTGCTGCCGTCATCAGTAATTCGCGATGAGGTTGGTAGTCGAGTACTACAAATTCAGACTGCAGAGGCGCGTAAGGTGCATCGCAAGGAGCGGTTGCAACTTACTGACGAGGTCACGCAAGACCTTATGCCCCGGGCTTTCACCCGGGCGCGCAGTATTGAAGCTATGGTCTTTGAGAAAGATGGCTGGTTGTGGGTGAACAATGCCAGCGCCCCCCGGGCTGAAGACTTTCTCTCGGCGTTGCGTGAGGCACTAGGCAGCTTGCCTGCTGTGTTGCCTGTGACGCGTAAGAACCCCGCCGCAGTAATGTCTGAGTGGTTACTGCACGATCAACTTCCCGAGGGTTTTGAGTTGGGTACCGAGGCCGACCTCGTTGAGCCCGGAGAGGAGGGCGGTGTTGTTCGAGCGCGCAGCATGTTGCTTGATTGCGATGAAATTAGAGCGCATATCGAGTCGGGTAAGCAGGTTCAGCGTTTGGCTTTAGCTTGGCAGGGGCGGCTGGAATTTGTACTCGGTGCTGATTTAGTCATTCGTCGTCTGAAGTTTGCTGAGGCACTAACAACAGCACACGACGACATCAATGAAGACCCTTTGGCCAGACGTGACGCTGATTTCTTGCTGATGAGTGAAACTCTGGCAGAGCTCTGGCCGGCCCTACTGCAAGCCTTTGGTGGGCTAGAGGCATGAGTCAAAGCACAGACCCTCGCCCTGGCCGCTATCGGCACTATAAAGGTGGGGCCTATGAGGTGTTGGGTGTTGCCACGCATTCGGAAACAGAGGAGCGCCACGTGGTTTATCGGCCACTTTATGGCGAGGGTGCTCTGTGGATAAGGCCTTTGGAAATGTTTGTTGAGTGGGTCGAAGTTGATGGTGAGCAAAAACCGCGTTTTGCCCCCGAGGACACAGCGAGTCCATAGCTGCCGGGCTGTTATGGATTAGTCCTGACGCGACCTTGCCCTGTCGTTATGACGCCTAGGTCGCCAGATTAGGGCCTTCAGCCTTACAGTTCTCTGAGGGACATTTTCTGCAAGCGTTTCGGGGTTGTGGCGATTATTAGAAGGGGCTATCCCCAAGCCTCACTGGGTGTGATTAAACCCGCGTGATTGCACCTAAAGTAATTACACCTAAGTTATTGAAACACTGCTTGGTTGTAACTGGGTACAGGGCTCAAACCCGAGCCCTCGGTGAGGCCTCTCAGGCATTAGGCCAACTCAGTGCCGCTAGGCTGTTCCCAGAACTCGACTGCCGCCGTCAAGGTGAGCATTGCCCTGCTGACCGTAAAGCGTCACGCCGCTGTCGTTGCCCCGCACAATGTTAATAGCTTGCTGGGTACGGTCCCGCAGCGCCGATATCAACATGCCATTTCGGTGGTTGAGGGTTTTGCAGCTTTCACCGGCCACACGAATGGCAGAGCTAAGCTCAACGCCGGTTGCTCGCTGTCCAGCACTGAGCTGCGGGTGGTTAGTGACCGTCTCTAAATTTTGCGTAATGCCCACAGCTTCCCTAGCGCCCTTTGCTGTCATGTAGCCTTCTAGGGCATCGTTTTTGTCAGCGATTGCAGATTCCAGTCGCTCTGCGTCACTTGTTATAAGGGCATCATGCTCTGCTTCGAGCGCATGTAGCACCCGGGTGAGCGCTTCGGCTTCACGGGCCAAAGTATCGAGCCCTGGTGCCAATGTGTCCTGTTCGGCAGCAGCAAACATTAGACTAGCTCCTGTTCCTGTCGAATCAATGCATCGGCAATCTGACCGGCGTCTATTTCATAGTCGCCATCGGCAATACGCTGTCGTATAGCCTCAACCTTTTCCACGTCAACGCCACTAGCGGCGCGAACATCATCTGCTAAGGCGCTGAGTCGCGTTGCAGTATCGGTCAGCTCTACGCGGTCGTCGCCCATTACAGCGGGGGCAGCTGTTTTTGCTGTCGAGCCGCGGTTTTCCTCGCTGCGGGCTTCTGCAGCACGACGCTCGCTATCGATGCGGCTTGGGCTGCCTGATCCGGCTATGTCAATTGGTGCCATGGTTTACTCCAAGGTGCTTTAAGCACGTCGAGCGGTTCTTCTTATCCCCAGTAGCGGCGGGATGTGAGAAAACTTTAGGATTACTTTCAATATTATCACTGTCTGCCTGAGGTTTGGGTCATTGAATAATCACCGACCCGTCGGTGGCAATGATGCCTTCGACCCGGGTTCCTGACGTTAGATTTGCTACCAATACCCGGTCACCCGCAGCACCCTTGGCCAGCGCCTTGCCTTGCATGCTGACCCGCAACCCACTCCCACCGCTCACAATGTTGACGGTTTGTCCGCGCTCAACAAGAATCGGTGCCACCAGGTCGTTAAATCTTAGGGGGTTACCGGGATCGAGATTACGCCGAGCCTCCATGCCTATCAAACCATCGATTTCGGTGACGATGCCGCCGTTTTCCTGCGTAATGCGCCGCTTTTTTAGGATGATGTCGTTATTTCCGATTAGGTCGCCGCGTCGCAGCGCAGCAGTCAGAACGGGCACGACTTGATTGGCCGCGACTTCACCGCGCACATAGAGCGTCCAGGTTTCCTCCCCCGGGCAGCGTATGCCCACACTTACAGCACCAAGCGCGCGCTTGGTGCTGGTTGGTAGTGCTTCAAGGTCTTGAGTGCATTTAGCAAGTCCAAGCCGCCCATCGAGGGGGCGTACCTGAACATCAATATGCTGATAGCCCTGAGCTACCGCTCGAGACTGCATCACTAGGGCCGCCGTGCTGGCTATATCTGACAATGAATGACTGCCTGCTTCCGCTTGGCTCAGGGCCGCCGTAAAAGTAAGGGCGCCTATCAGGGCACACCGCCAATGTTTTGACATATTCCACCTCGTCAATTGGGTTTCTGGGTTTCTATGCAAATGAGATGCCAACTTTTTATGGCAGCCACCAAACCCTTAATTGGTAAATCACCTTCCAGTGGCGCAGCGATGCATTTGCCAGCCAAAAGTTTTAGGGCGGCAATGCTTGCCGTTTTGGGGGTTCTGCCTTGCCGCCGGCCAAGCGCCAAAAACTTGTCACCTCTCTTGGCATGAACATAAGTCATTGAATAAATTGATTATTTCAAGTTGGCACGAGTTTTGAATGTCACACTGCGAACACAGGGAGGCTGAACCATGGCTGGATTTGACAACGCATTAGGCATTTCGCCACAGGTACTGGCACTGCGATCGCAGCGCATGAACCTTTTGAGCGCCAATATTGCCAATGCAGAAACGCCTAACTACAAAGCTCGTGATATTGATTTCCGCGCTGCAATGACGCAGGCCAGTAATAGCCAAGAGAGCACGCAGCTGCGTGCTACTCAGGCGAAGCATATGACGGGATTTGAAAGTCAGTTAGGCGTTGAGTCCGACATTAAGTATCGCCAGCCCAGCAGCCTGCAAGAAAACGGAAATACTGTGGAGACCCACCGGGAGCACGCCGAATTTATGGAAAACGCCCTCAAATATCAGGCCAGCTTGAATTTGCTGGACTCTCGCATCAAGGGGCTGCGTGCAGCCATTAAAGGAGAATAACGATGAGCCTCTTTGACAGTATGAGCATAGCCGGTACCGCGTTGTCGGCACAAACCACGCGGATCAACACGATTGCATCGAATATGGCCAATGCCAATTCGGTTTCATCAACTGCTGAAGACACGTTTAAAGCCAGAGCTCCCATCTTTCAGGCGGTATTGGAAGGAGAGTCTGACCAATTAGGCGTGCGGGTAACGAGCATCGAAGAAGTTGGCGGCGAAGCGCGACAAGAATTCGAGCCTGCTCACCCCCTCGCCAATGAGGAGGGATTTATTTACAAGCCCGACATTGATGTGACCCAGCAAATGGCCAACATGATGTCGGCATCCCGATCTTTTCAAAGTGCGATTGAGGTGATTAACACCTCAAAGCAGTTGGCGTTGAGAACGCTGACGCTAGGTAAGTAAGGGGCGGATTATGACTTTAAATGCACTCAATAATCCCAATGACTCGGCATCAATTTTCGAGTCATTAAACCCAACGCGAGCGGCTGAGAAAGGTAAGGCCGGCTCTGCCGAAGAAATGGGATCTGAAGAGTTCCTGCAATTAATGATTGCCCAGCTGGAAAATCAGGACCCTACCAAGCCTATGGATCAAATGGCCTTTATGAGTCAGCTGGCCCAATTTACTCAGGTATCAGGTATCCAGGAACTCAATGAGAGCTTTTCGGGCCTGACAGAAACCCTCACCGGGCAGCAGGCACTACAAGCCTCACAAATGGTAGGTCGCAGTGTTTCCACCAGTAGCAACGTCGGTAACCTGAGTGTCTTGGGTACCAACACCACAGGTGACCCTGTGATGCGCATGAGCGCGTCGGTCGACATGGGCAACAACGCCACGGGCGGCAGTTTTTTTGTTCAGGACATGAACGGGCAGCTGGTCTTCTCCGGTACCTTGCCCGCGGGCTCGGGAACCTTGCCGGTAGTTTGGGATGGCGTTGATGCCGAAGGCAATACGTTGCCACCCGGGCAATACCGCATTTCAGCTGAGGTTGCACGCAACGGCGCCAATCAGGCGGCGTCAGTATTTGCTCACGAGCAGGTCGTTTCAGTCGCAATTGGCGCCGGCAACACGGTGACCCTAAATCTCGCCAATGGACAGTCCCTTGGCATTAATGAAGTGAAAGAATTTTTCTAAAGCAAAACTAAAGAGGATCACACCATGGCATTTAGTACCGCTATTTCCGGCATCAAGGCAGCACAAGCTAACCTCGACGTCATTAGTAATAACATCGCCAACGCGAGCACCGTGGGCTTTAAAGCTTCACGCGCTCAATTTGCCGAAATTTACGCCAGCTCTGTGTCAGGTGGTAGCAACGCCGGGCAGGGGGTTGAACTCACTGAAATTCGCGCTGAGTTTTCTCAGGGCAGTCTAGACTTCACGGGTAGCGGCCTTGATCTGGCTATCTCGGGTAACGGCTTCTTTATCGTGTCAAACGCAGGCGCATCAGAGTACACCCGGGCGGGATCCTTTCAGGTTGATCGTGACGGTTTTCTCACGAATGAATCTGGCAACCGTCTGCAGGGCTATCAGGGCAATACCGATGGCGTCATTACCGGGGAGCTGGGCGACTTGTTTATCGACACCACCTTAGTGGACCCCAAAGTAACCTCAAAGGTCACAATAACCAGTAATTTAGATTCTCGAGAGGCTGTACCCACGACAGCGACTTTTGCTCCCACAGATCCAACCTCGTACAACAGCACAACCTCAACGACTATTTATGACAGTCTGGGTAATTCTCACGTTTTGCAGCTGTACTATGTAAAGCAATCGGCGGCAAATACCTGGAAAGTCCATACGTCGGTCGACGGGGGCACGCCTCCCGCCGCGACAACCATTACGTTTGACTCCGATGGAACCCTCGCTACGAATTCTGCTAACGCTATCTCCATTACAACACCTGCGAATGAACTGTTGTCGGCGTCAGGTGTCGCCACCGGAGCTGCAGCACTGGCTTATTCGGTTGATATTTTAGCTACGACACAGCTTGGCAGCGATTTTTCAGTGAACTCCGCGATTCAGGACGGTTACGGCGCAGGCCAGCTGATTTCTTTTGAATTTGACGACTCAGGCACGGCGTTTGCGCGCTATACCAACGGGCAATCACGGGCTATTGGTCAAGTGGCTCTCGCGAGTTTCCGCAATAACAACGGTCTGCAGCCCGTCGGTGGCTCTAACTATGTTGAAAGCTTTGGTTCGGGCGGCCCCAATATTGGCGTACCGGGGAATTCGGGTCGCGGTAATATTCAATCGTCTGCGGTTGAGCAGGCCAACGTCGATATCACTCAAGAGCTAGTCAACTTAATTGTCGCCCAGCGTAATTTTCAGGCAAATGCTCAGGTGATTTCAACAGAAGATCAGGCCACTCAGGCCGTGATTAATCTTCGATAACTAGGCGTTAGGTAAACCACCATGTCTAATATCGCTAACCTCGCCGCCCAGTCTGCTCGAGAAATTCAGCAGGCTCAGGCGGTGGTGACTCACAACCTTGCCAACAGCGGGACAACGGGTTTTAAGGCCGATTTGTATCAGGCGCAGTCCTCTTATCTAAATGCAGCAGATGGTACCGGCACTGCCGGTAGCAATGGCAGTGCCTTGGACTACTCGGCGGGTGCCATTGCCCAGACTGGGCGCGACCTTGATGTTGCCATAACCGGTGACGGCTGGTTTCAAGTGGTGGCAAACGACGGTACCTTGGCGCTGAGCCGCAGAGGCGATTTAAGGGTGGGCACCGATGGCATATTAAAGGATGCCACAGGTAAAACGATCATGGGCAACGCCGGTCCGGTATCGCTGCCGCCTTACTCCAGTCTAAGTATTGGCACTGACGGCACTATTTCAATTGTCCCCATGGGTGAATTACCCACCAACATTGTCGCCCTTGATCGGTTGATGCTGGTGAACCCCCCTGTGGAACAGTTGGTGAAAAGTGCCGACGGCATGGTTCGGGTCGAGGATATGAACAGGCTTGAGCCCGACGCCAATGTACGTGTAGCGGTGGGTGCTCTGGAAACCTCAAACGTTAGCCCTGTCGGGGCCATGGTCGAAATGATTACGCTGGCGCGGAGTTTTGAACAGCATATTCAAACCATTAAATCTGCTGAAGAACTGGATGCTTCCAGTGCCAGCATCATGAAACTTGAATAAAAGGAACAGCGACCATGTCTCAGTCACTGTGGATAGCAAAAACCGGACTCGACGCCCAGCAAACAAAAATGGCGACGATCTCCAACAATCTGGCCAACGCGGGAACCAATGGTTTTAAGCGCGGGCGCGTTATTTTTGAAGACCTGCTGTATCAAAATGTTCGCCAGGTTGGCGCGCAGTCGAGTCAGGACACCGTCTTACCCTCGGGGTTACAGGTGGGTACGGGTGCGCGGGTTGTCGCTACAGAGCGGCTGTTTACCCAGGGCAATTTGTCCCAGACCGACAACCCTCTCGACCTAGCCATTCAAGGGCGGGGGTTTGTAGAGGTGCTGATGCCGGATGGTAGTCAGGGTTTCACCCGAGATGGTTCTTTCCAAATTAACGATCAGGGTGTCATGGTGACGGCTGCGGGCTATCAGGTTCAGCCACCTATAACGATTCCCCAAGATGCTTTAAGTATTTCGATTGCGCCAGACGGCACGGTCTCTGTGCAACAACCGGGGACGCCTCAGGCAACTCAGGTGGGCGTTATTCAGCTCACTGATTTTGTGAACCCTTCGGGTTTACAGGCACGCGGTGAAAACCTTTTTCTGGAAACTGGGGCCAGTGGCGCGCCGCTTCCCGGTAACCCGGGCCTTAATGGCTTGGGTACGTTGCAGCAGGGGTTTGTCGAGGGCTCCAACGTCAATGTTGTTGAGGAGCTGGTCAATATGATCGAAACCCAGCGTGCCTACGAAATGAACTCAAAAGCCATCTCGACGGCAGACCAGATGCTGCAGTACGTGTCGCAGAACCTGTGATGCCAGTAGGGAGACTGAAATGATACGGATCTTATTATCGACAGTGGCGCTGGGAATAACGCTAGTTGGCTGCGGCGGTGTCGAAACCAAAGTTCACCCGGCTTATGCACCGATAGAACCCATCGATTATGCCGACAATCGTGAAGGTACCACGCCAGCGAGTCTGTATAACAAGCGTGGCGGCTTGTCTTTGTTTGAGGACACCCGAGCCCGATCTATCGGTGACATCGTCAGCGTTGTTTTACAAGAATCCACCAGTGCCGCGAAAAGCGCCGATACCGACCTGAGCAAAGGTTCAGATATTGGTGTCGATGCCCCTGTTTTATTTGGCGAGCCCTTTAATTTTGGCGGTGGCGATAGCTATGACCTAAGCCAGAGTATTGCTTCTGAGTATGGTTTTCAGGGGCAGGGCTCCAGCAACCAAAGTAATCGATTGCAGGGCGCTATTGCGGTGCAAGTGGCTAAGGTTTTGCCCAACGGCAATTTGGTTGTGCAGGGCGAAAAGTGGATCAAGCTCAATCAGGGCGATGAGTTTATTCAGCTTCGAGGCATTATTCGTCCCGAAGATATTTCGCCCCTCAACACGATTCCCTCTTCATTGGTGGCCGACGCCCGCATTTCTTATGGCGGCACCGGCATTATCGAAGAGGCGAACACCCCCGGCTGGTTAACACGGTTCTTTACCAGCCCACTGAATCCTTTTTAAGGGAGCCACAATTGTGAAGCTTCAAAAGATCAATACCCTGGCTTTAGCCGCAGCTCTGATGCTGCTCTTTGTTGCCAGTCTCTCCAAGGCCGAGCGTATCAAAGATTTGGCTATGCTCGAGGGTGCCCGAACCAATCAACTGGTTGGCTTTGGTTTAATCGTGGGCCTCGATGGCTCAGGTGACCAGGTTACGCAGACGCCCTTTACGTTGCAGGCCGCGCGATCTATGTTGCAGCAGTTTGGTGTCAACGTTCCAGCTAACAGTAACCCCCAAACTAAAAACGTTGCCGCGGTTATGGTTACAGCAACCCTGCCTCCCTTCGCCAAGCCAGGCCAGACGATTGATGTCACGGTGTCATCTTTGGGTAATGCCAAAAGTTTGCGCGGCGGTGAGTTGCTTATGACGCAACTCAAGGCCGGTAACGGTGAGGTCTATGTCGTGGCACAGGGTTCGCTAATTGTTTCTGGTTTTGGTGCTGAAGGCGCCGATGGATCGTCCATTTCCCTCAATACTAAATCGGCGGGTCGTATTCCTAACGGCGGCATCGTCGAGCGCGAGGTGCTTACACCCTTGCACGGAGCTGGGCCAATTACCTTTAACTTGCACTCGCCAGATTTTTCTACCGCCAGCAACATGGCCGCAGCGATTAACGGCTTTATGGGCCCTGGAACCGCTTCTGCTCTCGATGCGGTATCGGTTCGAGTTGTCGCACCCGCTGAACCCGATGCCAAGGTGGCGTATGTCGCAGAGCTGGAAAATATTCAAGTTCAGCGTGCCGCAGCAAGTGCCAAAGTCATCGTCAATGCGCGCAGTGGCACCATTGTTATTGGCGCTGAGGTTATGGTGAAAACGGCAGCGGTCGCCCATGGCAACCTCACCGTATCGGTTGATGAAAGTGTTGAAGTCAGTCAGCCCGGCCCCTTTTCTCGCGTTGGTGAGACTGTTGTTACCACACAATCAGAGGTGAATATTGAAGACGAAAACCTTCGTATGTTTCTCCTCAATGATGGCGTTAGCCTTCAAGAGATTGTGACTGCGATTAATCGCGTGGGCGCAGCCCCCGGTGATCTCATTGCCATTTTAGAGGCATTACAACAGGCGGGTGCGCTTAGTGCGCAGCTGATAATTATCTAATGAATAGCATTGGTCAGGAAGCGGCGGTTTATACCGACTTCAGTCAGTTGGAGTCATTAAAAGCTGAAGCGCAAGCAAACCCTAATGCCGCCCTTGAAGAGGTGGCGCAGCAGTTTGAATCGCTTTTTATGCAGATGATGCTGAAATCAATGCGTGACGCGACCGTTAAAAGTGATCTTTTCAGTTCAGACCAGATGGACACCTATCAAACCATGGCCGACCAACAGACCGCGCTGTCACTGTCTCAGCAGGGCGGTATTGGTTTGGCCCGGGTTTTGGTTGAACAAATGCAAGTGCGTGGACAGGCGTCAGGGGCGGAGCTTTCTGAGGAAGGCCAGCAATCGACGGCAGCTGATAGTGGGATTCCCCTCACAAATTCAGCAGCACCGGTTAAAGCTTTTGACCTACCTGCCGCTACTCACAGCGCAATAGACCTTAAAGGCTAAGCATGGCGAATACACTAGGGATAGGCACAACCGCCCTAAGCGCATTACAGCGGGCAATTTCAACGACGGGGCAAAATATTGCCAACGTCAATACTGAGGGTTACAGCCGGCAATCGGTAAGCTTGTCTGCGAGGCCAGCTCAGGATATTGGCGCCGGATATTTGGGCTCGGGTGTTCAGGTTACCTCTATCGATCGTGCTTATAACCAGTTCCTGGCCAACGACGTGCAGCAACGCACGGCTTCCAGCGGTTATTACTCCCTTTATGCCAACGCTGCGGAACGTGTCGACTCTATGTTGGGCGACCCATCCACCAGTATTGCGCAAGCAATGGACAGTTTTTTTGCCAGCGCCGAAGCGGTAGCGAATAGCCCCACCTCGCTGCCCGAACGACAGGTGATGCTTTCTAATGCCGAAACGCTCGTACAGCGGTTTGATTACATCGTCTCTCGTATCGACGATGTGACTAAGGAAATGAACAGCCAGATTAACAGTGCAGTCTCAGAAATTAACCAGCTGGCCGGTGGCATTGCGACCTTGAATAATGAAATAGCTAAAGTATCGGGAGGCAGTACCGGCTTGCCCAATGATTTATTAGACCAGCGCGATGCCTTACTTGTGCAGCTTAGTAGTCTGGTGGATACCAAGACCCTGGCTCAGGACGACGGCTCACTGAACGTGTTTATTGGCCGCGGTCAGCCCTTGGTGACAGGTTCGGTTGCCGAAACCCTGGCGACACAAACAGACCCCGAACTGGGTAGCACGTCTTTGGTCACGCTATCAGCCTTTGTGGCAGGCTCAAGCGACGTCAGCGATTTTTTAACCGGCGGTAAACTCGGGGCAGCCTTGACTGTCACTGATGAAGTGGTAAACCCCACACGCCGCGAACTTAATTTATTGGCCGTGGGCTTTGCAGAAACCGTCAACGCTATTCAAGAGGCCGGTGATGACCTTCAGGGTGTTGATGGTGTGGCATTGTTCACCGAGACCGAGGGCGTTGTGAAATCCGCCGCAAGTGTTGACGACAGCACGGCTAACAGCGGTAATGCCACGGTAACGTTTACGGTAACTGATGCAAAATTACTGACCGGCGACAGCTACCGGGTCGACTACACCGCGACCGGGGTCAATTTGCGCAACCTCACCACCGACGCGGTGACTACCCTAACGGCAAATCCGCAAACGGTAGACGGTGTCCGGGTAACCTACACGGCACAGGCTGCGACAGGTGCAGCAGGTGCCAACCAAGGCGATGCGTTCATTGTGGACCCGTTGTTTCAAGCGTCGAGCCTTTTTGCCGTAAAAATCGACGACCCGGCAAAAATTGCCGCTGCCAGCAATAATGGGGCTGCCGGTAACAACAGCAATATGCTAGCCATGATCGAATTGCGTGACCAGAGCCTATTAAAGGGCAGCACCGCAACTTACGGCGATGTTTACAACAATCTTTTATCCGATGTAGCTGTGCGCACTCAACGCGCCCAGTCTAGTGCTGAAACCGAGACTGCATTACTAGGCAGTGCTCTCGACCGTCAAAGCAGTTTGCAGGGGGTCAACCTCGATGAAGAGGCGGCAAACCTAGTGCGTTACCAGCAGGCTTACCAAGCCGCCGCGCAAATCGTTGCGGTGGCCAACGAAGTGTTTGATACCTTGTTACGGGCAACCTCACGATGATTGATCGCGTATCTTCAAATCAGGTGTATCGCACCGGCATTGGCTCCATTCTCGAGGCCCAGTCAAAGCTGAGCCGCATTCAAGAACAAGTGGCGTCGGGTAAACGTATTCAAAACCCTTCTGATGATCCCGGTGCGGCGGCAGAAATTGTCCGGCTGCGCAGCGAATTAAACCGTGTGGAAACCTATCAACGCACCGCTGACCAAGCCATTAGCAGCCTATCTTTTGAAGAAAGCGCCGTGGCAGGTGCTGAGTCGGTATTGCAGCGTGCGCGGGAGCTGGCGGTGCAGGGCGCTAACGACGGCGCGCTCAATGCATCAGATCGCGAGATTATTGCTGCTGAAATCGACGGCCTGCGCGATTCTTTACTGAATATTGGTAATACCCGAAATGCCGACGGCGAATACATTTTTGCCGGTGACAAGGTCAATACGGCGGCGTTTAGTGAATCAAACGGGGCGGTGACTTACGAAGGTAGTGGTGGCCCCAGACTGGTCAACATTGCCTCGGGCATTCGCTTGCAAACTAACGATACCGGTGCCACCGTATTTCAAGGTGCAGCTGCCGGTAACGGTCAATTCGAGGTTAGTGCTACCGGGAGTAATACCGGTACGGGGGTTGTTGGAGCTACTGGCTTCGACGGCACTTTCCCCGGCACCGAAAATTACACCATAACCTTTTCAAGCGTTGGCGGTCAGTTGAAGTACGCCATAACAGGAAGCACCTCTGGCGCTATCGGCGCAGCTCAAGATTATGTTTCGGGCGAAGACATTACTTTTGCCGGCGCCACAGTAAAAATTGAAGGGGCGCCGGAGGCGGGGGACACCTTTGCTGTGACAGCCGGCGGCACGCAAAGCGCTTTCGACACGTTGACTGAGCTCAGTGCGGCTTTGCGCACCCAAGGCTCGGCGGCGAAAGATGCCCAGCGGGCTACCGCAGTGGGTCAAGCGCTGCAAAATATTGACGCCAGTCTGGGTCAGATTAATAAAGTGCGCACCGACCTTGGAGCAAGATTAAACCGGGTTGACGAGCAAATTTCGTTAAACGCGTCGTTCAATTTTCAGATAGAGAGCACTATTTCAAAGCTCGAAGATCTCGATTTCGCCACCGCGGTGACCGAACTTAATTTACAGTTAGTGGCTCTTGAAGCTGCGCAACAGACCTACATCAAGACTCAGGGTATATCGCTGTTTAATTATCTTTGAGGTTTGGTGTGCACGTCGCTGCACTTTCCTGAGGCCGTCAGACTGCCTGATCACCCGAGAGCCCTCGCTGCCCTCCCTGTGGCGCACCACCGAACAACGCCCTTTGGTTACGGTAACTTCAATAGGCTAATTTGTTGAGCGCGGTAAATAAGCCTGTCATAAAACCCATGCATAAAAACCGCAGCATAGTTTCGTGAAAGGGTTAGATATTCGCGGCAGGCGCTGATGCAAATTGGTTCTTCTGTTCAAACCAAATCCAAAGCCGTGAACATGCTCAATAATTGAAAGCGTCAAAGGCCTGTCGTAAATTTTTTGGTCATCAAAACTCAAGCGGCGTGGCTGCTTCATCCACAACAAGCGGCTCATCAATAAAGCACTCTCAGATTGTTTCTGTCGAAATTGGGTTGATTTTTCTGATCCCCTATTCCGTCAACCGTTAACGTTTGCCCAATAAAAACTGCTTCCAACGCTGTTGAAGGGGGGTATGAGCCATGTCGTCAGAGCAAATATGTGACACACATCACGAAATTAACGCATTCAAAACTAAATATTCGCTCCAGAACCCTAAAGGTCCCCAATTACCCGCCGCTACTAGTGATGTAAGAAGCGGGTTCAGTTAAGAGCCCAGCGGGTTTAAAACTGAACGGCGCGCCCAGCGAGCCAAAGGAGCAATAAAATGCCTCAGACAATTAACACAAACGTAGCGTCTCTAAACGCACAGCGTAACCTCAACAGCAGCCAGTCAGACGCCAACACGGCTCTGCAGCGCTTGTCATCGGGTCTGCGCATTAACTCTGCCAAAGACGATGCGGCAGGTCTTGCTATCTCTAACCGGTTGACCTCTCAGATCAATGGCATCAACCAAGCCATCCGCAACGCCGGTGACGGGATCTCGGTGGCGCAGATTGCAGAAGGCGCACTAGCCGAGACGGGCGACATATTACAGCGCTTGCGCGAATTGGCAGTCCAGTCAGCTAACTCCTCAAACTCGGGCGCTGATCGGGCGGCACTTCAGGTGGAAGTGGCGCAGCTTCAAGAAGAGATGAATCGAATTGCCAATACAACATCATTCGGTGATAAGAAGCTGCTAAACGGTAGCTTTTCGTCTGAGACTTTTCAGGTGGGCGCGCAGGTAGGTGAAACCATTACCTTTTCTATATCGAGCGCCAGAGCCACTGACCTTGGCCAGGCCTTCGATGTGACGAACATGTTGGATAATTTGCAAAACGCAGGTCGGGGCGCGACTGCAGCTGCTGCAAACGCTATTACGGCGCAAAACTTGATATTCAGCGTTGGCACAGAAACCACCACTGTCGCGGTGGCGGCGGACTCATCTGCGAAGCAGATTGCATCAGACATCTCAAGCAATGTCTCTGGTCTCACCGCAACTGCCTCCACGTCAGCCACAATCCAGTTTGCAAATGACGATACCCAGGGCTCTGCTACTTTTGCAGTCACAATTCAGGGGCAGACTCTAGCGGTAGATATGACCCAAGCTACGCTTAGTGCGACTACCGGTGCGGCTAAGGCCGCCGCGCTTAAGACGGCCATCGATAGTAATGCCGCTCTCAGTGGGTCGCTAACAGTGAGTATTGCCGACGATACTATTACCCTAGTAGATGCCGATGGGGACAATATTACTATTGTGGGAGATACAGGTAACACCGCAACAGCAACGGACATGACTATCGATAGTGGTGGCACAGGATCTGTAGTGGTCGATAACCAAGCGGCAAATCTGGCGGCAGTCGCTGTTGGCGCCATTACTCTCACTGCTGCGTCAAACACTACCGTGGCGGTGTATTCCGACACCGATACGACTGTTTCAGGGTCGAGCAGTGTGGCGGCTCAGGATACCGGTACAGTGGCCGCGGGAACCAGCCGTATTTCTGATGTAGACATTTCAACGGTGACTGGAGCAAATACTGCACTGGGCTTGATTGATGCTGCATTGACTACTTTGAATACTCAGCGAGCAACGTTGGGTGCGGTACAGAACCGCTTTGATTCGGTGATTTCCAACTTGTCTAATGTCTCTGAAAATAGCTCTGCCGCCCGGTCACGTATTCAGGATGCTGACTTTGCTCAGGAAACGGCTAACCTGGCACGTGCCCAGATCCTCCAGCAGGCGGGTATCTCGGTACTGGCACAGGCCAACGCACAGCCTCAGAACGTTCTGGCACTGTTGCAGTAACAGGGTGAATAGGACAGCCTTTGATGTCCTGAACCGGGAGGTACCAAGTGCCTCCCGGCTTTTTGCGCTTCGGACGCGCCTTATTATGTCCGGAAGGAGGGTGTAGCTATGGCTATTTCCATATCAAATGTAGCGCCTCAGACAGCGTCTGCAGCACCACAAACAGCTGCTGGTGCAGAAAGTGCCGCTCAGGTTGTGGGCTCGGGTGCTTCAAGTCCGGTAGCAGCCGAGGCGAATGAGAAGCCGAAGGTAGAAACGAAGGAGGCACCGAACGTACAGGAGGTACGCCAGGCCGCTGAAGACGTGGCGCGCTACGTAGATAGCGTTTCACGGTCGCTACAAATTTCGGTTGACGGTGAGCTCGACAAGCCCATTGTGACGGTGCTGGACAGCACTACTGAGCAAGTGGTTAGGCAGATTCCCTCAGAGGAAATTGTCGCTATTGCGAAGTTCCTGCGCAGTCAGGGTGCTGAGATGGCAGGTAAAGAGACGATCTCTGGAATTTTGCTCAACAAGCAGGGCTAGTAAAAAAATATCGCTTAGTGCCAAAAGTGGTACGTAATTTGCTGTTTATCGGGTGAGGGTGCTGAGGCGCCATTTTCCTGACGGGTTCGGCTTGCCCTTTGAAAGCTACGGAGAGCTGACATGGTTTCTGCAACA
Organism: marine gamma proteobacterium HTCC2080; assembly: GCA_000169115.1. Taxonomy (GTDB): domain Bacteria; phylum Pseudomonadota; class Gammaproteobacteria; order Pseudomonadales; family Halieaceae; genus Luminiphilus. The sequence continues at coordinate 264,542 of AAVV01000003.1, forward strand.
GGACTGGGATCGGGCATAGACATTGAAGGGCTGGTAACGGGTCTTGTTAATGCCGAGCGAGTTCCTGCTGAGCAGCGTCTGGTGCAGCGTGAAGTGAAAGTTACGACTTTGGTTTCGGCGTTTGGTACGGCTAAAGGTTCACTCTCTGACTTACAAAGCAGCATCGCTGAACTAAAGAGCCTCACGACTTACAGCAAAATTTCCGCAACTTCGAGCGCGTCCAGCAAGGTCGCTGTTAGTGCGACGTCGTCTGCTCAAGCGGCTAGTTATCAGGTTGGTGTAACGAATCTCGCAGAGACGCAGTCTTTTGCATCTACCGCCTATGCATCTACTGCAACGTTTGGCACGGGTACATTGACGTTGACATTGGGCACTCCCACTTACAACGGAACCACACCGGACACCTACGATACTTTTACCGCTGATTCGACTAAGACCGCGGTTAATGTCTCGATTACTTCCTCCAATAACACGCTATCGGGAATTCGCGATGCCATTAACACTGCCGATGCCGGAGTAAGCGCTTCGCTAATTAAAGATGGCACGAATTTTCGCTTGTTGCTCACCACCGACGAAACGGGTGTTGCTAACAGCGTGCAGATCACTTCAGGCGGCATAAGTGCCGACGTAGGTGGTGCCGACGTTGCGAGCCTATCCAGCTTTGATTTTGATACTGCCACAACCACTTCAGACGGGCTGCAGCAGACGCAAGCTGCAGAAAATGCCGCTTTCAGTATTAACGGTTTAGCGGGTCTCACTTCTGCGTCAAATACAGTGACGGACGCTGTGACGGGTGTCACCCTAACCTTAAAAGCGACCACCGACACTGATGCCAGTATTACGGTCTCTGCCAACCAGGGTGCTATCACCTCAGCGATTGATAAGTTTGTTGCGGGTTATAACGGCTATATTGATATTTTTAATCAGCTGACCGATTACAACGCAACTGCTAAAACTCGAGGGGCGCTTCAGGGCGATTTTTCGGCTCGTTCAATTATGTCTAACGTACGGAGCGCTATCGCCAACACAGTTCCGGGTTTGGACGGTAGCTATCGCTCCCTAGCGGATATTGGCATTGTTACTGATGCCAAGGGGCAGCTTTCAGTTGACAGCACAAAGTTAAATGCTGCCTTAGCTGCAGACCCTGATGCTGTAACCGGAATGTTTGCCGACACCACCTATAACGGCACGGCTGTAACCGGTGTCGCAGCACGCCTAGACACCATTCTCACAGATTATTTAGCGAGCGATGGCATCCTTGAGTCACGTACCGATAGCTTGAGTAAAAGTTTGTCACGCATTAACGACGACCGTGCCGTTGTGGCCAGGCGCCTCGACTCACTCGAAGCTCGCTACCGCGCTCAGTTCAACGCCATGGATTCTTTGTTATCGAATATCACCGCGACCGGTGATTTCTTAACGCAGCAGCTTAAAAATTTACCCGGAGCCTATGACGGCTCCAAATGATAATTGGTTGACCACCTAAGAGAGACAGATATGAATGGACGCGCCGCTATGCAGGCTTATCAAAGCACTAACGCCCATGCTTCAGTAATGGATGCCTCACCTCATAAGCTTATTGCGCTTATCCTTAATCGAGTGCTGGAGCGCATTAGTCGGGCAAAGCTGGCTGTTGAGCAGGGTGACGCTGCCGCTCGCGGCCAGGCTATTAGTAAGTCCATAGAGGCGGTGGGCAGCTTGCAAAGCTGGCTCGATATGGAAAAAGGCGGGGAGGTCGCTGACAACTTAAATGGCCTCTACGATTACATCGTGCGCCGTTTATTGGAGGCGAATACCATTAATGACCTGTCGGCATTAGAGGAGGTGTCGGAGTTGTTGTCTGAAATTAAGTCGGGCTGGGACGGCATTGCTCCGGGTGCAGCTCGCTAATGGGAGTGGCTATGAATACCCTCGATACTGGGGCCCTGGTAGAACGGCAGGGCCAGTGCGTCTTGTTGGCCAATGTGTTGACCATGACCCAGTTTATGCTGGAGCGGGCCCGGAAACACGAATGGGAACTGGTGACCGAACTCGAAGGACAGCGCCGCGAGCTACTCAATGAGTGCTTTGCGACTGCGGTATCTCCCGAGCATTCCGAGATATTTTCAGAGGCTTTGGCCGCTATGCTGCACCTCAACGAAGAGCTGGTGGCGTTGCTTGATACCGCCAAAGCTGAGGCTGCTGCGCGACATTCGGGACAGGTGAATACCCGTCGGCAGATTAATCAGTATTTAGACGTCGATCCGGTCTAATTGTTAGCTTTTTGCAAAGTCTGGTGGCATTTTAAGAAAAATGCCTAAGAATTTGTACTAAAATTTGCGAAAAGCGCGGCGTTTTGCGATTTAAATTAAGAAAATTTCTTAACATGGCGTCAATTTACTGACAGCTAAGCTGTTGGCTGTTACGGTCACTATTCCTTATTAAGGCTGTGGCTACGCCCACAGATTACCACTTTTATGGTTGGAACTGCGACAGCTGAAGCGCTATCCCACAACCGAGTCAACCTCGAGCAGGTACTCGTTGGTGCGGGCGGTGCAATTGCCAATTTGCGTAGTTTGGTGGCGCAAGTTGCGCCTAAAATGGCCAACGTGTTGTTGCAGGGTGAGTCAGGAACGGGCAAAGAGGTGGTAGCCCGGGCGATTCACGATTGCTCTACACGCTCTCGCGCCCCCTTTGTTGCTGTTAACTGCGGCGCCATTCCCGCCGAACTTCTTGAAAGTGAGCTGTTTGGTCACGAAAAGGGCGCATTTACGGGTGCTGTTGCTGCGCGTAAGGGGCGTTTTGAATTAGCCGAGGGCGGTACGCTGTTTCTTGACGAAATCGGTGACATGCCCTTCGACATGCAAGTGAAGCTGCTTCGAGTTTTGCAGGAGCGAACCTTTGAGCGTGTGGGTGGCACCAAAGTGCAAAAAGCCAATGTGCGCATTGTTGCCGCCACCCATCAAAATCTAGAGGGTAAGGTTGAGTCTGGCGATTTCCGTATGGATCTCTATTACCGCCTCAATGTGTTCCCCATCGATGTCCCGCCATTGCGAGATCGGCCAGAAGACATCCCTTTATTAGCTCAGCGCTTTATTGATCTGCAGCAAGAGCAAAACGGTGAGGCAATCAGCCTGTCGCGGGATGCGCTGACGCAATTGTGCCAGTGTGAATGGCAGGGCAACATTCGTGAGCTTGGTAATCTCGTTGAGCGCCTTACAATTCTTTACCCCGGTGAGGTTGTCGATACCCAGAAACTGCCGGGTCGTTACGCCGCCAGTCAGGCCGACTGGGTTCAGACACCGCGACACGACCCCGAGGCCGTGGCCAAGTTTATTGATGATTTGTTCAAAGACATGGACGACTCAACTCAGGAAAAGGTGGCGGTACTGCCCACTCCAGTCGATAACAATGCTGAAGATCTGTCGGGTCTGTTTGCCACAGTAGATCAGCTGCCGCCGGTCACACCGCACGTGGTTGATTTCACTATTGGCGACATCGACTTAAAACAGCACTTAGCTGAAATTGAAAAAGACCTCATTTTCGCAGCCCTAGAGCATTCTGACTGGGTAAACGCACAGGCTGCTAAGCGCCTCAACCTACAGCGAACTACGCTGGTTGAAAAAATGCGCAAGTACGATATCAGCCGCACTTAAGCCCGGGCATAAACTATTAGCGCTACTGGTGCGCTGAGTCGGAATTAAAGCTCTAATCTTATAAACCTCGAACCTCGAACCTCGAACCTCGAACCTCGAACCTCGAACCTCGAACCTCGAACCTCGAACCTCGAACCTCGAACCTCGAACCTCGAACCTCGAACCTCGAACCTCGAACCTCGAACCTCGAACCTTCTATCGGAAACCGAAAACCCCAAATGGTGATCTGTGGATCACAGTTCAGGAGGTTCTAGGTCCAGGAGTTTGATGCCGCGCAGAGCAACGCACACTAGCACACAATAAGACCGCTGAACCTTCCGCTGCCACAGGCACGGCCCCGCACCTTGCCGCAAACGGTGGCACCCCACTGCCGCTTGCTCGACGATGTCAGCCCCCGAACAGTCGGCGTCAACAATCTGACATGACCGAAAGAAAGGCCATAAGCCATTGTTTAAAAACAATTTATTAGCCTCGGCATAACCATTGCTTTTATCAGGGAAACGGCAAGACCGCGGCAAAAGTTTGCCGCCGCCCTGCCACTGAAGCGGCACGCAGTGAACAACGTAGGCAACGAAATTGATGGAAGTCATGGAATTCAAAGATCACGCAACCCTTGCTCAGCCAGAGCCGATCAGTTTGGAGCAGGCGACATTGGCAAGGGCCGGCGAAGCTCTTGAGGCAACTCATGCCGCCATGGCTCAGCAGATAGCGCGATTGACCGCCGAATTAGAAGCCGCTCGACTAGCGCGACGTGAGGAGCATGCTGAACGCGGTCGCTTACTGACCCGCTTGGCTTCATTGCTAGACGCATTGCCCGGCGGAGTCGTTATCGTCGACAGCACCGGAAGAATTACCGAGTCCAACCCCCAGGCAGAACGCCTGTTGGGTGAGCCTTTAGAAGGTGAGGAATGGTCAGCGGTAGAAGCCCGGGGCTATTACCCCGACGACACCACTTTGGAAATACACGGACGGCGCCTATCTGTTGAAGCCACACACTTGGGAGACAACGGTGAAACCGTTGTCTTACTCAGCGATATAACCCGCCATCACACAGTGCAGGATGAAGCGTCGCGTAAACAGCGCTTGGTGGCTTTGGGTGAAATGGCTGCCCGCCTGGCGCATCAAATTCGAACACCATTGTCATCGACGCTGCTTTACTTAACGCTCATGGAATCTGATTTGCCCAAGGCGCAACGTCAGAATATTTGTAGCGATGTGCGCAGCCATCTTCAGCACATGGAAGCGCTAATCACTTCAATGCTGGGGTTTGTTAAAGGCCACGGTAAGGTCACGGGCCCTGTGGGCCTTGAGGCTGCATTGGCAGATGCTGTGCAAAGTTGTACCGCCGATATTGAGGGTCAACAGGCGGCAGTGACGATCAAATCTTGTGGGCCTGAACCGCATTTAGAAGGCAGCTACGATGACTTAGTGGCGGCTTTTAGTAACTTGATTACCAATGCTCTCGATGCCTCTGCAACCCAGCCCAATATCACGATAAGCAGCCGCATTCGAAACAACCGTCTCGCGGTCATTCAAATTGCTGACCGCGGTTGCGGCATACCAGCTGAAGCTATAGATCGCATTTTCGACCCCTTTTTTACCACCCGAGCCGAAGGCAATGGCCTGGGCCTTGCCGTAGTTGCCGGCACCATTACCCAGCACGGCGGCACTATTCGAGCGGCCAATCGCCCCGGAGGCGGTGCTGAATTCACGATTTTGCTGCCGATTACCCTGGCACCAGAAACCCCTGCGGAGGTTGTATGAACGCTCCACAAGTTCTTATTGTTGAAGACGACGCGATATTACGCGGCGCTTTATGCCAAACCATGGAGTACGGTGGTTACCAGGTTTTGAACGCACGGAACGGCAAAGACGCGCTAGCCGTTATGGATCGCGAGACGGTTGATCTGGTCATTAGCGATGTGCAGATGGATGAAATGGATGGCACCGAGCTTTTGCAAGTTGTTAGGCGCCGTGAGCCAACCCTGCCCTTTGTCATGATGACAGCCCATGGCTCGGTGCAGCACGCGGTGCAGTCTATGCGCGACGGCGCTACCGATTACCTGCAAAAACCTTTTGAAGCTAACGTATTGCTTGAGCTGGTGTCTCGAATGGAAACCCAGTTACCCAGTCAACAAACCAATATGGTTGCCGAGGCTGCAAGTACCCAACACGTTTTAGACTTGGCCTTACGGGTCGCGGCTACCGATGCAACAGTGCTCATTAGTGGCGAATCGGGAACCGGTAAAGAAGTATTAGCCAGGGCAATCCACGAGGGCTCCGAGCGTCGCGAGGGACCGTTTGTCGCACTGAACTGTGCGGCCATGCCCGAGAGCATGCTTGAGTCAATTTTGTTCGGTTATGACAAAGGTGCCTTTACCGGTGCCCATCAAAGCCGGCCCGGAAAATTTGAACAAGCAAATGGTGGAACTTTACTGCTCGACGAAATTACTGAAATGCCTATCGAGTTGCAGGCTAAGTTACTTCGGGTGCTGCAAGAGCGTGAGGTAGAGCGTTTGGGTGGTTCGAGCTTAATCGATCTCGATGTGCGGGTTCTTGCCACCACCAACCGTAAGCTTTCTGAAGAGGTGGCCGAGGGCCGGTTTCGAGAGGACCTTTTTTATCGCCTTAGTGTATTCCCTATTGAACTACCTCCACTGCGTGATCGAGTTGACGACATTGCGCCCCTAGCGCAACGTTTTCTCGGCAATCACGGTGGTGATCGCTTGTTAAGTCTCACCGATGAAGCCCTTCAAAAGCTTTTGGCCTACCCTTGGCCCGGTAACATTCGTGAGCTGGATAACTGCATTCAGCGCGCCATTATATTAACGGGTGGTCAGTGCATTGAACCCAGTGCCGTTGTGTTTGATACCGCCGCAGAATCCATGCCTGAAGCACCAGCTATACCGCCGGCGCTTGATGGAGATTTAAAGGTTCGCGAGCGCGAGTTAATTTTCTCAGCGCTAGCTGCGGTTAATGGCAGTCGGAAAAAAGCCTGTGAGCGTTTAGGAATTAGTGAGCGCACACTTCGGTACAAGCTCGCGCGTTTTCGCGATGAAGGGCATGCCTTGCCCGGCAGCCTCGCTTAAGCCAACGATATAAGATTAAGGATTTTAGATCATGAGTGACATAGCAATTAATCAGGTGCTCGCCCAAATGCGGACCATGGCGAGTCAGGCAACTAGCGAACCCAAGTCAGGTCTGGACAGTGTCGGCGGTGCTGGATTTTCCTCGTTAATGTCTCAATCGTTGAACGAGGTTAATGAGTCGATTCAGGTTTCTAAAGGGTTAGCACAACAATTTGAGTCTGGCGATCCGTCGGTCTCTCTGGCCGAGGTCATGGTGACCGCACAAAAAGCCAGCTTACAATTCACGGGCATGACAGAGGTACGCAACAAGCTATTAAACGCGTACCAAGAAGTCATGAACATGCAGGTTTGAGGCACTGAATCATGGCAGATAATCCTATTCTTAATCGTGTGAGTGGCTTTGCCGCTCAGCCCGTTACCCGACAAATGGCGTTGCTTATTGGCATGGCAGCCAGCGTTGCCTTAGGTGTGGGTGTTATTCAGTGGGCCATGAAGCCCGATTTCCAGCCTCTTTACGGCGCTATGTCTCCCGCCGATAACGCAACCGCGGTGAGCCTACTTCAGGCTAACGGCATTCCCTACACCATGGCAGGGGGCTCGGGTTTACTGAGCGTTCCCAGCGATCAAATTCCCCAAGCGCGAATGGCCCTTGCCAGCGAGGGTTTCCCTCGAGGGGGCGGTGTCGGTTTTGAATCGCTCTACCAAGAGCAGGAGATGGGCCTGTCCAGTTTTATGGAACAAGCTCGCTACAACCGTGCAGTGGAGGCGGAACTAGCGCGCACTATTTCAGCTATGGATAGCGTCAAAGGCGCCCGGGTTCATGTAGCAGCCAGCAAGCAGTCGGCGTTCATTCGTCGCGGGCAGGAACCATCGGCTTCGGTCATGGTGAGTTTGTATCCTGGTCGTGGCCTCAGTGAACGCCAGCTCGCCGGCATTGTGCACTTGGTTGCTTCAAGTATTCCCGAACTTCAGGCATCGAAGGTGTCGGTTGTCGACCAGGCAGGCAAGTTGTTGTCTAGCCAAGATGGTGAGGACAACGATTTTGGTTACACCTCAGAACAGTTCAGAATTGCCCAGCAACTCGAAGATTCATGAATGATCGTATCGAAAGCATCCTAGAGCCTATTTTGGGTGTCGGGGCGGCTCGTGCTCAGGTGACCGCAGACCTAGACTTTACGCGAGTTGAAAGCACCAGCGAGCAGTATTCACCCGAAACGATCATGCGTAGTGAGCAGACCACCGAAGATCTCACGTTGAAGTCAATCGCAGCTGAGGGAGCTCCGGGACAGCTAACCGAACAGCCCCCCGGTGCGGCAGATCCGGATGACGCAGAAAATGCTGTGGCACAGGCGCCAAGCCCCACCCGTGAGAGCCGAAAAGCGACGCGCAATTTTGAAATGGATAAGACCATTAGCCACGTTCGAGAAGTGCCCGGAAAACTCCGTAGGCTTTCGATTGCGGTGGTGATTGATTACGTCACCGATGAAGATGGTAATCGTACGGCGCTTGAACAGGGCCGGCTAGACGAAATTACGGCTTTGGTGCGAGAAGCGGTAGGCTTTGATGACGCTCGGGGTGATACCGTCAGCGTGATCAATTCACCCTTCGTGGTACCCGAGGCCCTGGAGGAAATACCTGAGCCTGGATTACTCGAGCAGGATTGGATTTGGCAGGCAGGAAAAGGGGCTTTGGCACTTATCGCCCTCCTCATGCTGATCTTTACTGTGATCCGCCCATTAATTCGTTACTCCACCAGCTACACACCACCGCCTCCGCCCCCCTCAGATGGGTTGCCACAGTTGGCGAGCCCAATGGGGGCAGACGGCGGTATAAATGATGATACGGTGGCCCTGAGTGGTCCGGCACAGGCGGCGCTTCCGGGCACCACCACCCCGGCATATCACCAGAGCATTGCCATGGCACGGAACGTGGTGAACGAACAACCCGCGCGCGCCGCTTACGTAGTAAAGAATTGGATGGCAACTGATGGCTAATCTTGAAGATATGAGTGGCGCAGAACGCGCCGCAATTTTTTTATTGGGTGTGGGGGAAGATACCGCCACCCAAGTCATGAAGCATTTGAGCGCCAAAGAAGTGCAGCAAGTTGGCGAGGCCATGGCCGCAATCTCAGGTCTGACAAATAAAGATGTCAGTGGCGTTTTGGCTAAATTCTGTACCGAGGCCTCCGAGATTAATCCCCTGGCGGTGACGGCACCTGAGTTTACCAAGCGCGTTATGACCACGGCGTTGGGGGAAGGACGGGCTAAAACCATTCTTTCCAAGGTACTCGATAAACCAGAGGAGCACACGGGCGTCGATGCCTTGCATTGGATGGCCGCAGAGGCGATTGCTGCTGTGCTCATTGAAGAGCATCCACAAATCGCGGCGACCGTACTCACGCAACTGGAGGACGATCATGCTGCCGAAGTTTTGGCGTTGTTTCCTGAGGAATTTCAAAAGGACTTAATTCTTCGCATCGCTCGCATGCAAGAGCTCGATCCCCGTGCCATGGAAGAGTTGGATCGCGTGATGTCGAGTCAATTGGGGAAATTACAAAAGACCCCACCTCGTAAGGTGAAAGGTGTGAACAACGCCGCTGCCATTCTTAATGCCACGTCCTCTTCTCTGGAAAAGACACTCTTAGAGTCGTTACAAAGCACCGACCAAGAGCTCGGTGATGACGTTAAAGAAAAAATGTTCGTCTTCGACAATCTTATGTCCCTCGATGATCGTGGTTTTCAGCGACTCATTCGAGAGATCGCCACTGAAGATTTGGTGGTGGCCTTGAAGGGCGTCGATGCCAGCTTGCAAGAACGATTCTTTGACAACATGTCAGAGCGTGCTGCTGAGATCTTAAAGGACGACATGGATGCAAAAGGTCCGGTGAAGGTGTCGGAAGTTGAAACCGCCCAGAAGCAGATTTTAATAAACGCCCAAACCCTAGCCGATGAGGGCGAGATTATGTTGGGTCGAGCGAGTGGCGATTATGTCTGAGTTAGCCGGCGCTGCGACATGGCAGCCCCCAGCACTAAGAGTTGTTACGCCAGCGGATGTCGAGGCACAGCAAGCGCAGCTTCTTGCTGAAGCCCAAGAGCGTGGCTATCAGGAGGGCTTGCAGCGAGGTCAGGAAGCGGGTCGAGCCCAGGCTGAAACGGTGTTGGCTCAAATGACAGCGCTTTGGGACGCCATGCAACAGCCCTTCGCCGATATGGAAGAAAATATTCACAGCCACCTCATGGGGCTGTCCTTGGCCATGAGTGAGGCGGTTATTCGTCGGGAGTTGAGCACCGATCGAGATGCAATTGCGCGGGTTTTAACTGAGGCTCTATCGGCTCTGGGGTTTGTTCAAACCCCGATCGAGGTCAGTGTGAATCCTGCCGATTACGATGTGGTGGCGGGTTTGTTAGGAGGCGAAAATATTGACAGTCGAATTACGTCAGATACCAATATTCAAAGAGGTGGGTGCTTGCTTCGCGCCGATCGCGCATTAGTTGATATGCGGGTCGAAACTATGATTCGTGAAACCTTGAGTACCATCGCAGGAGAAACCCGCCGAGTCGATGACAGCGGTCGTGAAACAGCTCCTTCGTTGTCAGTCACAGATATTGAATCGATCGCTGATCGGTTTAGTGGGTCAGCTTCCGAAGGGGTTATCTCTGAAACTTCCGGTGACGAAGATGTCTGAGGTCACACAAGTTCGGCATGCGCAGTTTGGTCGTTTTACGCAGCGGCTCGAAGGTCTTTCAGAAAAATTACAGGCCCCCAATCCCGTTGAAACCGGTCAGCTCGTGCATTTATCGGGCATGCGCTTAGAGGTTGCAGGCTTGCGCTCCCCTATTGGTTCGCGCTGTCTGATTCAGGGCAAAGTCCCCGTTGAGGCAGAGGTCATTGGTTTCCATGGTGACCGGCTGGTCATGATGTGCGAGGGCAGCGCTGAAGGGTTACGTCCCGGTGCCCGTGTTGAGCCCCTTGAAGGTAGCGATCGAATTCCCGTGGGGCCTGGCCTGTTAGGCCGTGTGATTGATGGTGCAGGTCGTCCTCTCGACGGGTTTTCACCACCAACGAGCGATATAACCGTGCCAATGCAGGGAGAGCCCCTCAACCCCATGGATCGCGGTGCACTACAAAAACCCCTCGATGTCGGCATACGCGCTATTAACAGCTTGCTAACCGTCGCCCGGGGTCAACGTATAGGTTTGTTCGCGGGTAGTGGGGTTGGTAAGAGTACGCTGTTGGGCATGATGACTCGCTTTACTGAGGCCGATGTTGTCGTTGTTGGCCTCGTAGGTGAGCGCGGCCGGGAAGTACGTGAGTTTGTCGAGGACAGTTTGGGCCCCGAGGGTCTGAAGAAGGCGGTGGTCGTGGCGACTCCCGCCGATACGTCACCCTTAATGCGCGTTGCCGGTTGTTGGCGCGCCACAGCCATCGCCGAATATTATCGTGCTCAGGGTCTCAATGTTTTGTTGCTCGTAGACTCTTTAACCCGATTTGCGCAGGCGCAACGCGAAATAGGTTTGGCTGCAGGTGAGCCCCCAGTCTCGCGAGGCTACACGCCTTCGGTCTTTTCCCTCATGCCTAACCTTATAGAACGTGCAGGTAACTTGGGCAGTGGCTCGATAACAGCGGTTTATACGGTGTTAACTGAGGGCGATGACCTCCAGGATCCCATCGCCGATTCAGCGAGAGCGATTCTAGATGGTCACGTTGTTTTATCGCGAAAAATGGCCGACAGCGGCTTATTCCCAGCAATCGACATAGAAGCATCGATCAGTCGGGCGATGCTACAAATTACTGACGATGCTCAGCAGGCTCATGCGCGAAAGGTGCGAGATGTTTACGCGACTTACCAGGCCAATCGTGACCTCATTGCGATGGGAGCTTATCGAGCCGGTACAGACCCGCAAATTGACCTTGCGATTCGCCATCACAATGCAGTTCACCAACTGATCGAGCAACCCTTAGATCAGCCGGCTAGCTTTGACAGCAGCCTGAGCGAACTTGCGCAGGTCTCTGAAGCTATGCAGCAGGATAACGAACCCGCAGCGCAAATGCCGTTTCAGCAGAAACCCTCGCAGACAATGCCGGCACCGCTGGCACCCGCGACGCGCTGACGCATAGCTCATGAACATTAAGCAGCTGCGATTAGTTATTCGTCTGGCCGAGGAGCAGCGCGATGCCGCGACCGCTCAGCTGGCCTCCGGTAAAGCGCAGTGGCAGGTGGCTCAGGATCAGCTTGAGCAGCTGCAGCGTTATCAGGGCCAGTATGTCGTTCAGGCAAAACAGGAAGCCCAACTTGGTATTTCGGTACAGGCGCTCTTTGAGGGGCGACGCTTCATTGCGGAGCTAGATGATCTCATTATGAAACAACAGCAAAATGTAGAGCAGCACGCGTCAGTTTTGCAGTCGTTAACCGAGCAATGGATGGACGCCGCCCGCTATGTGCAGGCTTTAGAGCAGCTTGAGACTTTACAGTTAGCCGAGCGGCAACGAGAGGAGGATCGGCGTGACCAGCAGCTTGCCGACGATCAGTACGCCATTCGAAATTTTTCTCCAGATTACAGTACGGCTTAAACTTGGCATGGCCTTTGCTGTTCTATGGAGTAAGAGAAGTTAATCACTCGCTGTGCCGTTTAGTCACGCCAAGTAACACAGTGAGTACAGGCTAGGGTTGTTCTAACTCTATTCCTGATGTTGCCGCTTACAGATGAAGTGCGGTTGGAGAATGCAAGGCATGAAAACAGTAGGTTTAGACGCGGTTTTAAACGCCCTAAGGGGTGATTCGGCCTCTATAAACAAAGACAAAACACCTGCTGGAGAAGGTAATGCCTTCAATGCAGCGTTCGATGCGGCAGCACGTAGTGCCGGTGAAACGGCGCCCGTAAATGGCAGCGCGAGTGCGTCTCCGGCCGCTGATACAATCACTCAGGGCGGCAATGCTTTGCCCGAAAACGGCAAGGAATTGCCGAGTTCTGGTGACGACAATTTAGCTGTTGAGGCGGGTTCTGGTGGGTTGGCTGTAGATTCATTGCCTGCAGGTGAGCTGGCGCCGTCGCCCTTCATGAAGGCCGCTCTCGACAAAGCGGTTGGGGGGAGTGCTATGGAAAAACCGCTTAGCAGTCCATCTCATCTGTCCGCGACTTCACCATCAAATACCTTGTCCCCGACCGAGGAACCCTCCGTCGCCCAACGACCATTTGGCCAAGATTTTACGGCCGCCAGCAAGGGGGCAGTAGCGCCCTCTGGCTACGCTGAAGGATCTGGATCTCACAGTACTGAAGTGGCTAGCGCCACCGGTACGCTGAAAGATCAAAATCTGCCTACAACGCCACGATCGGCATCTGTGGCTATGGGTGCTTCGACGGCATCAGGTCTGCTAGTTACCCCAATGTCTACTAGCGATGGTGCTGGCAACCTAAACTCCGTGGCGGCTCCTGGAGCGCTAGGTACGACACCACGCACGCTGCCTGCATCAGGGCTGCTAGTTACCACAATGTCTACTAGCGATAGTACTGGCAACCTAAATTCCGCGGCGGCTCCTGGTGCACTAGGTACGACACAAAGCACGCTTGCTGCAACAGCGCAGCCAGTGACACCAACGTCTATTAGCAGTGTGGTGGATACCCCAAAATCTGTAGCGACTTCTACAGCAATGGGAGCAGCACAGGACAATAGTGCAGATCAACGCCCTTCACCTGCTGGTACGCACAAATTGCTGATGGGCTGTTAAACCGAACGGCTGGCGGTGCTGTGAGTATGGCCCAAGGAACAGGCGTAAGCACAGATTTAAGCACCACAGGAGTTTCAAGTAGTGGTAACTCCGAAATTACCCGCGCATTACAGGGTGAATCATTTGGTGCTGCCCTGAATTCCAGTTTGGTCCGTGCCAAGGATTTTCGCGAGGGTAGTCCCGTTGACAATCAGCCGAGGACACGGGTGGCCGATGCTGCCTCAGTTGCGGGCCTTAATCCAACCCCGCGTTCAGCAGAGTCATCGACAATGAGTGCTGTCACTCCGGTGCCTACTATGAAGGCAACCCCAGATGCGGCAGGCTTCCCACAGGAAGTCCTTACTAGAGTTCGCATGATTCAGAGGCAGGGACAGACTGAAGCTCGAATCAACCTGCATCCAGCGGAGCTAGGGCGCTTACAAATTGCTGTCACATCTGAAGGTGACGCAACGCGGGTCGCCTTTGTTGTAGACAACGCTCAGGCGAAAGAAGCGCTAGAGCAGGCCATGCCGCGCTTGCGTGAATTTCTTCAGCAAGCAGGCTTGCAACTGGCGGAAGGCTCTGTATCTCAACAAGGTCAGCAAAACAGTGCGGGGTTTGCTCACAGCGAAACACGTTCTGGGGATGGTCACAGCGCTAACGCCCATGACGCCGAAGAGGACGTTGTAATTAACGGCAAATCCGATCGGGGCTCTGACCCCAGCCGTATGCTCGACGCTTATGCATAACAAATAGTACGTAAGCAATTATGGCTAATGCTTTGAGCCCGATGATTTAAAAATAGAAAAACTGCCAATATCAGTAGCGGTTTAATTTTTCTTCTTTCCACGCCTCCCACTTTGCGGCTAGGCTTGTCAGTAGCGGTTTTTTTGCCCGTCAAAACACTGACGGCGGTCAAAAAACAAGCCGTAAACTATTGTTTATTATAAATAAATTCTGCGTGGTATGCGGGTTGCTTATCTATTGGTAACGATAGATTACAGTCCTGCCTCTGGCAGATACTGACAAAGGAATGGAAGCAATGGCGGAAGAAGAAGCCACCAAAAAGAAAAGATCTGAAGACGAGGAGCCCTCTGAAGGTAGCAGTGGCGGTAAGCGCAAGCTTATCTTGCTTATTGTGGGTGCCATTCTCCTTTTAGGTATTGGTATCGGTGCCGGTTTTTTTGTCGGTAACATGACAGCTGACGAGCCAGATTCAGCCGAAAGCGCCGAAGTCTATGAGGAAGAGGGAGAGGAAGACAGCGACCGCAAGAAAAAGGATGACCGCCACAACATTTACATTACGGTGGGTAAACTTCTTGCAGCTGTCGAGCACAACGGATCTACGCGATACATTCAGGCGGAAGTCGATCTAGTCGGCTATGAAAAAAGCGTTATGGATGACGCGCAACATAACGTTCCAGCCCTGCGAAATCGTCTTTTGTTACTGTTTTCATCTCAGAATTTTGACGACGTACGCACAATTGCTGGGCGTGAGCGCCTGCGCGTTGAATCTCTCAAAGCGGTGAATGATGTGCTTGAACTGGGCCCCAAGGGCGACCGAGTCGAAGACGTTTATTTCACGGCTTTTGTTATCCAATAGGTATTACTGTGTCTGAAGCCGACGACAATCAACCGGTTCTTAGCGAAGAGGAAATAGAGGCCCTTGTTGATCACGCTGTCACTGACAACGTGTTCGACGATGGGCAATTTAAATCCCATGACTTCGGTGCCGGCGAAGCTCTTACCCTGTCAAAGTGGTCTGAGCTTGATGGCCTGTTGCGTGCTCACGCAGAGGTTCTGCAAGGGGTCTTACTGAGAAATTTTGGTCAGCAGGCGACAATCGAGCCTTTCGCCCCTTTGTTCGCACGCGTAGGCGACCTTATCCCGGCTATGTCCGACCGGATCGCTTTGATTACGACAGAAATCAAACCCCTTGAGGGTGAAAGTCATCTGGAGTTTCCCGGTGATTTTTTGTCGTTCTTGGTGAATCAATATTTTGGTGGCAGCACGGTTGCATCACCCAAGCTTGCGGGAAAAGTGACCCCTAGCGAGCAACGCCTGAGTGAGCAATTGGCCAAGGATGTTTTGCGCACATTGGTTGAAGTATGGTCTGACCGCCTTGCTCTCGAGCCAGGGGATCTTTACGTCGATATCACCACTGATCGATTGTCGTTATTACCAGCCGATATGGGTTACGTCGTTCTGACCTATTCAGTGGCTTGTGGCAGCGATTATCAGGGTGAGTTTCGGTTGTTGCTGCCCTACGAGTCGATGGCCTTACAGGCGCCAAGACTTATGCCTGCGCGCAGAGAAGAGCCCGAGGTTGTGGTTGAGCCCGAGTGGGAAGCACGGCTGCAAAGTGCTGTGCCTGAAATTGATGTGGAACTATGCGGAGTGGTTTCACTGCTTGAAACCAGTCTGCGCAACCTTTTGGCGTTTAAGGTTGGAACCGTGATCCCTATTGACGAACCTCAGACAGCGCAACTCATGGTTGAGGGACGTGGCATAGCACGCGGTAAATATGGTGCCCATGACAGCAGCCGTGCTGTCCAGATTACTGATTTTTCTAGGAGTAAATGATGGCTGAAGAGCAAGAAGACATGACGACAGCAACACCACCTGAGCTGAGCGAAGGCGCTGTAGAGGGCACTGGAGAGATCGATCTTGATCTGCTGATGGACGTACCGGTTTACCTCACCGTTGAAGTAGGTCGCCGGCGGATGACGATCAAAGAGCTCCTCGCCCTTGCTTCAGGGAGTGTCGTGACCTTTGATCGAAGTGTCACCGAGCCCATGGACCTTATGGTTAATGGAACTCTAGTCGCTCGAGGTGAAGTTGTTTCTGCAGAGGGGCAGTTCGGATTGCGCTTAGTTGATGTCGTTAGCCCTAAAGAACGGCTACAGCAGTTGAGCAGCTAATAATGTTACGCATCTCATTATTCCTAATGTGTATTCCCGGTATGGCTTTGGCAGAGACCGGAGCTGGAGAAACGCTGCCCAGCACCGCGGATCTGTTCTCCTGGTCCTATCTGGGTCAGGTCATAGCGTCTTTGGCGCTGGTTATTGGCTTACTGTTTGGAGCGCTCTGGATTATGCGCCGTGTCAATGGCGTGGGCCAGGCGGTTGGCGGTCAAATGCGGGTCGTCTCCAGCCTTGGTTTAGGGCAGCGTGAGCGCGCTGTTCTGGTTAGCGTAGGTGAGCAGCAAATTTTGCTCGGGGTTGCGCCTGGTCGTGTCGCCGCTCTTCACGTCTTTGACGAGCCGGCAGTAGCACAAGACACAGCGCCTGCACCCCCACTTAAATTTTCGGAAGTCTGGCAGAACGTCATGGGAAAAAAGGATAGCTCGTCGTGAAGGTTTTCCTAATTATTGGAGCGGTACTGGCTTTTCTGCTGCCCGAAAGCGCAATGGCTCAGCAGGCCACCATACCCCTCGTGTCGACAATGCCAAACGCCAATGGTGGTAGTGATTATGCTTTAGGCATACAAATTTTATTGGTTATGACAGTGCTCACGTTGCTGCCGGCCATGCTTATTACTATGACGTCCTTTACCCGTGTATTAATTGTGCTGGCCATTTTGCGTCAGGCCATGGGCACGGCCCAAACGCCGTCAAATCAAATTATTTTAGGGCTATCACTGTTTTTATCGCTATTTATTATGGCCCCGGTTTTTGACGTTGCATGGACCACTGCGCTTAAGCCTTTTCTCGACGGAGGGACAGATTTCGAGGGTGCGCTTGAGGCGGCGAAAATTCCATTTCGTGAATTCATGTTCACGCAAACCCGCGATTCAGATCTCACCATGTTTGCAGAAATGGGGGGGTATGGCGCCTTTGCAAGTCAGGACGACGTGCCTATGTTCGTTCTTCTTCCCTCCTTTCTTGTGAGCGAATTGAAGACCGCTTTTCAAATAGGTTTTCTACTGTTTGTGCCTTTTTTGGTTATCGACTTGGTCGTCGCAGCTATTCTCATGGCGATGGGCATGATGATGTTGTCACCAATCATTATTTCACTGCCGTTTAAACTCATGCTGTTTGTATTGATCGACGGCTGGGCGCTGGTTACCAGTACCCTTGTGCGCAGTTTCGCGGTCTGAGGCGCAGCAGATGGGACCTGAAACAGTATTAGATTTGGGACGTGATGCACTATGGCTTGCCGTGCTGCTTGCCGGGCCGCTGTTGGGGGCCGCATTAGCAGTGGGCTTATTTATTGGTGTTATTCAGGCTGCCACCCAAATCCAAGAAATGACCCTGAGCTTTATTCCCAAGCTGCTGGCCCTGGTCGTAACGTTGTTTGTTATCGGCCCCTGGATGCTGCGCATCTTGACTACCTTTGCTCAGCGGTTGTTCATGGATATTCCAGGGTTGGTGGGCTAGATCATGTTACCGATACCTGCGGAACTCATATTGGAAAAAATGGTGCTCTGGTCAGCCCCCTTTTTACGGGTTTCTGCAATGTTATTGATCGCGCCAGTGTTTAGCGCCTCAGGGGTATCGGTTCGATTTAGAGTTTTACTGGCAGTTCTTATCGCCGCATTGGCTGCTCCCATCATACCTACGCCGCCAACTACTGACCTGTTTAGTGCCAACGGTTTACTGATGGCCATTCGTGAAGTGGGAATTGGTTTTGCCATTGGCTTTGTGTTGCAACTGGTATTTGGTGCCATCGTTTATGCCGGGCAGGCGGTTTCAATGACCATGGGCCTCGGTTTTGCGATGGCGGTAGATCCGCAAAATGGTGTGCAAGTGCCGGTTTTGTCTCAAATGTATGTGATTCTTGCGACGCTGTTGTTTCTAAGCCTTAACGGTCATCTTATTTTGATTGCCACGGTGATCGACAGCTATCAAATATTGCCTGCAAACTTATCCGGTATCCCTGTCAGCAGTTTGGGTGCGGTTGCCGCCTTGGGCAGTAAGGTTTTTGCCAGCGGTATTTCATTAGCCCTTCCGGCAATGGCCGCGATGCTAATGGTTAACGTGACCTTCGGGGTAATTACTCGAACGGCTCCTCAGCTCAATATTTTTGCTGTGGGTTTCCCCATGACTCTCATGGGGGGCTTCTTTGTTCTGTTTATTAATATGCCCAACCTCATCGCCGCGCTTTCCCAGTTTCTGGATCAGGCGTTGATGCAGGTTCCGGCTGTGTTCATGTAAGGGGGACCTGTGGCAGAAGAGCAGACAGGTCAGGAACGTACTGAGGAGCCCACCGCAAAACGGTTGCAGCAGGCTCGGGAAAAGGGGCAGGTTGCGCGCTCTCGCGAACTCAATACCTTGCTCATGCTACTCCCCTGCGCCGTGGCCCTATGGTTGACCGGTGAGTTCGCCATGGACGCTGTGACGCGCTTATTTACAGGCGCCTTAACTCCGCCGTCAGAAGCGATGAAGGTCACCAGTGAAGTTGCGCCATTTTTAGGCGCGACGCTTATGTCAGGGTTGGAAATGATAGTGCCATTTCTGGCGTTGACCGTCTTTGTGGCGCTACTGGGCCCCTCTGTAATGGGTGGTCTCATTTTTTCTCTCAAGTCGATGTCCCCCGGGCTAGACAAGATCGACCCAATCAAAGGGTTCGGCCGAATTTTTTCACGGAAATCACTGCTGGAGCTGGTTAAAAGCCTTCTAAAATTTTTCTTGGTTTCGGGTGTTGCCGTGCTGGTTTTACTCTCCTTTGAGCGCGAGGTTATGGGTCTGATTTCACTGCCCGTAGGCGAGGGTATCGCTCAGGCCGGCCGCATGATCATGCTGACGCTGATTTTTCTCTCAGCAAGTCTGATTTTGGTTGTGGCGATCGATGTACCTTTTCAGCTCTGGGATCACACCCGCAAGCTGCGTATGACTAAGCAAGAAGTGAAGGACGAGATGAAGGAGACCGACGGGAATCCTGAAATGAAAGGCAAGATACGTCAAAAGCAGCGTGAAATTGCCGATCGTCGAATGCTCGCAGATGTGCCTACGGCAGATGTAGTCATCACCAACCCAACGCACTTTTCGGTCGCCTTAAAATATGACCAAGAGGGCAACACCGCACCTAGGGTACTGGCGAAAGGTGCCGATCATATGGCTATGCAAATTCGGCATATCGCCAGAGCCCACGACATTGTGATTTACGAGGAACCCCCGCTAGCGCGAGCGCTGTTTGCCAGCACCGAGGCGGGGGATGAAATCCCAGGCAATCTGTTTTTAGCAGTTGCTCGTGTTTTGGCGTACGTCTTCCATCTGCGTAAGGCTCAGGCTACTGACTATGTGCCGCGGCCCGAATCTATTGAGTTGCCCGAAGAGTATGCCGACATCATGAATAAGGAGCTAAATGATGGCGACTAGCGCTATTACCTCACCCCCACAGGGTTTCGCTTCGATTATGAGCGGGCTAGGCACACCGGCAATGATCTTGCTCATGCTGGCGATGATTGTGTTGCCACTGCCACCAGCAGCGCTGGACGTTTTGTTCACCTTTAATATTGCCCTGTCGATCATGGTTTTAATGGCCTCGATTTATTCGACCCGACCCCTAGATTTTGGTGTCTTTCCCACGGTGCTATTAATTTCAACGCTGATGCGACTCGGGCTTAACGTGGCTTCAACGCGTGTCGTTCTACTTAATGGACACACGGGACCTGGCGCAGCGGGCAAGGTTATTGAGGCCTTTGGTGAGTTTGTCGTAGGCGGCAGTTTCGCCGTTGGTCTTGTCTTGTTTACCATTCTTGTCGTCATCAACTTCGTTGTAGTCACCAAGGGTGCGGGGCGAGTCTCAGAGGTAACGGCGCGCTTTACCCTTGATGCGATGCCCGGCAAGCAGATGGCTATTGATGCAGATTTAAACTCGGGTCTCATTTCTCAAGAAGATGCCATTGAGCGTCGCGAGCGTATTGGTCAGGAGTCGGAGTTTTACGGTGCCATGGATGGCGCCTCAAAATTTGTTCGCGGGGACGCTGTTGCCGGCATCTTGATTCTGTTTATTAACATTATTGGCGGCTTCGCCATTGGTACATTGCAGCACAACCTTGACGCGGGTACCGCAGCGCAAAACTATGTCCTGCTGACCATTGGTGATGGCCTAGTTGCTCAGATACCGTCGATGTTGCTGTCCACTGCGACCGCTATTATTGTGACGCGAATGTCCAGTGAGCAGGATATGAGCGCCGAGGTTACCCGGCAGCTCACTGCCAACCCTCGGGTGTTGTTTGTTGCTGCGGGCGTAATTGGCTTGATGGGTATCGTGCCGGGCATGCCCAACTTAGTTTTCTTATCCTTCGCGCTTTTGCTTGGGGTGGCGGGCTTTCTCAAGCAGCAGTCCCTGGCGGCCGACGTGATCGTTGAGGAGCTCGAGCCCCTCGATGTTGAGAAACCAAAGAGTTCAGAATTAAGCTGGGAAGATGTTTCAACTGTCGACCTTATCGGTTTGGAAGTCGGTTATCGCTTGATCCCCTTGGTCGATACCAATCAAGGTGGTGACTTACTCAGCCGAATCAAAGGCGTGCGCAAAAAACTCTCTCAAGAGCTTGGGTTTCTGATTGATTCGGTGCACATCCGTGACAATCTTGATTTAGGGCCTACTCAGTATCGTATTAGCGTACACGGGGTCTCAATGGGGGAGGGCGAGGTCTTACCTGATCGCGAACTGGCGATTAACCCCGGTCAAGTGTTTGGCGATGTCGAAGGCATAGCAACTAAGGATCCTACCTTTGGTTTGGAGGCTCTTTGGATCGATCCCACACAGCGTGATACGGCACAAACCGCCGGGTATACCGTTGTTGATGGCAGTACCGTTATCGCCACCCATTTAAGTCAGCTGCTACGCAACAATGCTCAGAAGTTGATTGGTCAGGATGGTGTGCAGCAGCTGCTTGAGCGACTCAAACAAACCTCTCCCAAACTTGTTGAAAACCTCATACCTGGAGCTATGACGCTGGCAGATATTACCCGGGTGGTGCACAACCTGCTTGAGGAGGGTGTGCCTATTCGAGATATGCGAACGATTGCGGAAACCTTGGCGAGCCATCGTGGCCCTGAGAGCGACCCTGACTCTTTAACTGCATCGGTTCGTGTGGCGCTTGGGCCTTCAATATTTCAGTCAGTTAACGGAATGAGTCAAGAGCTACCGGTAATGGTCCTTGATGCCCAGCTTGAGCAAATGATAGGTCAGTCACTTCAGCAAAACCGCGGCATTGTAGAGCCAAATCTACTGGATAACTTGGTTCGCAGCATTGGCGACTCCGCAGCTCGGATGGAAAGTGAAGGTGCTGGTCCTGTGTTGTTGGTATCGGGAATGATCCGTACGTTCCTGTCGCGATTACTACGAGGCCGGATGAGCAACTTTTATATCCTCGCTTATGAAGAGGTTCCCGCCGATAAGAGTATTCGCGTGGTGACTACCGTCGGTAATGCCACGTGATTGGCACGGTCCATGCATACAAATAGTTAGAAGACGGTAAACCGTCGGTTTTCCGTCGCAGTTAAGGAGATAACGAGAATGAATGTGCAGCGCTTTACAGGCAGAGACAACCGCGCCGCTTTAGATCAGGTGAGGCAGCACCTTGGGCCTGATGCTCTGGTGCTATCGAGTCAGCGAACGCGTGATGGCATAGAAATATGTGCGACCACGCAATTACCCGACATGACTCTAGTCGCCTCGCCGAGCATCGCCCCCAAAACGCATTCGGTTGCTACAGGTGATAATGAAATTCAATTGGCGCAACTTAAGCGCGAGCTCGCCAGTTTGCGCGAGACCTTGCAGCAAGCACTTGGAGAACGTCGGTGGCAGGACACAGCAGGTGCGCGTCCGGTGGCAGCCGCTGTAGCCCAGCGATTGGCGACCTTAGGGTTAGGACGGGTGCTGGCCGGTGAGCTGGCGGATCGTGTTGCCCATGTCGACGGATTAAATGCGGCGTGGCAGCAGGTTACGCAGCACT
Source organism: marine gamma proteobacterium HTCC2080 (assembly GCA_000169115.1). Taxonomy (GTDB): domain Bacteria; phylum Pseudomonadota; class Gammaproteobacteria; order Pseudomonadales; family Halieaceae; genus Luminiphilus. The sequence goes on from AAVV01000003.1 coordinate 286,879, forward strand.
TGATGACCGCTCTGAACAGCCTGTCGAGTGAGGAGCTTTGCGGGTTTCGAATTAAAGCCATTATTGGCGGAAGTGGCAGCGGTAAAACTCAAACAGCCGCTGCATTGATGCAGGCGAGCATGGGCTATCTGTCTTCTGAGCAAATAGCATTGGTGCACTGTGGCGACCCAAGTCGGGACACAGCCTTAAGCCAGCTGGCAACACGACTTAACGTTAAGCAGTACAGTGCTCGAAGTCACGACGAGCTGGCGGAGGCCCTGTCAGGGTGTCGGTGGGCCCGTGAAATCATCATTGACACACCGGCATTAAGTCCAGCGCTAGGATCTCAGGATCCCGTGCTAACGCTTTTATCACGTCAGCGCGGAGGCCTCGCAGCGTTTGTTGCCCTTCCTGCTACTGCGAGCAGCGATCATTTACGTGAAATACTTGATCATTGTTGTCACCTGCCATTGGCCGGTGTCATAACGACCAAGGTTGATGAGGCGACCTCCCTCGGTGCCGTAATTGACGCCGTCGTGGCGAGTGAACTGGCCCTTGCGGGACGCTATGATGTGCGAACAAACAGCTTGCTATCGGTGTCCGGTGACGAAATGCTGTCGAATGCCAAACGTCTTGCCAAACGCAGTCTGGAGCGTCAGGCAGCCCAGCTTAAAGTGGCGGTCTGACAGCGATGTACGGACTGCGCTACGATGCAGGGTCGATACCTTGTACGCCCTTAAGATTCGGGTCTTATGAGGGAGTTTTCAGTCAGGAGAAGTCCATGCATGTAATCGCCGTAACAGGCGGCAAAGGCGGTGTTGGTAAAACCAACATCGCTGTTAATTTGGGTGTGTCTATGTCCCGGGAGGGTTTAGATGTCATCCTCCTTGATGCCGACCTTGGGCTTGCAAACGTTGATGTCATTTTGGGTGTGTCTGTAGGGCCAACCCTCGCTGACGTTGTGGCGGGCACGCATCAACTTTCTGAAGTCATTGTTGAGGGGCCTGAGGGCCTGCGAATCGTACCGGCTTCCTCGGGTGTGACGCGGCTTGCTAGCCTTGATCAGGCTGAGCAAAACAATCTGGTGCGCTCTTTCTCTGAACAAATCGACGCCCCTGATGTTTTGATTGTTGATACTGGTGCCGGCATTGATACCACGGTACAGACCTTTGTTTCGGCCTGTAAAACCGTCGTAGTTGTGGTGTGTGACGAACCTGCTTCGCTGACCGATGCTTACGCGCTGATGAAAGTGATGCGCAATGATCGCGGTGTGAGGCGCTTTGAAATTTTGACGAATCAAATTGATAGTCCGGCTCAGGGCCGAAAAGTATACGAGCGTTTAACAACGGTCGCGGACAAATATCTCGACGTAGATTTAGGGTATTTAGGTGGAGTGCCTTCGGATGCCTACCTTCGTCGGGCTGTTCAGGAGCGCGCTGCGTTGGTGAGTCTTTATCCTCGGTCACCTGCAGCAGTGGCGATACGCGATGCAGGTCGACGACTGACCAGTAATATTTATGACGGCGCGGTCCCGGGCATGGGATTTTTTGTTGAACAGCTTTTGCGACAGCCCAGTGAACCTCAGCACTAGCGCTAAGCTATCAGAATACGGCGCCTGCGGTGGGGCGAGTCAGGGCGATGCCCTGGTTCGAGCGCATTTACCGCTGGTAAAGCGCATCGCCCAACAGCTGTTGGTGCGCTTGCCCGCACATATCGAAATGGATGATTTGATTCAGGTGGGCTTGATTGGTCTTTTAAAGGCGTCCGATGACCATCAGGCCGATTCAGGGGCTCAGTTTTCTACCTATGCCGCTATCCGAATTCGCGGTGCCATGCTGGACGAATTGCGCAGCCGTGACTGGTTGCCAAGAAGCGTGCAACGTGACTTGGGCCGTGTTGCGGCGGCGATAGAGCGTGCTGAGCAAAGGGTTGGTCGACCGGCAACGGATCAGGAAATTGCGGATCAGCTCGAAATGGATTTGGACAGTTACCAGCAACTGTCAGGAGAGTTGGCCTGCGCTCGAATTGGCCAGCTTGAAGAGTTGGATGTGCCAACAGAAGTCGATGCGACGACTAGTATCGTTTTTGACTCAGCACGGCGGGAGGCAGTCGTCGAGGCTATCGGGCGTCTGCCCGAAAAGGAGGGGCTGATGTTGTCGCTCTACTATACCGAGGGGCTCAATCTCAAGGAGATCGGCATGGTCCTGAATGTCAGTGAGTCTCGAGTCTCGCAGATTCATGGTCAAGCAGTTGCCCGATTGCGCTCTAAGCTCACCGACTGGACCTAGGCGACAGCGAATTTTTCTCTGCCAGGCTTAACGTTTTTTTTGACGGGAAGCCAAACTATGGATTTGCTTTAGATTAACGTGTTGAACAATCTGTTCTGTAATAATTTCTTGCTTAGGGTCGAATTGTGAGCGTATCCAATAAGTCCAGTCATTACCCCGATAATCCGAGCAGGTCACGACACTGGCTCTGACGCGAACCGCAGCGTTAACCGGGAGCAACAGCATGGTCAGCTCAAGAGATTGGTTGTGCGTGAGGGGTTCATGCGATGCAAAGGCTAGGCCTGAACCACTGACATTTGCGGGAACCGTTTTGAGATTGAGGCTTGCGCTGTCCTCCTCCCCGCTGAGCAACTCAATTTTCCGATTTAACAATCCGAGAGCCTCACCCACCACAGCCGAGTTACTAAATGCCGTGGAAATGAGCGTTTGCAGATGAGCATTCAGGTTGTGCAGTTCCATGTTTCGGTCGGTTGGGCTTGTTATTGAGTGGGGTTCAACTTTTATCCAGCTTAAACGCAGCTCGTCATCAACCCGAAAAAATCCTCTACCGCAGTCTTCTTCTAACTCAGCCATCGTGTGTAAACCTCTCTAGCGGTGGTCGGCAGTTACTGTCGAGCAGCAGCCCCTGAAGCTTTCGCTTGTTAGAGCACTGCACGCTGTTGCTTCCATAATGTGCCCAGGCTGCCTCGTGCATGAATACTGGCTGCGTCATGGATTGGTGCTTATGCCGGTATCGTCGAGTGCTTTTACAGCTTCTGGATTTGTCTCTCGCATCTCTCGAATAAACGTGCTTTGACTCTCACTAAGCGGTTGTTTCACAACCACCTCGACGCGCCTGTTTTGTGCGCGCCCTTCCCAAGATTGATTCGGAGCTTGTGGCCGTGTGTCGGCATGGCCAGAAATGGTCAATCGAATGGGATCCATCTTGGGGCCGTCCAGAAGTCGCTCAGCGACTGCGACTGACCTTGCCGCAGATAAATCCCAATTTGAACCATAGCGCGCAGTATTAATGGGCACGTTATCGGTATGGCCCTCGATAAAAATCAGGCCTTTAATTTCGTTCAGTGCGAAACCGGTTTTATCCAGTACCTCAAGGAAGCCGATATCAAGTTGTGCCGAGCCTGAGGGAAATGATCCTTTCTCCCGAATCCGAATTACAATAGTACGACCCTCGCTCTCCACATCAATCTGTCCCGCTTCAATCTCAGCCTTTAGCAGCCGGCGCAACATTTCGGCGTCAAGCTCAGTCTCTTCAATGAGCATTTCCATTTCTTCGGTGATGAGGTCTTTCACTTCCCGAGCTTCGGTTTCTCTGGCATCAGGGTTACCAATGCGTAGTGAGTTGAGGTCTTGGTCTGTCGTGACCTGTTCAATGCGCTCAAGGGGTGTGGGTTCGGGTATGCCTGGCTGAAATTCAGTGGCGACCACACTAGTTCCTTTTGGAATAGCTGTAATTTCCATTTTTTGTTGGACGCCAAAAGCGTTTTTCATAGACGCGGCGATCTGCTTGTACTTGATTACGTCAAGCTCTGAAAAAGATAAAATGATCACGAAGAAGCACATCAGCAGTGACATGAGATCTGCAAACGTAGCCATCCAAGCGGGTGATCCCGCGGGGCCTGAATCTTCGTCGTCGTCGTCGCTCATTTGCCGCTGTTCGCATTTTTATCGCGATGGGCCGGATCTAAATACGCTTTTAGCATGCTTTCGATGACCCGGGGGTTCTGCCCTGCTTGAATGGCCAGAACGCCGTCGATACACATTTGGTGGATCAGTTTTTCATTACTCTTGCGCAGGTGCAGTTTGTCGGCAATCGGCAGAGCGACCATGTTGGCAAGTACCGCCCCGTACAGGGTGGTGAGCAAAGCGACCGCCATTTGTGGGCCAATAGCTTTTGGGTCGTTCATATTGACGAGCATGCCGACTAAACCAACGAGCGTACCGATCATACCCATGGCAGGCGCGACATCGCCTACGGCGCGCCAAACTCGCTCGCCCCAGTTGTGGCGATCCATAGTCTGCTGCATATCCTTGGCCATGACGGCTTTCACGACTTCCTGGTTACTACCGTCGACGAGCATCTGGATACCATCTTTTAAAAAAGACTCAGAAATGGCTGCTTTTTCGAGGGCCAGCAAGCCCTCTTTACGCCCAATATTCGCGAGATTTACGATCTCTGCGATCAGGCTTTCTGGATCGTGGCTTTTATTGGAAAAGGCGCGACCCGCAACTTTAAAGGCCCCAAGGAACTGTTTTAGGGAAAACTTCACCATAACAGTCATGAAGGTACCGCCAATTACAATCAGTATGGACGGAACGTTATAAAACGTTGGGCCAGCGCCACCGTAAAAGATTGCGGTGCCAACAACGGCTAGTCCACCCAATAAACCTAAAAGAGTTGCTAAATCCATGCGTTATGCTGTCGCTAATACCTTGTGTGAGGCTTAAAGAGAGGGCTGACTCCGAAGTCTGTCCTTATCGTATCTTAGAGCGTCCGATAAGCAAGAAAGTTTAGAAGTCATTTCAGTGAACGTTATGGAGTGTTAGACCATTGGAAGAGCTGCAACTCACTTTGACACCCGCTCGAGTCGATCAGCGCAACTTCGGTGTGCAGATGTCGAACTGGCGCGTGGGGCAGCAACTCACGGCTTTAGTCGTTGAGTCTCGCCCTAATGGTGCGGTTTTACTGTCAATAGGGGGTAAGACTTTTGCAGCCAGTTCAGACCTGCCTGTTCAGGCGGGCACTCGAATGGCTATGGAGGTTAAGCAGGCTGGGCAAGAGTTGGTGCTGCGACGACTTCCCGATGCCAGTCTGCCTCGAGCCGACGCTGGTGGGAGAGCCGTAGCAACAACCTTGGCTCTCGGGTCACCGCGCCCAGCAGCCTTATTAAACCAGCTCAGCACGCAGGCCGCCCGCTTCGGATCGCCTGAGTTACAGGAGCTCACTCGGGCTATGCGGGGTCGAGCTCTAAAAGTTGAAAGCTTGACTGCGGGCGAGGTGCAGCGAGGGCTGCGGGACTCAGGGCTATTTACCGAAGTAGACTTGCTCGCGGGCCGAGGCAACCGTGCTAGCCAGTCAAGTAAAGCCAACTTGTCGCAAATACAGGCGGTTGCTTTGGCTCTGGCTGATAATCTTGATGAGGGTGCCACCGAAATTAAGGCGCTGCATCAGCTTGTAGACAAGGCAACGGCCTTGCTTAAGGGTATTTCCCAGCAGCAATTGGCTTCTTTACCCCAAGAGGATGGGGGCCAGCGGTGGCTATTTACGCTGCCTGCGCAGCTGGGCGAGCAATTCCATGATATTCAGTTGCAGCTTGAACGTGAAGCACGTGAGATCGATCAGCCGGAGTGCTGGAAGGCCTCTTTATGCTTTGAATTTCCTGAGATGGGTTCTGTGGTTGTGCGGCTGCAGTTACAAGGCTCCGCTGTCAGCGTAGCTTTTGACTGCGACAAACCCGAAACAACTGCGTGGCTACGGCGGTCAATGTCATCCCTAGAAAATCAGCTAAATTTCCGTAATTTTCGAACGGTAACCCTCTCGGCCAATGCGACGACCCAAAGAAGCGACCCGTCATCGGATGCTCCGGGCTTAAGTGTTGAAGCATGAGCGAATATTTCTGGGATGGGCGAAATCGTAAAAACCCGTCTTCAGTGGCCCTGCGCTACGACGGCTCCCAAGCCCCGATTGTTGTGGCTACGGGTAGCGGTGAGATTGCCGATGCCATTAAAGCTAAGGCCGAAGAATCGGGGGTGCCGGTTGTTGAGGATCCTCGATTGGCGCAATTACTTTCGCAGGTGCCCCTTGGCGAGGAGATACCTGCAGAGCTGTATCGTGCGGTTGCCGAGGTCTTAGTGTTTGTGATGCAAATGGAAATGGCCCTGCAAAGCCGCGCCTAGTGCAACGCCTTATGCCATTCACCGCCAATTACCATAGGGATCAAAGTGGCAAGCGATATCGTCGGTAAAAATTTCGCGCAGGCGTTCAATATAGCCATGATCAAAGTATTAGCAATTTTTGGCCGGCCAATTTACGAGTAGCGTCTTCATCGAGCAGTCAGCACAAACTCGTCGGCTCTTAGGCGGTCAGACTACTCGAAACGAATGCCTCTTGGTCCATAACCACCCAGTTCGATGTTTTCACTGTGCGTTTTAGGGCAGCACCCCAACACCCCTTCAGAAGGGGTTAAGGCAGCGTGGTACGACTGAGCGCGGTCCTGTCAGGCGGCAGGGTTTTCAAGTTAGGTGTCATGATCAGACGGCTTTACGGGCGCGCTTATCGATGGCTGCCGCCAGAGAAGCGACAATGCCTCGACCCAGGTTACCTGCCTCAACACTTCCCGGTGAAGGTTTTGAATTGGCAATCACGGGGGGCGAATCCAGGTCATCGGGTACGCACAGAGCCATTGACCAACCCTTAAATTGTCTTTCACCTGCAGGCTCGTACAGCAGGGGGGTGACATTGTGATGCCGGGTATCTTGTGAGATTAGCCTGAACCTATCATTGATGGCCGCTTCAGGACCTTCCAGCACCTGTGCAAAGTGCCTGCCCGAAAACAGTAGGGCACCGGTAACATCCGATTTCTGGTTGTTTTTTGCTGCGGTCTCTAAAATGCTTTGCAACCGGCTATTCACCAAAGTCTGTTTCGGTTCTTCGTCGGGTTGCAGGAGCATGACATCGCTAACGTAGGCTAAATGATACAGGTCGGCCAATGGATTAAATCCTCTTATTTTTTTATGACAACAGTGACAGACAGCACTTCGGGAAAAAGCATCAGTGTGTTCACTGCACCGGCTATAAATAAAGTACGGGGGAACTAGAATTATGGACGTCTTGCCGGCCATCAATAGGCGGCATTCTGGCGGGCTTATCCACGGTTGAAATTTATTTTCCTGGTGTATTGCCTACCAGAATGTGCGGGCGTAGGCTCAGGCTCATCTAGACTTGTCAGTGTTAAGTGAGATGCCATGATTCCCAAGAGTAGTCCCTTCATCATTATAGGCGCGGGCATTCACGGACTCAGTACGGCTTATCATCTTGCTAAGCGATTGCAGCGCAGTGGTCGTGGCTGCGGTGAGGACATTATCGTTTTAGATAAATCCGGTATCTGTGCCGGTGCTACGGGTATCGCCTGTGGCGTGATTCGCAATAATTATTATCAACCGGCAATGCGGGAGCTGATGGCACACTCTGTCAAGGTTTGGGAGAGTGATCCAGAAACGTACAGCTACCATCCCGTCGGTTACATGCAGATCAGCTGTGAGGCCATGCGCGAGGACGTCGCCTCCATTCATCAGCAACAGCAGGCCATTGGTTACGAGTCAGTTTTTGTCGACGGCGCTGCGAACAGCGACGCCTACATGAAAACGTTTTTTTCCGATTGGCGGGCTCAGGGTATTACCTCTGTCCTTCATGAAAAATCTGGGGGTTATGCCAATAACAGTCGCGCAATGTACGGATTGGCGGCCAAAGTTGAAGCCTTAGGCGTACGCATAATTACGGGCATTTCAGTGACTGCAATGGTGCGCGACGGGGCGGGCGCAATAGTTGCGGTTGATACCGATCAATCCCAAATAAGCTGCGACTATGTGGTCGTTGCGGCGGGTCCTTGGGTCCCTAAATTTTGGGATATGCTCGGGCTTCCCTCATCAATTTCGATTAAGAATCCGAACACTGGCGTGGTATCGCAAAATATTCCAATGTGGGTTTATTGGTCTTTGCAAGAAGGCACTCTGGGTGTTGACCCCAAGCTTCAGGTGACCGAAGACGGCGCGATGCCTCCTGTCATCCACGTCGATACTGACGCTCCTTTACACTCTGACGAAGATGGACGTTTGATCACCGACGACATGTGGGGCATTTATTACAAGCCCGATTTTCATTTTGGCGGCGTGCAGGGTGGGGCCGCGCCTTTTATCATCGACAAGCCCGTGGGTGAGGTAGCAGTAGACCCTTACGGTCCAGCTTCCCCAGAGTTTGTTGTTGGCCCAGATTTTGCCGATATGTGGGTGTCTGCCTTGGCACACTGTCAGTCACGTTTTTCCGGTATGACCCCGCGCTTCAAGCGAGAGCCCTCGGGTGGTATTGGCGCCTTTACGCCAGATAGCTTTCCTGTTTTTGATGAAGTTTGTGAGAACTGCTTTGTCATCGCCGATTCGAATCACGGTTACAAGATGATTGGTGTCGGTGATTTGGTGGCCGATAAAATTTGCGGAGGCAGCTCCGACCTTCTCAAACCCTTCCGACTTTCACGCTATGAAGAGGGTGCTTTACATCCGGTTTCTAACAGTCCTTTCCCCTGGAGCTAAAGATTTTGTCTGGCAGTTTCACTAACAGTAGCGGCACCGCCGGGTTGTTTGCCTGCAGAAAATGCGGCCGACGAGAATCTAGTATTGAGAGCTTAACTAGTTTGTCGTGTTCAATTTTTAATGAATAGACCTGCGTCTGTGTCTTGGAGTTCAGTGCTATGAGCGATGGCAGTTTTTTTGAGAGTGGGCATCATGGTCACTCAATGATTCAAGTCGAGAGTGACATAAACGTTGCATCTGGTTTGCCCAATGTGGCTTACACCGATCATGATTTTTGGCTATTTGAAAGAGATCATGTCTTGGGACGCACGTGGGCTGCCCTCAGCTTCTCCAGTGAGGTCTGCGGGTCAGGTGTGACCGTGCCCATAACGTTTATGGACTTACCTTTATTTATGGTTCGCGATGCCGAGGGATGCGTTCGGGTATTCCACAATGTTTGTAGCCATCGCGGTATGCAACTGGTTAGTGAAACGTCTCAAGCCGGATTGATGATTCGTTGTCCATATCATCGCTGGGGATACGATTTATCTGGGCAATTAAAGGCAACGCCCAATATTGGTGGTATGGGTATACACGACACTGCCGGATTCGATTGCCGAGAGCATGCGCTCAAAGAGGTGCGCAGTGCCGAGTATCTCGGGATGATTTTTATTAATTTATCCGGTGAAGCATGTCCCATAGAAACCCTTTTAGCGCCGATTACTGCGCGTTGGCAGGCCTTGGCAGGCACCGATTTTTCGCAGCATCTGGCTAACGATCCGGGCGATTTTGGAACCCTAGAACTCACGGTTAATTGCAATTATAAGTTGGCCGTCGAGAACTACTGTGAGTCTTACCACCTGCCTTCGATTCACCCTGATCTCAACAGTTACTCCCCTCTGGCGCAGCATTACAATTTGATCGTCGATGAGGTGGCATCGGGGCAGGGTACCCATACCTACGACCTAGAGCGTAGTGAGGGCCCACCATTACCAATTTTCCCCAATTGGGACGGAGAGCGACTCAAGACAGGGGAATATTTGTCGTTGTACCCCAATGTGTTGCTGGGCCTGCAAGCCGATCATTTCTTTGCGATTATTTTAACCTCGGTAGCGCCGGATGAAACCCGGGAGAGGCTGCAGTTTTTTTATGCGGGGGCTAACGCCCTCGATGATGAGACGCTGCAAAGGCGTCGAAGTTTGCACGGGGCATGGTCTCAAGTGTTTTCAGAGGATATCTCGGTGGTTGAAGGCATGCAGCGGGGGCGCGGCTCCAGTGCCTTTAACGGCGGCATCTTCTCTCCTGTGATGGATGGTCCCACCCATCATTTCCACCAGTGGTTTGCGAGGGGATACCAATAGGTGCTGAGCGTGCTCTTGGCTGCCGGCGTTGTTGCTTCGATGAGCTCAGGTGACGAAGTGCCGCTTGATGCCATGCTTTTTATGCGTTGCCAGCGCCTCGCTTTTTATCCGGATTGGGCTGCAAGGCTGCGCTGATTAGTGCGCCAAAAAGTATAAAAGCGGCACCGATTACAGTAGCAGTGGCAGGAACCTCCTTAAATAAAAGCCAACCCAAACTTGCGGCAAATACTATTTGAAGGTAGCTCAAGCTGGTAGCTCGACTGGCCGAGTCGGTTTGCATGGCCTTGGTGAGAGAAATTTGGCCCAGTTGGGTAAAGCAGCCCACCCCCAACAGCGTTAACCAGCCGATTTGGCTGGGCCAGATAAAATCCCCGGCCCCCAGTAAAAGCGTTGCAGGAACGCAAACCATGGGGAAGTACAGGACGATGACCGAAGGGTGCTCGGTCGTTGCCAGCTTCCGCACCAGCGTGTAAGCAATGCCGCTGCCTAGGGCACCGCCTAGCCCGGCCAACACCGCCGCTATTGGCATAACCGAGGTGTTGGTGCTTTGGAGATAAGGGTAGACCACGCAGCCCAATCCTAAAAGGCTAAGGGCAATACAGATAAGTGTGGCCGGAGTGGGGCGCTCGCTGAGAAACCAGAACGCGAGGCCCGCTGTAAAGACGGGGTGCAAATATTGCAGAACGGTGGCCTGTGCATAGGGTAAGTTTATGAAGGCATAAAAAACCCCTGTCAGCGCCATAAACCCGACCACCCCGCGTGCTAACAATAACCCCCGTTGACGACCCAGAGGGTTAGAGCCCGAGCGACGGATAGCGATAAGGCATAAAAGGACAGAGATAATGGCTCGCACGAATATGATCTGCAGAAGCGGCAGACCTTCTGCGCTTGCAATCTTGACCATGGCCCCCATCAACGCAAATGCGAAGGCACTTAATAGCATGTAGCGGGGCCCCGTCATTATTAGACCTTAATTGGGTTGTCAGCTGTTTGCCTAAGTCGAAGCGAGTACGGACGTTCTATTTGAGAAATTCTTCGGTACTCGCTGCCCCCTTAGGCTTTGAGTTGCTAAAGGATACTAGCGTCTCGCTTAAGTCAATATCGGCGCTTTGGTGGGCCCTGTGCTCAAGCCCATTGTTGGTGAAATGCGGCATCATCGTCGAAGCGCGATGCCGCTCGTTTTTTATCTATGGGGCTTCAATGATTGCTGCCGCAACTTTGGCTGGGTTTAACGGCAAATCCATTACTCTGATATTGCCAGAATCAAAAACGGCCTGCGCCACAGCGGGCATGGGCGGCACGATGGGGACTTCACCCACCCCTTTCACACCATAGGGGTGCAATGGATTTGGGACTTCAACAATCACCGTATCGATGAAAGGGAGGTCTGAGGCAACGGGAATGCGGTAATCGAGAAAGCCTGCATTTTCTAGGACGCCTTGGTCGTTATAAACGTATTCTTCATTGAGTGCCCAGCCAATACCTTGGGCGGCACCTCCTTGCATTTGGCCTTCGACATAGGTTGGGTGGATGGCCTTACCGGCATCTTGGACAACGGTATATCGGGTAATGGTGGTACGGCCCGTTTCTTTGTCGACTTCGGCATCGCAGATGTGTACGCCAAAGCCCGGTGAGGCACTGGTCGAATTGAGCGAGCTTGATACCGTAAGCGGCCCGCCCATAGCGCTGGCGCGGCTCGCAAGGTCTTTGAAGCTTAAAGATTTCTCACCATGATGCGCAGCACCATCTGACCACATGACTTCATCTTCTGGCACATCCCACTCAAGGGCAACTCGACGGCACAACTCTGCCACCAGTTCATCTGCAGCTTGAATTACCGCTTGGCCCGTGGCCAGTGTTGTACGACTACCGCCAGTGACATCGCAGTGCCCCACGGCATCGGTTGCGACAACCTGAGGGTAGATGGTTTCAAGAGGAATACCCAGCACCTCAGCGCCCATGATTGCCATGGAGGCTCGGGACCCACCAATATCTGGGCTGCCCGTGAGAAGCGATACACTGCCATCGGGACTGACGTTAAGCGTGGCACTCGATTGCATGCCGGCGTTAATCCAGTACCCTGCTGCAATCCCTCGACCCGCGCCGTCTGCAACAGACGATTGGTAGTGGGGGTGGCTGCGTGCCGCCTCCAGGCATTCACGAAGGCCGATGCGTTTGTAGGGGGCGCCCATCATATTGACGTCGCCTTCTTCTACTGCGTTGTTGAGACGAAATTCTAAGGGGTCGATTTTCAGCTCGGCGGCCACTTCATTTATCACTAACTCAAAGGCCAAAGTGACCTGAGGCATGCTGGGTGCTCGATAGGCATGTATTTTTGGTTTGTTGGTATATACCGAACGGCCCGAGGAGCGCGCATCAGTTAATTTATAACAAGCGGTTGCCATAAAGGCAGGAATGCCTGCGGGGTTACCGTTATAGGCTCCGGAATCCATGAGGCACTCGACATCGGCTGCGATTAGCCTGCCATCTTTAGTAGCGCCCAGCTTTACGCGGGTTGTGGCCCCCGGAGCAGGGCCCGTCGTACGAAATACGTCGCCTCGATCCATGACTATTTTCACCGGCCTTCCAGACTTCTGCGCCAGTATCACTGCAATCGGTTCCAGATAAACCGTGGTCTTACCGCCAAAGCCCCCGCCTATCTCTGAGGGTGTCACGCGAATGTTACCCAGACTAATACCGGTAACCGCTGCTGTGTATTGGCGAACAGTGAAATGCCCTTGGGTACAACACCAAAGATCGACCCGTTTCGCCGCATCAACCCTGACAACACAGGCATGGGGTTCTATGTAGCCCTGATGGCACATAGGTACCGAATAGGTGCGCTCTACGATGACATCAGCTCGCTCAAAAGCCGCGTCGGGCTCCCCGACTTGCATCGTGATCTCTGCTGCCAGGTTAGTCGGTTCTTTAGGTTTGCCGTCGGGAAAGCGATCGCTATGCAAAATGGGCGCACCATCGGCGAGTGCCTCGTGCATATCTGTAACTGCGGGCAGCACCTCGTAGACAATTTCAATGGCGGCCGCCGCTTCGGCTGCCAGAGCCGCTGTTGTCGCTGCGACAGCAGCAACCGCTTGGGCGTGAAACAAGACCTTCCCTTGGGACATCACCATGGGAATCAAGTCTTTCAGCGCGATGGCGCCTTCCCCACTGCCTAAAACGATATTTCCAGGCTCGGCGAGGTCTTCTCCTGTCATGACCGCCAAGACACCCTCCATAGCGAGGGCATTGCTGCAATCGATGCTCTTAATGTTGGCATGGGCATGAGGGCTGCGGAGGATGTGCCCGTAGATTTGGCCCTGCATATTAAGGTCTGCACCATAGCGTGCCCGACCGGTGACTTTGTCTAAGCCATCAGGGCGAATCGGCCTGGTGCCAACAATTTTGAACTCCTGCTTGGCATTCATGAGGCGGCTCCTTCGCGAATGGCTTCGGCAGCATCTAGCACTGCATGAATAATTTTGTCGTAGCCGGTGCAGCGACACAGATTGCCTGCCAACCAGTATCGGGCCTCTTCTTCGGTGGGATTGGGGTTGCTATCGAGCAGCGCCTTGGCGGCGACGACAACACCAGGAGTGCAAACACCACACTGCAGCCCACCATGCTCTAACAGCTTTTGTTGTACCGGGTGGAGCACTGCGCCGTCGGCAATGCCCTCAATGGTTTGTACTGACTGACCCTCAACCTCAGCAGCCAATACAAGGCAGGAACACACTAGTCGATCATTGACGAGGACAGAGCAGGCGCCGCAATCACCGGTGTTACAGCCAATCTTGGTGCCAATGAGTTCGAGCTCATCCCGCAGCACGTCGGCCAGAACCTGCCCGGGAGCGGCCAAGAACATTTTGGGCTCACCGTTAATGACAGCCTGTATAGGAAGTTTATTGAGTGGTGTACTCATGCCTTTGCTCCCGCGTTAATTCGTGCCTGAGCGCGTTGAATAGCCCTTTTCACGAGCACTCCCACAACGTGGGTTCGATATTGTGCACTGCCGCGTTTGTCTGAAATGGGACTTGCTGCAGCCCGGACTGCAGTAACGGCACTATCAATCGCTTCGTCCTCCAGCTTTGAGCCAACTAACGCCTGTCCCGCGGCTTCAACGAGTAACGCCGTTGGGGCAACGGCGCCAATAGCAACCCGTGCTGCGGTACAGACACCTGCTGTATCTAGCGTTATTGAGACTCCAGTGCCCGCCACCGCAATATCCATTTCGGTTCTTGGGGTCAATCTCAAATAGGCATCAGAGGTACCCAGCATGGGTTTGGGCAAAACGAGCTGCACCAGCAGTTCATCCGCTTTAAGAGCATTTTTACCCGGGCCTACAAGGAAGTCTTCTACAGGTAAAAGGCGCTCACCCGAGCTACCTAAAATTCTGCAAACTGCACCGTTGGCAATAAGCGCTGGAATGCTGTCCGCGGCGGGGGATGCATTGCAGAGGTTGCCCCCAGCCGAACAGCGCCCTTGAATTTGGGTAGAGCCGATCAGGTCCAAAGCATCGGCTAAACCAGGACACAGGCTACCAATCTCGCTGTTATGTAAAATATCGTAGGCGGAGGCTGCGGCACCAATGAGAATTGAATCGTCACTGACTTCTAATGCCATCAATTCTGGAATTTGTTTTAAATCAATAATGCGACTGGGGTCGCGCATTCCCAAGCGCATACCGACTAATAGGTCTGTTCCCCCAGCTAACCATGAGGCGCTGCCGTCGTTGGCGAAAATACCTTGAGCCTCGGGCAGAGACTTTGGCGCAACAAACTCCTGAACAGCCATACAAATTCCTTATGTCTTCAATTAATACAGATTACTAAGCATAACTTACCTAACTCTTCGGTAAACCATACGTTTGCACCTGCCATACTGAGGGTGTTCTGGGGCGCGAAACATCCTCTAGCTAAAACATTGCTCAGCAAATTTAGCGCTTTGGTGAGTTGGGCGTAGCTGACTGTATTTAGTGTCAAAAAATGATCCAGCTTTCCTGAATTATTGGCGTAAGCGTTGTGAGTGGTTCTCAGCGTGCATGCTGCGCCGACGATCAATTTGTTGGCTTTATCGATCGCTGTCGGAAGACTGCTAAGCTGTGAGATTGATGGCTTTGAGTAAAAAACTTAAATTTGTTTTAACATCTGCTAAACAATCAGCGGGGGTACAGGTTTCACAACCGCGTGAAACAACCCTATTGGGCAGTCTTTAAGAGGCACCCGACTCAACCTTTTGGTCACTGTGTGAAAATGCGTTATTCAGAAAAGCTCCGTCTTCTTTATTTCTTTTTTGTGCTTCTGGCTATGCAGCCCGCGGCGCTAGCCGGGTGGGTTACCGTCGGTGAAAGAGGTACGGTTCTTTACAGCGCCGATGGCAATAACTGGACTGCAGCTACCAGCGATACTGCACAAACTCTGAGGGGTGTGGACATCGATGCAGCGGGCAGGTGGATTGCAGCCGGCCAGTCTGGAACCATTGTTGCAAGTGAAGATGCTGCTGTTTGGGCGCAGCAGGTCAGCAATAATACTGACGCATTATGGGGAACTGCTTTTGAGGGGGGTCGATGGCTCGTCTCAGGAAGCTCGGGGCGCATAGTCACTAGCGCCAGTGGTACTAACTGGACCTCGGTAAATGGGCGCTATTCTTTTACGCTGCTTGATATTGCGTACAATTCTACCAACCTCTTTACGATGGTCGGCAATTCAACACAGGGGGCGGTCATATTAACCAGCCCGAACGGTGTTGACTGGACGCAGGAGCCCCCCAGCAGCCCGAAAATTTCCGAGGCGCTTTACGGCATTGAATACGGTGTTGGGTTCTGGATTGGGGTGGGAAATCAAGGGACGATTGTCACCGTCAACGACCCCGCTACACGATCTTGGACGGCGCAAACCAGTGCCACGTCGGTCGATCTCCGAGATATCGTATACAACGGCAACAACTTGTACGTGGTTGTGGGCAAAGAAGGGACGATCCTCACCAGTCCCGACGCTATAAACTGGACACTCCGTACCAGTGGAACCCCCTATGATCTCTGGGGTATTGCTTATGATGGATCTGGGCAATATGTCGCCGTGGGTGACGAAGGCGTCATCCTCACGAGCTCCGATGCAGTGACTTGGCTGCCCGCTACGAGCCCGACCGCAAATTTCCGACTGCTTTATGACGTGACCTCCGGCAAACTGCCTCAGGCGATTGACTTCAATGCGCAAGCGCCGCTTTATCAGTCGTTTGCTCCGTCGGCCTCCTACCCCCTCAGCCCAGATGCGACTGCATCCTCCGGTCTGCCCGTCACATACACAGCGCTCTCTCCGAGCGTTTGTTCAGTTAGCGGTGTGACAATAACCATGATTTCAGCGGGGGAATGTAAGATTGAAGCGTCGCAATCCGGTGACAGTACATATTACCCGGCTGAATCGGTGACTCAGTCAATACTGCAGATTTCAGCCCTTGGGCCTGGAGTTCGGACTAATCCTGGGTTGGTTTTCGATCCTCAGGACTCAGAGGTATTTGTGCCTAGCGGTCTTTTTGCACTGACGCCGCAGGCGACTACGACTCAAACCTTTGTCGATCCGCAGCCTGAGATTGTTTACGGTTCTACGACCCCAGACGTTTGTACCATCCCGCTTAGAGGCAGTGTCAATGTCGCCATGCTGGATGTGGGAACCTGCTCTATTACAGCGATGTCTATCCCCAATGAATTTTATGAAGAGGGCGGACCACTGACGGCATCTATAGAGATTCTGCCGCGTCCACAATCGATAACCTTCGCAGCGCAAGCCGCACAGCCTTTCATCCTTAACGGCACCTTTAATGTTGTGCCCGAGGCTAGTGCGAGCTCAGGGCTGCCCATCGAATATACGTCTAAAAGCACAAATACTTGCAGTGTTACAGGCACTACTGTGACCATGCGGGCTGTAGGTGCTTGTTTAATCACGGCGGCTCAAGCTGGTGACCGCACTTGGGAGCCTGCGCTTTCAATCAGCCAAACGATCGATGTGCAGCCCTCTCCTAAAGAGGCACAAGTTATTGATTTCCCGGTGCAGAGTCCGATATTCCAGAATGCTGTGTTGGGCGCCACCTACGTTATTTCTCCAGTGGCGGTGGCGTCATCTGGTCTGCCGGTCTCCTATCAAGCGCTGTCGCCGGGGGTTTGTAGCCTAAGTGGAACAACGTTAACGGTAGATGGTTTGGGTGCTTGTCAGATTGAGGCTTCACAGGCTGGGAATGATGATTATTTACCGGCGGTGCCTACCACCCAGTCGGTGCTTCACATTACAACGCCGAGCACGGGAGTCGGACTAAACCCGGGATTAGCTTTGATCCTCAGGATTTAGACCTTTCATCGCGGGTGACACATTTATCCTGTCTCCCTCTGCGTCCACAACGCAAACACTGGTGGATCCACAGCCCGTGATTGCCTACGCCTCGAGCACGCCCTCAGTCTGCACGGTGCCTTTGCTCAACAGCCTTGAGGTTACTATGCATTTGCCGGGAGATTGCACGCTTGTGGCTGTCTCAGCGCCGAACGGTATTTATTTAAGTGGGGGGCCTATTGTCGCCACGATCGAGATTGTTGCCCGCGCTAGTCCCAAGCCTGTTCCCACTTTGCCGCCTGTATTTTTTGGGCTATTGATGTTTCTAATGCTGATCAGGGCGAGCTTTGGCTTTCGACGGCGTTGATTTCGCTTCCCACCGAGCAGCAAAGTCCATCTGTTATTCAATGGTTCCAGCCGACAGGCTTAGTGCCTGCGGCCAGTGTCAGTCGTTTACGCTGTATGGGTATCGCTTGAATGGTGCCTAGGGATGGAATCGAACCCCGACACGGAGATTTTTAATCCCCTGCTCTACCGACTGAGCTTCCTAGGCTTTAACGGTTGTCGCATTTATGAGGTATCGGCACGTCCAGACAATAATCGTTCGCCGATGACCCAGGGGTGCATCAAAGAAGCCAGTATGCGCCGCATCAATTGGAACGCTTCTAACTTGGGTGCCGTATCGGTGAGGCTGGCTTGATAAATGTTAATGATTCAACGGAGCTCGTTAATAAATAGCACGCTCTGAACTGAACTATTTATGAGGAGTCTGGCGGCTTTTAGCTTTAACAAAGCCAGCTTAAAGACAAGGGCGCTCGTAAGGTCGAAAGACAAAAAAAAGCGCCCTATGACAAAGGGCGCTCTGGGGGCGGTATTCGCTGCCTAGATTAGCTCATTGGGCTTTTGAGTAGCCTTTGATAACTTGTATCAACGTGGTGTTTACATTTTCTCGCAGCGTACTTGTCTCCTGCACGAAAGTCGCAAACGCTGGGTGGATTAAGATAGCCTGCTGAGCAGCCGCTAGCTCTGTCGAGGTTTTAGCGCCCACATAGACCCAATGACTAAAGGCGTCATTACCAAATACGATGGCACCCACACCGTAGGAACTGATATCAATATCTTCCATTACGGCGGCCATCATCTTCTGCCAGGCCGCCACGTAGGCGCCCTGATTCCGCGCCTCCACCTTGATATCGAATTTGGCGAAAGCAGCATCTTTGGTCCAGTCACCACCCTCTACGGCATGAAAACCCAGCATCTGGCGAGTGCCGACAACATCTGCTGCCTGTAGTTCCCTCAGGAATTCCTGACCGCCGGCACAGGTAGCCATCATGTTGACGGCCTTTTCCTGTGCGGCTGCGTTGGGATAGGTATTGAGGATGAAGTGGCTCGCGGCATTGCCACCATTAAAAACTTCAGCGGCTAGGACCACATCTGCGGGATACTCCTTGCCACAGTCTGAAGCCCAGAATTTATCCATTGCCGCTACAACAGCTCCGGGGTTGGGTGCATAAAAGTGATACCAACCTAACATCTCGGGGCCGTCTGCAGGCTCATCCGCCCAGGCACCGGTTACTAGTGGAAGTGAAAAGAGGAGTGTGATTAACAGTTTTTTCATTTTGTTCTCCATTGTTAAAAGCTCTTTAGAAAACAATATACACACGCTGGTGCAAGTAAAGGTGTTGCAAATATGAATCGCTTACTCCCGGTCATTTTTTGTGAAGCTGCGCACAATATTTAGGCGCGGCGGCTTAATTTAGGGTGCACTGCCGCGCATCTTTTAGCTGCACGGTGTGTGCCTGTTAGGCTCAAAAGAGAGAATACTTGCAGACTGCTGGCGATATAGTGGGTCGTTATCGCGGGTAATGACACAACACCTGTCTTATTGGTCACGGCGTGTCGATGTGACGCAGTAGTTATGGTGGTCTTCTAGCCGGGCGCTGAACTCAATTAAACCCGTTCCTAGACCCATACACAGCATCAGTTTCAGGGCTGTTACATATCAAAATCGCCCAAATTGTTATCCATTATTCGTCTGCTGAACAATTTATTATGGGGGCCGTCAGAACCGCTTTTGCTGTCACTATTGTTACCGTCCAGACACACTAAAAGCCAAATTTGAAAACAGTAGATCATTACTCAGGGCTGTCATTACCGGCGTCAAGCCGCTGTTGGTTATGGGAAATAATATTAAGATTCTGATTTATTTGGGGTGTAATCTCATCGTTAAAGTTTTCTGTTTATATAGCGCGGTTTAGAATTAGAAAATGCGCCGTGACAACTACATTACAACTACATGACAACTAAGAGGCTTGATATGAAATTTATAGCAACCCTGACCGCGCTGTTGGCAGCACTCATTTCCCCATTAACTGTTTTTGCAGATACCGCCGACAGTGTGGTTTCAAGTGAAACCCCCTTTGTTCTAATTGCCAGGCTGCACGCACTGCCAAACGAAGCAGACGCTGTATTGCTCTTATCTAAAGCTGCCGACAAGGCTGTTAAAGCGTCAGAGCCGGGGATGCTTCTTCATACTTTCGACCAGGACCCCAGCGATCCATTAGGGTTTGTTTGGACTGAGGTCTATGCGAATAGTGCCGCCCTTATTTTTCATTTGGAAAACCCACCACTCCAAAAATACCTAGCCGATGTCAGCCCACTGTTAGATAGTTTTACAGTTGAGCTCTATGGTGAAGTCTCTGCTGAAGCAATAAATATGCTTAGATCAACAGGCACGCCTACTACACACTTTCAGAGCAAATTTGGCTACGTGAGAGATCTGACACCCTAAAATTATGAGCCAGGCAGCTTAGGGAGGAGCTCAGAAGACCGAGTCTCGTCTAAGGGCTGAGGAAGATCTTGCAGCATCATGGTCATGGAGAAGAGGGCGTAACCACTTTTTTCGTTGCCTATAAATCGAGCAAAGGCAGCTGAACAGTTTTGTCTCAGGCCCGTAAAGTTCACCAAGACCTGTTCGATTATTCAAAGCTCAAAACTATCGATGCCACTACGAAACTGAAGCCATCGCCGAAGGCTTGTCTTTGCGAAGTCTCTTAGCGTTTTGCGCATCTATCTATGGTTTACAATAAGTGCCGCAATAGAGATTGAAAGCATGATCAAACTAATAATGTGTATCTCCCGACGGAAGGACATGACCCGTGAAGAGTTTCAGGAGCACTGGTTGAATCACCACGGGCCGCATTTCATGCAAGTGGCAAAAAGCTATAGAGTCAAAAAATATATTCAGAGCCATACGCTGGATACCAAACTGAATTCTGTAGTGCGAGATATCAGGGGTATGACCCGGGAGTATGATGGTATTGCTGAGATATGGTGGGAGTCGGAAGAAGATTACCTCGCTGGGCTTGGGTCACCACAAATGCGAGAGCGGGGTGCGGAGTTTTTGGCTGCTGAGGCAGACTTTGTCGATCCTGATAATTCAACGGCATTCTTTAGCGTAGAGCATGAGCTCATATGATTTCCCGACGAGGGCAGCGGGTCACTAGGATTTTTTATTCAAGCGTATTGAGCGTCCTACCCATCAGTTTTTCGAGGGTGACTGGCCGGTGTTTACATCGCCAAAGTATGGCGCTAATTGACTGCTCAAGAACGGCCGAGTGCTTACTGTTTTGAGCGCTATACCCAAGCATATCGTCATCACGGGACCCACGGCAGGTATTGGGCGGGCGACTGCACTGAGCCTGGCGTTGCAAGGCGCTCAGCTCACGCTGCTGTGCCGTAACCTCAATAAAGGCTTGGCGGTGTCAGAGGTCATTGAGAGTGCGGGCGGGCTCAAGCCTCATCTTGTGCAGGTGGATATGGCGAGCCTTCAGAGTGTTCGTATTGCTGCGGCCTCGGTCTTGGATCTTGGGCTCCCCATCGATGTGCTACTGAACAATGCAGGTCTCATTAATTCTTACCGCAGGGAAACTCCGGATGGATTTGAGGAGACGCTCGCGGTTAATCACTTTGCGCCATTTCTGCTAACGGGCCTGTTGCTGCCAGCCATCCTCAATGCCGCACCCGGTGCGCGGATCGTCAATGTAGCGTCAGGTGCACACAGTTTCGTGAAAGGCATGGGCTTTGACGATATTCAGCTGCAACAGAGTTACAAGATGTTCGAAGCATACGGTCGCTCCAAATTGGCCAATATACTGTTTACTCGAACACTTTCGCAGCGACTTGCTGAAAAAGGGGTAACGGTAAACTGCTTGCATCCGGGAGCGGTTGCGACTGATATTGGCAAACAACATGGCGAGCTCATCGCAAAAATTATTCCTATCTTATTGAAACCGTTTTTCCGCGGACCGCAAAAAGGCGCCGAAACATCGATTTATCTGTGTACCGACGACAAGGTGGCAGATCAGACGGGCGGCTATTGGTACAACTGTAAACTCACTAAAGTGAAGCCTTGGGCGAAAGACGATGCTCAGGCGCAGCGGCTCTGGAATTACACACAGGACACGCTCGGATATCAGTATCCGCAGCTTTAACTGCCACGAGTTTACTGCCATCACCCTTCATAACCCTGCTGATAAGAAATTAGCAGGGGCACTGTTGAACAACGGAGTTTTTGTCAATCAAAAATGCAGCGATGGCCATTGCGGGTGGTGTTCGATGGGGTGCCTCATAGCTGATGGTCAGCATTGGGACTTTGTGCCGGCTAAAAAGATCGGGAGACAAAAATAACAACGTGTTCTTAAGGGGCGGCGCCCAATGGGCAGCCATCACTCTGAATGCTTAGCAGGATGTTTTTAAAATTTGGTGCCCAGGGACGGAATCGAACCGCCGACACGGGGATTT
>AAVV01000002.1 GCA_000169115.1 marine gamma proteobacterium HTCC2080
AAACATTGCAAAAACGCTTGCTTTCCCAAAAAAATACAACGAGGTATTTTAAATGCTGTTTTCTAAAAAACGCTTGCCCCTAGCGGTTGCCGTCACTGCCTTTGTCGCAGCGGCCCCCGTCGCGGCTCAACAACTCGAAGAAGTTATCGTTACTGCGCAAAAGCGCGCGGAGAACCTTCAGGATGTTCCGATTTCCGTGAGCACGGTGAGTGGTGAGAAGATTGCGGACAATACGATTGTTAACTTCGCGGCCTTAGCCGACTTCGTACCCAGCCTGCATATTGCGGATGCACCAGTTAACACCAATATTTACATGCGCGGTATCGGTTCGGGCAACAACCGAGGTTTTGAGCAATCGGTGGGTATGTACCTTGATGGCGTTTATCTGGGACGCGGACGCCAGTATCGGTCAGCTTTGATGGACGTTGAGCGCATCGAAGTACTGCGTGGCCCTCAGGGCACGTTATTTGGAAAGAATACGGTTGCAGGCGCTATTAACATCAGCAGTGCTTCTCCCGTAGTTGGCGATGAAGCCTCGGGTGCTATTAATGCCTCCATTGAAGAAAACGGCGGTCAGATCTATGACGCGTACATACAAGGTGGCAGCGACACGTTCGCAGCACGTTTGGCCCTGCGCTATCGCGAGACCGACGGCTACATTTACAACGCCTATTTAGAGGAGGACGAGGGTGCCCTCCAAGAAACTGGCGGTCGTCTGACCTTAGTGTGGGAACCTAGCGACACGTTTTCGGCGAATATGAAGTATACCAACATGCGGCGTGATCGTAATGGTTCGGCTAGTGCAACCGCTCAATTCTTGGATCCCGCTCAGCGTAATATCGATGTTCCCGGCAGATCTGCCTTCGCGGACATCGCTTACACCTTGATGGATACTTTTTTTCCAGACTTCCCATCGGTCGCAGGCCAGGACTTCACTACCTACAAGGACAACAACTGTGGCTTGGACACGTCGTGTTCTGAAGCTGGTATTGGCTACAAGCCTGAAAATAGCGATGACGACATCCAGAATTTCTCGCTGAATATGAACTGGGATGTGGGTAACGGTACGTTAACTTCGGTGACTGGTTGGGCGGGTTATGAGTACAACGACGATGTCGATGTAGACTGGCTCCCGCTGCAATTTATTGATCGTTCTGACATTCATGACTTTCACCAGTTTAGCCAAGAGTTTCGCTGGGCCTCAGACATAGGTGACCGATTCACATACACGGTCGGTGCCTACTACGATGAGAACGAATTGGATATGGAAGGTCAGGTGGGAATTGATACTAATTTCGACGGATTGTTCCCTCAGTTTGCGCAAGCTGCTTTCGGAGCACCTTTTCCCAATCTATTGACCTTGCTCACAGGCGGGGCCTACGGCTCGAATCAAATCGCGCGTAACCACAACTTCAATCAAGAGACCGAGTCGTTTGCGTTTTTTGCTCAAGGTACTTACGAGCTAACCGATAGCCTTCGCTTAACCGCGGGCTTGCGCTACACAGAAGAAGAAAAGGATGCTGTATCTAGTCAGCGTTTAGGAGATCAAAACTGCGCGTCAGACCCTAACCCCACTGATCCAAAAGGCGTGGGTATGACAGGCGCTTGCCCTGAGGGTTACAGCTACTTCCTTGACATCATTCAGGCGCAGAACTTCAACACCTACAATAAACAATGGGTGGGAAGCCGCAAAACAGACGACTTATCGCCTTCCCTGAATCTGCAGTGGGATATGAGTGATTCTTCGATGTTGTATGCAAGTTGGTCACAGGGTTTCAAGTCGGGTGGCTTCAGTGCTGCTGATGATGGTGAGCCAGGTGATTTCGGTGTTGCACAGCTACCCCCTCCAGGAGGTTTCGTTTCAACTGTACCCAACGCAGACTTTGAGTTTGACGACGAGTCCGTTGATTCTATCGAAATTGGTGGTAAGCACGAGTTCCTCGATGGCGCGATGCGTTTGAACTGGGCGGCTTTCTACTCTGAGTATGAGGATCTTCAGACCACCATCTTCAAGGGCGTAGGCTTCTCGGTTAAGAACGCTGCCTCTTCTGAGGTTCAGGGTTTTGAGGTGGATTGGCTGCTTCAGGTCACCGACGCCTTACGTGTTGGCGTTAACGCCGCCTATCTCGATGCTACCTATGGCGACTTCCCCGACGGCCCCTGTAACGCTATTCAGCTCGATGAGAACTCGCTCTGTGGCACTCCACAAGGTATTGCCGCTGGTGGTCCTTCAGCTCAAAATGACCTGACGGGTGTAAACACTCTGTATGCTTCGGATTGGAGCGGGAATGCCTTTGCCGATTTCCGCATGCCGCTAGGAGCTATGGAACTGTTTGCAGGTGTCGATGTTAACTATCGCAGTGACTTCATGTCTGCTGGTGATAACGACGAAAAAGATGGCATAGACGCCTACACCAAGGTCAACGCTCGAATTGGCCTCGGTGGCGATCGCTGGGAGATCATGGCTTACGGTCGAAACATCTTTGATGAAGCGGCTCTACAGCAGAGCTTCGATACGCCTGTACTGGCAGGAAGCCACACCCAGTACATGGATGAAGGTGCAGTCTTCGGTGTACGCGGTACCCTGCGGTTCTAAGTACGTAGCAATGCTAAGCCCGCCAAATTGGCGGGCTTTTTTTTGCCTGAAAAAGATGGGGAATGGCAGGTCATCACGAGAATTTGTATCCAGTTAGCCCTGCGTTGACGTTAAAACTTGGCTGCATAATCGGCGAGCCACAACGGACCATCGTACTGCGGGCGTTGGGTGACCCGAGGAAAAAGCTTGGTGCAACCTTGAGTATAATCTTGGTGAAATAGCGAAGTCGCGGGTTCTACAGGCATTCCAAGGAATTACACGTACAACAGGCGCACCGTTGATTAAGCGTTGAGCATGACTATGACCATGCCCATTAGGACACTGGTCTTGCGGGGGGGTTGCCGGTATCCCTTTTTGTCTCACACCCCCGCACCTCAAACCTAAAACCTCAAAGGTAGATGAGCGCAGGGATAATCCCAGGCCGGGGAGGGGTTGTGAATTTAGTGCCCCTTGGGGTCAGTCAAAGCAAGTAGCTTGATCCATACCGCTTTAGCAGTAATACGCTAGGGTACGGGTTCAAGTACTTTGGGTTTTATGCCGCGGCAGGGGGAGCTGTCCCGCGCCGCGTTTCAATGGCACTAGCCAAAGGGCAGGAGTGCCGCGAATTTTTAGCCCAACACGTCGAGCAGAATCCAAAACGACGCAACGGCATAGACCCCAAAGGTGGCAAACATGCCAATGGGGCGACCAATACCGGGACCGACTCCGGTGATGCCAACGTAGTGCAGGACGCGGCCGCCGACCAGCAGGGCGCCTAGGGTGTGTAACCAAGTTGTGCCGGCACCCAGTAGTTCCATCAACAGCAATAGAACCACCGCGAGTGGCACGGTCTCAACGAAGTTGCCTTGACCGCGATTGAGCTTGAACAGCGTATCGTCATTGCCGTCGCCGAGGTCAATTTTGTTCTTCACTCGATACAAACCGACCCGCATGGTGAAGGGAACAAAGAGTATGCCCAGGATGGCAATGTAAATCGGAGTGATGGACAGAATATTCATGTTGGGCAGTTCCATAAGTTATTTCTTTTCGACCAAAGTTTAGCTGCACTTAAAAATATCGGGTGAAGCAGCTGCATTCCACGGAGGTGTAGGAAGCAACACGCGCCTCGGTTTGTCAATCGGGTAGTAATTTTTAAACGCAAGCGGCAAGTTAAGTGGATACTGATAAAGCCTACTCTATCTAGTGTTAGCCAGAGGCCCTCCCTGCAGATTCTGCACCACCGAATTCGTTAGGTCAGCGACTAAGTGGCCTTTTATCGTCAATAGATTCGGAAGTTTACTGCCACCCCTGAAGCCAGATCTCTTGGCTTTTTAATGTTGACCACTCTATCTCAATAAATCGATTAGACATGACTGCGTTTAATTCACACTCGATAACAACACCGTCGTCGTCAAACTCCACACGACTCACCATGAAGTGTTTTTCCTTGTTGATCGGGCGCACAGCAGTCCACTTGCTGTTTAACAATTTTTTGGGATTAATTCGATTCATAAGGAGAGCTTATACGTCCATTTTTTTGTAAGGATGCGTGCGCAAATAATTTAAAGGTCCGAGTCACAAAGCTAGCACCGCCACAGCTTGGACCGGTAGCACCCACCATGGAGATTTCTCAGTACTCCTATGTCGTAAGCATCAAACTGAAAGTTTGCTAACGTGGGTTTTTTCAATCTATGTCCTCGTTATGAATTTGCCGGTCAGCTAGCACTTTACTCGGGGAGCTTGACGCACAGAGGGAGTGAGCCCTCTGAGCCTTAGGCAAGCCAGGTGCAGCCGCCATCTCAGTGACTGAATTTATTGCATATCACGTTGGTCACGCAGCAGCGTGCGGCGGATTTTTCCGGCCTCATTTCGAGGCAGAGTCTCCACCAGTTCTATCGTCCTAGGGACTTTATAACTTAGCAACTGTTCCCGACAAAGGTCCAAGAGTTCTATCGTCAGCGTGTCTGTGTTCAATGCCGCGAGCGGTTCAACAACCGCATGAACGCGCCGCCCCAGATCGTCGTCCTGCAGACCGACGACGGCCGCATCACGAACTTGTGGATGCTGGGTTATAACGGCTTCGACTTCTGCGGGAAAAATGTTGGAGCCGCCAGAGATAATTAAATCGGTTCGTCGGTCCGCGAGGTAAAGATAGCCATCGTCATCTAGCCATCCAAGGTCGCCCACACTGGTAAAGCCTTCGAGGAGATTCTCGAGAGGTTGTGACCCAAGGTATTCGCAGGGTGGTGGGCCACCGGCGATGCGGGTAAAAATTTCGCCGACCACACCATTTGGAAGTGACTCGCGACTTTCATCCAAAATTAAGATTTCAGTGCCGATGCCTTTACCTACACTGCCTTTATGTTGGCGCCACTCATTGCCATCGATAATAGTAAGCCCGTTGGCTTCGGTTGCGGCCCAAAGCTCCAGCACCCGCTCGCCCCCAAGTTTTTCGATAAACCCTTCTTTTGCCCAACTTGGACAGGGGGCTGCTAAGTGCCATAGAACACGGACGGAATCCAAGTTTCTTTGCTGCCAATCGGGCTCTCGCAGCATGCGCTGCATCATGGTTGGCACCAAGTTGAGCACCGTTGGCCGATACGCTTCGATGAGGTCGAGGCAACGCGCTGCGTTGAAGCGCTCATTGAGCAGCACGCGCCCGCCTCGGATGAGCATGTTCAAGGAAAACCAAAAGGGACCGTTGTGGTAGAGCGGGCCAGGTGAGTACTTGAGGTCACCGGGCTCGAAACGCATAAGCTGAGGAATGATGGGATTCTCCGGATCGAAAAGCGCATCTCCAGTGGTAAGAATAAGTTTCGGTTTGCCGGTTGACCCGCCCGACGCCAAGGCTTTTATGGGGTTGCTGACTCGATGTGGCAAAGCTGCGCTGATGGGCTCTTTGTCGCTATAGCCATCGGGGTTTAGCGTTGTTTGATCAAAGCGCTGATAAGAGATGATGACCTTAGGCTGAGCAAGGTCAATAAGGCCCATCAGTTCTGCGGGCGGCAGTTTACTGCTGACCGGCATGGGGGTGCCACCTGCCTTGAAGATGGCGACCGCGGCGACCAAAAACTGATTGCAGGTGGGTAGGTGAATGGGCACCAAGTCTCCGGTCATGACACCGAGATCCAATAACGCCTGTGCTAGATTGTCAGACCAACGTTTAAGTTCATGCCGCGAGACAGTTTCAGTGGCACCTGAATTCATCGCTGTGGTCAGCAAACTCTCCTCTGGTCGTGCAGCAGCCAACTCGTCGAGAATGGCGCCCAAAGTTTTGAGCGGCTCAGTCATAGGTATCTCCCTTCCACATGCCTTGTAATTGCGGTTCATGGACTCCGATTATCGGTGCATCCAGTATTTTATAGGTTTTATTGGCCTATGGAGCCCAATGTTTGTTCATGGACTCTGATATTGCACCATGGCATTGTGATGAGCGCCCGCCACGAGAGGGCGCTTGTATATCGAATTCTTGTTCTGACGGAGTTATACACATTGGATCCTTTGAGTCAGGCTGTTTTGGGCGCGGTTGTGCCTCAAGTAACAATGCGTCATCGCAACCTCGCCCGTTTGACGCTGATCGGCGCGCTCGCAGGGATGGCCCCCGACCTCGATGTGCTCATACGTTCAGACACTGATCCCTTATTGTTTCTTGAGTACCACCGTCAATTTACGCATTCCCTCATTTTCATCCCCATAGGATCATTGCTGTGCGCACTGGTTTTCTGGAAGACGATTGGGCGAGGCCTGAGCCTATGGACAGTTTGGGTGGCGGCGTTTTTGGGCTACATGACCCATGGCCTCCTCGATGCTTGCACCACATATGGCACCTTACTGCTCTGGCCTTTTTCTGATGCGCGCATTGCCTGGAATAATATTGCAGTTATCGACCCCCTATTTACGTTGCCCCTACTATTTGGCGTACTTTGGGGGCTTGCACGGCGGTCTGTTTGGGCGCCCCGATTGGCGCTATTTTGGGCTCTGGGTTATCTCGTGGTAGGTACACTGCAACACGATCGTGCTGTTGCTATTGGGGAGAAACTGGCGCAGGAGAGAGGGCATGTCGGTGTGTCCGTGTCGGCGAAGCCAACGCTAGGTAACTTGGTGTTATGGAAAGTGATTTATCGACACCAAGGGCAATTTTGGGTTGATGCCGTTCGTGTGGGTACTGATGTGCAGGTTTATTCGGGAGGGTCGGTCGCTGCCTTCGATCCCGAAATCCATCTCACATGGCTGCCTCAGAATGTGCAGCAGCGCCGAGATCTAGCGCGTTTTAAGTGGTTCTCAAACGACTATCTAGCGGTTGACCTGCAAGATCCACTGCTCATTGTTGATATGCGCTACTCGCTCATGCCCAATGAGATAAAGGGCTTGTGGGGTATAAAGTTCGACCCGGGTGCCGGAGCAGATCAGCACGTCAGTTATGAGGTGCAGCGTAGCGTTGACAGCGGTCGAGCGAAAAAGCTATGGCGGATGCTACGGGGTCACCCGCAGGGGTAATGGGGGCGTCTTATTGACGCCCGCACTGGTTAGCGAACTTTATGCAATTTCAGACTGGTAGTAGGCCATGAGGATTTCAGCAACTTCAGGCCTTGAGAATTCAGGGGGTGGTGCAACACCCTCACTCAGCATCTCCCGAACTTTGGTGCCGGAAAGCAGAACAAAGTCATCTTTATCATGATCTGGTGCCTCGCGCATCATGACAACCTTGTTCAGTTTTTTTGACCAAGCGGTGTGATCAGCGCTGAAAATCTCGATTTCAAGGGCGCCTGCAGGCACGGATTCACTGAAAATAGTTTGGGCTTCAAAGGGCCCATAGTAGTCTCCAACACCTGCGTGGTCTCTACCTACTATGAGGTGCGTGGCGCCCATATTTTGGCGGAAGACTGCGTGCAGCACAGCCTCTCTGGGGCCAGCGTAAAGCATGTCAAACCCATAACCGCTCACCATGACGGAATTGGGCGGGAAATAGACGTCCACCATCTTGCGAATACAAGCGTCACGCACGTCCGCAGGAATATCTCCAGCCTTTAACTTGCCCAGCAACATGTGCACGATGCAGCCATCTGCTTCGAGGCGTTCCATGGCCATGCGGCATAGCTCTTCGTGGGCCAGATGCATTGGGTTACGGGTTTGAAAGGCGACCACTTTCTGCCAACCCCGTTTTTCGATGTCAGCGCGTATTTCGACGGCCGTTTGAAAGGTGCCAGCAAACTCGTCGCTGAAATAACTGAAGTTTAGAACCTGAATGGGCCCTGACAAAAGTTGATTTCCAAGCTGAGTAAACGTGCTGACGCCTGGGTGGCCGGCATCGTCGGTTCCAAAAATTTGGTTGGCCATTGTGGCAATCTGTGCGTCGGTAACAACCTCAATGTTGGTGACATCCATAACGGCGAGTATTGGATGGCCTTCGACATTAGGATCTCGCAGGGCAAGGCGAGCGCCGGCAGCAATGCCGGTATCTTGAGTCAAGTTCACAACCGGAACCGGCCAGAATAAACCATCAGTCGTGTGCATGTTTTCTGCAACTGAGAGGGCATCTGCTAAATTCATATAGCCTTGCAGTGGGTTGAAGTATCCGGCGCCTAGCATAACGGCGTTGGCCGCGGCAGCCGAATTCAGCAGCAGCGATGGCAACGTCTCGGCCTCTTTGAGCAGGTGCGCTCTCGCGACATCGTCAGACACGTATAGGGGGTGTAAAACATCCGAACCGTGGGGCTTGATCATCATTAAATCTCTCGTTAAGCGGTCAAAACGCCGCGTTGTTCTAGGTAGTCAATCAGCAGCTCAACCTCAGCCTCAAGGCTCATCTGATCAGTGTGCAGATGGATCTCAGGGGATTCGGGGGCTTCGTAAGGATCGTCAATGCCGGTAAAGTTTTTGATTTCTCCGGCACGAGCTTTTTTATAAAGACCTTTAGGGTCACGTTTTTCGGCTTCTTCCAGGGCGCAATCTACAAACACTTCAATAAACATCATCCCAGATTCAACGTGGAGTGCACGCACCTGGTCGCGATCCGCGCGATAGGGGCTAATAAAGCTGCTTAGTGCGATGACGCTGGAATCTACAAATAACTTTGCAATCTCACCAATACGCCGGATATTTTCAGTGCGATCCTCCGCGGAAAACCCAAGATTCTTATTAATGCCAAAGCGGATGTTGTCGCCATCAAGGCGATAGCTCAGGTGGCCACGCTCAAACAACTTGGCTTCCAATGCGACAGCGATAGTACTTTTGCCACTGCCGGACAATCCAGTGAACCAAAGGGTAGCGCCTTGTTGCTTCATCATGCGATCGCGGTCAGCGCGGGTAATTTCACCATCATGCCAGTGAACGTTGGTGGCTTTTTGTTCAGTCATTGCAGGTCTCCTGTTTGATGGACGCGGAGTGTAGGTTTATATGGGGTATTTGTTAAATAGTTTTATTAGGTACAAACTACCTATTCTATAAATACTATGGCGTCGCCGATGACCGCAGTAAGGAGTGAATCTCTCAGATTTTCCCTAAGACAGTTGGAAATTTTTATCGCTGTTGCGAGCACGGGAACAACCGCTGAGGCAGGGCAGGTGCTTGCGATGTCTCAGTCAGCTGTGAGCGCTGCTTTGAAGGCCCTCGAGAACAATCACAACGCAGAGCTGTTTGACCGCATTGCCAACCGTCTTGTTCTCAACCCGACGGGGCGTCAGTTAGAGGTTCGGGCGCGCGTGTTACTCGAGGAAGCCCGTCAGCTGCAAGCTGAGTTGTTATCAGCATCGCCCTCAGGTGATCTCAACATCAGCGCAAGCTTTACCATTGCTAACCACCTTATGGTTGATTACCTCGCAGCGTGGTTGAGCCGTTATCCGATGGCCAAAGTCGACATCACCCCGGGTAACACTCCCGATGTAGTGACTAGAATACTCAACAGAGAGTGCGAGCTGGGTCTGATCGAGAATGAAACCCAAGCTAAGGGTGTCGAATTAATTCCATGGGTTGAAGACGAGTTGTTTGCTTTTTGTGCGCCCACTCATCCCCTGGCAAAAAAAGGGCGCTTAACAGAGACGGATATTCTCCGCGTTGACTGGATTTTGCGCGAGCCCAACTCCGGCGCTCGCTCCCTATTTGATCAGGTTTTTGCCTCTTTAGTGCCGCAATTGCGCGTACGCCTTGAGTTGCGTCACAACGAACCCATTCTCCGCGCAGTAGAGCAGGAGCTGGGTGTGGGCTGCCTGTCGGAAAAGGTTCTGGCGCCCCATCTTGCGCAGGGCGCTTTGGTAGCACTCGCCTTACCGAAAAAATTACGGCTCAGACGTAAGTTTTATTTTTGTCAGCGGCGACAGCGCCACCATAGACCTGAGGTGACCGAATTCTTAAACCTGTGTAGAGGCGCTCAGTAAATTGATCTAGCGCAGCACTATGAGCGGGGAGAGGCTGCTTTGAATCATGCGAATGGTATTGCTGCCTAAAAATAAATGGCGCACTTTTGAGTGTGCAAAGGCCCCCATAATTAGCAAGCCAATGTCATGCTCCCGTTGATAGTTGAGCAGGGAGTCGGTGACCCCACCGTCAAGGAGGCTGGCAGTCACTTGGTAGCCCTCATGGCTAAGTCGTGCGGCTGCTGCTTCAAATTTACCGGTATGGACATCGTCATGATGACCAACCATCACCAAATGGCAGGGTAGGCCGGTCAATAATCCGCCTTTTATAATTCGATCGAGAGAGCGTTCGGCGGTATCTCTGCCGTCGTAAGCCAACATGAAGCTTTTAGGGGCAGTAAACTGCGCACCCGTGATCAGAATTGAGGTATGTACCTGACGAATCAATGATTCAATATGAGAGCCAAGAGCGGTAAATTCTCCCGCATGGTCTGTGCCCACCTTACCAACAACCATTAATCGAGCTTGGGCTTCGAGCTCAACGAGGGCTTCCACAAAATCGCCGTGCCTTAGTAAGGTTTCGACTTGGCTGGCACCATGGGCCAGTGCGCGGCTCTCCGCTTCCTGCAAAAGCGTTTTTCCGTACTGCATGGCCAAACGGCCTCGCTCTTGATCGAGTTGCGCCATTCGCTCGAGTAGCTCAGATTGCGCACCCAGTCCAATGGCACCGCTCCAGTCATCGGCACCATGCTGCTGCCGACGCTCTAGGGTATGTAGCAGTAATAAATTTCGGTTTAGGCGGGACGCCACCCAAGCGGCGGCTTCACAAACCGCGAGGGATCCTACAGAGCCGTCAACACTTGCGATAATTTGATCTTCTTGTTTTTCCACGGTCTAGTGCCCCCCCATTAATTTTTCGACTTCTGCTGGGTCGTTATGGATTCCAAACTTATCGACCACAGTTTCCGTGGCTTCATTCATACCATGGATTGTCACTTCTGCGCCCTCGCGACGAAATTTAATGACAACTTTATCGAGGGCCGCTACGGATGTGACATCCCAGAAATGCGCCAGAGATAGATCGATCACGACCTGTTCTACAGCCTCCTTAAAGTCGAAGGCTGCGATAAACTGTTCGCTGGAAGCAAAAAATACCTGTCCAATGACGCGATAGGTTTGAGCCCCTAGTTCGGGATCTGGGTCAGCCTTAACAACCATAAAGCGCCCAATCTTGTGGGCGAAAAAGAGCGAGGCTAGGAGGACTCCAACAAAAACTCCGATCGCCAAATTGTGGGTCGCAACCACAACAATGACTGTCGTGATCATGACGATGTTGCTCGACATGGGGTTACGCCGCAAATCACGAATTGACACCCAAGAAAACGTGCCAATCGATACCATGATCATCACGGCTACCAATGCCGCCATAGGGATTTGCTGCAGCCAGCTGTCGAGAAAGACCACCATAATAATGAGAACGCTGCCCGCGGTCAGTGTCGAAAGTCGTCCTCGACCACCTGACTTAACATTAATAATAGATTGCCCAATCATGGCGCAACCAGCCATGCCGCCAAAACACCCCGACACAACATTAGCGATGCCTTGACCCTTGCACTCTTTATTGCGGTCGCTGGGGGTATCGGTTAAATCATCGACGATGGTCGCAGTCATGAGCGACTCCAAAAGACCCACAACCGCTAATCCGACTGAGTAGGGCAAGATAATCATCAGCGTGTCGAGATTCAACGGGATGTCGGGTAGCAAAAAGATGGGCAGTGTATCGGGTAAGTCTCCCATGTCGCCTACCGTTCTGATGTCGAGGCCCAAAAAAATACTGATTGCGGTCAGGCATATGATACAAACCAGAGGCGAGGGAATAGCTTTGCCAACAACTGGTAAACGGGGGAACAGGTATATGATGCCCAAGCCGCTAGCCGTCATGGCGTAAACATGCCAAGTGACCTGGGTCAGTTCCGGCAACTGCGCCATGAAGATGAGTATTGCCAGTGCGTTCACAAACCCCGTGACCACGGATCGTGAGACGAAGCGCATAAGCTCGCCAAGCTTTAGAAACCCTGCAATGACCTGTAATACGCCGGTCAGCATAGTCGCCGCTAGCAAGTACTCGAGCCCATGTTCTTTGACGAGTGTCACCATGACGAGCGCCATTGCGCCTGTGGCAGCAGAGATCATGCCCGGGCGGCCTCCAACGAAAGCGATGACGACCGCTATGCAAAAAGAGGCATAAAGGCCTACCCGGGGATCAACCCCTGCAATAATAGAAAAGGCGATGGCCTCCGGTATTAAAGCAAGGGCGACGACGAGACCCGCGAGTAAGTCGGCACGAATATTGCCGAACCATTCTTCCTTGAGCGTTGTAAGCATGGTGATAACCGGGTTGACTGAGGGGGCGAGGACTATTCGTGTTGAGCGTCAAGTCTGGATCAGTCACGGATCACCGATTTAGCCACGTCGCCCACGCGGGGCGCAGGGTAGTACATTAACGCGGCTGCGTACAATCACCATGCTTGCAACTGCTGTTACCGGAGGGAGTCGTGATTGCGGTGCTTTCCATGCATACTATGGGCCTCTATGGTTTCCTGCAGGAGTTCCCATTGGAAGAGCAATATCAGGCGGTTAAGACCCGTATTTCCCATGATTTGATTCAAGTGGCGCTGCGGTTGGTCTGCGCGCTCTTATTGCTGTGGATTTGCGCCAAAATATTTGCGCCTTTTGCAGCTCTTATGGCTTGGGCACTGATTCTCGCCATCACGCTCTATCCACTTCATTTACGTCTTCGAGATGCTTTGGCCTGGAGCGATGCGCGAACAGCGACGGTAATTTCCGGCAGCGGTTTGCTGTTGCTGGGGGTCCCGACCGTGTTACTGGGTATGTCACTTGTAGACCACATAGCTTCAATTATTACCCAATGGCAGCAAGGTAGTCTCGATATCGTACCCCCCGATGAATCCGTGAAAGATTGGCCGCTGGTTGGTGAGCGCGTGTACGCAATTTGGTTAGAGGCCTCTGATAACCTGGCAGAGTTGCTGGCTGATCATGGCGAGGAGGTTCGCAGCTTACTCAAGCGTTTCGTTGGTGGCACCACCAGCATGCTAACGACGGTTGGCTTATTTTTGGGAGCAATTGTTGTTGCAGGAATTATGATGGCTTACGGACGAGCGGGGAGTTCGGCTATGGGTCGTATAGCGGTAACCCTCGTCGGAAATGCTCGGGGTGAGGAACTGCAGGTCTTATCCGTGGCCACCACGCGCTCAGTGGCCACTGGCGTCATTGGGGTGGCTGTTATTCAGTCGCTGTTATTGGGTATCGGCTTTCTTTGGGCCGAGGTGCCTGCTGCAGGGGTTCTGGCAGTGCTGGCGCTGATCACCGGCATCATTCAGTTACCCGCGCTGCTAATAACGCTCCCAGTGCTGATTTGGCTTTGGACCTCGGGCGGTGCGGGGGAAGCCTCCGCAGTCATGGACGTCGTGATTACGATCTACCTCATCATAGCTGGCCTCGCTGACAACGTGCTTAAACCGATTTTGCTGGGACGCGGCGTCGATGTGCCTATGCCGGTTGTCCTTATTGGTGCCTTAGGGGGAATGGTCGGCATGGGTTTGATTGGCCTCTTCATTGGTTCGGTGGTTCTAGCTATTGGTTACCAGTTGTTGTGGGCATGGGTAGATCGTGAAGCTCGGCAGGCAGCAGTTAACGAAACTAGTGATCCGTCCTAACGCTTCAAAAACGCCGAATTGCTTTGAATTTGACTTGAGATGACCTTACACAAACGACTTAGCGTTGCCGCTATCTGGGTGCTGATCCTGGTCGGTTGTACCACCGTGGGTCCTGATTACGTACCGCCAGATGATAGCTGGCTTGATGCGCTTGAGATTTCTGTTTATGGGGAATCGATCACCGTCGTCACTGAATCTGAAAGTGAGGCCACGCTTTGGTGGCGTCAGTTTAATGATCCTGTGCTCAATGCCCTCATCGAAGAGGCTAAAACTGAAAATCCAACGCTGAGGATTGCCGGGCTTCGGGTGCTGGAGGCTCGTGCTCTGGCGGCTGCCGCTGGCTCAGCGCTTTATCCTCAGGCACAGACGCTTGATGCAAGTGCAGCCTATGCCAAGCGCAGCAGTGGTCCGGGGGAGAGTGGTTTTAGTAGTTGGGATGCTGGCTTTACTTTGGGTTGGGAACTCGACTTTTGGGGCCGATTTCAGCGCGGTATTGAGTCGGCGGACGCGGCGTATTTTGCGTCCCTGGCAAACCAACGCGACGCTCAAGTCCTCCTCGCTGCAACGGTTGCCGATATTTATTGGCAATATCGAGTCACCGAGGAGCGCATCGTAATTTTAAATAAAAACGCCGAGTTGCAGTCTCGCAGTTATGACATTACGCGCCAGATGTTTGAGGCTGGACAACAGTCTGAATTAGACCTGCAGCAAGCTCGCACGCAATATTTAGCGACATT
Source organism: marine gamma proteobacterium HTCC2080 (assembly GCA_000169115.1). Classification (GTDB taxonomy): domain Bacteria; phylum Pseudomonadota; class Gammaproteobacteria; order Pseudomonadales; family Halieaceae; genus Luminiphilus. The sequence goes on from AAVV01000002.1 coordinate 14,402, forward strand.
GGCCGTGCTACCTTCTTTAGAGCAAGGGGCAGGGCAGCTTGCCAACGCGCTTTCAGCTTTGCTGGGGCGCGCTCCAGCTGAGATGCAAAAACGATTGTCGGGTAGCGCGGCGAAGCCTGTCCCAATCCCAAGCAGTCATCGTGTTGAGCTTACAGTGCTGCCCGCCACACTTATTCAAAGGCGCCCCGACGTAAGAGCCAGTCTATGGACCGTGGCTGCACAATCTGCGCAGATTGGTTTGGCGCAAGCCGATTACTACCCCTCTATAGCAATAGGGGGCAGCATCGGTTGGTCGGGTAATTCACTAACATCCCAAGACAGTTCAGGGTTGCTCGGTGTTGGTCCTGCCGTGCGGTGGACCGTATTTGACTGGGGACGAATCGCCAACAACATCCGAATTCAGGATGCTCGGTTGCAGCAGACCATAGAGGTTTACCGTAATACGGTGCTTAACGCCGCTAGGGAAATAAACGACGCTTCGATAGCGCTAGATAAAACTGAAGAGCAGCGCGTGTTGCTTGGCAAGACTGTCGAAGCCGCAGAGCGGGCGCTGGAAATTGCTAGTACGCGTTACCGAGAGGGCTATGCTGATTTTCAGCGAGTACTCGATGCCCAGCGCGTTGTGTTTACCCAGGCCGATAGGAAGCTTCAGAATGATGGCCAGCACCTTCGGGCCATTGTTGCCATGTATAAAGCCTTGGGAGGTGGCTGGAGCCCCGACGCTATGGCCGACATGTTGCCGACGTCAGTGTTGCAGCAGATGCAGAAGCGCTCCGATTGGGGTGAATTACAGACCTTGCCAGTGGGTGATGAGCAGGCTTCACCTATTCAATCCGTACCTTCCGAAGTGGAGTCTAAATAATGAGTGACACGTCAGAGGAAGCTGGAACCAAGACAATTAACAAAGGTGCAGGCTTGGTGGTGATTTGCCTGGTCGTATTGCTGGCTTGGTATATTTCGGCCGATAGACAGACACCCTATACCTCTCAGGCTCGCGTAGAGGGATTCGTCGTCGGCATCGCGCCAAAAGTGGCGGGCCTGATCACGCAGGTTCATGTCTCTAACAATCAACGGGTAGAAGTTACTGATTTGCTATTCACCCTTGATCAATCGGATTACCTGATTGCACTGCAGCGCGCTCAGTCAGATCTGGAGAAAGCTCGCCAGCAGTTGGCTGCCGGTGATGCCGGAGTTGAGGCAGCACGAGCAGGCTTGGAAGCGGCCTTGGCGAACGAAATGAAGAGCGCGAAAGATTTTGAGCGTTTAAGCCGTCTCTACGAACAGGACTCGGGCACGATATCAGAACGAAGGTTGGAAATGTCGGAGGCATCCTTGGTCGCTGCAACTGCGCAGGTCGTTGCCGCTCGGGCGAACATACAACAGGCAATCGACGCCAAAGGTGGCGATGACGACAGCAGTAATGCGTATTTGAAATCGGCACAAAGCGCATTGACCAAAGCGCAACTAGATCTCGACAATACCTATGTTCGTGCCGGGAAATCAGGTGTGATTACTGATCTTCGTGCGGAGGTGGGCCAGTTTGCTGGTGTCGGCAAGCCGGTAATGACTCTGGTGGCGACAGATGATCTTTGGGTCAATGCTGCTTTTACAGAAAACAACTTAAGCGCCCTTACCGAAGGTACCGAAGTCGAGCTGCTCTTTGACACATTGCCGGGACGGGTTTACGAGGGATATGTTCTATCTGTCGGTTTAGGTGTTAGTGCGTCCACAAATACCCAGCCGGGGACATTGCCGTCCATTCAGAATAATCGTGATTGGCTGCGTCAAGCCCAGCGGTTTCCCGTTCAAATAGAAATAACTGATCTTTCCGACCCGCATCTCAGATCTGCCCTGCGAATGGGTGGTCAGGCATCGGTAGTGGCATACGGTGACGGGCTATGGATTTTGGACACGTTGGCCTGGCTGAGCATTCGGGTTAGAAGTTACCTGTCTTATGCCTATTGAAGCACGACGAACGTTCCGGCTTGCGCTCACCGTAACCATCGCCTTGGTCTTGGCGTACGGAAGTGGAATTTCTGTGCCCTACCTGGCGCCGTTATTGGCCCTCATTCTGACCTTAAAACCAGCGCCGCCGATGCCCTTAGGGAAATTGCTGGGGCTTGCGGTCGCCCTCGCAGTGATCCTTGGTGTGGGTCTGTTGATCGCGCCGTTGGTAGAGCAATACGCCCCGGTCGGACTCTCTTTGGTAGCTTTTGGGCTCTTTGTGAGCAATCGCATGAGTTTGGGAGGTGACAAGGCCGCGGTGGGTACTTTGTTGGCTATGAGTCTGACATTAATTTCCGCTCTGGGTGTGTTTAGCCTGGCTTTGGCGCAAACCTTGGTGACAATGCTGGTGGCGGCCGTCGTAATAGCGGTTATTAGTCAGTGGATTGTATATCCCTTTTTTCCAGAGACGGATGTTGGTCTTGATGCCGCATCTTCGGCAGAGCATAGTGATGGGGGTGTTTCAGAAAACACCTCGGCTTTGCGCGCTGTCGTTGTAATCTTGCCTGCCTATTTATTTCTGTTAATAAATCCAACTGGGCACACGCCGGTGATGATGAAGTCTATTGTGTTGGCTCAGTCTCCGTCCGTTATTGAGGCTAGGCAGGCTGCGGTTGAATTACTGGGTGCAACGGTGCTTGGTGGTTTTTTGGCGGCTTTACTTTGGTTTGGCCTAAAGTTGTCGCCCCGACTCGATATTTTTGCATTACTGATCTTGTGCGTCATGATAGGGCTCTCCCGAAAACTGTACGTAGCCAATGCCACGCGCTTTACGCAGCAATTTTGGATTGACGCCTCGGTAACGATGCTTATTCTTCTGGGGCCTGCGGTGGCCGATAGTGCTGCAGGTAAAGATCCCTATCAAGCATTTCTCTTTCGTTTTGGTATGTTCTTTTTGGTGGCTGTTTATGCTTGGGGAAGTATGGTGCTGCTTAATCGTTTGGGCTGGCTTAGTCGTAGAAAACAGGAAGTGGCAATATGATAGTTGCACTCACGGTAGGTGTTGCTGCAATGGTAATTTGCTTGTGTGTGCAAGGCGTTTTGTTGTTCCTCGCGACACGGTACTACGTGAGACATCTTACTTGGGTAAAGAGCGCATCACGGACCATGACCATGCTGTTAATCTGTCAGGTCATGTTGATGTTAGTGGTAGGAAACCTGGTGCAAGGCGGCATCTGGGCGTTGTTGTTTGTATTTTTGGGCGAGTTCGGTGACTGGGCTACGGCCTATTACTTCTCATTGGTTAATTTTGCGACCTTGGGCTACGGCGATATTGTTATGTCGGAGCGCTGGAGAATATTGGGACCCTTACAAGCTATCAATGGTGTGCTTATGATTGGTGTTTCCACCGCGTCGATAACAGCTGTTGTTCATGATGCCTTTCAGCGCTCGTGGTCTAGCTCAAATGCTGAGTCCACAACACATGGAGAGTCCGGCAAACAGAGTGAATAGCGTTAAATCGATTTGAACTGAGTGGCTCAGGCAGCCGTACTCTCGCTAACTTCCGCGCAAACGAGTAAGTCATGCATCTATTGTCAAAGACCTTTGTGTTGCTAACGGTACCCTTTTTGGTACTAACAGGTTGCTCTCAGCCTCCCATGAAGCCCGTATCAGGCACTGAGGTGGCGACGGAGTCAGGGCGCGTAATCGGTGTTGCAGGGAACGAGCAGGTCATTCATTGGCAGGACATTCCCTTTGCCCAGCCCCCTGAGGGGAGCTTGCGATGGCGGGCGCCGCAACCCTACAGCAATCCTAAGGGCCAAATACAAGCTAGGGAAAGTACGATTTGCGTGCAAGAATCCGGAGCGATTTCTGGTACCGAGGGTACCTCTTTTGTGGGGTCAGAAGATTGCTTGTACCTCGATATCGTCGCGCCTAGCGCTGCTCGTGACCAGGTGTTACCGGTCATGGTTTGGATTCACGGTGGAGGTAATACCTCAGGCACTAAAGACACCTATGATTTTTCCGCGCTTGCTTACGATCAGCAGGTGGTCGTGGTAACCATTAATTACCGATTAGGTCCTCTGGGCTGGATCACACATCCCAGCATTCAAGGTGAAGCCGAGGGCCTGGATAAGAGCTCTAACTTTGGCCAGCTGGATATCATTGCTGCCCTCGAGTGGACGCAGCGGAATATCCAAAATTTTGGCGGCGATCACAATAACGTTACTATTTTTGGTGAGAGTGCTGGGGGGCACAACGTGTACGCCTTGTTGGTGTCTCCTCTAGCGAACGGCTTATTCCATCGTGCCATTGCTCAATCTCCGTATACGACGACCGTTACGCCGCGACAAGCGTTCAATCGAAATCGCGAGTTTCCTGAGTTGGATAGGGGCAGCTGGGAACTGTTGCAGGCGTTGGAGCTTGATCCCGATACGACGTCTGCGAGTGCCCTGCGATCCATTGACGTGTACGAGATCATGTCTGCCTACTATTCCCTCGAAAAGGACCATTTGAGTCCGCTGTCGACGGCAGATGGAATCGTAATACCGGCCGTGGGTATGGAACAGGCGCTTGCTGATCCTCAGTACGCGAAATCGGTGCCGGTCTTGTCAGGGTCAAATCGCGATGAGGTGACATTATGGACGGGATTGAATCGGTACTTTGTCAACGGTGACCCGGTACTTTTTGGTTTGTTGCCACCGCGCATGTCAGTTAAGAACGAGGAGCTGTATCGCTACTGGGTGGATTTAAGATCCCGCGCCTGGAAAGCGAGAGGGGTCGACCAAGCGATGCTTAATTTGGGCGAGGCAGGGTATGAGAATCTTTATACCTATCGCTTCGATTGGGATGAGCAAGCTGAGAGTTGGTTCATTTCTTTTCCCAGCCTTTTGGGAGCTGCCCATGGGGCGGAAATAGCGTTTGTTATGGGTGCCCCCATGTTTGGGCCCATAGGGGACTATATGTACCCTGACACAGTGTCTGCAAAGGAGATGACAAACATTATGATGGGTGCCTGGGGTGCTTTTGCGCGAGATGGCCAGCCCGGTGCGGTGGCGGGCAAAGTATGGCCGCCATTTATGGCGAACGCTCCTCACACGATGGTTCTTGATGGCATTGCTGGTAGCCAGGTCGTGATGGAAAGTCCTACTTTGGGACAATTACTTCGTGAAATTGAGGCGCCATCTAGCCTCGATGCTACCGAGCGTTGTTTATTAATGTGGGAAATGGTGACGAACATTGGCCAGCCTATCTACGGCGAATACGCCCGATGGAACAACGGAGAGTGCAGCGACTTTAATGCTCGTAATGCCAAGGCTGCTATCGAGGCTGCGCTCTTGGAGCAATACGGATCCACGTCACTGCCATAGTTTGGATAATCAATTCTCTAACAGAGCGAGATTGCCCACGCCTTGGTTTGGCTTTTGGTCTCTAGGTAACGAGGCGTAGATCGCGCTAGCGGCCCGTTGAAAGCTTTAGCGAATGCCGGCGCGAGCATGGAAAAGATAGGAGATGAGTGCCTGATGATTGTGGCTATTACGGGAGCATCGGGTTCGGGAAAATCGACACTGGCGCAATCGCTGGTCAAATCTAGCCTCAGCGTAGCCAGTGGCCCTGCGGCTTGTCTGTTAAGTCTTGACGCCTACTATCGTGATTTGAGTCACTTTTCTCTTGCACAGCGCGAGGGCGTTAACTTTGACCGGATAGAAGCTATTGATCTTCCTTTGTTTTGCGAACATTTGTCTAAGCTGAAATCAGGCGGGCAAATCGAGGTTCCTCGGTACGACTTTTCTAAACACACGCGCATTGCGGACCACACCGATGTGCTCGGTCCAGCGCAGTTGGTTGTTGTGGATGGTTTACTTCTGGGGGCATGGGCTGAACTGACGTCGAACGTTGATTACACAATTTTCGTAGATACACCAACGAACGTATGCCTGCAGCGACGATTGCAAAGAGACTGCGGTGAGCGGGGGCGCAGCGAGGCCTCCGTACATGAGTTTTGGAATTCGAGGGTATTACCCGAGTTTCAGCGATGGGGTGAGGGCGCTAAACGAAGGGCAGACCTGGTGGTCAGTGGAGAGGTTCCCACGGCCTTGGCCACTGCTGAGGTTTGGGACGCACTGTCATTTTAAACGCGCTCTTTTTGCTTGCTGACCCATTGGAAGTGTCGAGCCAGCTCTGGATCTTCTTGCAGTTTTGCCAAACTGTTGTAAGCCCTAGCTAACGTTACCTCATCAAAACGCCGATGAATGCCTTTATGGCATTGCACACAGATCATGATACCGGTGCTGAGATCACTCTTTTTAAAGTTGCGGCGAAAATGGGTGCGCCGATGCACTTTCTTAGGGATAAGATGATGGAAAGTCAGTCTAACCCTGCGCTGGCAACATGCGCAGGGCGCGACTGAGCCACGTTGCCGTGGCCCGCTATCACTCTGCCGATGCGAGGGCTGCGTCAAGGCTGCCGCGCAACTTTTGGCTGTCTGGACCAACGTTGCTTCCGAAGTGCTCTACGACGTTACCCTGAGTATCCACAACATACTTGTTGAAGTTCCATGTAGGATACCCCTGAGCTTCTCCAAGCCCTCTGAAGACCGGATTAGCCCCTTTGCCCCGAACTTCACTGGTGGCCATCATAGGAAAGCTGACGTCGTATTTTTCATAGCACACAGCCGCTACGTCACCTTCATCGTTTTCCTCTTGGAAAAAATCGTCGCTTGAAAAGCCAATAACGACGAGCCCCTTATCCCCGTACTCACGATGGAGGGCCTCGAGACCGTCAAATTGGGGGGTATAGCCGCAGTTGCTGGCGGTATTCACAATCAACATCGCTTTTCCGGCGTAGGCGTCACAAAAATTGACGGTTTCCTTAGAGCTTAATTTGCGCATCTCATTATTGAGATAGTCTGGGCAGGCGTTGGCAGCGAGGCTGAACGCGGCGACAAAAAGTATGGTGAGGCGAATGAATGTATTCATAGCAGAACTCCAGCATTAGCGTAATGAATTGATAAGTACTCAGTATTACGTCGGTTCGACGACGCTGGATGTTGTGCCCGGGAAGGAAGCTAGGAAACAACCTCGACAGGCCTAGACAAGACTTTTACAGAGCGCTTTGTTGCAAATATGGCGTAATGTTTCCACCAGTGCATGCTGTTGTGGCACCTCCTGAGGTTGGCTAGAAATCTCTTACTCAAACTAGAGGTTTTGTGACAGAAACTCACTGAGCTGCTCTACGGTCCATGATTCATGGCACTTAAAGGCAGCAACATGGGTACCCCATCGCCCCTTTGCGTTGATGCAAGCATGATTAGTGGTAACCGCAGGTGCTATAGCTAACGCAATATTTGAATTGGCTGATGCGAGTTTCTCCGCGAAGGGTAGGCGAGTAATAGGGTCATCAGGGTCTTGGATTAGCAACGTTGGAATCGTCATTGATTCAGCCAGTACTCCAGCATCTAACGCACCATAGGGCAGTTCCCCCATTCTTGTGGCAGACCATGCCATGGGTGCAAATAAACCGGGTGGCAGGCCAAAGGCAACCCAGCCCCCCTGCATAAGCGCGTCCGTCGTATTGAGAAGGGGGTCAATGAGTACCACGGCATCCAGTGCCAAGCCCTCGTGCACTGCGTAGATCGTTGTTGCGCCGCCCATAGAGAGTGAAACGCCAATTTTAGGGAGTTCTGAATACCCTTGGGCATCTACCCAGTGAGACACCGCGATGAGGTCAGGCCACTCTTTCGCCCCCATCCCTAGCTCGCCATCGGTTTTAGGGGAGTTACCGTGATTCCGCAGATCGATCGAAATGACTGATAGGTCAAGTCCTACCAGCATATGATAGAACTCCAATGAAGGGAGAAACCATGAGGTTCGATTTGATCCGGCTCCGTGGACAAATAAAACCACGCCTTTGGGGTTTTCGGCGGGCATCCACCAGCCTTCAAGTTCAAGCCCATCGCTACTGACACGCACGTTCTGATAGGCAACGCCGACATCGGCAGGGCTACTCGTTACGGGATTAGCGGCCATCTGTACAGCCAATTTGGGTCCCCAGATAAAGGACGCCAGCAACCACGCCACAACCGCAAGGCCGGTACCCCAAGTAAAAACTTTTAGCGAAGTTCGCATTGGTTAAATCTCGATTAAATGCTCAGAATACGTCGTAGCAATCCGTCTTTATGGCGGCTTTGCTCACGTTTAAGCAGGAGGTTTTTAATTTCCAGGTCAATCGCCTGTTCCACGTCGCTACGAATCCGCTCTTGCTGCTTTTGAGTAATGTTTCGGCCGGCATAGCCACTGAGGTCAATCGGTGCGCAAAAGCTGTAATAGGTGGTTTTGGGTTTGGGAATCGGTGTACCCATAACACCAGAGGGTATGGGTGGCACGAGGTCTGATCTTAAATCAGCGGGTAATATACCTAGCTGGATCAATAGTTGCGTCAGCTGAGCTCCCTGAACTTCTGGCCCTGTTAGGTGTTGATCAAAGTATTCATCAGGTCCTACAGCGGCAAAAGGCACAATGGTATATCCCATCTTTGCTGCAAGCCGAATGAAGCCGTAACGGTTTTTCCACATCAGCTCGTAACGCTGTTCGGGCAATTTCACCGCCTCGTAGGTGCCCCCAGGATAGAGTAGCAAGTCGCGACCAGCGGCCATAAGAGCCGCAACGACCTCAGCGTGACCCAGCGCCGCTCCTAGTTCGATCACCGCATCGGCGTACTGTTCATTGGCGAACAGGGTTTTATCGCCTAGTGGGCGAAGAAAGCGCCGGTAGTCGTTGTGCATCAAAATGTGAAAAACAAAAGCATCTACTGCTAATAAGGAGTGGTTCCCTACAAACAGCGCTGGCTTTCCCGGAAGCCGCTCTAGCCCAAAAAATGAGGGTTTGAACCACCGTCGAAGTAATGCCGCAGAGAAACTGATCCCCGGGCCAGAGGGCATTGTCACCCCTAAAACTCGTTCAATATGCGTGGCTAGTTCAAGATGCGGCGGATTTTCGTCGGCCAAAATTTAAGGTCTCGCTGCTGGAAGCTGAGAAGGTTAGCAGATTGCAGTCCAGAATAATGCGAACTTCGTACATCTACAGTCCTCCCATTCAGTGATCTGAGCAATGATGCCACCCAAGCCCAAGCACTGGGCTCTACTGTTTTATCTGGTTGTTTTTTGGGGGTTTGCCTTCGGTTTGATCGCGATGGCCCTTGAGGTGTTTCACCCGGTGGCATTGGTATGGGGCCGGTTAACACTAGGGGCAATGGTGATGACTTGTGTGTTGGTCTACAAGCGTCTGAGTCTTCCAACAGACCCGGTATGGTTACTTAGGCTGCTGGTGCTATCTGTTACGGGTAACGTGCTCCCATTTGTTCTCATTGCCTGGGCTGAACAACACGTAGCAAGCGGGGAGGTGGGACTGCTAATGGCACTTATGCCCATCACGACGCTCGTTATGGGGCACTACTTTTTGACTCACGAAAAGTTCACCCGACAAAGGATGATTGGTGTGTTTCTAGGTCTTGCAGGGGTGGCCCTGCTTCTCGGAGATGACTGGTGGATTTATGGTGGAGAGCTGCGGTTGTCAGGTCAGTTGGTGACGTTACTGGCGACCTTTTGTTACGCCGCCAATGGCATCTACGCTAAACGGCTGCCGCCAATAGATCCTGTGGTCTTGTCGGCAGGGTCGTTATCGGTGGGCTCTATAATTCTTTTGGCGCCGGCAATATGGATACAAGATTGGAGCCACTCATTTGTGGTGCCTAGCGCCTGGTTTGCGCTGTTTATCTTGGGAACAATGGCAACAGGGGTCGCCACTTGGGTCTATTTTATTGTTGTCGGAGAGGTTGGGCCGGGGTTCTTATCAACAATTAACTACTTGATTCCTGGCGTCGCATTTTTGGTGGGGATTGCAGTGTTAGGTGAAGCTGCTGGTTGGCCGCAATACACAGCCCTAATGCTCGTCTTGAGTGGCGTCTGGCTCATCCAGCCGCGTCAACCCAAGGTGCACGCTATCTCTCAGGAAGCCGTTAAAGATTGAAGCGATCGCGCAAAAACTGGGCGACCCCGTCCTCATCGTGATGTCCTATGACCCGCGTTGCCAGCGCTTTTACTTCATCATCGGCGTTGGCAGTAGCGTAGGCTTCGTCGGCAACTGCAAACATACTTAGATCGTTGTCGCCGTCCCCAAACACAATAATGTCCTCATAACCCAACTCCTCACGCAGTGTGCTTATGCCATTCCCTTTACTGCCGTAACTGTGGTGAATGTCCATCCACGATAGGCCTTGAGATTGAATAGCGGTGCCGGTGTATGCGACTAGGCCGTCTTCGTTGGCGACTGAGTTTACGATAGTGCTTATGTTGGCTGCTGGGCCCATGCCACTAAGGTTGATGACGAGCACGTCCTTGGGCATGGCCGCTATCGGCTCAAGGGGCAGGTGACGCTCATCCTCGAAAAGCTGTGCGAGGCGATTTTCGGCTTCGCTTTTAAGCTTTCCGTGATACACCGCATGATGACCCGCAGTATCGAGAGTGAAGAGAAAAGGCGTAATTTCTTGCGTGTGCATAGCATCCAGCACGTGCCATACCTCGGCTTGCGAGAGGAGATGGCGATGGCTGTAATCTTTTTGCTCTGGGCACCAGATCACAGCGCCATTCTTCAGTATATGAGGGAGTTCAAATTGAAAACCCTTTAACGGACCCAAGGCCGCCTGCAGAGTACGTCCCGTGGCCACCGTGTATGCAACGCCAGATTGTCGCATCAACGCGAGCGTTTCGGCCGTGAACGGAGTGACCTCTGAACTCGCATTCAAAAGCGTGCCGTCCATGTCGAATACGACAAGCGTCACCTAATACCTACTTGCATTAACGACATGGGATGATTTCCTAGGAGAATTTTGATGCTTGTGGTGTTCAATGTGTTACTAGAACCAAGTCGTTTGTCATTGAAGCCTGTATCTCCGGCGCTACCGCAAATTTTTCAATGGGGTAAGCCTCATGATCGACCCCAGCAAATAGCGGCGTGCCGTTCTTCAGTGCTGTGATTTGCGCGACCGTGAGCTCGAACCTCAGAAAGTGGACGGCAGAGGTTTTTTCATCGTTTTCACGTTCCAGGTCTTCGTCAGCAATGGGTGTAATGCGCTCTAGCTCACCCACCTGTAACCACACGAGGTCTTCGATTCCCTTCATTCTGCCAAGCTGCTCTGCGCGTTCTACCGGATCGCCAAACTCAATCATGAACGTGGCTTTCCAGTTATGGCCATCTGGAATCAGTGGGTTATAGGCACTGAGTTCCTCTTCGATTCCCGCTACCTCAAAGGTCTTCTCGATTCGCAGCATTTCTTGAATCTGGTAGCGGATAGTCACGTTATCCTCGAAGTAGAGGCGAGCATGGCGCCCCAAAGCGAGTTGTCGTGTCTTTTTATGCGCCATAACTTGTGTACGAAATTCGTCCCGACGCAGGGCGTACTCTTCAAGTGACCAAAGGTCCTCACGTCTAAGTTGTGCCATTGTTCTAATCCTTTTGTTAATCGCTAAAAGCCATAAGCCATGCGCAACAGCGTCATGGGGTGGAGTGCTGTATCCACCGACTCAGCAAGATCGGCAATTTGTGCTCCTGCCATGGGACAATCACTTATCAAGTGATCGGGGGCCTGCGCATCGACCTTCTTTACCGTTGGGCGCGCAATTTTAACGGACTTGGCTCGAGTTTCACTTTTGACCGCATAAGTGCCGTCGTGTCCGGAGCAGCGCTCGTATGCAACGATATCGCTGTCTGCGACCAGCGCGAGAACATCTCGGGTTTTAAGACCTATCTTTTGCACCCGTTGGTGACATGCGACCTGATAAGCCACGCTGCCGATGGCATTAGGAAATTCTGTGTTGAAGGCGCCGCCTTTGTGGCGCAGCCATAAGTACTCAAATGGGTCATAAAACGCCTGTTGTACTTTCTGAACCTGCGGGTCATCCGGATACATCAGGGGTAATTCTTGCTTGTACATAAGGACGCAAGAAGGAATGGGGGCGATAAGGTCGTAACCTCGGTCAACCAGATCTGCAAGTACAGGAATGTTCGCCTGCTTCAGCGCATCGACGGAATCGAGGTCCCCAAGTTCGAGCTTGGGCATCCCGCAACATTTCTCTTTGGGGACAACATCAATATGCATGTTGTTGTGTTGAAAAACCCTAACGAAATCTTCACCTACTTCAGGGCTGTTGTAGTTCCCGTAGCAGGTTGCATAGAGGGCTACCTTACCTGTGGTCTCCCCGATGGGCGTTGCTGCTACGGTTTTTATCAGCGGGGCTACGCGTTTTCGCAGTGTCTTCGAGTGCATCCGGGGCAGGGGGGCTTCATGATGGATGTCGAGGGTCTTTTCGACAATTTTTCTAAATCCTGCGTTTTGATTCAGTGCGTTGACCGTTACGTCGACCAGCGGAATCGACATCATGCCCAGCATAGTATCGGTGCTCGTAAGCGATTTATCGCGCAATTTACCGCCTTCCTCACGAAACTTAATGGCCTTCGCTCGAAGCATTAAGTGAGGAAAGTCGATGTTGAATTCATGGGGTGGTACGTAGGGACATTTTGTGAGGAAGCACAGGTCGCACAAATAGCATTGATCAACGACTTTCGTGTAGTCGTCTCGGTCAACGCCATCTACCTCAAAGGTTTCTGATTCGTCGATGAGATCAAAAAGCGTTGGGAATGAGTCGCACAGGCTGACACAGCGTCGGCAGCCGTGACAAACGTCGAAGACCCGCTCAAGCTCGTCGTTGAGGGTGTCCTTCACCCAAAAGTCATCGTTTTTCCAGTCAATAGGGTGCCGTGTCGGCGCTTCTAGGCTTCCTTCTCGCATTGCGGAGTTCCGTATTGTGGAGATGTATAAATGAAGAAAACAGGGGAGCGTCAGACGCTCCCCCTTTTAGGCGGTCGCTGGAATGCTAGTCGTCCATCGTATCCAGTGTCTTCTGGAACTTGTTGGCGTGGCTGCGCTCAGCTTTTGCCAGGGTTTCGAACCAATCAGCGATTTCGTCGAACCCTTCTTCCCGTGCAGAACTTGCCATGCCCGGGTACATGTCGGTGTACTCGTGAGTCTCGCCGGCAATAGAAGCTTCGAGGTTTTTACGAGTATCGCCCATAGGTAGGCCTGTCGCAGGGTCGCCAACGGCCTCTAGGTACTCTAAGTGACCGTGGGCATGGCCCGTTTCGCCCTCTGCGGTTGATCTGAAGACAGCAGCAACGTCATTGTAGCCTTCAACATCAGCTTTGGCGGCGAAGTATAGATAGCGTCGGTTGGCTTGGGATTCGCCGGCGAAGGCGTCCTTCAGGTTTTTCTCGGTTTTGGTACCTTTGAGTTCCATGCTTGATCTCCTGAAATCGAAATGCAGTGACGGTTCATTCCCTGCGTCACTTACAGGGCTACAGTAATATACCGAAGCCGAGAACATTTGGCTTACATAGATTTTCTGATATATATGATCGAAAATTACGATCATTGAGATTCACCTGACTTAGAGGCTTAAGAATGGCCCGACAACCTACACTGAAACAACTGAGATACCTCTGTGCTGTGGCAAAGCATCAGCATTTTGGTCGCGCTGCTGAAGCCGCTTGTGTCAGCCAAAGTACTTTAAGTGCTGGCATTCAGGAACTTGAAGAAAGTTTATCCGCGTCATTAATTGAGCGAAATAACCGCAACGTCTTACTGACTAACCTCGGTCAAGATGTCGTGGTTAGAGCCCAGGCAATACTCGTCGACGTTGAAGAAATGCTTTCCCTATGTGCCGCTGCAGGAGAACCATTTACCGGAAGAATGCGCTTAGGTGTGATTCCCACGGTAGCGCCTTTTATCCTGCCGAAATTACTCGGCAGCTTACGCAGGGAACATCCCAATTTTAAGCTGTTTATTCGCGAGGATTTGAGTCATCAATTGGTAGCAGGGTTACACGCCGGTGCGCTCGATGTACTGCTTTTAGCGCTGCCCTTTCCAACAGAGGCCGTGGAAGTTATGTCCCTGATCACCGATGACTTTCTCTTGGCAAGTCCTAACGGCCATCCACTCGCGGACAGGGCACAATTGGCGACGGCAGATTTACAGGGCGAGGACTTGCTCCTTCTCGAAGATGGGCATTGCCTAAGAGATCACGCCCTTGAAGCCTGTGAACTCCGTGATTCGCAGATTTCGGTGCCTTACCAGGCGACAAGCCTAGCAACTATTGTGCAAATGGTGGCTAACGGGATTGGGGTCACGTTGTTACCTGAAATGTCTGTTGCAGCGGGTATAACCGCTGGTACGGATATAGTCGTTACGCCGTTTCAACGAACTGGGGTAGCCCGACAGATTGGTCTCATGTGGCGAAGAAAAACCCCCCGAGCGGCTGAGTATCGGCTGCTCGGTGAGAAAATTAAGACTTACGCTGCAAGTTGAATCACCGACCCTGTAGCACCTAAGGTGCTACTAACTAGAATGCGTAATCGAGTGTCACACCAGTAAGTGCGTGGATCCAGGAGAAACTGATTGGTGCTCAGACCAGAGCTGGCATCTATGCGATATTGGTCAGTGACGAAGTCATCGCGGTAGTAAGATCGAGACTCTGCTCACCGAGCATACCGCAGTACGCCGTATCAAAGGTTGGCTGTGTGCTCGCCACCGTCTATGGCTGGGTGGAATTTCAATGGACTGATGTGAGTCGTGTCCGCTGCTAGATGTTTCTGTGAGCTGCTAATGCGCTTGCTATCACTACTTAAATTAGACGGCTTAGCCCCATGGCTGCGCAGATAGGCCTGCAATGCCAATTTGAGGTAGTACGCCACCCTCTGGCGCGATACGGCTTTTCAGTGCAGGCAACAGGTATATCAGTGCCATCTATTGTATGTGACAGCAGTGAGCGCCCGAAATTGCCGTAGCGCTCACCAGCCGTCGTCTTCGCATAATTGAGGTGTTTAATCGAAGTTATATTTCACGGTGAGCCCGTAGGTTCTTGGCTGGCTGGGGTACCCGCTAATGCTGCCCGTCTGAGCAACGGACGGGAAGGCCGACAAAAGATACTCATCACCCGTTAAATTGCGGCCCCACAGATTCAATTGCACTCCGTTGCCAAATGTGACGCCCGCGCTCGCGTTGATCATGTTGACTTTTCTAGAGGCAATCGAGGAGGGTATGTTATCGACAACTTGCACTTCTCCTTCGAAAACATTCTCAAGCCGGACGTAGCTCATGGCATTCCCCGCCATAAAGTTGTAGGTCACATTGGTGTTCGCAGAGAATTCCGGAATGCCAGAAGGTTTACGGCCAGAGAAGTCCTCGGGCCCATCAATACCCAAAGCACCTTGGAAGTCGTCGTACAGAGGATCCAGCCACGTGGCAGCAAACCCGAAACGCAGCCCATCCGTGGGGGCCCATTTGATATCTACCTCAACCCCGTCTGTGGACTGCTTGCCAGCATTAGCCAAGACAAAGCCTGTGCCAGTGAACGAGTTGGACTGAAATCCATCAATTTCCTGTTGGAATATTGCAAGGTTGACTGCCACTGTGTCCCATTCACCCTTTAGTCCAATTTCATACACCTCAGATTCTTCAGGACCTGCTAGACGCGTGGCATCAGAGATTGCTCCGGGGTAGTTGGAGAAGCCTGGAGGCAAGCCAAATGCGGTCAGGGCCGGTAGCGCCGGATCACCCGCTGCGAGTAAGGCATCTAGGTCTGCAGCAAGAGGGCCCGTGTCTTGAGAAAGGTTCCAGGATGTGGCTTTGAAGCCGGTGCTCACACCGCCGTAGACACTCACGTTCGCGGTAAGGTCATAGGCAAGGCGAAGCGTGTAGGTGGTGTCACTGTCGTCACTACGACCGTCTTCCACCGAATTTGGATAAGCGACAAAAGGTGGCAAGAACTGGGCGGGAAGCAGCGCTTCTAACCCGAAGGCCGCGAGGGGTATGGTGCCAAAAAAATTGTCATTGACTACTGCGGCAGAAGCTTCTTTTTCAGACTGGGTGTAGTTAACTCCCGCGGTTAATGTCAGCTTATCGGTTAGGTCGTAGTCGAATTGCGCAAACAACGACAGAGTCTCGTCATCGAGGGTGTAGGTTTCAGACTGGTTGCCGGTGCCGTCGGCATAAATAAAACCGGGAGGAAGGCCCAAAACCTGTTCGATTCCGCCTAAGGCACCTGGTGCGCCAAGGCTGGCGAGCAGGACATCAACATAGGATCGGAAATCAGGTCCCAGTCCAAAGTTCTCGTCGTTGGTCACTTCCTCGTTGAAATAAAATGCCCCGACCATCCATTGTAAGGGTCCATCAGTAGTCGAGGTGAGTCGTAGTTCTTGTGTAAAGGTGTCGATTTCAGTGTCTCGAGCGTCAGCCTTGTCTGCACTGATAAGCCGAGCGCTGGTGAAATCTACGTCCCCCGACTGGAATTGATCCAGTGTCCTAAAGGCACTGATCGAAGTCAGCGAGAAGTTGTCAAAGTCGTACTCGACCTGCAGCGAAACGCCGTTTGTCTCGATCTCATTTTTAGGATCGAAGTCCTGATAGTTTTCATAGGCGAAGGGGGCATCTCCAACAAGATCGCCGCCTAGCGCTCGAACAATTCCGCCGGTGGGACCGTCAACTAGATTGGCTACACCGCAGCAAACTTCATCGATTTCTTCGGCATCGACAATCAGGCGCACCTCAGCACGATCTGAGGGTGCCCACAGCAACTGGCCGCGGAAGTTCCAACGATTAAGCTCGTTAAATTCGTTGCCAGTGGTCAGGTTATCAAAATAACCGTCCCGTTCATTGACACTGCCAAACAGGCTGAACGCCACGTTGTCACTGAGAGGGCCTGTGACGTCCCCGCGGATGATCGTCTGGTTATAATTGCCGACTGTCGCGCCAATGGAACCGCTGTACCCAACGAGGTCTGGCTTGGCGGTTACTACGTTGATAACGCCTGCCGACGCGTTTTTACCAAAGAGGGTGCTTTGCGGACCACGAAGCACCTCGATGCGCTCTACTTTGGGTAGATCAGCCAGGGCGCTGCCTACGCGAGACCGGTAGACGCCGTCTACAAACACACCAACTGAGGGCTCAATGCCCGGATTGTTTGCGCCGTTACCGAAACCTCGGATGATGAAGTTGGTTTGAGCACTGCCCTGTAGCTGAGTGACGCGCAGACTGGGGACTAGCGTTTGTAAATCCTTGATATCCAAGACTTGAGATTGCTCGATCGACTCGGCAGTAACCACGGAGACTGCAATAGGGATTTCTTGTAGGGTTTGCTGACGCTTTGTGGCCGTAACGACCACCTCTTCCAACATGGCGTTGGCCTCAAGCTGGACTGCCATAGCAATTGCAGCGGCGGCAAAAGGTAAGTGGCGTTTTGTCATATTCATGGATACAAATCTCCGATTCACGGCAGCGAGGGCGCTGCGTGTTGGTGCGAATAGTGGTTAGCACACGGCGGCACGCCATGTTTTACAGGCAGGAGGATAACGGGAGTTGCTGCGGAGTGAAAGTGGCAATATTGCGGCTGCGGCTGCGGTGAAGTCCGCCAAACAATAGGGGTAGAAATTCATAACTGGTGAGGTTTGCTGATTAGCGGTCAAGGCTCTTACTGCTGAGACTCTCTATGGGTTATTCCAAGGCAATTAAGTCACGGAGCACCTGAAAACTGCGTTCGAAATCAGCTTCAGAGGGGGCGCCCAGTATAACATCGACGACGAGGCCTTTTCGGTCCACCACCACAAAAGCAGCCTGCTGGGTCAAATTCCAGGTAGCCTGGCCGATACCCCGTTCGTCCAGAACCAGTGTTGCCCTAGTGAAGATTCGCTGCTCATCGACCACGGCACTGCGCACAAAGGGTTTTACAAACGCCGAGGTCACCTCGAGGTTAACGACAGCTGTAATGTCATAGCGGTCAAAATCAAGCTCTCGCCGCATGCGTTCGGTCATTGGGTCGTAAAGATCACCGCCCTTACGGGTGCCAGCAACGTATTGGAGCACCTGAACCTTGTTTGAACTGCCGGGCCAAGACCAGGGGGCCAGTGAGTAGCCATCGCCGTCGAGGATAACCTGGCCGCCTTCGGTGATGGTCACGGGGGGCAGAGGCTCTCCTAAGATTAGGTTGGCCGTGGCATTGGCTTCGGCGTATCCGGGAAGGCTCCACAGCAGCAGGCCCATGGCTGCCGCCGCAGTGACCCAGCTTCGATTAAGCCGCGAATGTTGCCCACCCCGGAGGGACGTTTTCTCGCGGATTATCGAGACGTTCACTTTAGTTGCCTCGGAGGCAGACCGGTATGCTGTGTCGCGAACGAATTGCCCTTACCTGTTACCCGCCTATGTCGTTTTGGTGGATCTCTTAACGGTACCAGATGAAGCTTGCCGTTACCGATGAGGTCACGGCGCCCCATGCGCTTGAGCTCTTCTCGCAGCAGGGGCCAGTTTTCCGGGTCGTGGTAGCGCAGGAAAGCCTTGTGTAGCCGGCGCTGCTTGAGCTTGTTCACGACAGGGACGGAATCACTGTTTCGGCGGACTCGTTTCAGCGGGTTGTGGCGGCTGTGATACATGGCCGTTGCGGTGGCCATGGGGGATGGATAAAAGGTTTGTACCTGATCAGCCTTAAATTTGTTGTGCTTCAGCCACAGAGCAAGATTCACCATGTCCTCGTCACGAGTTCCCGGGTGCGCGGCAATGAAATAAGGGATGAGATACTGTTTTTTACCCGCTTGTTTGGAGTAGGTATCAAACAGGGTTTTGAAGCGTTCGTAGGTACCAATGCCGGGTTTCATCATGTGCCCCAGAGGCCCGTCTTCTGTGTGCTCCGGGGCTATTTTCAAATAGCCACCCACATGATGCGTGACCAATTCCTTCACGTACTCGGGGGTTTCCACGGCCAGATCGTAGCGCAGTCCCGAGGCGATCAAGACTTTTTTGACTCCCGGAACTGCCCGGGCGCGTCGGTACAGCGATACCAGGGGAGTCTGGTCGGTGTTCAGGTTTTTACAGATGCCGGGAAAGACGCAAGATAGCTTGCGACATTTCGCTTCGACTTCTTTGCTCTTGCAGGCCAACCGCCACATATTCGCAGTGGGTCCGCCCAGGTCTGAGATGACTCCGGTGAACGCGGGGCTGGTGTCCCTAATTTTCTCAACTTCCCGAATAATAGAATCTTCAGAGCGGTTCTGAATAATACGGCCTTCATGCTCAGTAATCGAACAGAAGGTGCACCCGCCAAAGCAGCCCCGCATAATGTTGACAGAGTGTTGAATCATTTCGAAGGCGGGTACCTTAGCCTCGCCATAGGAAGGGTGAGCGCGACGTGCATAAGGCAGCTCAAAAACCCAGTCGAGCTCCTCAGTTTCGAGTGGAATAGGCGGCGGGTTAATCCACACATCTCTATCTCCATGTCCCTGTATCAGAGGGAGGGCATTGTAGGGGTTGGTCTCTTTATGCAGAACTCTCGAGGCGTGAGCGTAAAGCACAGGATCATCGCGCACCTGTTCGAAAGAGGGTATGCGAATCACACTTGCCGCTGGGTTTTTAGCAGGCATAATACGAACAGCTTGCACCGAGTCGTCAGACGTCTCGTCGGTATCACACTGGCTGGGTGCCATGCCTTCATAAGGGTTAGGGTGCACATCGACAGGACCTGGATTATCAATATCGGTAGAACGCAGTTCTCTAAATCCCGGCTCGACCCCTCGGGTGATAAATGCGGTGCCGCGTATGCCGCGTAGCGTCGATATAGCTTCTCCGGCGGCGAGGCGATGTGTTAATTCCACGATCGCTCGCTCGGCGTTTCCAAACAGCAATAGGTCTGCGCGGGAATCGAGCAATACCGACCGCCGAACTTTTTCACTCCAGTAGTCATAGTGGGCAATGCGCCGCAGGCTAGCCTCAATGCCTCCAATGACAATAGCCACATCGTTGAAGGCCTCACGCACGCGCTGACTATAGACAGTTACTGCACGATCCGGCCGTAACCCAGCGTGATCGCCAGGTGTGTAAGCATCGTCATTACGCCGCTTACGGTCTGCGGTGTAATGATTAATCATTGAGTCCATATTGCCCGCGGCGATGCCCATATAAAGGTTGGGCTTACCCAATGCTTTAAATGGATCTGCGCTATGCCAGTCAGGCTGCGCGATGATGCCTACGCGATAGCCCTGGCCCTCGAGCACCCGTCCAATGACGGCCATACCAAAGCTGGGATGATCAACATAGGCGTCACCTGTGACAACAATCACGTCGCAGCTGTCCCAGCCCAACAAATCCATCTCTTCCCGAGACGTGGGTAAAAAAGGCGCGGGACCCAAACATTCAGCCCAGAATTTCCGGTAGCCAAAGATGGGGGTTGCTGCGGTGTTTTGGGCAGAAGTAGCGGCTTCGGCGTTTGGCGCTGTGTGACCCAATTTCATGAATTCTCCAGGCCCGAAGCCGTATTGCGAACAGATTCAGGCATATCCAGTTTCCCGCCGCAGTGTTTGCAGAAGTCAGCGTCAGGGGTGTGCTCACCAGCGGAACAAATGGGGCAGTTCCAGTTAACGTACAGGATACGGCGTTTGTTAAGTCGCTCCCATAGTTTGGCTGTAATTATGGCAGTTGGTACGGCCAGAATTGAGTAGCCGACTAGCATACCAAAAGCTGCAAGAGTTTTCCCGAGCCCGGTTTGGGGCGTGAGGTCGCCGTAACCCACAGTAGTGATAGTCACCACAGCCCAGTAAACGCTGAGGGGAATACTGGAGAAACCGTGTTCAGGGCCTTCAATGACATAAATCAGACAGGCAAATACGATCACCACGATCATGACTAGAACAAAGAACACCAGAATGGTCTTGGCCGTGTTGCGCAGCACCTTAAGAATTTCTGTGAGCTCTGCAAACAGTTCAAACAGGCTGAGAACGCGAAAAATGCGCAGCACCCTCACGAGCCGAATAATCAGCAGCGGCGCAGCTTCGGGAACTAGTAGCGCAATATAGGTAGGCATCAGCGCGAGAAGGTCTATGACACCCCAGAAACTTTTAAGGTAGGCGCCCCTGTTACTGGCACACCAAATTCTAGTGAGGTATTCCAGAGTGAATAAGAGCGTAAAGGCGATTTCTAATCGAATAAAAAGCTGACCGTGCTGCGCATGAAACGGGGCGACAGAATCCAGCATCACTGTGGTCACACTTAAGACAATTATGCCCAAGAGACACAGATCAAACGCTTTCCCTGCGGGTGTCGTCGTGCCGAAAATAATAGTCTCTACTTGCTGTTGGCGTTCACTGTGGTGTCTATTTCTCAAGGCTTTGACTCCGCTAATTGAACAAGTGGTAAGGCATACGGAAGAACATTTTCAAGAAGCAAAGATTGCGCACCAGCTGTCGGATGAATGCCATCGCTCTGCATCAATTCCGCATCGAGAGCAATGTTGGAAAGAATAAATGGTGCGACGGTCGCAGCGGTTTGCTCCGCTACGATAGAGTAACTGTCTCGGAAGAGAGTGGTATATCGACTACCGAAATTGGGGGGTATTTCCATGCTGAGCAACAGCACGCTAGCCCCCGTTTTCTGGGCACTGAGTGTGAGTGTGGTGAGGTTTTGTCGAAGCTTTGTAATGGGGAAGCCCCTTAGCCCGTCGTTGCCGCCGAGTTCGATGACAACAATGTCAGGCGTATGACGTTTTAGCAGGTCGGGTAAGCGCTGAAGGCCACCTCCTGTGGTATCCCCCGAAATACTCGCGTTTATCACTTCCCAGTCAGCTTCATTTGCAGTCAAATGCTGCTGCAGCAGCGCGACCCAACCTTGCTCGAGGTCCATGCCGTATGCAGCGCTAATGCTGTCTCCAAGCACTAAAATTTGCTTGGGGGCACCCAGAGCCAAGGGAGTCGTTAAAAGCTGTGTGGCAATAATGACGAAGGCGAATCCGCGCCCTAGTCTGGAACGTACGTTGTGCCAGAGGTACTTAAGCATGATCAAAACCATTAATCTCCAGAAGTCGGTGCCGATAGCTGGCGGCGTGTTGGAAATCCTGCGGGGCATTAGCTTCGAAATCAAGCAGGGCGATACGGCGGCTATTGTAGGGGTATCCGGCTCCGGAAAGTCGACGCTTCTTGGATTACTCGCTGGTTTAGATGTTGCCTCCGGTGGTGATGTCATCATTGATGAACAATCTCTGGCAGCTCTAGATGAGGACCAGAGGGCTGCGTTACGAGCAAAAAAGGTGGGCTTTGTCTTTCAAAGCTTTCAACTGCTCCCTGCGTTAACGGCATTAGAGAACGTTATGCTGCCCCTCGAGTTGTCGGGTAATACGTCAGCGCTGGACCGAGCTACCGGCTATCTTGAAAGGGTTGGTCTTGATCATCGTCTCAATCACTATCCCAGTATGCTCTCTGGCGGGGAACAGCAACGAGTGGCGATCGCGAGGGCGTTTGCAGCCAGACCACAAATATTATTTGCGGATGAGCCCACAGGTAATTTAGACAAGGCGACCGGGGACACGGTTATAGAGTTACTGTTTGATCTAAACCGCTCTGAGGGTACGACACTGGTGTTAGTGACCCATGATGAGCGCCTGGCTAGACGCTGCAAACAACAATTTGTTATGGAAAGTGGTGTTCTTGAGGCATCCCATTGAAACTTGGAAACCGCGGCATGAATCCAGCAGTCCTACTGTTAAGAGACTGGCGTGGTGGAGAGCTTGGGGTATTGTTGTCAGCGCTCCTTCTTGCTGTCTCTGTTGTCGTTGGCATCAGTGCTTTTGTAAATAGTCTGCAGTCGGCCTTAGTTAGTGAGAGCTTGCGCTTTCTCGCTGCTGATCGTGTGATTCGGAGTAGCCAGGCCATTCCCAATGAATGGACGGCCCGTGCAGAGCTTGATGGCCTTAGGGTGGCCCAAACTTTGGGATTTCCCTCCATGGCTGTCACTGAAAGTGACAAGCTATATCTCGCTTCGATCATGGCTGTTAGTTCGGGGTATCCACTAAGAGGGGAGCTGCTGGCCAGTGAAACTCCCTACGGTGAGGTGCAAAGCGATGTCGGCGTTCCCAAGCCAGGAGAGGCTTGGCTGGCGCCACGGCTTTTTGCTCTGTTGGAGGTCAAGCCGGGGGATCGAGTTTGGGTTGGAGATAAAGCCCTGGTCGTTTCTGGTGCTGTTCGTGGTCAGCCGGATACGGCCAGCGCGGCCTTTGGATATGGGCCAAGATTGTTGATGAATCTGGCTGATATTCCTGCAACAGGGATCATCCAGCCGGGTAGTCGTGTGACTTGGAGATTACTGCTAGCAGGTGAAGCAGCTGTACTAGACACCTTTACTCAGTGGGTAACACCGCTTTTGAGTCAAGGACAACGTTTGCTAGGTGTCGAGGACAGTCAGCCTAGCATTAGTCGTACATTAGATAGGGCGCAAGGGTTTTTACTACTCGCCGGAAGTTTGGGCGTAGTTCTGGCTGCCGCTGCAATAGCCCTCGCGGCCCGAAGATTTTCGGAACGGCATACGGATCACGTCGCGATCATGAAAAGCTTAGGGGCTAGTCGTGGGCGAATCGCGCGGCTCTATGGCGGCAGTTTGCTGATGCTGGGTGCTGTTGCTACAGCGCTGGGCTGTGCTCTGGGTTGGGCCCTTCAGGGACTATCTTTTAAGCTTTTTGCTGAACAGTTGGGGGTCCAGCCAGGCCCCATTGGGCTGGAACCTTACTTGATTGGCGGGGCTACCGCTTTGGTATGTTTGGGATTTTTCGCTTGGCCACCCCTTCAGCGGCTTGCTCAAATACCCCCCTTACGAGTTTTGCGCCGTGATATTGATGCTGGTGGCGCACAACGCTGGGTCGACTATGCCTTGGGTGCAATCTCAGTTTTTGGTTTGATGTGGTGGTATTCAGGGGATCTCAAAGTAACCGGCAGCGTGGTTGCGGGTTTATCCCTGACAGTCGGGGCCGGCTATTGTGCTGCTCAGCTTCTTTTGCGCGGAGGGCGAGTATTAGGGAGCGCAGCGGGGAGCGTGTGGCGCCTCGCGTTAGCAAATCTGCAGCGTCGAGGAGCTGCCAATGCCCTGCAAATGGTGATTTTTGCCATTGCGATCATGCTGATGCTGGTACTTGTCATCATTAGGGGTGCACTGATTGACCAATGGCAGGCTCAGCTGCCCCCGGGAAGTCCCAATCACTTCATGCTGAATATCACGGCCGACGAGCGTGCATCGTTGGCCAGCTTTCTGTCTGAGCGAGGTATCGAATCACAGCCGCAATTTCCTATGACTCGAGGTCGCGTCATGGCAGTTAACGGTGAGAAGTTGGCAGCAGCTGACAGCGCGCAGTCACAACGACGCCAGCGAGAGGCTAATTTTACGTATGCGGACTCCCTACCGGAGGCTAATGAAATTATCGCGGGTGAGTGGTGGGATGCCGATACCGATGAAGCGCAGGTGTCCCTAGAAGAGGAGTTTGCGCAGCGTGTAGGAGCCACTGTTGGGGATCTTCTTGAGCTGCGTATTGCGTCAGAGAGCTTTGAGGCCAGGGTCTCTAGCTTGCGAGAATCTGATTGGCAAAGCATGAAGCCCAATTTTTTTGTTATCTTTCCAAGAAAAACACTGAAGCGGTTCCCCAAAACCTTTCTCACCAGTTTTTACCTGCCAGCGGAGCAAAAGGCGCAGCTCAATGCGCTGATAACCGCTTTTCCTACGGTAACCATCATTGAGCTTGATATTGTTATTGCTGAAATTCGCACCATTATCGATCGGGTGGGCCAGGCTATTGAGTTGGTGCTAGCGGTCATTTTGTTGGCGGGCGCCTTGGTACTGATCGCGGGTGTTCAAGCCAGTGTCGATATTCGTTTGCGCGAAAGTGCATTGTTAAGGGCGTTGGGCGCTAAAAAGAGTTTGTTGCTGGGGGCACTGCTCATAGAGTTTGCAACTCTGGGTGCCTTTGCAGGCTTGCTTGCTGTGTTAGGGGCTGAAATGGCAGCATGGGCATTACAGACCCAAGCCCTTGACCTTACATATCAGGCGAGTCCTTGGTTATGGCCTTGGAGTATTTTCGCGGGTGTGTGTCTTATTGGTGGCTTGGGTGTTTTGAGCTGTCGCAAAGCGGTGGTAGCGCCACCGCTTGTGGTTCTGCGAGAGCTTTAGCAGGAATTACCCTAAAAGATGTGCGACGGCATCACGCTCATCACTCAGCTCTTTTGCTGTGGCGTCCATTTTAGACCGGCTGAACTCGCCGACATCGACCCCTTGAACAATGGACCAGTCACCATCGACACAGCGACAGGGAAATGAGTAGATAAGTCCTTGGGGTATGCCATAAGAGCCGTCTGAGTAAACACCCATCGAGACCCAGTCGTCCCCGTCAGTTCCCAGCGCCCAGCTGCGCATATGGTCTATGGCCGCGTTAGCCGCAGACGCTGCGGATGAGGCGCCGCGAGCTTCAATAATGGCAGCGCCTCGTTGTTGTACCGTAGGAATAAAACTGTCTTCGTACCAAGCCTGATCGATGAGATCGATTGCTTTGTCATTCTTGACCCTGGCATTGAATAGATCGGGGTATTGTGTGGCCGAGTGATTTCCCCAGATTGTCATGCAAGTAACGTCATTAACGGTGGTTCCAGTTTTTTGAGCAATCTGTGTCGCAGCACGATTGTGATCGAGGCGCGTCATGGCAGTAAAGTTGCGCGGATCTAAATCAGGGGCATTACGCTGGGTAATTAAAGCGTTGGTGTTGGCGGGATTGCCTACGACTAAAACTTTGGCGTTGCGTGACGCATGATCATTTAAAGCCTTTCCTTGCACTGAAAATATGGCGGCATTGGCTTCAAGCAGATCTTTACGCTCCATGCCTGGTCCGCGGGGCCTTGCGCCCACAAGCAAAGCATAATCGGTATCTTTGAAGCCCACGTTGGGATCGTCGGTGCACACAACACCGGCTAACAAAGGAAAGGCGCAGTCGTCCAGCTCCATGCGCACGCCCTCTAGCGCGGTCATGGCTGGGGTGATATCGAGTAACTGCAAAATTACGGGTTGGTCGTCGCCCAGCATGGCGCCAGAGGCAATGCGAAATAAAAGGGCATAACCAATTTGGCCTGCGGCGCCAGTAACCGTAACGCGAACGGGAGCTTTCATAATGATGGTCCTCAGTGGAGAGCGGATTGCTTGGCAGTGTGAAGCGGTCTTCCGTCGACAACGCCTGCTGCGGGCGGGATTTTCCGGTGCTAACAACAAAAACTCAAGTCGTAAGAAGACCTAAACAAATTTTATGTCTGTATTTGGACCCAAAAGCAGCCTTTCTATATGATCGACGCTTCTTCAGCCCGGTGCACGGCCATGTCAGGACCCGCCAGAGACAAATTGATACAGGATGTGAGTCCTGCCAACAGCAGTGCTTTTAAAGATACGCGCAAGCAGGATTATTCCTTCAATAAGCTGCATAAGCGTTTGCGGCGCAATGTAGGCAAGGCCATTGCTGATTTTGCCATGATCGAGGAGGGTGACCGGATTATGGTGTGCTTGTCTGGCGGCAAAGATTCTTATGCCATGCTCGATATCTTATTGAATCTTAGGGATTGTGCGCCTATAAACTTCGAACTGATTGCGGTTAATTTGGACCAGAAACAACCAGACTTTCCAGAAGAAGTCCTCCCGAGTTATTTAGAAGAACTGGGTGTTCCCTATTATATTCTTGAGCGAGACACCTACAGCGTAGTGAAATCTGTGATTCCTGAGGGTAAAACAACCTGCGGACTGTGTTCGAGGTTACGGCGAGGCACGCTTTATGGGTTTGCCGAGCAGATTGGCGCCAGCAAGATCGCGTTAGGGCATCACCGTGATGATATCGTTGAAACCTTGTTTTTAAACCTGTTTTTTGCGGGAAAGCTCAAGGCGATGCCGCCAAAACTGCTTAGTGACGATCGCAAAAATGTGGTTATTCGGCCCATGGCGTACTGTAAAGAAGCGGATATTGCTCAATATGCGAAGGCCAAGGCCTTTCCGATCATCCCCTGTAATCTCTGTGGTTCTCAAACCAACCTCCAGCGCCAAGAAATTAAGCACATGCTACAGGGCTGGGAAGGTCAATATCCTGGACGTATTGAAACAATCTTCAAGGCATTAAGAAGTGTTTCGCCTTCTCAGCTGGCTGATCAAGATTTATTTAACTTCAAAGACTTAAAGATAGAAATTGATAGAGAGGTTCACCTTCCTGAGTTGAAGGTTGTGCAGTTATGACGGTTCTCGGTTAAATGCTTGAAGACCTGCTAAGACTTGAGTCCGTTGATTTAGACCGCGGGGCACGTCGTTTACTGACGGGGGTGTCTTTTGCTGTGCGCCCGGGTGAGTGTTGGCAAATGCTCGGGAGCAACGGTAGTGGTAAAACCACTCTCATGCGGGCTATTTCGGGCTTAACCCGTTTGGGCTTAGAGGGGCGGCGTGTCTGCACTGAGAGCGTGTTGTACCAAGGACACCTTCCCGGGCTTAAACCGTTACTCAGTTGCCGGGAAAACCTCCGTTGGCATGGCAGCGGCCGAATTAGTGACAACGCTGAAAAAATTGATGCGGCATTAAAACAGGTGGGGCTTGATGGGTATGAGAATACGTTGATCTGCCAGTTGTCGGCGGGGCAGCAACGTCGCGTTGGCCTCGCTCGCTTGTGGTTGTCTGAGGCGCAACTTTGGCTCCTTGATGAGCCCTTTACTGCGATTGACATAGAAGGAACATCAATACTTGAGGCCCAAATGCAACGCCATTGTGCCGGACAGGGGGCGGTGGTATTCACCAGTCATCAACCGACCCGTATGGCGGACCTAAAAGTGCTGGACCTCGATCAATATGCTGCCTGAACTGGGCACGTTTTTACGCTTTCAGATGCAGCGTCATTTGCAGGCCGCACTGCGTCGCCCCAGCGATATTGTTGGACCCTTAATCTTCTTCTTAATGGTGATTACGCTTTTTCCTATTGGATTGGGGCCGGATCCCAAGATACTGGCGTCACTGGCACCCGGCATTCTTTGGGTGGTGGCACTATTGTCCAGTCTGGTGGTGAGTGGTCGGTTATTTCAGGCTGATTATGAAGATGGAACTTTAGAGCAGTTGGCGCTATCTCCCCATCCTTTAGCAATCTCCGCAATGGTTGAGGTTTTTTGTCACTGGTTGTTGAGTGGAGTGTTACTCGCCTTGGCGTCGCCAGTCTTTGCAGCCCTATTAAGTATGCCGAGTCAGGCTATTCCGGTGTTGATGGCGAGTCTGATTCTAGGCACTTTGTGTCTCTCACTCATTGGCGCTGTAGCGGCATCACTCACCGTCGCACTGCGGCGTGGCGGGGTGCTTTTGTCGTTGCTGTCAATTCCTCTTACTGTACCGGTATTGATTTTCGGGACGGCAGCGGTCCGGGAAGCGGCACTGGGCTACGACCCGTCTTCGTGGTTAGCTCTGCTAGGTGCTTTGGCCGCGGGAGGCTGCATCTTGGCACCACTAGCAATCGCGGCTGGGCTGCGTATTTCCCTGGAAGCATAGGGACAATGTTTTTGAACAGGAACGGGATATAATCACAGCATGTGGTCAATTGTGCACAAAATGGGGTCGCCGCCTTGGTTTTACCGCTTCGCTAACGTAGCGATCGCATGGCTATTACCGATTGTCCTTATGGCTTTGGTCGTAGGAAGTATCTGGGGCTTACTCATAGCCCCCCCTGACTACCGTCAGGGCAACAGCTATCGCATTATTTTTATTCACGTGCCGGCCGCTGTGGTTGCCCTCGCAGGATATTACGTGATGGCGACAGCGGGGCTGATGAGTTTAGTCTGGAAGATCAAGATGGCCGACACGGCGATGCGAGCGTTGGCACCTGTGGGAGCCGCCCTAACGTTTGTGGCTTTGGTGACTGGATCTATTTGGGGCAAGCCTACCTGGGGCGCTTGGTGGGTTTGGGATGCCCGAATCACTTCTATGCTGATTCTGTTTTTTCTCTACTTGGGAGTGATGGCGCTGTCTGAGGCCTTTGATAATAAAGTAGCTGCAGCTAAGGCCTGCGCCGTCTTGTCTCTGGTTGGCACGGTTAACATTCCTATTATTTATAAGTCGGTTGATTGGTGGTACAGCCTGCACCAGCCCGCTTCGATAAAATTTACGGGAGAAAGTGCGATAGATGCGTCAATGTTGTATCCCTTGCTCCTGATGATTGTCGCTTTTTACGGCCTGTTCGCGTTGACGGTGTTACTGCGGATGCGGGCTGAGTTACTGATAACCTATAGTCAGTCAGCCTGGCTGCGATCGGAGTTGTCGTGATGTATTTTCAAACATGGTCTGCAGTTTGGCAGATGGATGGACACGGTCCCTATGTTTGGGGCGCCTACAGCCTAACGCTATTGGTGATTATTATTTTGATAGCTGTTCCATTGGTTCGAACTCGCGATCTCACCCGAGCGATACACAATGACGAGCGTAGGCGTGCGGTAGCAGCTGAAGCCTCAGGAAAAAATCATGCATCCAAAACGTAAGCAGCGACTGCTTATTGCAATCTGCATCGTTGCCTTTTCTAGCACGGCCATTGGGTTGGTCAGTTATGCGTTGCGGGGCAATATTAATTTGTTCTATCCCCCCGCTGACGTCGCCGCGGGTAAAGCGCCTACCGATAGAGCGATACGAGTCGGCGGTATGGTCGTGGAGGGCAGTATAAAACGCTCTGAAACAGACCTTACCACCGTGTTCTTGGTAACCGACTACGATGGCGTTGTGGAAGTGAGTTACACCGGCATTTTACCCGATCTTTTTGCCGAGGGTGAGGGCGTAGTAGCTTCGGGCAGCTTGGATTCAAGGGGTCGGTTCATGGCGACCGAGGTGTTGGCGAAACACGATGAGAACTATATGCCGCCTGAGGTTGCCGCAGCCCTCGAGGGTAAAAAGCCCAAAATGGGCTCATATAATGTGGGGGAGGGCAGCTAATGTTAGCCGAGGTAGGACATTTTGCGCTGATTATTGCCTTCGTACTCGCTTGCTTGCAGGGCGTTGTGCCCCTTGTGGGAGCTTGGCGTGGGCATTCTAGTAGCATGCTGTTGGCGCCGCCCCTCGCGGTAGGCGTATTCGTTTTTTTGTTTATTGCCTTTGCCATCTTGACCACGACGTTTTTGCAGGATGATTTTTCGGTCAAGGTAGTGGCTTCTAATTCAAACAGTTTAATGCCCGACATTTATAAATTCTCCGCGGTGTGGGGCAATCATGAGGGCTCGCTGTTATTGTGGGTTTTGATTCTTTCTGGATGGATGGTGGCGGTAGCGCAATTCAGCCGAGGTTTACCCCTCACCGTGTTAGCGCGCGTGTTGGGCGTTATGGGGCTGGTTGCCGTGGGCTTCATCGCCTTTTCCCTCCTGACATCGAATCCCTTCGAGCGGCTATTACCGGGAATACCTGCTGAGGGTCAGGATCTGAATCCTTTGCTGCAGGATCCGGGGCTCATCATTCACCCACCGCTTTTGTACATGGGGTATGTAGGTTTTTCAGTGCCTTTCGCTTTCGCCATTGCAGCGCTGATGGGGGGGCGTCTCGACGCAGCTTGGGCGCGTTGGTCTCGCCCTTGGACCAATGTAGCCTGGGGCTTCCTGTCTTTAGGAATCATGCTCGGGAGCTGGTGGGCTTATTACGAACTGGGTTGGGGGGGCTGGTGGTTTTGGGACCCCGTTGAAAATGCGTCCTTCATGCCTTGGCTGGTGGGGACCGCTCTTGTGCATTCTCTCGCCGTAACCGAAAAGCGGGGGTTATTCAGGTCCTGGACAGTGCTTTTGGCGATAGCCGCGTTTTCCTTGTCCTTGCTTGGGACTTTTTTGGTGCGCTCCGGCGTGCTCACTTCGGTGCACGCATTCGCTGCGGATCCCGACAGAGGCTTATTTATTTTGATTTTCCTCGCACTGGTTATTGGTGGGTCACTAATATTGTATGCGTTGCGAGCGCCTACGGTTGCCAGCCGCGTGCAATATGGAGCGTTTTCTCGAGAAGCCCTGCTACTGGCGAATAATTTTATATTTGTCATCTCAGCAACCACCGTACTGTTGGGCACACTGTTTCCGCTGGTGATGGACGCGTTAGGTCAGGGCAAATATTCAGTCGGCCCCCCGTATTTCAACGCAGTTTTCGTACCATTGATGGCACTGCTGGTCCCTTTTATGGGAATAGGCCCAGTGAGTCGTTGGAAGCAAGATTCGCCTTCCCGTTGGCGCCACGAATTGCTACTTCCTGCCGTTGTAGTGGGCCTGTGTGCATTGGTACTGCCCTTAATGACTCTGGGCTTTAACCTCTGGGTGGCTTTGGCAGTTCTGTTTTCAGGTTGGGTACTCGCAGGGCTGTTACGAGATTTTCTCGAGCGCACACGCACAGCCACAGGGTGGGGCAGCAAATGGCGACGTCTTACGCCGAGTTATATGGGTATGTTGTTGGCCCATGCGGGCTTTGCTGCAATGATTATTGGTGTGACCGTAGTGAGTCAGCACAATGTCGAGAAAGATCTGCGCATGTTGCCCGGTGACTCCGAGGTGGTGGCGGGCTATCGCTTTTACTTCGTCGGTGTGAATCCTGTTGCTGGTCCTAATTTTGATGCGGATCAAGCTGATTTTCGCGTATTCAAAGGCGAGGAGTTGGTCGCCGAATTGTCTCCTCAGAAGCGCCGATATCGCGCGAGTGGCCAGGTGATGACAGAAGCAGCCATTGATCCCGGAGTATTCAGAGATTTGTTTATTGCTATGGGCGAGCCTGTAGGAGACGACGCCTGGGCGATACGCCTTCAGTACAAGCCCATGATTCGATGGATTTGGTTTGGAGCTTTGATGATTGGTTTTGGCGCTATCACCACAGCCTTCGATCGTCGCTATCGTTTACGTGAGCGCCGATCAGGCGCGGTTGAAAACCAAGCGGCTATAAAGAGTTCAGGTAAAGCTCCAGGCGATAGTTCAGCGCATGCCCAGGCTTAAACTATTTTTGCCACTCGCGGCTTTTGTCTTGCTCAGTCTGCTTCTGTTTAGGGGGTTGTCTCTAGACCCAACCTCTTTGCCCTCTGCGCTGGTGGGAAAGCCATTGCCTGACTTTGAACTGGAAGAATTGCATTCCGGTAAAAATCTGTCTCGGCAAGACATTATTGGTAAGCCCATGCTAGTTAATATCTGGGCGACGTGGTGTTATTCCTGTCGAGTGGAGCATCCTTATTTGTTGGAGTTAGCGGCTCAGGGAGTACGTATAATCGGGCTCAACTATAAGGATGATGGTGTCAAGGCAATTGCCTGGTTAAAGGACTTAGGCGACCCCTATGCGCTCACGCTGGCAGATTCAGAGGGCATGCTTGGGCTCGATATGGGGGTCTACGGTGCGCCTGAAACTTACGTAGTCGACGCCAATGGTGTCGTTCAGTTCCGTCACGTTGGGGTTGTTGATGCGCAGGTTTGGCAGTCACTACTCGCAGAGTGGTTTCCAGAGTTTCAAAGTAAGGGTGTTGCACAGTGAAGTATTGCAGTCGCGCGATTCGTTGGATGTCCATGATCGGTCTCTGCATGACGGTGATGACAGCTCAAGCTGTGATTGAGACCTATGAATTTTCGGATGCCGATTTAGAACGTCGTTACCACCGACTTAGCGATGAGCTACGCTGTCCTAAATGCCAGAATCAAACTATTTCAGATTCAAATGCACCGATTGCGAAAGACCTCAGATTCCTTCTCCATGAACAGTTGGAGTCGGGTGCCAGCGATGATGAAATATTGAGCTTCATGGTTGCTCGCTACGGAGAGTTCGTCCGTTACCGTCCAGGATTGGATAGTAATACCGCACTGCTGTGGTACGGCCCGTTACTGCTAACCTTGGTGACTCTTTTCGCGCTCGCTTTGCATCTGCGCAGCCGGAAGAGTGTCGTTGCGCCTGTGGAGCCCACAGAGGAAGAGCGAGAGGCGCTTCGCGCCAGATTGGCAGGCAGTGGCGGCGAGCAAAAGGTAAGGTCATGACATATTTTTATGCCGCCGCGGCAATATTGACTTGCTTCGCAATAGGCCTGCTTTTGATTCCCCGCTGGCAGCACCGTCGGTGGCAGGGTGAATCAAATTTGGACTGGCTCGCCTTGCGACAAGATGAATTAGAGGGTGACGCTGCTGAGGATCGACAGGCACTGAGTCGTGACGCTGAACTGCGTATTTTAGATGAATCATCTGCTGTAGCGACTGATCAGGTTAATTTGAACGCCAGTACCGTTGCGGGAGGCTGGCGCGGAGCGCTGTTGTTAGTAACGGTCGTAGTGTTTGCTCCGGTATTACTTTATTTCAATCTTGGCGCTATTGAGGACGTTCGGATAACAGCGGCATTAGAAGCCATGCAGGAATCATCGCCTGCCGAGGTGCAGACACTGCTGGCGGACATCGAAGAGCGTTCTAGGGCAAAGCCCGGTAATGTCGAGTACTTGT
Organism: marine gamma proteobacterium HTCC2080; assembly: GCA_000169115.1. Taxonomy (GTDB): domain Bacteria; phylum Pseudomonadota; class Gammaproteobacteria; order Pseudomonadales; family Halieaceae; genus Luminiphilus. Next base: position 47,704 of record AAVV01000002.1, read on the forward strand.
CCCTGCTGGGTGAGTATTACACAGCGCAAAATGAGCACGGGCAGGCATTGGTGGTATATGAGCAGTTACTGCTTCAATTTCCTGAAAGCGCGGAGCTGCTTGCTCGAGCTGCTCAGGCTGAATATCTACAAGGGGAGCGCCAGCTATCAGAGCAGGCCCGTCGTCGGGCTGAGGCTGCGTTGGCCATTAATCCGGAGCAGCGCAGTGCCCTAGGGACTTTGGGGATGGCGGCTTTTGAGGCAGAGAAGTACAGCGCTGCATTGCAGTACTGGGAGCGGTTGTTGGCGTTTGAAGCGGTGGGAACCCCCGGTTACAAGATGCTCACAACAATTATCGCTGAAGCTAGAACGCGTGGAGAGCTGCCAGAATCCACTGGGTCAACAGCAGCGGCGGAGGCATTGCCAGTGTCTGCGCCGGGTGTCGGTGTCACGGTGACAGTGGCGATGCCTGACGGTGTGCCCGTCGATGGAACGGTTTTTGTTGTCGCTCGCCCTAGTGGCGCAGTCCAGCGAATGCCCACCGCAGCGGTTCGTCGCAGCGCTAGGGAGCTGCCGTTCTCGGTTCGTCTGGACGATGCCTCTTCAATGGCTGGGCAACAGATATCAGCACTGAGCCTGGTCGATATTGAGGTGCAGCTCTCTGTCACTGGGCAACCAGGTCGCGCCAACGCTGGCTGGCTGGCAACGGCCACCAATATTGTGCCTACAAAAGACGCCGAGATAGGACTGGTTTTAGAAGCGATTGGGCCGCAACGATAAAATCGTGAACTGGTCCCAAGGCTAGATATAGTGTTGGGAGGCGAGAGGGTATACACTATATGTTGTGTCGTCACGGCTTCGGTCGGGCGCTTCCCAATAGGTAGGTAAATGCGTCTCAAATCCATCAAACTGGCTGGTTTTAAATCGTTTGTTGACCCGACAACGGTCAATTTCCCAAGCAATATGTGCTCGGTTGTCGGGCCAAACGGCTGTGGTAAATCCAACATTATTGACGCCGTCCGGTGGGTGCTGGGGGAAAGCTCCGCCAAGAACCTACGTGGCGAGGCTATGACCGACGTCATTTTCAATGGGACAACGCATCGCCAGCCGGTAGGACAGGCGTCCATTGAGCTCATCTTTGATAATACTTCAGGCAAACTCGTCGGAGAGTACGCGGCTTATGCGGAAATTTCGGTGCGTCGGGTGGTTGGTCGCGAAGGAACCTCTGAATACTGGCTAAATGGCGCCAAATGCCGTCGCCGAGACATTACAGATCTATTTTTAGGAACGGGTTTAGGTCCTAGGAGTTATGCCATTATCGAACAGGGCATGATTTCTCGGCTGATTGAATCCAAGCCAGAAGAGCTGAGAATATTCATAGAAGAAGCGGCGGGAATTTCCAAATACAAAGAGCGGCGTCGTGAAACTGAAAGCCGAATGCGCAGGACTCTGGAGAATTTAGACCGTCTAGCCGATCTCCGTGAAGAGCTGGAGCGCAACCTGCAACACCTGCTACGCCAGTCTCAAGCGGCCGAAAAGTATGCTGAGTTCCGTGCTGAGGAGCGCGAGCTGAAAGCCCAGTTTCTCGGCTTGCAATGGAGGGAACATCAAGCAAACAGCAAGGTAAGTCAGCAAGCTCTGACTGATCTGGATATCAAGCAAGAGGCAGAGCGTGCTGAATTTGAGCGCGTAGGGGCCAGTATTGAGGGCACAAGGGTCTCGTTAGCTGAAGCAACCGATGCCTTCAACACAGTGCAAGCCGATTACTACTCCGTGGGCGGTGAGGTCACGCGGGTGGAGCAGGCACTGAAGTACGAGCAGGAGCGGCGAGCCACTATCGAGTCGGATTTACTGCAAACGCGTGAGGGATTACAGGAGTCGAGAGGGCATCTCAATGCTGACACGGAGCGGCTTTCCAGCTGGCGCTCCGAGCTTGAGTCACTGCAGCCGATGTTGTCCGAGCAGCGAGGTGCCGCGGATTCGGCAGCGGGAGTGTCTGCGGCTGCCGAAGAGGCGATGACACAGTGGCAAAGCCAGTGGGATGAATTTAATCAAAGAGCCGCGGGACCTAAACAAGCATCTGAGGTTCAGCAAAGCCGTATTGCCTACTTAGAGCAGGTCCTTCAGAGAATTCACGAGCGCGGTGGCAAGTTGCGTAAAGAATTAGAGGCGCTGGCCAACGAAGATGTCGACAGAGACCTGCCCGAATTGGAAGCACAAATTCGGTCGGGAGAAGATGCGGTAAAAGCGCAGGAGGAAGCCTTACTGCAACTCGATACGGAGGTCGCCGCGCAGCGCGCAGGTATTGAGCGCTTGAGGGACGAGCAAGATCAAGCGCGAGGTCGCCTGCAACAGCTGAAGGGACAGGAGGCATCACTTCAAGCCCTTCAAGAAGCTGCCCTCGCGGAGGGTGATGTGACTGCCACTCAGCAATGGCTCGCAGACCTCGGGTTCAGTGACAGCGGCAACGTGTACGAGGCCCTGCAGGTGCAGGACCAATGGACGACCGCAGTAGAGTGTGTCTTGGCGGCTAGGCTGACTGGAGTGTGTACGGAGAGCTTCTCTCAAGCTCAAGCGGTCTTTGACACTGCCCCAGCTGGCGCAAGTATCTTAGCGGCGGGCGAAGTAGGTACGGGCGTAACGGGTACTCTGGCTGAAAAAGTTGTGGGACCCGCATCGGTTCTGTCCGTGCTCGCAGGCGTTCATGTCGCGGAAAATCTTGTGACTGCCCGAGAGCAATTGACGACCCTCGAGAATACCGCGTCGGTCATAACGCCTGAGGGCGATTGGATCGGGTGCGGCTGGGCATCAAGGCCATCCAAAACCGATGCCGGTCAGGGCATCATACTGCGCAAAGCGTCCCTCGATGGTGTGGCCGCAGAGATCTCGGGCCTCGAGGCCTCACTCGAAACAATTAATCAAACGCTTGCTGAGCTGCAGGAATCACGGCGAGCTAATGAAGACCAGCGTAGAGCAGGCGAAGCGACCCTTAAAAAACATGTTCAAGAGCAAGCGGCGAAAGTCACTGAACGTGGCGCAAGAGTTGCCGCAGTAGAACAGACTCGGCAGCGGACCGCGCAGCTGCAGGCAGATTTGGCCGACTCAGGGTCGCAGTTTGAGACCGAGCAGGCTTCCCTCGCCGCAGCGCGATCAGAGCTACAAGTAGCGATCGAGCAAATGGCCCTGGACGGGGAGCAACGGGCGGCGTTAGGTCAAGAGCGCGACCAACTCAATAGGCAGCTTCAAACTGCTCGTGAACAGGCTAGGGAAGCCCGTGATAACGCACATCGCACTGATGTAAGGGTACAAAGCCTCGATAGTCAGGCTGAAACTGTCGCGAGTTCGATTGCCCGGCTCGAGCAACAGGTAGAGCAATTGCAGGGCAGAGTCAGAGATCTTACCGAGCAGTTACCTGTGGGTGATAACCCCGATGCCGAATTGCAGTCTGAGTTAGAAACGTTGTTGGCCCAGCGTGTTGATGCTGAAACCGCGCTAACCGCTGCTCGACAGCTGGTATCTGATAATGATCACGCTCTGAGAGAGCAGGAAAAGTTGAAGTTGGCAGCTGAGCACAGGTTGCAGTCGATTTATTCGGAGCTTGAATCAGGTCGATTACAGCAAGCAGAAAGAAACGTTAGGATCGAAAACCTTGAAGGGTTGCTGCGTGAGCTTGAAGTCAGCCCTCAGGAGGTCGTAGAGGGCCTTCCCGAGGGGGCTTCCGAACCCGAGTGGCAAGTTAAAGTGGAGCGCGTGGCGGCCCGTATAGCGCGTCTTGGGCCGATCAACTTGGCGGCAATCGATGAGTATGCCAAGGCGTCCGAACGCAAAACCTATCTAGATGCGCAGGATGCGGACCTTCAGGAGGCTCTGCAGACTCTCGAAGGGGCTATCCGCAAGATTGATAAAGAGACGCGCAGTCGCTTTAAAGAAACCTTCGAACAGATCAATTCAGGGTTTGCCGAACTGTTTCCCCGAGTTTTTGGTGGTGGAACCGCTAACCTCGAGATGACTGGCGACGACTTGCTGGACACGGGTGTAGCTATCATGGCGCGGCCACCCGGAAAGAAGAACAGCACGATTCACCTCCTGTCAGGTGGCGAGAAAGCTATGACCGCTATCGCCTTAGTGTTCTCAATATTTCAGCTTAATCCGGCGCCATTTTGCATGCTGGACGAGGTTGATGCCCCTCTCGATGACGCCAATGTGGGGCGTTATGCTCGAATGGTGAAAGAAATGTCAGAGCGCGTTCAATTTATTTTTATTACGCATAATAAAATCACCATGGAAGCTGCGAACCATTTGATGGGTGTCACCATGCATGAGCCCGGAGTTTCGCGTTTGGTTACCGTGGATATCGAGGAAGCGGCGCAGCTCGCAGCCAGTTAACGCCAGTCAGAGGGAAAGGCGATGGATCATATGATTCGGAACTGGATGATCATAATAGGCTTTTGCTTGATTATGGTGGTGCTATTAGATGCACTGAGACGCGTCTTTAAAGACCGTCGTGACGAAGTGCGGCTCAATGCCAAAATTTCTCGGCGTGATCTGGAAGATCTTGACGATGACTCCTTTAATCTGCTGACCGAGCTACCTAACGGTGGCGCACGTATCGTTAGCCGCACTGACCTTCAGCCAGCGTCTGAAGGTCAGGATGGCGAAGTTGCACAAGCAACTGTAGAGCCTGCAGTGGCACCGGGCGATGTGCCAGAAATCAAGCTTCCGGATGAAGTCCCCAAAGAAGGCCTCAAAGATGACCTCGACGAATGGGTACAGAACCCATCGGCTGGGTTAGATACGGAATTGGAGCTACCCTCTTTTTCCGCCAGAGACGATGATGAGCAACCCGCCGTAGACGTCGATCCTGTGCCGCTGGTGCAGGATGATGCCCCAGAAATTGCTGATGATGATTTGCCGGCGCAGGGCGATAGCACCTTGCCTGGCGAGGAGAGTTCAGCCATTGAGACGATGGACTGGCTGGAAGGTTTGGAAGTGCCCGAAGCCGAGCCGGAGCCTGAGGCACGGCTGCCACGTGATGTTGATCCCCATGTTTTTGTTTTAAACGTCATGTCTCGTTCGGAGGTTGGTTTTTCTGGCTCAGATATTTTGGGGGTGCTGCTTGCCTGCGACTTACGTTTTGGTGACATGGATTTTTTCCACCGACACGAACATCGTGCCGGACGGGGCCCGATCCAGTTCAGTGTCTGCAATATGCTTAAACCGGGTGTTTTTAACATTGATGATATGGGCTCACTCCGCACTCGCGGACTGATGTTTTTTATTACGCTCCCCGGTCCTGAAGATATGCTAAAGGCTTTTGATTACATGCACGAAACTGCGAAGGCCGTAGCTAAAAATTTAGACGGCTATTTGCTCGATGAAACTCGCAGCGGGGTTACCCGGCAGAGCATTGAACATATGCGCCAGCAAATCCGCGAATTAGAGCGCCGTGTTGCCCTCCAAAAACGGCGCTGAGACACGATGTCCGAAGTGGATCCCTATGATGAGGTAATGAGGTTGCGGGACCTTCTACGAAGTTGGGGGGTTGAGTATTACCGTAACGATGCACCCACTGTCAGTGACAGTGAATATGATAGAACACTCCTTGCCTTGCGTGAGCTCGAACAAAAATTTCCTCACCTTGTCTCGGCAGACTCGCCCACTCAGCGAGTTGGCGCGGCACCCCTTGAGGGGTTTGAAACGGTTGTGCACCGCTTGCCAATGTTGTCTTTGGATAATGCGTTTAATGCGGATGATTTGCTCGACTTCGATCGGAGGGTGCGGGAGCGCCTCGACGGTGCTCAAGTACGTTACGCCTGTGAGCCAAAGCTTGATGGTATAGCCGTTAGCATCGTGTGGCAGGAGGGCGAACTCACGCTAGCAGCGACTCGAGGAGATGGGCGCACTGGTGAAAACATCACCCAGAATGTGCGGACGATAGACTCGGTCCCACTGCGACTGTCGGGTGAAAATATTCCTCGCTACCTTGAAGCTCGGGGTGAAATTTTCATGCCTCGTGCCGGTTTTGAAGCCTTTAATGCACGGGCTAGACGCGATGGCGGAAAGCCCTTTGTTAATCCCCGCAACGCTGCTGCAGGCAGCCTACGACAGCTAGACTCCAGTATCACCCGGCGCCGACCATTGTCGTTTTGCGCCTATGGATTGGGATATGTCGAGGGCATGAGTGGCGCTTTGCTCAGTCACACTGAAGCGATGGCGCAATTGAATCAATGGGGTTTACCAATATCAGAGCATAGTCGCTCAGTGCCGGGTATTGATGGCTGCGAGCGTTATTACGAGGACTTGTCGCAGGTTCGAGAAGGTTTGGGATTCGATATTGACGGCATTGTTTTTAAGGTTGATACGTTTGCTGAACAGGAGCGTTTGGGTTTTGTTTCTAGAGCTCCGCGTTGGGCTATCGCGAGAAAGTTTCCTGCTCAGGAAGAGATGACAGTTGTACTAGGTGTTGAATTTCAGGTTGGCAGAACCGGTGCAGTCACACCGGTTGCTAGGCTGGATCCAGTTTTTGTTGGGGGCGTAACGGTGTCCAATGCGACGCTCCACAATGCGGATGAAATAGCGCGGCTAGGTATCAAAGTTGGAGATACCGTTATTGTACGCAGGGCTGGAGATGTGATTCCTCAGGTTGCGGGGGTGGTGGTCGATCGACGGTTGCCTCAGGCCGAAGATGTGGCCTTTCCCGACAGCTGCCCAGCCTGTGACAGCGTGTTGGTGCGTGAACCCGGTGAGGCCGTGTGGCGCTGCGATGCTGGGTCTGCCTGTCCGGCTCAGCGTCGCGCAGCGATTGAGCACTTTGTATCCCGTCGGGCTATGGATATAGACGGCTGCGGGGAGAAAATCATTGACCAGCTCGTTGACTTGGACCTGATAAAAACCGCAAGTGACCTTTACGAGTTAAGTCAGGACACCCTCGCAGGGTTAGAGCGAATGGGCACTAAGTCGGCTAAAAATTTGCAAGCAGCGATTGAGGACAGCAAAAATACAACGCTCTCGCGCTTCATCTATGCTCTGGGTATTAGGGAAGTAGGGGAAACGACGGCTCGGCAATTGGCCGAGTATTTTGGTGCTTTGGCGCCACTTTTCACTGCTACGGATGAACAATTGCAAGAAGTGGAGGATGTAGGCCCCATTGTTGCCGGGCATTTGCAGCGGTTTTTTGCCGATCCAGGAAGGCAAGAAATGATCAATAGCCTCATAAGCCACGGAGTGTATTGGCCTGCTCCTGAGGTCCAAATTGGCGACCTTCCGCTGTCAGGACAGACCTGGGTGGTCACGGGAAAGCTGGAGCAAATGAGCCGGGATCAAGCCGAGGAGCGTCTGAGGGTGTTTGGCGCTAAGGTTTCAAGCAGCGTCAGCGGTAAAACAAGCTGCGTAGTCGCGGGTCCCGGTGCGGGCTCGAAACTCAAGAAAGCACATTCGCTAGAGGTTTCTGTGATTGATGAGGCGGAGTTTATTATCCAAATGGAAGGTTGGCAGGAGTAATGATGTATCCGTTGACCCGGTCTTTATTGGTGTTGTTGCTCTCTGCCTTTGTATCGGCATGTGCAACATCGCCCCCAAGCGATACGAGCAATGTTTGTGCGATTTTTCGGGAAAAATCTGGCTGGTATAACGATGCTAAGAAGGCACGTGCGCGTTGGGACACGCCGATTTCAGTAATGATGGCTATTATGCATCAGGAGTCTCGTTTTGTTGCTACGGCCAAGCCGCCAAGAAAAAAGATTTGGGGCATTATTCCTGGACCAAGACCTTCTGATGCCTATGGTTACTCACAGGCTAAGGATGCGACCTGGGAGTGGTACGAACGAAGCTCTGGAAGTTACGGAGCAGACCGCGATGACTTTGGCGATGCGATTGATTTTATTGGTTGGTACAACGATATGAGTTTCCGCCAAAATGGCATTGCCAAAGACGATACCTTCAGACTTTATCTTGCCTACCATGAGGGGCATGGCGGTTTTAAGCGCAAGACCTATCGTGATAAGCAGTGGCTGGTCGATGTGGCAAGAAAAGTAGATGGTCGGGCAAACACCTACAATACGCAGTTAAAAGGCTGCGTGAAAAGTCTTGAAGATGATAAGTGGTGGGACTTTTTCTAAGCATCACAGTGCGGAAAACGTCTTGTTGTAACATTACGGTCACAAAGTTGCCGTGTAATGCACTGAAAGGTTTCAGGATATCCACAATGACTACCCACAAAGTCCTTATTGTTGATGACGAACTGCCTATACGCGATATGCTGCGAATGGCACTCGAAACCGCGGGGTATGAGTGTCTTGAAGCTGAGACAATAGATGCTGCTTATCACCAAATTGTTGACGATCGCCCCGATATTGTCCTGTTAGATTGGATGCTTCCAGGCGGCAGCGGCATTGAACTTTTGCGGCGCATCAAGCGTGCTGAGATGACTCAAGACTTGCCGGTGATTATGTTGACGGCAAAAGCCGCGGAGCACAACGTTATTCAGGGTCTCGACGTTGGTGCAGATGACTACATCACGAAACCCTTTGCCTTGAGAGAATTATTGGCAAGAATCAAGGCCCTACTGCGGCGTGCAAAGAGCTCGGATGACCGCAACCTGTTAGTCGTCAGGGATCTGACAATCGATATTGATAGCCGTCGCGCGTTTGTGGGCGAGGAGGCGCTACAGTTGGGCCCTACTGAGTTCAATTTATTGCTGTTTTTTATGTCCCACCCAGAGAGAGCTTATACCCGTAGTCAACTTCTCGATCGGGTCTGGGGAGCTAACATTTATGTTGAGGAGCGGACGGTTGATGTGCATATTCGTCGACTACGCGCGGCTTTAGACGCCGCTGAGGGAGACTACAGCCAGCTTATTCAAACAGTGCGTGGAACAGGGTATCGCTTCTCTGAGCAAGGCGGTTAACGCAGATGGTTCCCGTAAAAACCTTCCGCCGAGAGGTCCGCTCAGTTGTAGCTATTCTCTTGGTCGGGCTAGGCATTGGCTTTATCTTTGGTGAACTAGGTTGGGGTGTTGCGCTGGGGTTGGGGGTTATTCTATCGCTTTGGTCTTATCAGTTGCTGCGAGTTCAGCGTTGGATGCTGGATCCAACGGTAGAGCCGCCAAAAGCCGGCGGCATTTGGGGCCTTTTTCTCGATAATATTTATGCCATTCAACGTCGTAATCGTGAAGCACAGTTGCGGCTTGAGTCCACGTTGGATTACCTGCAAGACTCACTGGCGGCGATGCGCGATGCGGCGATTATTGTTGATCCCCACGCTAACGTGGCTTGGGCCAATGATTCTGCTGACTTCCTGTTGGGTATAAACTTTCCTTCAGACCAAGGTCAGCCGCTGCTTAATTTAATTAGCTCAATCGATTTTCGAGAATATTTTGAGACGGACGATTATTCTGATCCGCTTCGGGTGCTACCAGAGGGCGATAGGGGGCGTTGCCTTCAGTTTGAGGTGGCGAGGTTTGGCATGGGCGATCGGTTGGTTTTCGCCCGAGATGTCACTCGGACGTTTCGTCTCGAGCAAATGCGCCGCGACTTCGTGGGTAATGTATCCCACGAGCTGAGAACCCCCCTGACAGTGATAAAGGGCTATATAGAGACCCTGCAATCATTGGAGGAATTCAGTGCAACTCGCTTCCAAAGGCCCCTAGAGCAAATGAGTCAACAAGCCCTTCGCATGGAAAATCTTGTTACCGATTTGTTATGGCTATCGCGCATTGAGGCGGTTGAGACCTTGAGAAAAACTGAGTTGATTGATGTGCCCGCGCTCATTGTCGGTATTGTGGCCGAGCTCCAACCCGCATTTCCCGACCGGCTGATTGCGCTGAACCAGGAAAGCGAGGCGGCGATACGGGGGGATGAGCGGGAGCTGCATAGCGCTTTGAGCAATTTAGTTATTAATTCGCTGAAGTATAGCGATGGTGACGTGCGCTTGCGCTGGTGGTCAACAGAAAACAGCGCCATGTTCTCGGTAAGCGATATGGGCATCGGTATAGAGCCACATCACATAGCGCGGCTAACGGAAAGATTTTACAGAGTGGATAAAAGTCGCAGTAACGCTGGCGGTGGTACAGGCCTGGGTCTAGCGATTGTCAAACACGTTGCGAACTCACATCAGGCAGAGTTAACTATTGATTCAGAGGTTGGCGTGGGGAGTTGTTTCAGTTTGGCCTTTCCCTTCGACGCGGCTGACACCTTGCAACGCCTGTCTTACGAAGAAAACCATACCTGAGAAGTGTGCTGTTTCCTATTTTCAAAGCGCCCAGCTGTGGGCTCTACTTTTCCAAGTTGAACTTGTATGCAAGGTGTTTAACGACAATCGCTGACAGCGAAGGTGCTACTCAAGTATCCTAAGCAGGCACGCTTTACAGGCAAAGGATTATGAGCAAATTCTGGAGTTCGGTTGTCAGTGGGCTCAAGCCCTACACTCCGGGTGAGCAGCCAAAAGTACCCGGATTAATTAAGCTAAATACTAATGAGCATTGTTTGCAGCCCTCGAGGCATGCAATGGCAGTACTCAATGCAATGACGCCTGAGGCGCTCAGACGTTATCCCGATCCAGAATGTACCGCCTTACGGTCGGCTATCGCGCGTTGTGAGGGATTGTCTGTCGCTCAGGTTTTCGTTGGGAACGGCTCTGATGAGGTTTTAGCGCATATATTTCAGGGGCTTCTATCAAGCAGCGAGAGCCTAGTAACTCTCGACATTACTTATAGTTTCTATCCGGTTTGGGCCGCGCTCTATGGCTTGCAGTTAAAAACTGAATCGTTACATGATGATTTTTCAATCGACGTTAATCGATTGTCAGCCCAGAGGGATTCTATCCTCATTGCTAACCCCAACGCGCCAACGGGTAGGGCGCTTGCGCTTAAAGACATTAAACGCTTGGTCGATAGCAATCCAGATCGGCTCGTAGTTGTTGATGAGGCCTACTACGGATTTGGTTCCGAATCAGCGTCAACCTTGCTGTTAGAGGCAGAGAATTTAATCGTGACTCGAAGTCTATCCAAGTCACATGCCTTGGCCGGTTTGCGAGTCGGCTACGCCTTGGGCTCAGCAGCGTTGATCGAAGGTCTGACCCGAGTAAAGGACAGCTTTAACAGTTATCCACTCGATGCCAGTGCGCAATTAGTGGCTGAGGCGGCTATTCAGGACGAACAGTGGCTCAATGAAAGCAGTCAAACGGTGATAAAAAATCGCCTTGAGTTGACCGAGGCATTGCTCGATTTGGGCTTTGAGGTTTGTCCAAGCTCGGCTAACTTCGTTTTTGTGAAACACCCGGCTCATGAGGGTCGCGTGCTTTTTGAGCATCTCAGAGAGAGCAATATTTTGGTCAGACGCTGGGATAAAGCGCCCATAGCCGACTATCTGCGTATTACCGTAGGGACAAAGGCGGAGTGTGCCGCGCTCCTGCAATGCCTTGCCGAAAAATGTGCGCTCTAAGTCGCGCGTAAGACCACGCTTCCGATAGAGTAGCCCGCACCAAAGGAGCATAGAACGCCCAGCTCACCCGCATTCAAGTCGTCCCTGTTCAGATGAAAGGCGATAATTGAACCTGCTGACGACGTGTTGGCATAGGCATCGAGAATGGTTGGAGACTCTTTTTCTGTAGGTTCTCGACCCAATACTCGTCTGGCGATCAGGTCATTCATATTGCGATTCGCCTGATGCAACCACAGCCGGCTAAGCTGATCCGCCTGCAGGTTGAGGTCGGCGAGTTGCTCATTAATTTGCTGAGCCACTGCAGGGCAGACTTCTTTAAAGACTTTGCGGCCCTCTTGAACAAAGAGCTTGTCGACAGCTCCAATACCGCGTTCATCAGCTCGATTCATGAACCCAAAGTTGTTTCGAATATTGTTCGAAAATATCGTCTGCAAGCGGGTATCTATAATCTCGAAGTTCGATTTTGCTCTAACGACGTCGGTAGCTTCGATGACAACTGCTGTTGCGACGTCGCCAAAAATGAAGTGAGCATCTCGATCTCGGAAATTCAGGTGTCCGGTGCAAATTTCCGGGTTGACCATGAGAATTCGCCGAGCAGAGCCTGCACGTATTGAATCTCTGGCCTGCTGGATGCCGAATGTTGCAGAGGAGCAAGCGACGTTCATATCGAATGCAAACCCTTTTGCACCGAGAGCATCTTGTATTTCTACGGCCATGGCGGGATAGGCGCGCTGCATATTTGAAGCGGCCACAATCACCGCGTCTAAATCTGAGGCAACTAAGTCTGCAGCCTCAAGAGCTTGTCGGGCGGCCTTTACACCGATTTCAGCCATGACAGACAGTTCGCTATTAGGGCGCTCTGCCAATTGGGGGGCCATTCTTTGGGGGTCGATAATGCCTGACTTGTTCAGTACGTAGCGAGATTTTATTCCCGAGGCCTTTTCAATAAAAGCTGTCGATGAGTAGGTGCGAGCCTCTACCTCGCCTTTAGCGATGGCTTCGCTATGCTCCTCATTAAATAAATCGACCCAGGCATTGAATGCCGTTACCAGTTCGTCGTTGCTGACGGACTCCTCAGGTGTGAAAAGTCCAGTACCACTGATAACTGCATCGGTCTGCTTCATTTCAACCCCTATGCCGATTGGTAACTAGCCCGCGGTTTACCGCTTATCTAGTGGCAAGTAATCGCGCTGTTGGTAACCGGTATACAGCTGTCTAGGGCGGCCGATTCTGTAGCTACCGGAAATCATTTCATTCCAATGCGCGACCCAACCCACCGTTCGACCAATAGCAAAAATCACCGTAAACATCGACGTGGGTATGCCCAAAGCTTTTAGGATAATTCCAGAGTAGAAATCAACGTTTGGATAAAGCTTCTTTTCGATGAAATAAGGGTCTTGCAGCGCGATTTCTTCGAGTCGTTTTGCAATTTCCAGCATCTCATCGTGAATGCCCAGTTCAGCAAGCACCTCATCGGCGGCTTGTTTCATGACTTTCGCGCGAGGGTCAAAGTTCTTGTAAACCCGGTGCCCAAAGCCCATGAGCCGGAATGGGTCATTTTTGTCTTTGGCTTTGGCGATAAATTTGTCAATGTTGTCGACGGTGCCAATTTCTTCCAGCATTTTCACTACCGCTTCGTTAGCACCACCATGAGATGGGCCCCACAGTGCGGCAATTCCAGCGGCGATGCATGCAAATGGGTTTGCCTGAGATGAGCCTGCCAGTCTAACCGTTGAAGTTGATGCGTTTTGCTCGTGATCGGCGTGTAGCAGGAAAATTCGATCTATAGCGCGTGCAATCGTGGGTGAAATTTTGCTGGGCTCGCAGGGCACACCAAACATCATGTGCAGAAAATTAGTGGCGTAGTCCATGCTGTTATCGGGGTACATAAAGGGCTGGCCAATACTGAACTTATAGCTCATGGCTGCAATGGTCGGCATCTTCGCAATGAGCCGGAAGGCTGCGACTTTTCGATGGTAGGGGTCGGAGATGTCTGTTGAGTCGTGGTAAAAGGCCGATAGTGCGCCTACCACACCGCACATAATTGCCATCGGGTGGGCATCTCGGCGGAAACCATTGAAAAACGTTCGTATTTGCTCGTGAACCATCGTGTGCTGGTGCATTGTGCTGACAAAATCGTCTCGTTCAGCGGCAGAGGGAAGCTCTCCGTACAGCAATAGATAACAAGTTTCTAGGTAATTGCTCTCTGCAGCCAGCTGCTCAATTGGGTAGCCTCGGTGCAAGAGGATGCCTTTTTCGCCATCAATGAAGGTGATTTTTGATTCGCAGGCCGCCGTTGAGGTAAAGCCGGGATCGTAGGTAAAAAGCCCGTTGCCAGTGAGGCTCCCCACACCAACGACATCTGGGCCTAATTCGGCTTGAAGAACTGGCAAATCAATGGTGTCAACAGATCCATTTCCATGATCTATCGACAGTGTGGCTTTTTTATCACTCATCAGTAATTCCTGGGACAGCGGTTGCGGGGAGCGCCAAACTATATGCCGCGCTCAGAGAAAGTCAATTTAGATTGTAAACAGTAGAGTTATTTAAAACGGTTTGAAACATAAAATTGTCAGCGGTGTGACGTAAGCATATAATGTGCCGCGGCGTTTTACGCCTTCCACTCGCCAACGCAAGGAGCGACCCTTTGAAACCTACGGTTAGCAAGGACAAACGTCCGGTCAATCTGGATCTCGGCTCCATGCAGCTGCCGATCACGGCTTACGTATCTATTACCCACCGGCTGTCTGGTGTGTTTTTGTTCTTGGTAAGCGGACTCATGGTCTGGGCACTTGATACCAGCCTTCGTTCAGAAGAGGGCTTTAACAGTGTTGCGTCAACGCTGACTATGCCGCTTAGCAAAGCAATTCTTTGGTTAATAGCGTCCGCGCTCAGTTACCACGCATTGTCAGGGGTCAAGCACATCATTATGGACTTCGGGATTGGCGAAACAATGCAGGGTGGTGTGACTGGTGCGCGAATCGTTATTGCTCTGGCGATATGTCTCGCTGTTTTTTGGGGTGTTGTTATATGGTAACTCAGGTCACTAGCTTTAGCCGTTCAGGTTTGTCTGATTGGTTAATCCAGCGCGTTACAAGCTTGATTTTACTCGCCTATTTCATTTGTCTTGCCGGTATTTTGCTGGGAGGCGTTGACTACGGCGCGTGGAAAGCCATGCATGACACAACAGCTATGCGAATCTTTACGCTATTGGCGGCAATGTCGCTGGCGGCTCACGCTTGGATTGGTCTTTGGGCGGTTTACACAGATTATCTCACCGAGCGAATGTTGGGGCCACGAGGCAACTTAATTCGACGATTTTGCCAGCTGGGCACCGTACTTGCGCTTGTGATTTATCTGCTTTGGGTCATAGAAATTCTTTGGGGCTAACCTCTCTCGCTTGGATTTTGTGAGATTTGCGCTATAACCCCGCCTAACTGTGCGATTGGAGTTGAGAATGCGAACTATTTCTTTTGATGGAGTCATTGTAGGTGGCGGCGGCGCTGGCATGCGCGCTGCCCTGCAGCTGTCACAGTCCGGCTACAAAACAGCCGTGATTTCTAAGGTGTTCCCCACGCGCTCACACACAGTGTCCGCACAGGGCGGCATCACTTGCGCGATCGCTAGTTCTGACCCTAACGATGATTGGCGCTGGCATATGTACGATACCGTCAAGGGCTCTGACTACATAGGCGATCAAGATGCGATCGAATACATGTGTTCAGTGGGGCCCGAGGCAATTTTCGAACTGGAGCACATGGGGCTTCCATTCTCACGCACGGAAGAGGGCCGTATATATCAGAGACCCTTTGGCGGGCAGTCCAAGGATTACGGCAAGGGGGGGCAGGCAGCTCGTACCTGTGCAGCTGCCGATCGCACAGGTCATGCTCTGCTGCACACTCTGTACCAAAATAACGTCAAAAACGAGACCGTATTCTTCAATGAGTGGTTTGCCGTTGATTTGGTGAAAAACCAAGACGGAGCAGTAACCGGTGTTATCGCCATCTGCATAGAGACGGGTGAGACTGTTTTTGTTAAGTCCAAGGCAACGGTTTTTGCTACCGGCGGGGCAGGGCGTATCTACGCATCGACAACGAATGCTCATATCAACACGGGCGACGGCATCGGTATGGGATTGCGCGCCGGTGTGCCCGTGCAAGACATGGAAATGTGGCAGTTCCATCCTACCGGCATTTACGGCGCTGGAACGCTCGTCACAGAGGGTTGCAGAGGTGAAGGCGGTTATTTGGTCAATAAAGATGGCGAGCGATTCATGGAGCGTTACGCGCCCAACGCTAAAGACCTTGCTGGACGCGATGTTGTGGCTCGGTCTATGGTGCTTGAGATCCTTGAAGGCCGAGGTTGTGGTGAGCACGGTGACCACGTCAAACTCAAGCTGGATCATTTGGGAGAGGATGTTCTTGAGTCTCGATTGCCCGGCATTTGCGAGCTCAGTCGCACCTTCGCCCACGTTGACCCTGTAAAAGAGCCCATTCCAGTGGTTCCAACCTGTCATTACATGATGGGAGGAATTCCCACGAACGTTAACGGTCAGGCCATCACCGTCGATGACCAAGGCAATGATCACATCATCCCTGGACTCTACGCCTGCGGTGAAGTCGCTTGCGTTTCAGTTCACGGAGCTAATCGCCTTGGTGGCAATTCGCTGTTAGACCTTGTTGTCTTCGGTCGTGCTTCGGGGCTGTTCATCGAGAGCGCTCTTCGTGATGGTATTGAGCTGCGAGAATCTGCCCAGAGTGATATTGACGCTGCCGGCGATCGGTTGCGCCATCTCAATGAAAATTCGGGGGGCGAGAACGTCGCAGAGCTGCGCCGTGAGCTGCAAAGCACTATGCAGAACCACTTCGGAGTATTCCGCCGGGGCGACTTTATGCAAGAAGGCATCGCCAAGCTGGCAGAGTTGCGCGGCCGGGTTGAAAGTGTCTCTTTGGATGATAAGTCTGATGCGTTCAATACGGCGCGAATTGAGGCGCTAGAGCTGCAAAACCTGTTTGAGGTTGCTGAAGCCACGGCAGTAGTCGCCGAGGCCCGTAACGAAAGTCGCGGGGCACACGCTCGCGAAGATTTTACCGAGCGAGACGACGAAAATTGGTTGTGTCATTCGGTGTACCACAGCGAAGGTAAAAAGGTCAGCAAGCGCGGTGTGAACTTCACCCCGAGTACTGTTGAAACCTTTGAACCTCAAATCCGCTCTTATTAATTATTTGACTTGGGAGATTTCAACATGTTGCAGGTCAGTATTTATCGTTACAACCCCGAGGTAGATAGCGCTCCGCATATGCAGGAGTTCGAATTCGATACCGAGGGGAAAGACCTTATGGTCCTAGATGTGCTGGAGGCCATTAAAGCCGGTCACGACAGCAGTGTGACTTATCGACGAAGTTGCCGTGAGGGCGTGTGCGGTTCCGACGGGCTTAACATCAACGGCAAAAACGGGTTGGCATGTATTACGCCGTTATCAGAGACCGTTAAGAACGATAAGCTGGTCGTTCGACCGCTCCCAGGCTTGCCTGTTATCAGGGATCTTGTGGTCGATATGAGCCTCTTCTACGCCCAGTATGAAAAAATTCAGCCGTTTTTAAAGAACAACTCGCCAGCGCCAGCCATTGAGCGGTTACAGTCTCCGGAAGATCGTTCCCAGCTGGATGGCCTCTACGAGTGCATTTTGTGTGCTTGCTGCTCAACTAGTTGCCCGTCTTTTTGGTGGAACCCCGATAGGTTCATCGGCCCTGCCGGATTGCTACAGGCCTACCGTTTTCTCGCCGACACTCGTGACACTGCCACTGATGAGCGTTTATCGAAGCTTGACGACCCCTTTAGTGTGTTCCGCTGCCACGGTATTCAAAATTGCGTCAACGTTTGCCCCAAGGGTTTAAACCCCACTAAGGCAATTGGCCATATTCGGACAATGCTGCTCAATAGGGCGACCTAAGTGTAGGTGACACAAGGATAGACTTTTCAAGGGGCTGCGCGCCCCTTTTTAGTGCGTTCTACATATGCATTCCTTAGGGATATAGATAACATGGCTATAAATGAATATTGTGACAAAAGCACAGGAAAACTGTCACTAATTTCCATGATTCTGAGAGTCAGGAGCTACACCCCAGACCCCAGTTAGGATTAAAATGCGAGGGCAGAACATGGGGGGCCACACCTTCTGTAACAAACAGACGGGAGTGGTTCGGGATCGTTGCGTTACATGCGGCCCGTCAATCGAGCGTTAACGAAGAATCATGGAGTCAGACATGGCACAACCCTCTGCCTTGCAGGGAATGCTGGAGTTATGGGGGTCTTCTCATATCTCAGGTTCAAATGCGGCCTATGTCGAAGGCTTATATGAGCAATACCTCACAGACCCAAATGCCATAGCGCCTGAATGGCGTGATTACTTCGATAAACTCCCTAAAGTTAATACCGACAACACGGCTTTTC
This sequence comes from marine gamma proteobacterium HTCC2080, assembly GCA_000169115.1. GTDB lineage: Bacteria > Pseudomonadota > Gammaproteobacteria > Pseudomonadales > Halieaceae > Luminiphilus. The sequence continues at coordinate 65,573 of AAVV01000002.1, forward strand.
GAGACGTGCCCCACTCAGTGGTTAGGGAGCAGTTTGCGAAGATCAGTAAGATGCGTGTGCGAACCGAAGCTACCGTCGCCCATGATTCCCAGGCAACAGAGTATGAGCGCAAGCAGGTTCGCGTTGTCCAGCTGATATCAGCCTATCGTCAGCGTGGACACCAGCAGGCCTCTTTGGATCCACTAGACATTTATCCTCGAGAAGCCATTCCAGATCTCGATCTGGCCTTTCATCAGTTAAGTGAGGCAGATGCCGACACAGTTTTTCAGGTAGGCAGTTTGTACTACGGTGCTAGCGATGCAACGCTGCGTGACATTGTTGATGCACTCCAGCGTACTTATTGCAACACGATCGGCGCCGAGTTCATGCATATTGTGGATACCGAACAGCGCCATTGGATTATGAGCCGGATGGAATCTGTCCGATCTGCTCCCGAATTCTCTCGGGATCAGCGATTACAAGTGCTGCGACGTCTGATTAAAGCCGAAGGGCTTGAAAAGTCTCTAGGCTCAAAATATCCAGGCACCAAACGTTTCGGTTTAGAGGGTGGGGAAAGCCTAATCCCCATGATGTCCGAAGCGATAGAGCGGGTCGGTGGTTATGGTGCGAAGGAAATTGTTATTGGTATGGCGCACCGTGGGCGCTTAAACGTTCTGATCAATATTTTAGGGAAGAACCCCACTGAGCTATTCGACGAGTTTGAGGGGAGAGCGGAATACAGTGGCTCAGGGGATGTCAAATATCACCAAGGCTTTTCCTCAAACGTAATGACGAGTGGCGGTGAGGTTCACCTCGCTTTAGCCTTTAATCCCTCGCATTTGGAGATCGTGTCACCAGTTGTCGAAGGCTCTGTTCGAGCACGGCAGGATCGTCGCGAGGATCCTGCGGGCGATTCAGTAGTACCGATTGTAATTCATGGCGATGCTGCATTTGCTGGGCAGGGCGTTGTTATGGAAACGTTCCAGATGTCTCAGACCCGGGGTTATAAAACCGGTGGGACGCTGCATATTGTTCTAAACAATCAGGTGGGCTTTACCACTAGTCAGCGTATTGATGCCCGTTCTACTGAGTACTGCACCGATGTCGCTAAGATGGTTCAGGCCCCCATTTTCCATGTCAATGCTGATGATCCAGAAGCTGTCGTTTTTGTCACGCAGCTCGCGGTTGACTTCAGAAATACGTTTAAACGCGATGTCGTTGTTGATCTTATCTGTTATCGGCGTCGAGGCCACAACGAGGCAGATGAACCTGCCGTTACCCAGCCGCAAATGTATGCAGCGATCAAGAAGCACGCCACTACCCGCGACCTTTATGCGAAGCGGCTCATTGCCGACGGTATTCTGACCGAGGATGAGGACGTTACGCTCATGGCTCGCTATCGTGAGTCCCTTGAGCGGGGAGAGCCGCTCGTGAGCTCCTTGGTTATGGAGCCCAATAACGCATTGTTTGTCGATTGGGGACCTTATGTGGGTCATGAATGGACTGTTGAGTGCGATACGCGCTACCCCTTAGGACAGCTGAAGACTCTTTCCGAGCAAATCGCGAGTGTGCCAGAAGGGTTCGCGGTTCAGCGGCAGGTTACGAAGTTGCTGGAAGATCGGCGCAAGATGGGCGTAGGCGCTCAGGAAATTAACTGGGGCTTCGCCGAAATCATGGCATACGCGACGCTTTTGGTAGAGGGTTTTCCCGTGCGAATGACCGGCCAAGATATTGGTCGAGGTACTTTTTCACATCGCCATGCCGTCATTCACAATCAGAAAGAAGAGGGGCGCCATATTGCTCTTCAGCACCTCGATGGCAATCAAGCTGACTTCCGTATTTATGACTCGCTGCTGTCTGAGGAGGCGGTGCTAGCCTTTGAATACGGTTATGCGACGACATCCCCCACTGGCTTAGTGATTTGGGAAGCCCAGTTTGGAGATTTTGCCAACGGCGCCCAGGTGGTTATCGATCAGTTTATTGCAAGCGGTGAGCATAAGTGGTCCCGTGTTTGTGGCTTGACCATGTTGCTTCCTCACGGCTATGAGGGGCAAGGCCCTGAACATTCATCCGCGCGACTTGAGCGGTATTTGCAAATGTGCGCTGAGCAAAATATGCAGGTCTGTATGCCGACTACTCCAGCGCAGGTTTTCCATATGTTGCGTCGACAGGCAATTAGGCCGTTGCGAAAGCCATTAATAGTAATGTCGCCCAAAAGTTTACTCCGCCATAAAGAGGCGACTTCAACCTTAGAAGAGCTCGCTGACGGGAGTTTTCAAACGGTAATCGATGAAACCGATAATCTGGATCCGGCCTCAATCAGACGCGTCCTCCTCTGTTCTGGAAAAGTATTTTACGACCTGCGTGCGGCACGGCGTGAGCGGCAAATTGACAATATTGTCATTATACGTATCGAGCAGCTCTATCCGTTTCCTGAAGAAGATTTGGCTCGGGTAATTGCTCCCTATACAAATATTGAGGATGCGATCTGGTGTCAGGAGGAGCCCATGAATCAGGGCGCTTGGTATGCCAGTCAGCACAATATGCGCCGGGTAATTCAGCGTCATAAGGTCGATGTTTATTTGCGTTACGCCGGTAGAGAGCCCTCAGCCTCGGTAGCGGCGGGCTATACGGCATTACATATCCAACAGCAGGAAAGTTTCATAAACGAAGCCCTCGGCCCAATGCCCTGGGGTAATTGATCAGGATTTAGGTAGGAATACATCATGGCAATTGAAATTAAGGCACCGGCGTTTCCCGAGTCTGTCGCCGATGGTGAGGTCGCTGCTTGGCACAAAGCTGAAGGCGATACCGTAGCCCGCGACGAGTTATTGGTTGAGATAGAAACCGATAAAGTAGTAATGGAAGTCGTCGCGCCGGAATCCGGGGTTCTCACATCCATTGTCGCTGTCGAGGGTGAGACCATCGAGAGCGAGGCCTTGTTAGCCGTGCTAGAAGCTGGTGAGGTTACGCAGTCCGCACCAAGCAGTTCGTCAACGTCTAAAACAGTTGAGCCGGTGCAGCCCTCGGAGAGCGGTGAACATGCAATGGGTCCTGCAGCTCGAGCCATGATCGATGAGCATGGCATAGACCCCGCTGCTATTACCGGTTCTGGTAAGGGTGGGCGCGTTACTAAGGAAGATGTGACCAAACACCTAAAGAATTCCGCTCAGGCCGCTCCAGTTAAACCTGCGCCAACAGCTCCTGCGACTCCAGCAGTAACGACGATACCTAATGATTCCTTTGGCCCCTCGAGCGAGCGCATTGAGAAACGAGTTCCTATGACTCGAATGCGTGCCCGAATTGCGGAGCGACTGTTAGAAGCCACCCAGCAGACGGCGATGTTGACCACTTTTAATGAAGTGAACATGGCTCCGCTGATGAAGCTTCGAAGCCAATACAAAGAGAGCTTCGAAAAAGCACACAATGGAACTCGACTTGGTTTTATGGGCTTTTTTGTCAAGGCCTGTTGTGAGGCATTAAAGCGGTACCCCGCGGTTAACGCATCGATTGATGGTAGCGATGTGGTGTATCACGGGTACCAAGATATTGGCGTTGCAGTATCGACAAATGACGGGCTGGTGGTGCCAGTACTCCGAGACGCGGACTTTATGAGCATTGCCGATGTTGAGGCAGCGATCAGAGATTTAGGGCTGAAGGCTCAAGACAAAAAGCTAACGATTGAGGAGATGACCGGGGGCACCTTTACCGTATCTAACGGGGGGGTGTTTGGTTCTCTGTTATCAACGCCGATATTGAATCCACCTCAAACCGGCATATTGGGGATGCATACGATTCAGGAGCGGCCCGTTGCCGTGAACGGAGAAGTGGTTATTCAGCCGATGATGTATTTAGCGCTGTCTTATGATCATCGCCTTATCGATGGCAAAACAGCGGTACAGTTTTTGGTCACGGTAAAAGGCTTTATCGAAGATCCAGCGCGCATTCTTCTACAACTCTGATGACACCTTGCACAGGAAAATGAATATGACAGCATCATACGACGTAATTGTTATTGGATCCGGCCCAGCCGGATATGTCTGTGCCATTCGCTGTGCGCAACTGGGCAAGAAGGTCGCCGTTGTAGAGCAGTGGGCAGATGATAAAGGCAAGCCGGTTTTGGGTGGCACGTGTTTAAACGTTGGCTGTATTCCGTCAAAAGCACTGTTAGATAGCTCGCACAAATTTCTGGAGGCAAAAGAACACTTTGCAGACCATGGTATCGGTATCGGCGAGACGCAGATCAACGTCGCTACAATGATGCAGCGAAAGGATCAGATTGTTGGCCAGCTTACCGGTGGCGTGGCCGGTTTGTTGAAGCATAATCAGATAGATGTTGTTCAGGGGCGTGGCAAGTTACTAGCCAACCGGAAGGTTCAAGTTCTGTCTTCAGACGGTACTGAGTCAGTTCACGAAGCTGAAAATATCGTTTTGGCCGCCGGGTCGCTCCCTATCGACATTCCTGTAGCACCGGTTGATCAAGTACACATCGTTGACTCAACCGGCGCACTTGTCTTCGAATCGGTGCCAGAGCGCTTGGGTGTGATTGGAGCAGGGGTCATTGGTCTTGAGTTAGGTAGTGTGTGGGGGCGTTTAGGAGCCGAGGTGGTTCTCTTGGAGGCGATGGATGGTTTTTTGCCTTCGATGGATGCTCAAATCGCAAAGGAAGGACAAAAGCTTTTTAAAAAGCAGGGCCTAGATATTCGCCTTGGTGCTCGCGTGACCGGATCCGAGGTCATTGACGGTCAGGTTCACGTGAGCTACGCAATGGGTGAAGAGACGCATACGGAAATTTTTGATCGACTGATTGTTTCTGTCGGTCGCAGACCACAGACAGGCGAGCTTTTTGCCGAAGATTCAGGCGTTACCATGGATGAGCGCGGTTGCGTCTTTGTCAATGAGGTCTGTTCTACCGAGGCGCCGGGAGTTTGGGCTATTGGTGACATGGTGAGAGGTCCAATGCTGGCGCATAAAGGCTCGGAAGAGGGCGTTATGGTTGCCGAGCAAATTGCGGGGCACCATCACCCATTAAATTATGATTTGATTCCCTCCATTATTTACACACATCCTGAGATTGCTGGCGTTGGTAAGACGGAACAAGAGCTCAAAGCCGAAGGTGTAAAAGTTAAAGTAGGCACGTTCCCTTTCGCGGCGATTGGACGCGCGCTAGCGGCTGCGACAGCGACGGAATGATCAAAATTATCGCCGATGAGAATACAGATCAACTGCTTGGCGCTCACTGCGTTGGGCCGTCAGCTGCTGACCTGGTGCAACAATTGCTAATAGCGATGGAGTTCGGCTCTAGTGCCGAGGATTTACAGATGATGGTGTTTGGACATCCTACATTATCAGAGGCAGTGCACGAAGCTGCCTTGGCCGTTGATGGCAAGGCTATTCACATGGCAAATAGAAAAAAGCGCTAGGCACAAGAGCGCGCATTGGGGGAGTGGCCGTTGGTTAACTCCGCACCGAAACGAAAAAGCGGGATAATTTATGAATCTTCACGAGTATCAAGGAAAGGCATTGTTTGCCCAGTATGGTTTGCCGGTTTCAGTCGGTCATGCTGTGTCTACACCTGAGGAGGCACGTAGTGCCGCGGAAAAAATAGGTGGTGACAAGTGGGTGGTTAAAGCTCAGGTTCACGCTGGTGGTCGGGGTAAGGCCGGAGGGGTAAAGTTGGTTGATAGCCCCGACGATGCCGCGGCTTTTGCAGAACATTGGCTAGACAAGCGTTTAGTCACCTATCAAACAGATGTTGATGGACAGCCGGTGTCGAAGATTCTGGTAGAAACCTGTACCGATATTGATCAGGAACTCTATTTAGGTGCGGTCTTGGATAGAGCAAGCCGTCGTATTGTTTTTATGGCCTCGACTGAGGGTGGCGTAGAAATTGAAAAGGTTGCTGAAGAAACTCCAGAAAAAATCCTTCGAGCTGAAATCGATCCTCTGACGGGCCCACAGCCCTATCAGGGGCGTGAACTGGCGTTCAAGCTTGGCTTGGAAGGGGTTCAAGTAAAACAATTCGTCGCTATTTTTGTCGGCTTGGCGAAATTATTTCAGGATAAAGATCTCGCGCTCATTGAAGTTAACCCTTTGGTCATTACTGATGAGGGTAATCTGCATTGTCTGGACGCTAAAATCGTGGCCGACTCCAATGCACTTTATCGGCACGCCGATCTACGCGAGATGCATGACCCATCACAGGAAGATGCTCGCGAAGCTCATGCCGCGGAATGGGACCTCAACTACGTTGCGCTGGATGGCAGTATCGGTTGCATGGTTAACGGCGCAGGTTTGGCCATGGGAACCATGGATATTGTTAAGTTGCACGGCGGCTCGCCTGCAAACTTTTTGGACGTTGGCGGCGGCGCCACCAAAGAGCGTGTTACCGAGGCATTTAAAATCATCCTGTCTGATGAAAATGTTAAGGCGGTTCTGATCAATATTTTTGGCGGTATCGTGCGCTGTGATCTCATCGCCGAGGGCGTTATTGGTGCCGTTGAGGAAGTGGGCGTTACCGTTCCGGTGGTAGTCAGGCTCGAGGGCAACAATGCAGAGCTTGGACAAAAGGTTCTGGCCGATAGTGGTCTCAATATTATGGCGGCATCAAGTCTGACTGACGCTGCAGAACAAGTGGTTGCAGCAGCCGGAGGTGCCCAATGAGTATTTTAATCGACCAGAACACTAAGGTTATTTGTCAGGGTTTCACGGGCTCCCAAGGAACTTTCCACTCAGAACAGGCCATCGCCTACGGTACGCAGATGGTAGGTGGAGTCACACCCGGCAAGGGCGGGCAGACGCATTTAGATCTGCCAGTATTCAATACGGTAGATGAGGCCGTTGACCAAACTGGCGCTGACGCATCGGTGATCTATGTGCCGGCGGCCTTTTGTAAGGATTCTATCCTCGAGGCGGCAAATGCAGGTATTCAGTTGATTGTTTGCATCACAGAGGGCATACCCACCTTAGACATGCTTGAGTGCAAGGTTAAATGTGACGAGTTGGGTGTGCGTTTGATTGGGCCAAACTGCCCGGGAGTGATCACACCTGGCGCCTGTAAAATTGGCATCATGCCGGGTCACATTCACTTACCAGGGCGTGTAGGGATTGTGTCGCGTTCAGGCACATTGACTTATGAAGCCGTCAAGCAAACAACGGATGCTGGCTTTGGCCAGTCAACTTGTGTGGGTATTGGTGGCGATCCCATACCAGGCTCTAACTTTATTGATATCTTGACCTTGTTTGAGGCTGATCCCTCAACCGAGGCCATTGTCATGATTGGTGAAATTGGTGGAACAGCCGAAGAGGAAGCTGCCGCTTTCATCAAGGACAACGTTTCCAAGCCGGTGGTGTCGTACATTGCAGGTGTGACTGCGCCAAAAGGTAAGCGCATGGGTCACGCCGGAGCGATTATTTCTGGTGGCAAAGGCACTGCGGATGAGAAGTTTGCTGCACTTGAAGACGCAGGTGTACGAACAGTTCGCTCTCTCGCTGATATTGGCGCCGCTATGGCGGATCTGACCGGCTGGTAAATAGCTCGCTGGCAAATAGACGCTGGCAAGGTCTATCGTTTGGCCTTGTCATCGTCACCCCTCCACCAGTCTTCAGCAGGTCACGGGACTGGACACGCTAAGACCACGAAGTATTCGTGCTCATCAGCTCATCAGTTGTTGGTGTCCCCTTAGCGAGCCTAGGGCGGCATTAAGCTACTCGTAATTAAAGAAAAATGTGAGCCGCAAATGCAGATCATCCTCAGGCCGCACCCCTTGGGGGTTGATTCCATAGTGGGTGTACACAATGTTCGGAGTAATGAAAATGCGGTCGGATAGACGGTATTCAATGCCAGCAACAAAATTTGTGGCGGTTGCGCTGGGATCGAAGGGAATATAAGCAATATCATTGCCTTTTACGCTGGGCTGCAACAGTCGCTGTACCTGCGCAATCAAATCGATTTTGTCGCTGAAGTGAGCTACGCCCATTAGGGCCGCCAGCTCAAGCGTGGGGTCTTCTTGGCGGTCCTGATGAGTGTAAACGAATCCCAGCGAGTAGTTTTTGGTCTGCTGTGCGGCGAACAACTGATAGGTGCTGCGATCGAAACGACCAGGGCGGGCTTCATGGTCAAGGTAGGCGTCCAACAATACGCCCGGCGTAGGTCGCCAGGTCATGGCCCCCATAAATTTATCGTGGGGGTTTTTATCCGCCTCCCAAGTTTCACTGGATCCATACATGGCTCGATATGACCACTTGCCCGACTGGCTAAGCTTTCCCTTGGCGGAGATCCCCAGATCTCTCGCAGCAATTCCTTGCATATCTGGTGCCGTGCGCATGAGGTAGCGCTTACCCCAAAATGCTTCAATGAGATCAAAGGAGATTGTGGGTATTAGTCCCCCGGAAATCTGGTGTCCAGCCAGTTTTTTCCCCACCCCCATGTCTTGTATTCGGTGAGATAGCTCGTAGTTCTCGAATGCACCCTCGTGAAAGGCCTCGAACCGCAGGCGTCCCGTCCAATCGTCGCCATAACGGGCATCTGTGGTCAGAAAGATTCGCCGAAGGACGGCCCCGCTTGCATTGTCTCCCACTGGGGTGTGGTGGCTGGGGAGGTAGTAGAGGTCTCCGAACATGAGCCCCTTAACATCGAATTCAAGCGCGTCTGCGGCTGTAGTATGTGTGCCGTGAAGGAATAGCCACGCACAGGCAAGGAAGCTTGCCCTGCGTAATGCATCGATAGTGCCGTTTAGTCGCATCAGCAACATGATATCCAGTGCTTCATTCGTGAGGCTATTATGCATTGATTGTTAGGCGCTCAGGGTATCCTGCGACCTGCGTTGCCATTCAATTGCCGTCTTTTGATGGGCACTAGCAGTTGTTGTAAATGCGTGAAAATTCGCTGACGACGGGTATTAAAAATGAGCTGCTGCGTTATGCCGTCGGCCTTGAAATTTCGACCCTTTGCCTCCACCTAACAACCCAAAGCGAAAACTTAGGGAAAACGCCAATGACTGCCGCCACAGAAACAAATGCCACCGAAACAATGGGCTTTCAGACCGAAGCCAAAAAGTTGCTTCATTTGATGATCCATTCGTTGTACTCGAATCGGGAAATCTTTCTCAGAGAATTAATATCGAATGCTTCAGACGCCATTGATAAGCATCGCTTTGCGGTTATTGAGAACGGCAAGTTGGCGGAAGGTGTTTCTGAATACCAAATTCAGGTTGGAGTTGATGGCGAGTCCAATACGGTCACAATTTCGGATAATGGCATTGGCATGAGCCGGGAAGAGGTGATTGAACACCTTGGCACCATTGCGAAATCGGGTACCGCCGCGTTCTTGGATAATCTCAGTGGTGATGATAAAAAAGACTCCCAACTTATTGGTCAGTTTGGTGTCGGGTTTTACTCAGCGTTTATCGTCGCCGATCGTGTGGAAGTTATAACTCGTAAAGCCGGCACCGCTAGTTCTGAGGCGACACATTGGGAATCGGCGGGTGAGGCCGAATTTTCGGTCACCAGTTCAGAGCGTGACACCTCAGGTACGACCGTAATTTTGCACCTAAAGTCAGATGCCGATGAATTTGCCTCTGAATACCGAATTCGTAGTGTCATCAAAAAATACTCGGACCATATTTCAGTGCCAGTAATGATGCCAAAGGTCGCTGATGCTCCTGCAGGTGAAGATGAAGCAGAGGTGGTTGAGTCGGCCCCAGTCGAGTGGGAGGCGGTTAACGAAGCGCAAGCCCTTTGGACACGCAGTCGATCAGACGTCTCTGATGAAGAGTACCAAGCTTTCTATAAACACATCTCACACGACTTTGAGGACCCTGCAACTTGGAGTCATAACAGAGTAGAGGGAAAGCTGGAGTACACATCGCTGCTATACATACCGGCGAAGGCTCCCTTTGACCTATGGAATCGTGAGGGTGCACGAGGTTTAAAACTGTATGTGCAGCGCACGTTTATTATGGATGACGCTGAACAATTTCTGCCCCTGTATCTGCGGTTTGTTAAGGGTGTACTCGACTCTAATGATCTGCCGCTGAACGTATCACGTGAAATCTTGCAACAAGACGGCAATGTTGAATCCATGAAGAGCGCTATGTCCAAGCGAATACTGGATATGCTGCAAAAAATGGCATCTGCTGAGCCCGAGCAGTATCAGCAATTCTGGGACACCTTTGGCGAGGTATTGAAAGAAGGTCCTGCAGAGGACTTCGCTAACAAGGAAAAGGTTGCCAAACTTCTGCGCTTTGCCTCCACCAATTCCGATGCTCCAGAGCATACGGTCAGTCTTCCAGATTACTGTGAGCGCCTCTCTGAGGGTCAAGAAGCGATTTGGTATGTTGTGGCAGAAAACCACGCGACAGCAAAAAACAGCCCGCACCTAGAGGTTTTCCGGAAGAAGGGTATTGAGGTGCTGCTTTTATCCGATCGTATTGATGAGTGGCTAATGAGCCATCTCATGGAGTTCGATGGAAAGGAGCTTAAAGATGTCGCTCGTGGAAGTCTGGAATTTGACAGTGAAAACGAGGAAGAAAAAGCGGCGTTGGAAACCGCAGGTAAGGCACACGAGGGTCTCATTGAGCGGATGAAAGCCGCTCTGGGCGATAAAGTGGCGGAGGTGCGTCCCACGCTGCGCCTCACTGAATCACCGGCATGCTTGGTGGTCGGCGAACATGAGATGGGTGCGCAGATGCGCCGCATTATGGAGGCGGCGGGTCAGGCCGTGCCTGATTCTCCCCCCACATTGGAGCTTAATACGGAACATCCGCTGATTCAGCGTCTGGATCAAGAGTCCGATGAGGAGCGTTTTGCCGATCTCACCCAGATTTTGTTCGATCAAGCGACGTTGGCAGAGGGTTCGACGCTTGAGGATCCTGCCACTTACGTCAGCCGGCTCAACAAGCTGTTGTTGGAGATGAGTCAGTAGCGTGCTGGTGACTGTTTGGCGGCACGGGGAGTCGGGAACTGCTCCTCGTGATCGCGATCGAGCCCTCACTGCAAAAGGAGCAGATGCACTGAATAAAGCCGTGTTGCGCTTCCAGGACACGCTAGAGGAAAAGTCACTGCCCTCGGTTTCGGGTGTTTTGACCAGTCCATGGCTACGTACGCGGCAGACCGCCGAAATCTTAGGTGTAGCTCTAAAGGTCAGCCCGCGTGAGGAAGGCTGGTTGGCTCCTAGCGCTGCAGTAGCTGATGCGGCGCCAATTTTTGAATCGCCCGTAGAGCACCTCTTACTGGTTAGTCACCAGCCATTGGTTTCTGAATTGCTTTGGTATTGGCTAGACAGTAGGAGCCTGGCGCCTCTTGCGCCGGGTGGAAGAGCATCGTTATGGATTGCTGACCACGGGCAGGGGCTTGGAACGCTGGTGAGCAGCGAGGTAAATATTTAATCTCAATATTGCATTCGGCATCCGATCTCTGAATTTCAGTGCTGCATGAGCAAGGAGCTTTCTGCGTTTTAGCATCGCTTGTGTTATTTCCCAAGGTTCATCGGCCGAGAAGTTTTGGTCATATCATCGGACTAGTCTAGAATGCTGATATGGACTCTATTGATTCAGCTCATCAAGTCGCGATTTTAGACGCTCACGCTATTGTAGCGGCTGGTGTTAGCGCGCTGGTGGCAGCCGAGTCAGGTTTTGAGGTTCAGGGCGTTTTTCAAAGTGTTAGTGATCTTAAATCGAAGTTTGAAGTTGAGATCCCCGATGTATTGATCATGGATTTGCAATTGGGAGACGCGAGCGTCACGTCGGAGATCCGCGAACTCACCTATCGACATCCTGAACTGCCCATCTTGGTATTCACGCTTTTGGATTCTCGCACTTACGTGCACGATGCGATCGCGTTTGGTGCTATGGGATTTCTTTCCAAAGCTTCTACCCATCAGCAACTCATTGAAGCTTTAAATGCCGTGGTGAAGGGGAAGCACTTTTTTGGTGCAGAGCTGGGGGCATCCGTCGTCAATATCGACGACGAAGCGATACCGGTTAGTTTGCTTAGCAGTCGCGAGCTTGATGTTTTGAAGCGTCTAGCGCTTGGCTTCAGTCCTAAGGAAATCGGGTTTGAGTTGGGACTTTCAGATAAAACTATCCATGCCCACAAAAATACTATCCGTCAAAAGTTAGGTCTTCGTCGGCAAAGCGATATTATTCGTGCGGCGTTTTCTGCAGGGATTGTTAACGTACGAGATTTAGTGGGCTAGCTCTTCAGTGTCGCTATCAATTGGTTCCATTGGCCACAGGGAAGTGTCCTTTAAGACTCAGGGATTGACCTATGCAGCAATGGAGTGGCCGGGAGACGGAGAGACTACCGTCCTAGCGTTGCACGGCTGGCTCGATAATGCATTGTCCTTTAGCCGTATAGCGCCTTTTATGGCTCCCTATCGGGTTATTTCTATTGATCTTTCAGGACATGGGCTAAGTAGCTGGCGGTCCGCCGATGCAACTTACAACCTCTGGGATGATCTTCCTCACCTCGTAGAAATTGTGGACCAGCTAAATCTCAACAAAGTGGTGCTTATGGGCCACAGTCGGGGAGCGGCAATTGCGATTCTTTTAGCGGGTGTTCTGGCCGAGCGGGCACAGGCCCTGATAATGATTGATGGGTTGCTTGCCAATTTTGTTGATGAACGTAATGCGGCACAACAGTTAAAAAACTTTGTTCGTGACCATAGAAAATATACGAAGCGACCTGATCGTTATTTTAAATCTGAGGAAGCTTTCATAGCGCGACGTTGCACTTATGGATTCGATGAAAACAGTGCTAAATTGTTGGCCCCAAGGGCGCTCGAGTTGTCTTCGCTGGGCTTTCGACTGAGGTCAGATCCTCGACTATACGGCATATCAGCGAACGGCTTTCGCCAAAAGCAGCGCTCGGATCTTTATCGTGAGATTGTCAGTCCCGCGTTGGCAGTTTTTGCGGGTGCTGATGAATTATCGCCAACTGATTACCGACGAACGATGTTGGACGAAGCAAAAATCGCCATGCATACGCTGCAGATCGAACGCTACCCAGGCACTCATCATTTACACATGGACGATAGCTTGGCCCCTATGTTGGCCAGTCGTTGCAGGGATTTTTTGGATCAGTGCACTTAAGACATGGGGCTTGACGATTCATCAGTCGCAAAAACAACAGTGCTGAAAGCTTTGTAAACGCCCGCGCACCAGTTCCTTAGGCGCCATCTTTGTTTTGGTTTGAATGGCGGAATTTTTTATCTACATCCCCATTAGTATGCGCATCGGTTTGGGCCCTCAAGGCGCCTTCTCAAATGCGATGCGCCAGCGGCCCCAAAAGATTAAGGCGCGGTGGTAGCATGCGCAACATACTGGGGTTTACAGGACAATACGTTGGCAATTTTCCGCGAGATTTTAACCACAACACAATCACGACTTGAGGCAGGTAACCTACACTTTGGCCACGGTTATTTTGATGCCCATGATGAGGCGGTCGCGTTGGTGCTCGCAGCAGAGGGGCTAGATCCGACGACGGGGCCAGAAATTCTTGACGTAGTGATGTCTGATGCTGGGGAGAAGAAACTGCAGTTGTTTTTGCAGCAACGTATACATGATCGACTTCCCACGGCTTACATCATCGGTTATGCCGCACTCGGGGAACTCACTTTTTGGTGTGACTCACGTGCTCTAGTACCTCGATCACCGCTCATGTCGGTGATTCACGAGGGCTACAGCCCTTGGTTTAATCAAGCAACACCCTTGAGAATTGTTGATGTCTGTTGTGGTGGAGGTAGTTTGGGTCTGCTAGCGGCCTATCATTCTCCAGAAAGTCATGTTCTCTTACTCGATATAGACGCCGACGCTTTAGCCCTAGCTGGGACCAACCGTCGTGATCAAGGGATGGGCAACACCTTGTGCGTGCAGGCAGACCTCCTTGAAGCTCTGGCCCCCAGCTCCGTTGATATTATTCTTGCGAATCCTCCTTACGTTGACGCTGAAGACATGGCTAACCTACCTCAGGAGTATCATCATGAGCCTCGGCTTGCTCTGGCAGCAGGAGACGACGGATTAGATTTAGTGCACAGGCTGCTCAGGCAGGCCAGCTTAGTTCTCTCGCCCCATGGCATGCTGTTTTTAGAAGTTGGGAACAGTGCTCCAGCATTGGCAAGCAGCTATCCAGCACTCACCTTTATATGGCTGGAGTTGCCCAGTGGTGGTCACGGGGTGTGTGCTATTTCAGCCAATGAACTTCGCAACTCAATAGAGCTCACGGGTAGCCCAGCTTCACAGGTATAATAGGAGCAGGAGGGTAAGCTATGTCTGGTAATACACTCGGTAAGCTATTTACTGTGACCACTTTTGGAGAGAGCCATGGCGCAGCCCTGGGGGCTGTTGTAGACGGTTGTCCGCCCGGATTGCCCCTTACTACGGGGGATTTGCAGGTCGATTTAGATCGCCGCAAGCCTGGGCAGTCGCGCTATACCACGCAACGTCGAGAGACTGATGAGGTGGAAATTTTGTCGGGGGTGTTTGAAGGACTCACGACGGGAACTGCTATCGGTCTTTTAATTCGCAACACTGACCAGCGGTCGAAAGATTATAGCAAGATCAAATCGACCTTTAGGCCTGCTCACGCCGATTATACCTACCAGCAAAAATATGGTGTCCGAGATTACCGAGGAGGCGGGCGCTCCTCAGCAAGAGAGACAGCGATGCGGGTTGCTGCAGGTGCCATTGCCAAGAAGTGGCTGGCTACCAAAGGTGTTGAGGTTAGGGGCTATCTTGCTCAGCTGGGCCCGCTGGTACCACAAAGCCATGACTGGGACGTGGTTGAAACCAACCCTTTCTTTTGTGGTGATTCATTACTCATTCCGCAGCTTGAGGAGTTTATGCAGGCTTTGAACAAGTCTGGGGACTCAATTGGTGCTCGCGTTACTGTAGTCGCCGAGGGTCTGCCACCCGGTTTGGGAGAGCCCATTTTCGATCGGTTAGACGCAGAAATTGCCAGCGCGTTGATGGGCATCAACGCCGTGAAAGGCGTGGAGGTTGGTGCGGGTTTTGGCGTTGTTGAGCAACGAGGGTCAGAGCATCGGGATGCACTAACCCCCGAGGGTTTTACGAGTAATAACGCGGGCGGAATTTTGGGGGGTATTTCCTCTGGCCAACCTTTGGTAGCCAGTATTGCGCTAAAACCCACTTCTAGTATTAGAATTCCTGGGGATAGTATTGACGTTGATGGAAACTCAACAGAAATTATCACCACAGGGCGACATGACCCTTGCGTAGGCATTCGTGCGGTTCCTATTGCCGAGGCTATGGTGGCTCTGGTGCTTATGGATCACTGGCTGCGGCATCGAGGGCAGAATGCGGATGTTGAATGTTTAACACCAGCAATTCCTGGGGCTGCAGTTCCACAAGACACTCAAGAGCCGTGAAAAAATACCTCCTGGACAAACGCTTTAGACGTCGTGTAAGAACTTCATTATTAGCCGTAGTAGCGTCCGGCGCATTGTTTTGGGGCGCGATCGACATTGTGGGAGTGCCGGCATGGAATCTGGCGCGTCTCTTTGCTGAAAGTATGCTTTTAATCGCAATTGTTATCTTGGTGGCGGGTGCTGCTGGCTGGTTGTTACACCGCTGGCGAAACGATTCTCAAGATTAGGCCGCGCCAAGTTGCAGGGAAAGGTTACTAAAACTGCGCTAACTTGCTTGATGCGGGGTTTGTTTTTGCGGCTCTATTTTGGCTCTGGCAAGAACAGATTACTTAAAGCAGGATAAATTTGATGAAATAGTGCCTCTTTGGGCAAATAGAGTAGGGCTCGCAAAACCGCTAGACTGGTCCCATAGTGATAGAAATTGCTGGTATATCTGAGACATTAAGGAATGATGTATGAATTTGATTAAGCCCACGATTATCTTGTTGGCACTGCTCGTTACTGCATTTGCCAATGCGGAACTCCGTTGGGATGCGGCATTAACAGGTGCGCATCGTAGTGAGGGGAACGCAGACAGGAATAGCGCTAGACACCCGAGAGAAACGCTGGAGTTTTTTGGCCTGACGTCGGGAATGACGGTTATGGAAGTGGCCCCCGGCGGCGGCTGGTATACCGAGGTGTTGGCAGTTCTCATGCAAAATCAAGGCACCTATCTTGCGGCACACGGCACGGCTAATGGTGGTGCTTACGCACGACGTTCATTGGGCAGCTTTCTCCGAAAATTAGGGGAAAATAATGACGTTTACGGTGATGTTGTGGTTACCGAGTTACAACCTCCGCTTGCCTTAGTGCCTGCGGAAGCCGGAACAGTTGATCTTGCTGTGGCTTTTCGAAACGTGCATTCATGGATGCGTGCGGACCAAGTTGAAACCTACTTTGCAGCGATTTTTTCTGCACTCAAGCCGGGTGGTGTTTTTGGCGTCGTCCAGCACAGAGCGAAACCTGACACGCCCTTAGAAACCATGCGCAAAAGTGCTTATGTGACAGAAGCGCAGGTGATTGAGTACGCCGAGCTAGCAGGCTTTGTGTTAGATGCGCGCAGTGAGATTAACGCAAATCCGCGGGATACAAAGGATTATCCCGGTGGCGTTTGGACGCTCCCCCCTAGCTTGAGCGGCGATGAGAAGAACCGCGCAAAATATCTGTCTATTGGCGAGAGCGACCGCATGACGCTTCGCTTTCGCAAGCCAAGCCTTTGAGCTCATATCGCACGAACGCCCATCGATCGCGCCTGATTGAGCCGGAAGAAGGAGCGCAGAGGTCGCCAGAGGCTGAAGTGGTGGACGCTACAGGATTGAAATGTCCTGAGCCTGTCATGATGCTTCATAACGCTATTCGTAAGGCGCAGCCAGGAGGGCATGTACTTCTGCAAGCCACCGATCCCTCTACACAACGGGATGTGCCGCAGTTTTGTAAGTTTTTAGAACATCAACTGTTGGACAGTAGCGCGGACGAGGCGGCCGGTCGATACAGCTATTTAATCGAAAAGCAGCCATCTTAGATTTAAGATGAGGGTCTCAATGGCAAGCGGCCTCAATGTAATGCCTGTCGAGGCTATCTTCCAGCAGTGTTTTGCCTCCGACTTCCGAACTCGGTTGGTGGGTGGGGCAGTTGAGCCCCTATATTTGCCGGAAACCGAAGCGTCCTTCGCTGAGATCCATTATCGCCACGACTATCAACGCAGTGCGCTGCATGAAGTGGCGCACTGGTGCGTTGCTGGGCCTAACCGTCGACGCTTGCCCGATTACGGCTACTGGTACTCTCCAGATGATAGAGACATCACCAAGCAGACAGCTTTTTTTGGTGTTGAGGCAAAGCCGCAAGCTCTTGAGAGCTTTTTCTGCGCCGCAGCAGGTATTAAATTTACTGCAAGCATCGATAATTTGAGCCTGAAAATACCACAGAGCCTGCTCGAGCAGTTTCACAATAAGCTTCGCTACGAGCAGGATCGGTTAGAGCGAAATGGCTTGCCTATGCGGGCGGCGCGTTTTAGTAAGGCATTACATCGAGCTCGGCGGCAGGATTGCACAGCATGCCCTACCGCATAGTTGCAGATGAAAATATACAGATAACCCCAGAGCTACTTTCCATCAGCGAGAGCCTGTTAACGCTACCGGGGAGGGACATTGTCCCGAGCCACCTTGTGGATGCAGATGTTCTTCTGGTGCGATCTGTCACGGAAGTCAACGAACAGCTAATAGGAACGTCAGGCGTAAGTTTTGTTGGCACAGCAACTGCTGGTGTGGAGCATATTGACGCTGAATACCTAGCAGGACGGTCTATCAAGTTTGCATCCGCCCCCGGTGCAAATGCCAATGCAGTGGTCGAATACGTTTTGTCAGTCTTGGCGGCGCGAGGTCGCATTGCCGAAATCTTGGACGGTGGGGCCATTGGTATCTTGGGTTACGGTAACGTGGGTAGCCAGCTGGCTCGGGTCATTCTAGCGCTTGGAGGGCAAGCGGTTGTTTGGGATCCATGGCAAAAGGTTCCGGCGGCTCTGAAAAGCCCATCTCTGGAATATGTTTTGCAGCAACCAATTGTGAGTCTCCATGCGTCTTTACATGACCAGTCTCCCTGGCCAAGCCGAGCGATAATTAACACTCCATTGCCTGCGGGTATGCCAGCAGGGCAGCTATTTATAAACGCAGCACGGGGGGAGCTGCTGACAGATGCGGCCTTACAAGCGTTGTGCGCACGCGGTACAGACATTGTGTTAGACGTTTGGCCTGATGAACCCGCAATATCGCCTCGCCAACTTGCTGCGGTGTCGCTGGGTACACCCCACATTGCAGGTTACACCTTATCGGCCAAAATTTTGGCTACGAACATGCTGGTTGAGGCACTTATTGGCAGTTCGGTTAGGGCGGCGAGGAAAAAAGTCGCTGTGCAAGAAGTCGTTGCTACAGATCCAAGTGCGACGGTAGCGATTGATATGATGGGGCATCAAGGCACATCGGTTGCCGCTTGGTTGGCTTGCTTACTACTGAAGAGCTACGATCCAGAGTTTGACTCCTGTGAATTGGCTAAACTTCGCGATTCAAACGTGCGGCCGAGTGACTTTGATGCGCTCAGGCGACATTATCATTTGCGGCGGGAGTTGCGCGGTCGGTCAGTTTTAATGCCGGCTAGTAGTGACGTTCTTCTGAGTCGCTTGGTTTCTGCTCTCGGGGCGTTGCCCGAACATTAACAATAGATCCAGGAACAAAGGGTGGTGATTTCCTATGACAAACGACGAAAACAAGCTTACCGAGGAGCAATGGCGGGCCCAGTTGACGGCTGACGAATTCACCGTGCTGCGGGAAAAGGGTACCGAGAGGGCCTTCTCGGGAGAGTATTGGAATATTTTTGAGGATGGCATGTATCACTGCCGGGGATGCGGCGAGGCGTTATTTGAATCGTCTAGCAAATTTGACGCGGGCTGCGGCTGGCCGAGCTTTGATCGCGCCGCGAGCGCCGATGTGGTCAAAGAGGACCGCGATATGAGCCACGGTATGGTTCGTACTGAGATTCTTTGTCAGAAGTGCGGAGGGCATTTAGGCCACGTGTTCCCCGATGGTCCTACTGAGACAGGTCTGCGATATTGTGTAAATAGCCTGTCCGTGAAGCTGGAGTCCCCGGAAGACTAAGCCCCCTCAACCGTTTTAGCGGGCTCACAGAGGCCGCTTGTGGCCCGTCTGATACGAACAGCATGGCCCCCTAAGACGCATCCTCTCAAAGTCTTGGCAGCTTTAAGCAACAGTGATCACGATGCGAGATACCTTGGCATTAGACGGCAGTTTGTTTGTAAAGCACCACAAGCTGAGTGGGAGAAAGCGCGCAAGGCATTTCTAAAAATAAGAGTGCCCGGCCGGGGAGCGATTAACAAAGCTCGCACCAGACCGGAAAGGGTACATCATCAAGTGCTTTTTCAAGTTATACGCCAATGGTTATTAGAGAAACGATTGGTCGTGTTTACGTGCAATCTATGGGCGGAAAACGCCATGATTGAGGTTGGCATGTGCCCGCCTCAAAGGGAGATGCCAACGGCGTTTCTGATTGGGCATATTTAATGATGCCGGTATCGTAGTTAGAGAAATCAGAAGCGTGAAAGATTTAAGCGGCGAAGTTTACAACTGGTGAAATTGAGCCTGACACGGCGTGGATCTAAACCTACCGACAGTACGTGGTCCGATGGGGAGATGATCGCAGATGGCGACGAACGGCAGCGCGCTAGTTAGCACCCCGAGAGGGGGAGTATTTTTCCTTTTTCGAGGGAAATACCCTGTTTTAAATGCCAAATTTGGAGCGGGTAACGAGGTTCGAACTCGTGACCTCGACCTTGGCAAGGTCGCGCTCTACCAACTGAGCTACACCCGCTTAAAAATGGCGTCCCCTAGGGGGTTCGAACCCCTGTTACCGCCGTGAAAGGGCAGTGTCCTAGGCCACTAGACGAAGGGGACACAGTCTCTGCATGAGCAGAGGCGCGAATATTAGTAGCGTGAGCGAGCCGCGTCAAGTTAATCCCCGAAGTTCTGTCGCCTCGCAGCGAGGCTTTGGGTACACTTACACCTCTTCGCAGTGCTTTCACCGCCGCGATACCCCTTTTATCCGATGATTCCGGGAAAACTATGACTGCGGCACTTAAAATTGAAGGCCTAGAAAAGACCTATGACAATGGCTTTGTAGCCCTCAAAGGTATCGACCTTACCGTAGAGCCCGGTGATTTTTTTGCTCTGCTGGGGCCCAACGGCGCAGGAAAGTCTACGACCATCGGTATTATTTCTTCTTTGGTCGCTAAGTCTGCGGGAAAGGTGAGTGTTCATGGAGTAGACATAGATCAAAACTTTCCCTTGGCCAAAACCCACCTGGGTATCGTGCCCCAGGAGTTCAACTTCAACGTATTTGAAAAGGTTGAAGATATATTGACCAATCAAGCGGGTTATTACGGGATTCCTCGCATTGATGCGCTGCGCCGGACAGAGCATTTCTTGGATCGACTGGGCTTAACTGAAAAAAGGGACACTCGAGCTCGTATGCTTTCTGGAGGCATGAAGAGGCGCCTAATGATTGCTAGAGCACTTATACATAGCCCTAAGCTATTAATTCTTGATGAGCCAACAGCGGGCGTTGATATCGAAATGCGGCGTTCGATGTATGACTTCCTCCGCGAAATTAATGCCGCAGGAACGACCATTATTTTGACGACACATTATTTGGAGGAAGCAGAAGCCCTGTGCCGAAATATGGCAATCATTAATAATGGAAAAATCGTCACTAATCGCTCGATAAAAGACTTGTTGAGGGATCTCCACAAAGAGGTGTTTCTTTTGGATTGTGCAGGGTCACTGGACCTTGGGTTGGAGGTGCCCGGCTTCGAGCTTGAGGTGCTTGATGACCACACCGTACAGGTGGCTATTGAAAAGGGACAAGACCTTGCTGAGGTGTTTGCAGCGCTGCATGCAAAACAGATTTCGGTAGTGAGTATGCGAAACGAGGCTAATCGACTGGAACAAATGTTCGTTAATTTGCTGGAGCAACCCGCATGAATCACTACGAGCAATACGTTGCGTTTATGACCATTGTGCGCAAAGAGATCCGTCGCTATCTAAGAATTTGGTCTCAAACGCTATTACCAAGCGCGATCACTATGTCGCTGTACTATGTAATTTTTGGAAATTTAATCGGTTCTCGTATCGGTACTATGGGCGGTTTTTCCTACATGGAATTTGTTGTCCCGGGTTTAATTATGATGGCAATCGTTACTAACTCCTATGCCAATGTAGTGGCGTCGTTTTTTGGCGCTAAGTTCAATAACAGCGTCGAAGAGTTATTGGTGTCTCCCATTCCCCCCTACGTAATTCTGTGTGGCTATGTTGCTGGTGGCGTCAGTCGTGGTTTGCTGGTCGCGATTATAGTGACGGCGGTTTCACTATTTTTCACTCGCTTACCTATTTACAGCCCTTTGCTTGTGATTTTAGTGGTTACACTCACGGCTATTCTGTTCTCACTATTGGGATTTATTAATGCTGTGTTCGCCAATACTTTTGATGACATTAGCATTGTCCCCACGTTTGTTCTTACACCGCTGACCTACCTAGGGGGGGTCTTTTATTCTCTAGACTTGCTGCCTGATTTTTGGGCTACTGTGTCGCAAGCCAACCCACTTGTTTATGTCGTCAGCGCTTTCCGGTTCGGAATGTTAGGCGTCACTGACGTCAATATTAGTTTCGCTATTGGTATGATTTTGCTATGCGTGATTGCTGCATTTAGCTATTCGCTACATTTGTTGCGAACCGGCAAGCGACTCAGGACTTGATGCGATGGCGGTGCATGCTCTAGGGCAAAAGGTTGCGGCGCCTAAGCGTTATGCGCCCGATATTTTAGAGGCAATATCTCGGCGAGAGGGGCGTGAGGCCCTCGGGCCGGCTCCGAAATCCATGGTAGGACACGATTGTTGGCACCTGTACGAGCTGTCCTGGCTAAACCTCCGCAATGAGCCACAGCATTGTGTCGGAGTACTGTTAGTGGATTCTGCGTCCCCAGCGACCATTGAGTCAAAATCATTGAAACTCTACCTCAACAGCCTGAACTTCCATTGCTTTGCTTCAGAGGCCCAAGCTTGTGAGGTCATCTGCGGTGATATTGGTCGTGTTACCCAATCAGACGTGAGTTTAACGGTGCTGCCTCCCGATGGTTTAGGCGCTATCACGCGCGAACCAGAGGGGGTTTTGCTGGAGGCCGATCCACAGCAGTCTGACCATACGTCAATGCAAAGTCCTTGGTGCGATTCTGGGGATGACATTTTAGATGCAACTTATGTATCCCATCGCTTACGCTCACTCTGCCCGGTAACGGCTCAGCCCGACTGGGGAACCCTTGTTATAGATTATCGGGGACGACCCATTAATCACCATCGATTGCTTGGCTTTATCGAGTCTTTTAGAGAGCATCAAGAATTCCATGAGCAATGCGTTGAGCGATGTTTTTACGAAGTGATGAAACAGACGAATGCTGAATCGTTGAGGGTATCTGCCTTCTACCAACGACGGGGTGGTATTGATATTACCCCTGTCAGGTCAAATCATCGGGTTGTGCCTGAACTTTGGCGCATGGGTCGTCAGTGAGGCGGCTGTCAATTTTTTTAATACTTTTGTTGACCTCGGCACTCGAGGTTAACGCGCAAGGTTCGGGCACGACGCCGGGGTATACAGAGCCTGAAATCAAAGCCGCCTTTATTTTGCACTTGATGGGGTTCATAACCTGGCCCAATAATCATTCTCCCAGCGCTCTGTGTACGGTCGGTAACAGTAATGTTTATGATGCACTTTCCGTACTTGTGACCAAGGGGCAGCCCAGCAATCTCACCCTTGAAAATTTGGATAACGAGCAGGACTTCGCGCCTTGTGATTTATTATTTTTTAGTCAAGATGACGCTGTACCAGACCTCACGGCCGTGAACTCAATACTTACCATTAGCGAAGCAGCCGGCTTTGCAGCGGCTGGCGGTATGGTTGAGCTGCGTCGACGGTCGGGACGCGTGGAGTTAATTATTAATGGCTCTGAACTACAGCACGCGGGATTTACCGCAAGCAGCAGGCTTATGTCCCTGGCTACAGTAGTGACCCCTGGAGTAGCGAGGCCATGACTCAGCGACTTGACCGGCGCGTATCGATACTGACGGTTACCATTGCAACGTTTGTCACCGTACTTGTGATCTCGATTAGTCTCAGCCTCGGCTTTCGCGCCGCAATGGACGAAACCTACGAGCTAAAGGTCATTCAGATACGAGTTCTGGGTAGTAACCTAACCGCTGCCCTAGCCTTTAAGGATGAAGCGGCTGCAAGTGATGTCTTGGCAACGTTGGAAATTTCTAAGGATATCGTTGCCGCACGCATTTTGCTTAACGACGGCCGAGTGTTTGCTGAATACCAAGATTCTTCGGGCCCATTCGCAGCAATTTTAATTGATGATGATCCTTGGGCCCGTCTTTCTGAGGAACGATTCTTATCGAGAATTCAAGAGCCGGTCGTTTGGCAAGGGCAGGAATTGGGCGTTCTCGAAATCTGGATCGAGACCTTACCTTCGAATGATTTAATAAAAGATACGCTGCTCATAGCATCGCTCGCAATCTTGTTGGCTGCATCACTCGCCTACCTGCTGGCGGGGCGGTTGGGGAGGCGAGTTCTTCAACCCGTGCGTCAACTTTCCACTTTGATGGTTGATATGACCTCTAGGGAGGATTACACCGGTCGGTTTCAAAGTTCTGACATTCAAGAAATCAATACTCTGGGGGAGAGCCTAAACAGTATGCTCCTTGCGATTGAAGATCGTGAACACTCGCTCCAGCAAGCGATTAAGGCGTTAGAAGTTGCGAGGGACGAAGCCCAGCATGTAGCCGACACCAAAACATCATTTCTCGCAAATATGTCCCATGAGATAAGAACTCCGATGAATGGAGTTGTGGGTATGATTTCACTCATCAAGGAAACGGAGCTTTCTAAGCGCCAGCGGGTGTACTTTGACACGATAGAAAAGTCTGCAGCAGGTTTGCTCGTTGTTATAGACGACATTCTCGATTTTACAAAATTAGAATCCGGACATCTACGAATTAGGACAGCACCATTTTCACTGAGTGATTTACTCGCCACCCTGAATACTATCTTCGAGATGCAAGCGGCCAACAAAGGACTGAAATTTCAACTTGTTTCTGCCGATGGGCTTCCGGATAGAGTGATTGGAGACCCTGCGCGTCTGCGGCAGCTGCTGCTTAATTTAATCGGGAACGCCGTTAAATTTACCGACGAGGGGTCAGTAGAGCTGCTTGTAACTCCTATAGCGGAGAGTGAAGCGTCTCTGATTCGGTTTGAGGTGGTCGATACTGGGATTGGCATTCCCGAGGAAAAACAACCGGGCATTTTCAAAGAATTTTATCAGGTCGATATAACTTCTACGCGGGCTTATGGCGGGACGGGTTTAGGCTTGGCGTTATGTCGAGAGCTCGCCCAGTTAATGGGAGGAAGCGTGTCTTTCAGCTCTACCGAGGGGGAGGGCTCGTGTTTTTGGCTCGACGTGCCATTACCGGGGGATTTACTCAATCCGTTCGCGATACGACCTGCTGCTGAGTTGAGTATAGATTCGAACCCATTCAAATCTGCCCTATTAGCTGAGCCAACTGGGACTCCACCGAAGTTGGCGGTTAAAGTCGATCCGAAAACTTCGTCTGCGTTGACCTTTCTAAGGGTCTTGGTCGTGGATGATTCGGAGGTCAACCGTTTTATCCTTTGCGAGCTACTGGGAACCCTTGGAATTAAGGCGACGGTTGCTTGTAATGGCGAGGAGGCTGTTGCGGCATTTAAGCACTCGACGTTGGACGTTATTTTCATGGATATACAAATGCCTGTAATGGACGGTGTTGCAGCTACTGCTGCGATAAAAACGCTTCAATCCGATCAAAATTTCAGCCCAGACTGTGTAATAGTCGGAGTATCTGCGCATGCTATGAGCGGTGATCGCGAAAAATATCTCGCCCTGGGAATGTCCGACTACCTGACTAAGCCAATTGATAGAAAGCATTTAGAAAGTTGTTTAAGCGCGCTGGCCAAAGAGCTTCGAGGAGATGTGCATTTATGGCGGTGACCGTGAAAAATACGAAGGCGCGTTTTGTGCCGGTCCCTATTAGGGCTGGCATTCGGTGTCTGCTTTTAACTGTTGCATGGATGAGTCAATCTGCTGGTGCACAAACGGTACCTTCTGATTTAGTGGACATATCAATTGAGGACTTATTTGCCGCAAACGTGGTAACGGAGGAGGCAAGAGATGGAGCCAGAAGACGATGGTATCTGGAGTACAGTTATGGCCGGTCAGAGTTTGATCAATATCAATTGGGCACACAAAAACTTAGTTACGATGATGTGCTTTGGTTGGGTCCATCCACAACTAGGACTCCAGACAATTACCCAGTGGTGCCAACCAAAATTAATCAGGAAGTGCACAGCCTTTTACTGGGTTTTCAGTATTCGAACAAAATTTCCGCAAGGCTTTCGGTTCCCTTCATAAAACAAAGTACCGACCATGTATCTATTGTCCCAGGCTACGACGAGTTCAATATCAGCTCTGACGGCGTTGGCGATGTAGTCGCTTTAATCGACTACGAGCTATCTCGCTCGGTGAATAGCGCTTGGCACGGCGTTTTCGGATTGAGCGTCCCGACTGGTTCAATAGATGAAGAGGGTGATACCCCTAGGGCGCCGGGTGATCAGCAGCTCCCTTACACGATGCAAATTGGCTCTGGTACGTGGGACTTGCCCCTTGGGGTTACCTATAAAAAATACGGGCAATACCTTAACGGTGGCTCAGATATGCTGGCGGTCATTCGAACCGGAAACAATGATCGCGACTATCGCCTGGGGCACAAGTTTACGTGGGCGGGTTGGCTGAGTTGGAATGGAGGAGAACTCGTTGAACCTGGTGTGCGATTAAGTTATCGCTGGCAGGGTGACATTTCTGGAGAGGATGTGAGCCTGCGTGTGCCCAACCCAGCTTTCCCTTATCCAGCGCCGGTGGTGGATCCTACCGCTTTTGGTGGTCAGCAACTTGATCTGGCCGTTTATGTTGATGTGGAGCTTGCCGCCCATTGGAACCTGCGGGTCGAGTACAGCAGACCATTGTGGCTTAATCTCAATGGGCCGCAGTCAGCCGAAAAATTCCATTTGGGTTTGAGCATTGGCACAACTTTTTAAGCTGTATTTTTGAAGGATGGCGGATGTCTGTGGTACTCTCCGCGCCTTCGGAGAAGTGGCCGAGTGGTCGAAGGCGCACGCCTGGAAAGTGTGTATACGGCAACGTATCGAGGGTTCGAATCCCTCCTTCTCCGCCATTTATTAAAGACTGTGTTGCATGTGCTGCTACTAGACACCTTAAGCCGGGGCACATTACCTACGCTCAGAGCCATTTATCATTTTTTTTGACGTGCCATGCGCCTGACTCGGTCGCTCCTGGCACCCTAAATTTTTACGTGTTTCTCGGCGTAATCAAGCCCAAGTGGCCACCAGGATTTCGGGCTGAAAAAATAACTCGCTGTGCTTAGCTCGATAGCTCAGTGTTTTATGCGCTTTCATCAATCGCACCATAAACAATATTTCTAATTTGACCTCGAAAATTAAACGTCGATGAAGGTATGAGCTGTGTCATAAAAATAACGAAGAGTTCTTCCGCAGGGTCGACCCAAAAGTGAGTCGATGCATAGCCTCCCCAGTAAAAATCGTCCTCGCCAACAGTGCCGGACGCCACGGCATCTATCGTCGAGGCAAAACCTAAACCAAACCCCACACCTTCATTGCTGGTTTCGGAAAATCCGCCCATTGCCATCTGCGCAAGGCTTTTCTTACCGAGATGATTTTGGGTCATGAGTTTAAGCGTGTTGCGACCGATAAGTTGCTGGCCCTTATAATTTCCGTTGTTAACAAGCATCGTGCAAAACTTCGCATAGTCTTCAATTGTGCCCACTAGGCCGCCAGCGCCTGAGGGTCCTGCTGGTTGCAACCTATAGGGGCTTTCTTTGGGGTCATCCTGAAGTTTTAACCGCTTATCTGGGCCTCTAACGTAGCAAGCGGCAAAGCGTGAGAGCGCAGCATCGGGGACGGAGAAGCCGGTGTCATGCATTTCTAGAGGTTCAAAAATTCTTTCCTTGAGAAACGCATCGAAGGGTTGGCCCGAGATCACTTGAATAAGGTAGCCGCAAATATCGGTGGCCAAGGAGTAGCTCCATCGTGTGCCCGGATCATAGAGAAGGGGTACTAGTGCCAGTTTCTTGGCAAGGTCTTCTAGTGTGTCAGCTCCGGTTCTTGTAACCCCCGCAGATTGATAGGCGGCATCGACGGGCAGCTCCATGCCCGGCAGCAAGCCACCATAGGTTAGACCTGCGGTATGGGAGAGTAAATGCTGAATGGTCATTGCAGTTTTAGGCGGGCGTGTCGTCATGTCATCACCGACACCGTCAACCCAAACCCGCTGCATTGACCAAGACGGTATAAACTTGGCAACAGGATCACTCAGTTGAAAGCGACCCTCTTCAAACAGCATCATCAGGGCTATGGAGGTGATCGGTTTTGTCATGGAGTAAATGCGGAAGATCGTATCGTCGCGCATAGATAAATTACGCTCAAGGTCCATAAGTCCTAGGGTTAGAGAGCTTGCGACGTTCCCCTTTCTAGCAACAAGCAACCGGCAGCCCGGGATTTTTTGCGGTGTAATGTAGTTTTGTTGTAGATGTGTCTGAAGCCGATCTAGCTTGTGCTTTGAAAAACCGGCGCTTGCAGGATTGAGTTCCATATTACGGCCTGAAGTGTTTTTAATGAGTGAATAAGCGGTGGGCGATGCATGCCTTCGCAGCGCTGCAGATTACACTAAGTTAGGTCTTGGAAATAATCCGTAACCAGAAGGGTGTTGATGGGGTTTCGAGTTTATTTCGGTTCAGGTACGAGGGTATTAGTACTCAGATTTGCAGTTTTTGAGCAGAGGAAGGTCACCATGGTTGGCCTAGGTGTGTTTCCACAATAAAAGCTGGATAATTACGGTTTTCCGCAGCTCTTGGAATTGCCGTGTTAATTGGCTGTCTCAGTCTCGAGGTTCGATCATACGTTAAGGACGCTTTTATCTGCGGGCTTATGCTTTGCGCAGGATTTTCTCGAGTTGCAGGCGCGGATATTTCAAATACGGCTTACGGTGTCCCATCGTGTTTGGCTGAACTCGCCCAACCGGCAGGTCACCGCGAACGTCTGCCCCAATCATTTGGCTTGGTCTCGTGGAATATTGAGAAAGGTAATAACCCTGAGTGGCTGGAAGACTTACAAACTCAGCAAACTTCTCCCGACTTAATGCTGCTTCAGGAAGCCTACATCCCTAGCCCTTTTAAACGATTTGTGGGGCCTCTCACCCATGAGAATTTCTCAGAGGGTTATTTAGCCGGCCGCTTACAGACCGGCGTACTGTCTGTTTCTAGCGTTAAACCTCAGCTTCATTGCGCGCTCACGGCTTATGAACCCTGGCTCACCACACCCAAAGCGACAACGATCACCCGCTATGGTCTGACCGGAAGTGAACAGCCGCTGCTTGTGATCAATGCCCACATGGTCAATTTTGAATGGGGTGTGGAGGGATTTATTCAGCAATGGCAGGAGATCGAACAGGTGCTTAAGCAGCACAACGGCCCCTTGATTGTTGCGGGGGATTTTAATACCTGGAATGTTGAGCGGGTAGGGGTTTTGGAGACGGTAAAGCGGCGTCATAATCTGACCAGCGTGGCTTTTTACCCGGATTTACGCACTGCATTTTTCGGCCTCCCATTGGATCACGTTCTGCTGCGCAACCTCAACGCGACCAAGGCTAAGGTGCTGGTGTCCACAAAATCGGATCACAACAGCTTGTGGGTTGAGCTTAAGTTTGAATAAACGGTGTGCAACAAATTCACAGTGTTTATAACCTATACAAGATCTAGACAAGGCTTCCCGGCGTAGTAAGTGAGCCGTACTAGAAAGCAAGTACGCGAGGGGAAGCGAAATGCAAAGGAATATAAGCGGGGTCGAGCGAGTGCTGCGGCTCTGTCTAGGATTGGGAATCTGCACTGCGGTGTTGCTGCTAGGACAGGGCACATTAGCTGACAGTGTGCTGCTATTGCTTGGTTTTTTTTTGGTGCTAAACGGTTTAACAGCCCGCTGTTACCTTTGGCGCTGGCTGGGCATTAGTAGTTTGCGGAAATCAGGGGGCTGCGCCCTAAACACTCAGGATCGCTCCGAAGTTTAGGTTGCGCCTGTGGTTTCCTGCGCGCCGACACTGCGTGTGCCGTGCATCACCATCACTAAGACAGTCACCCTGTCTGCTTTTTTAAGTCAGCCATTAGACTACGCGCAGCCATTATGAAGCAGCCAGTACCGCTAAGGCCTAGGGTCAGGGCACAGAGCATCGCATAGCGCAGATTGTTAGCTCCGAATACGCTGGCGAAGCTGTCGCTCAAAATACCAACGATGACCGGACCAAGCCCCAAGCCAATCATATTTAAAATGAAAAACAAAACCGCTGACGCCATTGCGCGCATGGCAGGCGATACCAGTGATTGGCACATGGCAATGCTGGGGCCTAAATACAGTGAATTAAGAATATTGGCTGGGAATAGGACCAGCAACACGAGCGTTGCGTTGTCGCTTAAAATCGCGAAAGTCATTGGGACAATGGCAAGACAGTTACCAATTATTGGGATCCAAACATACCAGCGTTTGTCATCTTGCCCCCATCGGTCGGCCAAATAGCCGCCCATAAAAGTGCCAATGGCACCGGCAACGCCAGATACTAGTCCCAGGGCAAAGCCCACCTGAGCGACCGTGAAACCATGGGTTCGCATCAAATAAGATGGGTAGAAATTGCCATTACCGTAGGCCACAAAGGACGTCATGGCGCACCCGAAGGCGATCCACCAAAATGCCTGTCTTTGTCTGAGAGTGCTGATGGTCTCGTTTAAGCTTGATTTTGCTGCACTCTGCCCTAGGTCCCAGCGGCCTCGCAGAGGCTCGCGAACCAATAGAAGCACAATTAGCGCGAAGAAGAGACCGGGAATGCCAACGATGAAAAAAGCGTTGCGCCAGCCATATGTCTCCGCAATGTAGCCTCCTCCAGCGAAGCCAAAAAGAATGCCCAGATAAATCCCAGCGGTATAAAACGATAGGGCAGTGCCGCGTTTTTCTGGTGGGAAGTAGTCGCTTATCATTGAATGTGCGGGGGGCGATCCACCAGCCTCGCCCAATCCTACGCCGAGTCGGGCCAAGACCAGCTGGCTGTAGCTGCCCACCATTCCCGATAAGGCGGTCATGCCACTCCACAAGGCGAGGGACACCGCGATAATATTCCGTCTGTTGGAGCGGTCAGCGAGCCACGCTATAGGTATTCCTGCACACACATAAATTAGGGCAAAGCTGAAGCCCGTCAGCACGCCCAGCTGCGCATCTGACAATCCTAACTCCGCTTTAATCGGCTCTTGTAATATGACAAGGATTTGCCGATCGATAAAGTTGAAGGTGTATACAATGGTAAGTACCACGAGAACTAACCATCGATATCGATGGTCTTTGCGATCTTGGTCGGTTTGAGATGTTACGGTCATGAATCTGGTCTCGTGACAAACGAAGTGATTAATTTTGAGCCGACTTTAAGATCCTCCTTTCCTGCTGCTGACGTTGCAGTGCAGGTGACCCTAGGCGCGCACATCATTTCATAGAGGTCTTTGTTGACCAAGTTGAAAATGGTTGGAGTTGTAAAGGTTTCTCTCGTGGACAAATAGGCTCGTGGTATCATTTGCCCATGCCAAAGACAAAAACAGAACTTACGCATCTTGATGAGGCGGGTCATGCCAGCATGGTAAATGTAGGCTCTAAAGCCGATACCGAGCGCTATGCGGTGGCGACCGGTAAGGTCAGGATGAAGCCGGCGACACTGGCACTGATTATTGAGGGGAGTCTGCCCAAAGGCGATGTTTTCGCCGTTGCTCGCATTGCAGGTATTCAAGCGGCCAAGCAGTGTTCGAACCTAATCCCCCTGTGCCATTTATTGCTACTCAACAGCGTGCAAGTGGATCTAGAGCCCGACCCCGAGCTGCCTGGAGTTCGAATTTCCTCAATATGCCGAGTGACGGGTAAAACTGGCGTGGAAATGGAGGCGCTTACCGCGGTATCAGTGGCTGCACTCACGCTATATGACATGTGCAAGGCCGTTGACCGCGGCATGAGCATTGAAGGCATTCAAGTTGAAACTAAGGCTGGAGGAGCTGGCGGGACATGGCAACGTGGTGATGCATGCTAACCGTGCGCTTTTTTTCATTGATCCGTGAGGCGCTCGATTGCGAAGAACTACAGGTGGAGCATCAGGAGACCCTGTGCACAGTTGGTGATCTTAAGCAGAGTCTGGTAGATAACGGAGGGGATCATTGGCGTGAGGCACTGTATCAGCCCAATGTAGTGCATGCCCTCAACCAGCGTGTTGTGAACACAGATCACGAATTGAAAGATGGCGATGAGGTGGCGTTTTTTCCACCCATGACTGGCGGTTGAAATGAGTGTACTGGTACAGGAGACTCCTTTTTCTGTAGACCAGCAGCAGAGCCTGTTTCTGGCTTCAAGTAGCGGTGCGGGCTTGGTAACTTTTACCGGCTATTTGAGAGATTTTAGTGCGGAAGGCGGTATTGAAGCTTTAGAGCTAGAGCATTACCCGGGGATGACAGAGCGCGTCCTAGAAGAGCTAGGGGTAGCTGCGGTTAGCCGCTTTGACTTACGAGGTTGGAGGATTGTGCACCGTTATGGACGAATTGGACAGCAAGACCCTATCGTTTGGGTGGGAGTTTTTGCTGATCATCGCCATGAGGCGTTCGCGGGCTGCCAATTTATTATGGACACGTTGAAAACAAAGGCGCCGTTTTGGAAAAAAGAATTTATGTGCGATGGGCGTGTGCTTTGGGTTCAGTCCAAATCAGAGGACGCCGAGCGAGAACAAGCGTGGCAGGAAGGTGTGTATGAGTAGTACTGAGTTTCGTAATGCCCTTGGGGCATTCACCACCGGAGTTTGCCTTATCACCGTCAATGACGCCCATTCGGGCGCCTTAGCGTTAACCGCAAACTCTTTTAGTTCACTGTCACTTGAACCGCCACTAGTGCTTTGGAATATCCAGAACGATTCAGATTGCTACAGGGAGTATACCGAGTGTGCGCACTTCGGTATTTCAATATTGTGTGCAGACCAACAGGCGCTGTCGAGCGCCTACGCGAGAAAGGACAACCACACTATTGTAGAAGATGATTTCATCACCGATGAGCATGGGGTGCCTTTACTCAAGCGAGCCGTCGCACGCTTTAGCTGTAAAAACTTTCAGCTTGTAGAGGCCGGTGATCATCATATTGTGATCGGCGAGGTCACGGCCTTTGACGCCCACGACGAGTCGCCGCTCTTATTCAGCCGTGGGTCTTATGACCAACTGGCCTCGCGTTCTGATTAAGGATTTGCCGTGAAATTCTGCCCAGAGTGTGGTGCGCCAACTAATCGGCGTGTGCCTGAAGATGATGGTCGAGAGCGTGATATTTGCTCTCGGTGCGAGACAATTCACTATCACAATCCTAAGGTTATAGTGGGCTGTATACCCGAGCATAACGGTCAGATTCTCATGTGCAAACGGGCCATAGAACCGCGTTATGGTTTATGGACCTTGCCTGCTGGGTTCATGGAGAACGGTGAGACCACGGCTGAAGGTGCCGCTCGTGAGACCTGGGAGGAAGCCGCTGCGGTCGCGACTGAACCGATGCTCTACAGGATTTTTGACGTCCCTCATATCAATCAGGTGTATATGTTTTATCGCTGCGGTGTCGAAGGCGGCCGCTACGGAGTGGGCCCCGAGAGTTTGGAGACCGAGCTGGTGTCACCGTCTGACATCAGATGGGATGAGTTGGCATTTCCCGTTGTTCGGGAGCTGCTTAAAGAATTTATCGATGACAGCCGCGGTGGTAACTTTCCCGTGCGCCATAGCGTCATAAGCATAGGTCGTCGTTAACTAGTACGAGGACTTATCTCGCTTTCCTCCGTGTTTTTTTAGATAAAGGATTTACACGATGACATTTCCTAAAATTGGTAACCTAGCCCCAGTATTTGCCTTGCCAGACCAAGAAGGTACTAAGGTAAAGCTTCAAGATTTTCGCGATCAAAAAAATGTGGTGGTTTATTTTTATCCCAAGGCTATGACCCCTGGGTGCACGGTTCAGGCTGCCGGCCTTCGTGACATCGCAGCTGATCTGGCAAAACGTAACACGGTGGTTTTAGGTATCAGCCCAGACGCCAGTAAACGCCTTGCAAAGTTTTCCGAGCGAGACGGCCTCAACTTTACGCTGCTCGCTGATGAAGATCATGCTGTCGCCGATAAGTATGGGGCTTGGGGGCCCAAGAAGTTTATGGGTCGGGAGTTCGACGGTATATTAAGAACAACCTTCATTGTCGGCCGGGATGGTCGGTTGAAAGGGGTGTTAGATAAGTTCAAAACCAAGAGCCATCACGAGGATCTTTTGGCGGCTTTAGATGACTTGGATCTTGATTAAGCTTCGACGACCTAGCCCGAGGCCCCTGCGCAATACCTTGCCGGGTAGGAGTATCATCGTTGCGATCCACTTAATATCGTTGTGATGTACTTAATGGCGCCGGCGAGTTTTGGAGTAATCACCCGCTTAGGTGATGATTTTGATATTCTTACAACTCTTCACTAGTAGCGTTATTCATGCGAGTCATTACCTGTAATACCAACGGAATTCGAGCGGCACAGCGCAAGGGTTTTTTTTCTTGGCTGTCCCAGCAGGATGCAGATTTTGTATGCATTCAAGAAACGAAGGCGCAGATACACCAGCTGGACCCGGCGCTGTTTGCACCAGAGGGGTATCACTGCACCTACAACGATGCTCAAAAACCCGGCTACAGCGGAACTGCTGTTTTCAGTCGGATAAAACCTAAAACCGTAGTGACTAAATTGGGCTGGGAGCCTATGGACTCCCAAGGGCGTTATTTGCAAGCCGATTTTAAAGGTTTTAGTGTGATCTCGCTGTATGTCCCTTCAGGATCGAGTGGTGAAGCAGCTCAGGATCGTAAAGAGATTTTCATGGAAAAGTTTCTTCCGCATTTGCAGGCTTTAAAGCGTAAGCGGCGAGAATTCATCATTTGCGGTGACTGGAACATTTGCCATCGTGAGATCGACCTGAAAAACTGGCGAGGCAATAGAAAGAACTCAGGGTTTCTACCCCATGAACGAGCTTGGCTCGATAGAGTTTATGACGAGCTCGGCTGGGTTGACGTCTTCCGTCGCATTAATCCCAACCCAGATCAGTATACTTGGTGGTCCAACCGCGGCCAGGCATGGGCTAAAAACGTTGGTTGGCGTCTCGATTACATGCTCTGTACCCCTGGGATTGCGTCGGCGGGATCTTCCGCCAGTATCTATCGGGACGAGCGTTTTTCAGATCATGCGCCGCTCATTATCGATTTTGATACTGAGGTTGAAGGCTGAGGCTTTGGTGAATACGTTTGTTCATTAATCAATAAAGTTACCAGGAGAAAGTTATGTTCATATCTAGCGCTTATGCCCAATCTGCGGGCCCGGCACCTGCCGGTGGTGAATTCATGCAGATAGGCTTTTTGATCGTTTTGTTTGCACTGTTTTATTTCTTAGCCATACGCCCCCAACGAAAGCGACAAAAAGAGCATACCGATATGATCTCTGCGCTGAAGAAGGGCGATGAGGTGGCGATGTCTTCGGGCATGCTGGGTAGGGTTACTGCCCTTGATGAAAACTATCTTACTCTCGGAGTATCGGGCGGATTAGAACTCAAATTTCAGCGGCTACACGTCAACGCGATTTTGCCCAAGGGCACGCTAAAGTCTGTGGGCACAGAGTAAGCTCTCATCGGATCGCTACATTACCCAGAGCGGTTGTCACTGGCGCAGCTGCCCACGCCACTGGAATTTTTGCCGAGAGCAAGCACTGCTTGGGGCTGCGGTAAACGCCTTTGGATAAAGCGCGACGATCTTACGGGCTCTACGTTAACAGGTAACAAGGTTCGCAAACTTGAATTCATTGCGGGCTTTGCTGAGACGCACGGCTTCAATACTTTAATAACTTGCGGCGGCTTGCAAAGTAATCATGCCCGCGCCACTGCAAATGTGTGTGCGAAGTTGGGCTGGCATTGCGAGCTTGTGTTAAGAGGCCGTGATCCCGTAGGCGAGGGTAATACGCTACTGGACCAGTTATTTGGTGCGCAAGTCACTGCTGTCGAGCCCCGTCGCTACACCGAGCATCTGGATTCTCTTTTAGAGCAGCGAGCAGAGCATCATCGCAGTCAGGGCAGGCATCCACTGATCATTCCTACCGGGGGCAGCAACGGTCTTGGCATCTGGGGCTATGTTAGCGGCGCAGAGGAATTAGTCGCTGACATGGCAGCGGCAGACATTACCAATGCAACTATTGTGACGGCGACAGGCTCAGGTGGCACACAGGCAGGCCTGACCCTGGGGATGGCACTTTTTCAACCTGACTGTTCTGTTTGGGGTTTTGCCGTTTGTGACGACGAGCAATACTTCACCGATAAAGTGAGCGCTGATATTTGTGAGGCTCAGGGAATGTGGTCAGCACTCGCGTGTGAAAATATTCAGATAAATACCAATGATGCCCATGTAGGGCCGGGTTATGGCAGGGCGACTGAGCCGGTATATGAACGTATTGCTGCTCTCGCGAGTTTGGAGGGGATTATTCTTGACCCCGTCTACACAGGCAAAGCCTTCCACGGTCTTTGCGAGGAGCTTGCCCAAGGCGCTTTCCCTGAGGCGACAGATATAATTTTTGTACACACAGGGGGAATATACGGCATATTCCCTCATGGTCAGCAGCTTGCGGCGGCGGCCAGCCACCCAGCATCATGGGTCAACTAATTTAGAGGCATTTTCAGTGGAAGCTATTATCACGCAGATCAATGCAGTTGCCTGGGGCCCGGGCATGCTGATTTTGTTGCTAGGAACTGGGATTTTCCTAACCCTAGGGCTGAGTTTCATGACGCTTCGGCGCATCCCCACTGCGTTTCGCTTGTTGTTTGGTGGCGGTTCAGGACAGGGTAGCGGTGACATCGCCCCCTTCCGAGCGCTAATGACCTCGCTCTCCGCCACGATCGGGACAGGCAATATTGCCGGTGTTGCGACTGCAATCGCTTTGGGAGGACCTGGAGCACTATTTTGGATGTGGATAACCGCACTTTTTGGCCTTGCAACGAAATTTGCTGAGGGAGTATTGGCCGTGGAATATCGAGAGCGGGATGCTCTGGGTGGGTACAGCGGCGGTCCCATGTATTACATTCGTAATGGTCTAGGGCAACGGTATAAATTTCTGGCAACAGCCTTTGCGGTATTTGGCGCTATGGCTGGCTTTGGTTTGGCCAATACAGTGCAGTCGAACTCGGTGGCACAAGTCCTAGGAGATAATCTTGGCATCCCTTGGCAGGCGACCGGCATTGTTCTAATGCTGGTCGTTGGTAGCGTTATTTTGGGTGGCATTCAGCGTATCGCATTAATTGCAGGGGCCGTTGTCCCGAGCATGGCCATTGCTTATGTTCTGATGAGTGTCGTCGTCATTGCAATGCATATTGAAGAAGTGCCTGCGGCCTTTCAGACAATTTTTAACTCTGCGTTCAATGGTGCGTCTGCTGCGGGTGGCTTTGCCGGCGCGACCGTGTGGGCAGCGATCAGATTTGGTGTTGCCCGTGGTGTTTTTTCAAATGAAGCGGGCTTGGGCAGTGCGCCAATTGCCCACGCCGCAGCGAGAACTAATGAACCGGTAGAGCAGGGTATGATCGCCATGCTAGGCACATTCATCGACACGCTGATCGTTTGTACGATGACCGGTTTGGTGATTGTGCTCACCGGCGTATTTGAAACCGGTGAGTCCGGAGCCTCCTTGACGGCTATGGCATTCGCAGAAAGCTTTCCTGGGGGAGAGTGGGTTGTCACTTTAGGGGTTATTTTATTTGCCACGACTACAATGATCGGATGGTCATTTTATGGCGAACGCTGCGTCGTTTACTTGGTGGGCACCCGAGGTATTTTACCGTTCCGGATTCTTTGGGTCGCAGCGATTCCAGTAGGTGCGGGATTGAACCTTGGCATAGTCTGGTTGATCGCTGACACCTTAAATGCCTTCATGGCCATCCCAAATTTGATCGCATTATTGCTGTTGTCACCTGTCGTATTTAAGTTATCTCGGGCCTATTTTTCTGGGGAAAGAAGATCTGCAGCTGCGGAAAATGGGGCGTAATTTGGTCTTGCCAACTGCGCCCTCAAACCTGGTAATCGCGATATCATCCCGAGCGTTGTTTGATCTAGACACCGCACATCAGGTTTATGAAAAGAAAGGGCTGGCGGCGTACTCTCAATATCAAATTGATAACGAGCAAGTGCCCCTGAACCCAGGCACGGCTTTTGGTGTTGTTCGTAAATTATTAGCCCTCAATGACAGTCTTAGTGATGCAATGCAGGTAGAAGTCGTGTTGCTTTCCCGTAACAGTGCAGACACGGGGTTGCGGGTTTTTAATTCTATCGAACACTACCAATTACCGATTACCCGGGCAGTTTTCTGTGGAGGGCAAGCCCCTTGGCGCTATATTGTTCCTTTTGGTTGCCAATTATTCCTGTCTGCTGAACCTGATGACGTCCGCAAAGCGCTGGAAAATCAGGTGGCGGCGGCTACGCTAGTCTCTCGTCAGGCCTCAGATAACGAGAATCGGCAATTGCGTTTCGCCTTCGATGGCGATGCCGTACTGTTCTCTGATGAGGCTGAGCAAATTTATAAACGCGATGGTTTAGAGGCTTTTACTGCGAGCGAGCGAGCTGCGCGGCATGAGCCCCTCCAAGGTGGGCCATTCAAGCGATTCTTAGCTGCCTTACAGCAATTGCAGCAGGCTTTTCCTGCTGATGAGGCGCCCATTCGCACGGCTTTGGTGACGGCGCGTTCTGCTCCGGCACACGAACGTGTTATTCGTACCTTGCGCGCTTGGGATATTCGAATTGATGAATCTATCTTTCTTGGTGGGCTCGATAAGACTGAATTTTTGAAAGCCTATCAGGCTGACGTCTTTTTCGATGATCAGCAGACACATTGCGATCGTGCTGCAGGTCACGTCACAACCGGACACGTCCCCCACGGTGTTGCTAACCCTCCTAAGTGATGTTTTGCGCATTAGTGCATAAAAAACATTAATTTTATGTCCAAAACGCTGGATCCAGAGGGCAACTGGCGGTACTTTTTCATCGACGGCGTCTTAGGGGTGATAATTTGAAACTGCAACAATTGAGATACATCTGGGAAGTTGCTCATCATGACCTCAATGTGTCTGCGACGGCACAAAGTCTGTTCACCTCCCAGCCAGGAATCAGTAAGCAAATACGGCTCCTAGAAGATGAATTGGGCGTGGAGATTTTTGCACGCAGCGGAAAACATTTGACGCACATTACTCCTGCTGGCGAGGTCATACTGGAGTTAGCTGGGGAGATGCTGCGCAAGTCAGATGCAATAAAACGTGTGGCACAGGAATTTTCGGACGAGACGAGTGGTACTTTGTCTATAGCCACCACCCATACTCAAGCGCGCTACGTGCTGCCACCTATTATTAAAGACTTTATGTCGGGTTACCCTAACGTGTCCTTGCAAATGCAGCAGGGCACGCCGCCGCAGATTGCAGAGATGGCCGCAGAAGGCAGTGTTGATTTCGCGATCGCTACGGAGGCCCTCCAGCAATTCAATAGTTTGGTTTTATTGCCCTGCTATCGCTGGAATCGTTGCATAGTCGTGCCCAAAGGACATCCTCTAACTCAAGTAGAACGGTTGACTTTAGAGGCTGTGGCGGAGCATCCAATCGTGACTTATACCTTCGGATTTACAGGCCGATCGAAGCTTGATGACGCGTTCAAAAGTAGGGGCTTAGTGCCTCACGTTGTATTTACCGCAGTTGATTCCGATGTTATCAAGACCTACGTCAGACTAGGCCTAGGGATAGGCATTATTGCGGGTTTGGCCCATGATGAAGATCTCGACGAGGATCTCGTCAAACTAAACGTAGATCATCTCTTTGCCAGTAGCGTGACCAGCCTTGCCTTCAGAAAGGGCTCGTTTTTACGCGGCTACATGTACGATTTTATTCAGGCCCTTGCGCCGCATCTGACGCGAGATATTGTCGTTGAAGCACTCTCGAGATCGAATCCCGCAGAGCGGGAGGCGCTTTATAGTCACATCGAATTGCCAACCTACTGACTGTCGAGAGCGCGCATAAAACCGGCGACTTTGTCCATGGTTTCACTGAACTCTTCCTCTGGCACTGAATCCCAGGTAATTCCTCCGCCGCCCCAGCAATAAAGCACGCCATTCGAGGCCTCAAGGGTCCGAATTGCAATACTCGATTCGAGCCATCCGTTCGAAGACATGGCAAAAACACTGCCGCAATAAACCCCTCTAGAGCCGGTCTCTAGGCTTTTGATAATTTCTACAGAGCGTTTCTTAGGGGCCCCCGTGATTGAACCACCGGGGGAAGCCGCAATAAAGGCGGCTCCAGGGGTTACTTCCGGTTTCAGCTCGCCTTCAATTCGACTCACTAAATGATGCACGTTGTCGTAGCTGTAGAGGGCACATAACTCGGTGACTTCGACCGTTCCCGTTTTGCAGAGTTTACCCAGGTCATTCCGCAATAAGTCAACGATCATAATGTTTTCTGCGCGATCTTTCGTTGAACTTAAAAGGGCGTTAGCCGAGTCATTATCTCGCTTCTGATCGCGAAAGCGGGGGCGCGTACCTTTAATTGGTTGGGAGCGTATAAAGCCGGCATCAATACTTAAAAAGCGCTCTGGTGATTGAGAAATAACGGCATGATTAGAGCCAAGTTTAAGGAATGCTGCGTAATCTCCCGGGGCCACATCTCTTAGTGCTTCGTAAATGCCATACTCAGATCCACTGTAGGCGCACTGAAATCGCTGGGCGATATTAGCCTGGTAACAATCTCCTGCAGCGATTAGCGCCCTGACTTCGGCCACCATCGACCTGTAACTTCCACTTGAAATATCAGCTGTAAACTTATGATCTATATGATATTTTAGCTCTCCTTTATTATCAGCCGCGGCCATTCTATTTCGCACTTCAGTGCTGGTTTGCGCTGAGACACACGGATCTTGTACCAGCCAAGCGCGCTCCTCAGAATGATCCTGTAGGACATACCAAGAGTATATTCCAGCGATTGCGGGTTGCAGCGGCTCACTCGGCACATTAAGCGTGTTTGCGGCGGCGGTTTCAAAATCAAGAAACCCAATTGCCATGCGAGACGATTCGGCAGGGGATGCGTTCAGGTCTGCTTCTATCGCGCTTATCCAGCGTGCCGCGTCTCCACCAAAATCCGTAACGCAGAAATATCGATCTGGCAGCGCAGTGATAATGTCATAGCGGCCACTATCGTTATCACGCTTTCGACTGTCGAGAACAGCAAAGCCCTCCAAATCAGCGAAGCGTCGGGCCCAAAGCGTTACATCATTCGAATAGGGTACGGGGTGGCAGTGTGGACTATGAATTTTCAAAGATTTTGATGACCATTTCGCAACAAATTGACACAATACTGCTCTTAACCGTAAGTTACGAGCGCGCTTTGATGGCGGACTAACAAGCGCAGGTTACCGGGTCACCCAAGGGTAGCCGAACCGCGCCCACAAACAGTAGGATTAAGGGTTTCCATGACCGATAAAGTCAAGCCGGAAAACGAACAATGCAGCGGGGATACGGCGCCCCCCTTTGCCACGCTTAGCAATCCACTTCGGCGTCGTGTGCCGTCTTCCGACAGTCAGTCAGGGCGCTACGAGCAGACGCTTGCGCGTGGCATGGAGCTTCAGCAACGTCCCTACGAAGCCGCAGGGCAGCGTGGCATACAGCGCCAGCATCTGAAGAATCGTATGACGGTGTGGGAAAGAGTTCAGTTTTTAGCTGACGGCGCCCCGCAAGTGCTTTACCAAAACTGGGGACCGAATCTTGATGGGGCCTCGCTCGTTACTGCCATCATTCAGATTGATGGACGTGATGTCGCCATTTACGGCCACGATTTTACAGTGCGTGCCGGTTCAATGGACGCCACCAACGGTAAAAAATTAGCCCGTCTCTTTGAGTTAGCGGCGAAGCGAGGCATTCCACTTGTAGGACTCAATGACTCGGCTGGTGCTTACATTCCTGCCGGAGTAGGTGGGCTCGATGGCTACGCCGACGCATTTACTGCGCTTAGGAAGGTGAGCGGAGTGGTTCCCAGCATAATGTGTATGTTTGGTTTCAATGCTGGGGGAGGCAGCTATCTGCCGCGTCAGGGCAGTTTTCTGATTCAACCTAAGGATACGTTTTTTGGCTTGACCGGGCCGGGCGTTGTCAAATCTGTGCTCGGCGAGGATATTACCCCCGAGGAACTGGGTGGACCAAATGTTCATAGTCAAACAGGTGTCACGGACTTTGTCGTAGACGATGAGGTATCGGCACTGCAAAAAGTTCGGGAGATTTTGAAATACATACCTGACTCAAGTGCTGCAGCGCCTCAATTCAAACCCACCACTGATCCAGCAGCACGTTCTACTGTTGATATCGATATTCTTCTACGTAAGGCGTTTAACTCTCCAACGGGCTTTAACACACCGGTCGACATTACTATTTTGATCCAACAGCTTTGTGATCACGGTGACTTTCTTGAAGTGCAGGCTGAGAGGGCTCGAAATACGATCACCGCATTTGGACGGATGGCGGGGAACGTAGTTGGTTTTGTGGCCAACAACTCTGCAGTCGCCTCGGGACAAATTGATATTGATGCCGCCTACAAAAATGCGCGGTTTATTCGATTTTGCAACCTCTACAACATTCCCGTGATGTTTTTAGAGGATACAACAGGCTTTCTTCCCGGCCGTGAGCAAGAGCATCGGGGCATTGTTCAGGCGGGACGAGCGATGCTTGATGCGATTGTAGATTTGCGCACCCCACGATTCCTGGTTCTGGTTCGCAATGCCTTTGGTGGAGCTTACGCGTCCTACAACAACTACCCGACCGGTGCGGATTTTGTCGTTGCATTACCAACGACCCGCGTTGCCGTTATGGGGCCGGCGGGTGTGGAGTACGTATACAAAGATGAGTTACGGAAAATTCGTGGTGAAGCCTCGGCTCGGATGAGCGCAGAGAAATCGGCGCAGATACAACAGGGCCTCAGTGATGACGAAGCTCAAGCGGCTGCCCAGGAGTTAGTAGGTTCATGGGTTCGTGCTGAAGAAACAGAGTTGGCGTTGCGCTATGAGCGTGAAATCATGAATCCGGAAGAAGCTCTGAGCCTAGGCTCAGTGTCGCAGATCGTTATGCCTGCAGATTTGCGTCAAGTTCTCACCGATCATTTGTCTTTTTGCCTACGACACTATGAACCCTCAGCGCTGCATGATGTGCAACGCGAGTTCCATTGATAACGGTCACAGGAATCTCAAGCGTGTCTAACGAACACTATCTC
Organism: marine gamma proteobacterium HTCC2080; assembly: GCA_000169115.1. GTDB lineage: Bacteria > Pseudomonadota > Gammaproteobacteria > Pseudomonadales > Halieaceae > Luminiphilus. Next base: position 108,080 of record AAVV01000002.1, read on the forward strand.
AGCAATCCATCTGTTCACCAAAACCGCCAACTAGGGCGCGGCGATTCGGCGTGGATTCAGAGCTTCGATTGCAGCGGCATGCGTCCGCTGATTATTTGCAGAGGCCCGATTCGGAAGGAGGCTATCGACGTTTTTTCTGAGATGGGCATCCACCATTTTGGAATACTGCTCTCAGAGAAGGATTCTATTGTATATCCAAGAGCGCTCGCTCCCGAGCTCAGAGTTCTAACAGACTCTAGCCGTATTCATCGTGTTCCCGATTACACCGGTGCCAGCAAAGAGGAGCGTTTACAGCGTATCGCTGACATTATCGCAATTGCTAAAGCGGGTGATTACAACGCTATTTTCGCCGGTTACGGCTTCATGGCAGAAGATGAAGCTATGGTAGCGGCTATGGAAGATGCCGGGCTCAACTTCATCGGTCCCTGCTCAAAAACGGTTCATGACGCTGGTTTAAAAGATGAGGCAAAAAGAACGGCGTTGAAGGCTGGGGTCTCAGTAACGCCGGGCATTGACAACGGCACGGCACTCACCTTGCTGAAAAAGCATTCCAGTAAAGAAGCGCTACGAGCACTAGCGCAAGCTGAAGACCTAGACGTTCCGGAGTCTGCCTTTGATACGGAAGCGCTAGAGACGCTTGCCGACATCATTCTTAGCGCGGGCTATAAAAAGGGCGTTGACCTGTACACGGTTGAGGAGCTGTCAGAAACGCTCACTGACGCCGTGCGTCAAATCAATACGCAATATCCTAAAAATAGAGTGCGCCTCAAGGCGATTGGTGGGGGTGGTGGTAAAGGCCAAAGAATTGTCGCTCTAGGCGATGCAGAACGAACACCAGAGCTGGTTCGCGAAATTTTAGCCGAAGTTAAAACCACTGGTGTTGGTGACAACAAAAACGTTTTAGTGGAGCTCAATATTGAGACCACGCGACATCAAGAGATTCAGGTCATCGGCAATGGTGATTGGTGTATTACTTTGGGCGGCAGAGACTGCTCACTACAAATGCACGAACAAAAACTATTAGAGGTGTCCGTAACTCGAGAAAGTCTTGTGCAGGCGGTGGAAGCTGCTGAGCGTGCTAATCAAGCAGAGGCGGCAGCAGTCTTACGCCAGGACCTTGAGACCCTCGATACGATGGAGTCTGAGGCGGCGGTCTTTGGCTTGGCCGTCGGCTTAGACTCGGTTTCCACCTTCGAATGCATTGTAGACCGAGATCAGCATTTCTTTATGGAAATGAATACCCGAATTCAAGTTGAGCACCGGGTCAGCGAACTTTGTTATGCGATGCGCTTTGAGAATCCAGATGACCCCGAAGACGCCTTCGTCGTCAATTCACTCGTTGAGGCGATGGTGTTACTCGCCGCTCATGGTTCCCGCTTACCTAAACCTATCCGGGTAGCCCGATATGCCGACAGCGTCGAGGCGCGACTTAACGCCACAAATGATGCCCTCCAACCCAGTGCAGGTGGTCAGATTCAGCATTGGTCAGATGCTATTGATGGAGAAATTCGTGACGATCAGGGAATCAGCCTACACAACCCTGATACTGACGTATTCATGGATTACACCCTGGCAGGCGCCTACGACTCAAACATCGCTCTGCTGTTGACGGTTGGTGAGAATCGAGACTCCTGTTTTCAGAACATGGCGGAGGTCCTGCGGCAGACAACGATGCGAGGGCCCGATCTAAACACAAATCTCAATTTTCACTATGGCTTGGTAAACTGGTTTCTGGGGAACGAAATTAACGCTCGTCCCACCACGAAATTTATTGTGCCGTACCTCACAGCCGTTGGGGAATTAGCAAAAGAGGCACAGCGCGTTGATATCGAAGCAGCGTGGGCTTTGTTATGTAAGCAGCGAATTGACGAAGCTTTACCGGAGCATCAGGCAGCGTTACAAAATGTGCTGCAAAGCAAGCAATCGCTATTGTTGCGTCCGATGAAACTGTTGCTTGACTCACCGCACTTGTTGTCAGGCTGGTTAAGCGTCAACGGTGGCGCCTTCCAGCGCGATGGCGACCATATTAGTTGGGCTGAAAATCCAGTCGATCTCTTATCAGACACCTATCACTTTTTGAAAATGGACTGGTCTGCTGACGCCGCCGCTGCCCACGTAATTTGGGATCATGATCATAAAATCCTATCGGAAGCGGAAGATTTTTATCGTGATTTAGGGCAGCAACTGGAGGTAGAACATTGGAGCGACTTAAACGCGCTGCTGAATGCCCAAGAGCATGACGGATGGAGTCGCGAGGAATGGGCTGACATTGTCGCCGCCCATCGAGGTTTCCAAGCGGGTATGGAAATATTAGAGCTGCTGCCAGCCATGGCTCGCTTCACTGGATTCTATGAGTTAGGGGTAAATCTAGACTTGAGCATTGCCATCCCTGATCGACTTTTGAATGAAGCACATCAGGGCGCAATGGCGAAAGTACTCGCGCCCCCGCCGGTTGCAAAGTCTAATGAAATTGTTGCGGTCAGTGGCGGAATGTTTTACGGGCGAGAGGCACCTGATGCCCCTCTTTATGTCCAGGCTGGGGATCATTTTGAAGCTGGGGATCCCGTTTACATTGTAGAAGTCATGAAGATGTTCAATAAAGTTTACGCACCCTTTGCCGGAGTTGTTGATGAGGTTCTGATCGAGGGTGAGGGCGTCATTATTAGTAAAGGTCAGCCGCTGTTTAAGGTAACACCTGACGAGAAAGTCGAGATCGAGCCCGAACATGTTGTTGCGGAGCGTCGCAGGACGCACACCCGCGAGCTCATGAAAATGTTTCTCTGAATTGGAGCGCTGTTTTGATTACCAGTCTTGACCACATTGCTATTGCTGTTCCCGATCTTAATGCCGCAATCGAGCGTTTTATGGGGGATTTTGGCCTCAGCTTTGACGGCACTGACGATGTTGTAGCGGCGCAAACTAAGACGGCGTTTTTTAGTTTGCCGCCGACCCATATTGAGCTTGTACACCCATTAGATGGGGCGGGGCCCATCGCTAAGTACTTGGAGAAACGAGGTGGCGGTATACACCACCTCTGCTTTAGGTCTGATGATATTGACGCAGACGTAGCTCGCCTCAAAGAAAAAGGATATCAATTTCTTAGTGATGAACCATCCCCGGGGGCACACGGTGCGAGGGTTATCTTTATCCATCCAAAGAGCTGTGACGGCGTACTCATTGAGCTCAGCCAGCCCGGCGATCAAGCAGGTGAACACGCATGAGTAACGTTTATGATCCTGAAAAGGCGAATCTCGAAAATTGGTCGGAACTTGTTACTAAGCAAAGTAAGGGATTGGGCCCTGATGATTTCACGTGGCACACACCTGAGGGGATCCCACTTAAAACACTCTATACGGCAGCAGACCTAGAAAACTTGCCATTGACCGACACTTTGCCGGGCATCTCTCCCTTCATTCGCGGTCCAATGGCGACAATGTATGCAGGGCGGCGATGGACGATTAGGCAATATGCGGGGTTCTCTACTGCGGAAGAATCCAACGCCTTCTATCGACGCGCCCTGGCGGGTGGTGGTCAAGGAGTGTCTGTGGCCTTTGACTTGGCGACACACCGCGGCTACGACTCTGATCACCCTCGCGTAGCTGGAGATGTCGGCAAAGCCGGTGTAGCCGTCGATTCCGTGGAGGATATGAAGATTCTTTTTGATGGCATTCCCCTGGATCAGGTCTCAGTATCCATGACCATGAACGGCGCTGTCCTACCAGTATTAGCAGGGTACGTGGTGGCTGCTGAAGAGCAAGGAGTCTCACAGGACCAACTTTCCGGAACCATCCAAAACGACATACTGAAAGAGTTTATGGTTCGTAATACCTACATTTACCCCCCAGCGCCCAGCATGCGAATCATTGGCGATATCATTGCTCATTGCTCCCGCAGCATGCCGCGCTTCAACACGATTTCTATTTCCGGCTATCACATGCAGGAAGCGGGGGCGAATGCAGCGCTTGAGATGGCCTATACCCTGGCGGACGGTAAAGAGTACATTCGAACCGCCCTGGCAGCTGGGCTGAACATTGACGACTTCGCGCCGCGGCTATCATTTTTTTGGGGCGTGGGCATGGACTTCTACATGGAGATCGCCAAGATGCGGGCCGCTCGCCTGCTGTGGGCCGAGATCGTTACGGAGTTCAAACCTCAAAACCCCAAGAGCTCAATGTTGCGAACCCACAGTCAGACGTCGGGTTGGTCACTGACTGAGCAAGACCCCTATAACAACATCGTCAGAACGACCGTTGAGGCCATGGCCGCGGTTTTTGGGGGCACTCAGTCATTGCACACCAATGCGCTCGATGAGGCTATAGCCTTGCCCTCTGAGTTCGCAGCTCGCATTGCGCGCAACACGCAGCTCATACTTCAGGAGGAGACAGGAATAGGGCAGGTTGTCGACCCCTGGGGCGGCTCCTATATGATGGAGGCCCTCACTGCGGAGATGGCGGATAAAGGTCGAGAACTCATCGCAGAAATTGATGAGTTGGGCGGCATGGCGAAAGCAATCGAAAGCGGTGTTCCTAAGCTGCGCATCGAGGAGGCTGCGGCGAGCAAGCAGGCCAGGATAGATCGCGGGGAAGACGTCATTGTTGGTGTGAACAAATATCAAAATGATGCTAAAGATGAAATCGATGTACTTGAGATTGATGATGGGCAGGTGCGTGATGCGCAGCTGAGTCGCCTGGCCTCGATAAAAGAGTCTCGAGATGACGCGTCGGTTGCAGAATCCCTAGACGCCTTGGCCTCAGCTGCTAAATCAGGCGACGGTAATTTATTAGAGCTGGCAATTGAGGCAACACGCCGGCGCGCTACCGTTGGTGAAATTTCAGATGCATTAGAGGCGGTTTACGGAAGATTTGTAGCGCAGGCGCAAACAGTCTCAGGGGTTTATGGTGCAGCTTTCGCTGATGACAGCGACTGGAGAAGCATTATTTCAGACATTGACAGCTTTATTGAGCAGCATGGGCGTCGGCCGAGAATGTTGGTCGCAAAGATGGGCCAAGACGGCCACGACCGCGGCGCCAAGGTCATCGCGACGGCATTTGCTGATGTTGGTTTTGACGTTGACTTATCGCCCATGTTCGCGACCCCTGAGGAAGTTGCTCGCCAGGCTGTTGAAAATGATGTCCATGCGGTCGGCGCTTCTAGCCTTGCTGCGGGTCATAAAACACTCGTACCTCAGCTTATCGAAGCACTGCGCGCACAAGGTGCGGAGGATATTGTTGTTATTGCTGGCGGTGTCATACCGCAGCAAGATTACGGATTTCTTGAAGAGCAGGGCGTTGAACTGATCTTTGGTCCAGGGACGCCAATACCAGAAGCGGCCAGAGCGGTTCTCGACGCCGTTAACGCGAAAAAAAACTAGATGCCCACAAGTTCGGAAGGCATTGATGCCGCTGGAATCATTGCCGGACAACGCCGGGCGCTCGCAAAAGCCATAACACTGGTTGAAAGTCAGCGTGAGGACGATCGTGAGTCGAGCCAGCACTTGCTGAATTCACTACTGCCTCACACAGGCAAAAGTATTCGAATTGGCATCACCGGTGTGCCGGGGGTGGGCAAATCGACCTTTATCGAAGCCTTTGGCCTCCACCTAGTGCGCCAAGGGCATCGTGTCGCGGTGTTAGCGGTAGACCCAAGTTCGCCTCTTGCCGGAGGTTCAATATTGGGAGATAAAACCCGAATGGAAGCCTTGTCACGAGAGGAAAACGCCTACATTCGGCCCTCACCTGCCGGCAGCGCTTTAGGGGGGGTGGCATTAAAAACACGAGAGTCGATGTTGCTGTGTGAGGCCGCAGGTTACGACGTCATCATTGTGGAAACCGTGGGTGTCGGCCAGTCTGAGCATCAAGTGGCGGGAATGGTTGATTTTTTTCTGTTGCTGATGCTTCCCGGTGGTGGTGATGAGTTGCAGGGCATTAAAAAAGGCATTCTTGAACTCGCGGATACTATCGTGATTAACAAAGCTGACGGTGATAGTACGGCGACGGCGCGGATGACGCGTCAGCATTACGCGAGCGCCATGTCGTTACTTAAAAATACGAACAGCTGGCAACCCAAAGTTTTGAGCTGCTCTGCCCTTAAAAATGAGGGCGTTGAAGACATTTGGACGTTAATTAATGAGTTTCGTGCGCAGACGGAGCCGCACCAGGGAATTGCTCAAAAACGATCACATCAAAACTTAGCCTGGATGCAGCAATTAGTTGATGAGCTTCTGAGGATGGGGTTAAGCCGTCATCCTGGGGTTCGAGAAGCGTTGCCTAACCTTGAGCAACAGGTACAAAACTCAGTGATAACGCCCCTTGCTGCAGCCATGGAGGTGATTCGCATCAGTCAGCTCTCATGAGCGGTTGCCAGACTTTCCGAAGGGCAGCGGTAACTCACTGCGTGTTAAACCTGCCCATCCAAGCGGCGTCTAAAAGCCGTCCGTTATTCCCTGCATTTAGCATCACAAAAAACGATGCGTATAGGAGGTCAAAATAGTGGAACTGCCTTTTGGTTTGAAGCGGCTGTTTGTCGTAGCGCTTACCATGTGCTGCTTCGGATGTTCAGCCGATAAAGCAGTCGTTATCGAAGATTCAGGTGACCGCCGTATTGTCCGGCTAGACGTGGCATCGGCAAACATATACATCGTTGAAGAAAATGGTAAGCGCCTCATGATCGACGCCGGGAATCCTGGCGACGAAGATCGCTACGAGGCCCTCATGCGCGAATCGGGCATCGATCCGGCAACAATTGACTTTGCGATCTTGACCCACGGCCACATTGATCATGCGGGCACAGCTGCTTTTTTCCAAGACCGCTACGGCATTCAAATCATTGGTGGAGCTGGTGACCAATCCATGATCGAAGCTGCGGGGGATGTAGATCTTTGTCCTACATCAGTAGTCGCCGAGCTACTCCATATGACGCTCAAGGGTAAACAGTATCCGGCCTTTGAGCTGGATCGAGGGATCAGTGCAGCTGAGGGCATAGTTGATCTTGCCGAATTTGGAATGACTGGCAAAGTCATACCGCATTCAGGCCACACCCCTGGGTCGATGGTTATCACTATCGGATCCCATGCCTTTGTAGGTGATTTAATACGGGGGGGTGTTTTGCGACCCGAAGTACCGACTACACACTTTTTTATGTGCGACTTAGAAGAGAATCGACGAAGAATTTCAGAGATCATTGCGCTTCATGAGATTCGGTACTGGCATCCTGGGCATTTCGGGCCCTTCCCAAGTTCCGCCGTGGCTCAATATCTTGCTCAGCAACTGGACAAATAAAACAACTGCTCTCAGGTGTTTGCGATCCGAACTGATCAGCAGGCTTCGTAAAGTTGGTTAAAAATGTCGCTTCTTACAAGGTAGACATCAGAAGGATCGCTCTCTTTTAAAACCAGATAATCGCCCGGTTGGCCTGCGAAGTAACCAGCGTCGTGCCATTTAGTGAATACTTTCGTGGGTTTCTCTGTTGGCGTCGCCAAAACACTGACGTGCGATTGGGCGACGCATCCTGCTGCCCGTTCAAGGATTTCAAAATTTTGTTCGGAGGCACTCAGATAAACTCGAGGTATGTACTCCGCGATGAGGGTTATAGCAGCGTCTGTGGTGTCATAGCTAGCTTCAAATACAGACCGCTCAATAGGATAAACCTCTCCCTGAATCCCAATCATGATGTAAACGTTGTCTGATGCGAGGATATCTAGATCACCCTCGAGGGTGCGCACTCTAATCTCACTGCCTGACTCAGCGAGGGCTAGTGATGGTAAATAGCCTAGGGTGACAGGTTTTTTCTGATATTTGGACATCGCCGCAGTATCGATATTGTGGCTACGACTGTTGATTATATCGAAGTCAGTAAAATACTGATGCACGCGTTTCAACAGAAAGGCTTCCGCGCTAAGGGTAGGTTCTTGCAGGCGCAGAGCCGATTCTGCAATAAATCCTCCGGCTTTGCTGACGTGCCCCCCACCTGATCCAACATCAGCTGCGATGAAAGCCGCCATTTCATTCGCCATCACATCTTGCACGCAGCTACGGACCGAAAATTTAATTCCCTGGTTAATGATGTTGAAAACAACGCAGCTAGACACTGCATCAACTTGAATAGCTAGGTCACTTACAAAACCTAATATATTGGGATCACAGGGCTTGACCGCCGTGACCGAGTAATTAAAGACGGCATTATGACTGGTACGCAAAAGCGCTAGACCGGCGGTTTCCATATCTGCCAGCGTTATATTGGCGTTTTTCATTCGATTTATTAGTGACAGGTCCGGAGCGAGGGATTCAAGCATATCCTTGTCCGATGGATGGCCAATTTCAGCCAAACTATTGGTGTCGGTAAATAAGCCGTAGTAGAGAGCCGTCTGAACATCTTGAGGTATCGAATAAGTCGATTCCTCTCTTAGCATTGCCCACACTAACGTCGCGCAGGAACCCAGCTTAGGATGAACTTCGCACCGAGGAATATCAAATATCTCCTGTCTGTGATGGTCGATTATGACAACGTTCTCGGCGTCTTCACGAAGTCGACTGACATTGCCGGCACCAAACTGGCAGTCAACCGTAATCAGTAGTCCGTCGACATGCGCATGTTCTGCTTGTTCGATTGGGATATTCAATGCCGAGATCATTAGAAGCAAGTTCGGTTTATCAATCGTATTCTTACCGCTGTAAATCAAACGAACCGATTTTCCCAAGGAAGAAAAGTAGTCATACAGCGCAAACCCCGAGGCAATGGCATCGGCATCCGGTGTGTCGTGACATTGAATGACGATGGATGAGTCGTTCAGTAAGGTACCTAGCTTTAATTTTATTTGACCGTTCATTTAACCTTCCTGTAACACCTCGCTAGAGGTTTGCTCATCGGTGAGGGGCATTTCGATCACTCGATGTAACTTCGACTGTAGTGGTAAAGTACACAGCCGCTTCGCTCCCCGTATAAACCCAAAGATTTTCATGCGAGAACGTATCGTGACGCAATGGCTCTCCGTACACCAAGTTATCACTATGCCCTTTTTAGTCAGCAAAGCTAGGAGTATCGAAACGGTAGGAAGCATCGAAAATTAGCTCTGCATATTAGGCTTTCTAGGCCATAACCGCTTTCATGATCACGTAGGCCAGATGTCTGACAATGGTAAATCAAAAAAATATTTCCATAACCCTATTTGGCGACCTTTAGGGCTACCTTAAATTACAGATGCCGCGTAATCTCGACACATGCCATTTTTACGTTTAGACAAACTGATCAATCTCTACGACGGATACCGAAAAACTCTCAAAATCGATAGTTTTGAGGTGCTTCTGATGCAGGAAGATGGAGAGGTCTTTGTGGTTCAAAGTCGCTGTCCACACCGCGAGTATCCCTTAGAGAGAGGGGTCATTTCTAACGGTGTTATTACTTGTCCCTGGCACAATATGGCGTTTGATCTAAAAACGGGGAACCATCGGGGTGGCGTTTGCGACCGGCTGAGAATTTATGAGCCCGTATTTCAAGATAACTTGGTTGGAATCGTTGTTGAGACATGATCGCCCTAAGGGGGTAGCCTCGAGAAAGAAACTACAAATGACGCGATTCCAATTTACTGTTAACGGTTAGGAATTCAGTATCGAACTTTCAATTCCGCACTTTCCTCGCTCGCATGCCAAAGCCGGGCAAAGATATCGGTCCAAGGCGATACATTGACAGGGTTTTCTAGCAGCCTTTTCGAACTGCGGCCGGGCTCCAAGAGCATTGCTCGTTTCCCGTCACTAATAATAAGGGTTTGATTACGCCATTCTGGGTGGGCGCATAACACATGCAATGACACCGTGGAGGTGAGTCGTCGCGCTAACGCTATGAGCCGGTGGCGCTCTAAATTAACCGGAGTATCGTCTGCGATGAGTATCCGAATACGCGATTGCCGACCGTTACGTGCCAGGCGGGCTAAAGCGTCAATAACTTTCACTTCGTCAAACAAAGCAGGTTCTAGATTCGGACTCGCGATATCAATAGTGCGACGCGACGTGGCCAGCAGGCTTAGCAGCTGCTCGAATGTCTGGCCAGAGTGCGTTGGTGTACCCGCTGTTAAGGGATCAGTGCTTTTGTCAGATCCGGGGGCCGCGGGCATAGATGGGCCGGGGAGCTCAGCCTCACGATTTTTCAGCGGTTACTCCAAGCCCACTAACACGCCACTCATAGCCAAAAAGTTTAAAAAGTCTGGATGCGCAGAGGTCAGTTCATAGGGGGATACCGTATCGCCACTGCAGAGGCGTTCGAGTATCGGTACTGAGGAAAGCGGAATACGCAGCGCCTCGCCATTCGCGTAAACACTGCACTCGTTACTCAATGCTTGCCAGCTAACCCGAGCGCCTGGGTGTAGTCGGAGCGCGGTTGCATGTTTGCTAGGGGGCGGAGCGCACTCACCGTGCTCGGTAACAACTTCTCCCAGCCACGAGCCATCATCCAATGCTTCCATGCTATTCCGAATCGCTTCACGGGCATTGTTCCAATGAGCTAAGGTTATCTCGCCGGGGCGGGGCGGGTTTGTGACTGAGGCCCGATCTTCAAGGAGCAATTCAGGATCGACACTTTCAAGAGTCTTGTCCGCCCATCGAGCCAGTAGCGCTGCGACGGTAGGGGCCCGAAATCCTAGGGAATATGTCATGCACGGAGTATCTGCAACACCCCAATGCGCCAGCCCCGGAGGCACATACAATACATCTCCAGCCTCTAGCAGATACTCCTCCGAAGTTTCAAAGTTTTGCAGGAGGTTGAGGCCCTCGTGTTTTATCCGAGGCGTATTTTCGTCGCACCAGCCACCGAGCCGCCACTTCCTACGCCCGGTTCCCTGCACTAAAAATACATCGTAGCGATCAAAGTGGGGCCCGACACCACCATCAGCGACCGCATAGCTGACCATGACATCGTCGAAGCGCCACTGAGGCAAAAACCGCAAGCACTGCCTCAGCGCCGCCACCTCAGGGACCCAGTGATCGACGCCATTAACTAATAAAGTCCAGTCATCGGAACGTTGAAAATCTGCGGAAACTAGGGGCCCCTGTTTCAGCATCCAGCCGTTTTTTGATTTGCTGATCAGACGACTATCTGCGTCTTCCTCGAATGCCAATCCTCCTAGCTCTTCGGGGCTTAGCGGCGACTGCCAGTTGGGTAACGCAGCCTTGATGAGAAGCGGCCGGCGTTGCCAATAGCAGTCAAGAAACACTTTTTCATCGAATTGAAAGGTCAGTAGTGATTCAGACACGCCCAATCAACCTCATTATCAGTCTCGAATATTTTGAGCTTGATACGCGGCGTTGCCTGTATAGCTGGCCGGTGTCATAGCCCGTAGAGATGTTTTTACCTCAGGGGGCAAGTCTAGGGAGTCGATAAATTTCGCCAGTACTGTTGGCGTTATAGCTTGTCCTCGAGTAAGTGCTTTAAGTTTTTCATACGGCTCAGGTATACCGTACCGGCGCATAATTGTCTGAATCGGTTCCGCAAGCACCTCCCAGCTATCGTTTAAGTCCTCGTCAATGCGCGTCGCATTAACTTGCAGCTTGCCAATGCCCTTGAGGCAGCTCTGATAAGCCAACAGTTCGTAGGCGCATCCGACGCCCATATTGCGCAGCACGGTACTGTCTGTCAGATCACGTTGCCAGCGGCTAATGGGCAACTTTTGAGACAGATGTGAGAGAAGTGCGTTTGCCAGACCTAGGTTGCCTTCAGAGTTTTCAAAATCGATCGGATTCACTTTGTGGGGCATGGTCGATGAACCCACTTCGCCAGCAATCGTTCGCTGCTTGAAATACCCCAAGGAAATGTAGCTCCAAATGTCTCGGTTGAAATCGATCAAAATGGTGTTAAAGCGCATCATGACATCGAAAATTTCGGCCATATAATCGTGGGGTTCGATCTGCGTCGTGTAAGGATTCCAGCCTAGTCCCAGGGTTTCAACAAAATGTTGAGCGGTATTGGGCCAATCAACGTCAGGATAAGTCGCAAGATGTGCATTGTAGTTGCCGACTGCACCATTAATTTTACCCAAGGGCGTCACGGCTTCTAATTGTTGTAATTGCCGCTGAAGCCTCGCAACGACATTTGCTAGTTCTTTCCCCAGCGTTGTTGGGCTAGCCGTTTGTCCGTGGGTTCTCGACAGCATGGGTTGCTCGGCCTGCTGCTGAGCAAGGTCGGCCAGTGCGTCTATTATTTTCCGCATTGGTGGTAGGAGGATGGTCAGACCATCTCTTAACATTAACCCGTGCGCGAGGTTGTTAATATCCTCGGAGGTGCAGGCAAAATGAATGAATTCGCTGACAGCCGCGAGCTCCGGTTCGCTGGCGACAGCCTCCTTTAAAAAATATTCAACAGCTTTAACATCATGATTTGTCGTTGCCTCTATTTGCTTGATCTTTGCAGCCTCTTCGGGACCAAAGTTGTGTAAGAGGTCGTTTAGAAATTGCGTTGCGGCTGAACTGAATGGTGGTACCTCGACAATACTTTCATGGGCTGCGAGACACTGTAACCAGCGAACCTCAACCTGCACCCGCCTAGCAATTAAACCGTATTCACTAAAGACATCGCGAAGCGGTAACAGCTTGCTTCCGTATCGCCCATCGAGGGGGGAAATTGCTGTGAGTGCATTCAGTTCCATGACTTTCCTACCTGTATCAGTCTTTGTATTGACGTCGTTAGCGGATACCCACTTCTCGACATAACTCTAGTGCTGTTGTTCGGATACGGCCCCGCTGAAACGTTAGCTTCCAACGACGTCCGCCTAGTTGGCGCCACAGAAACGCAGACCTGACACCGCATAGAAGCAGAGCTCTAATCATCTCAGCATTGCCCTCGTTTTGTAGGTGCTGAGCACTGCCCATAATCTTGATACGGAAGGGGAGTGTGCTCAGCGTATCGGAGTAGACGGCCGCCACGCTATGACAAATTGCTTTAGATTGTGAGCTGAAGTGCGCTGCCTTGTAACTGGAATGTTGCAGCCGGTTGTGCACCACCTGTTGTAAATCACCTCGAGCGGCGAATTTACCTTCAAGATGTAGGATGGACAGAAAGTAGCGCATCATAGTGCCAGAGGTTTCGTCATCGCCGTGAGCAAGTCCCGCCGCCAAATTCTGCAGCCCTAATTTAACTCCCTGGATGTTTCCAAAAACGCCTTCCACATCCTCTGCATCAAAGCTAAACAAGGAATGTAAAGAAGCTTCGAGATACTCGACAGGGTAGGTTCCCGTTCGCGACAGCTGATCGACAATTCTTGCGGCCTGAGCAACTCCAGCAAGGGCAAGCGTCTGCTCTTTGAGGGGATTCGACATATTCATAGCGCTCCCTCAATGATGCCGCCACCCATGCAGGTGTCGTTGTGGTAAAACACCACCGATTGCCCGGGCGTGATCGCGCGTTGTGGAACATCAAACTCCACTAAAAACCCCGAGGCAGTTTTCGTTACCACACAGCTTTGATCCGGCTGTCGATAACGAACTTTAGCGGTGCACTGCAGAGGGAACGTAGGCGCTTGTTCAGAAATCCAGAATAAAGTTGATGCATGAAGGCTGTGCTTATAAAGCCTTGGATGATCATTGCCTTGGGCAACGATCAGCACGTTTCGCTCAACATGCTTTTCAACGACGTACCAAGGCGCAGCATTGCGATCCGCTAAACCTCCGATACCAAGGCCTTGTCGCTGTCCGATAGTGTGGTACATCAACCCTTGATGCTCCCCGAGAGCTTGTCCATTAGTATCTTCAATGACGCCGGGTTGTGCCGGCAAATATTGTTGAAGAAAGTCTTTAAAGCGTCGCTCGCCTATAAAGCAAATACCGGTTGAGTCTTTTTTACGCGCTGTGGTTAAGCCGGCTTGTTCTGCGATTTTTCGAACTTCAGGTTTGGCAAGATCTCCTACAGGAAACAAACTTCGAGACAACTCTCGATGACCAACCTGATGTAGAAAGTAGCTTTGATCTTTGTCAGGATCCAACCCCTTGAGCAGGGCTGTTCGCTCACCAGAATCATCCCGTCGTACGTAGTGCCCGGTCGCAATAAAGTCGGCACCGAGTTCGGTAGCGTAATCTAAAAATGCCCGAAATTTAATTTCTCGGTTACATAGAATATCTGGATTAGGCGTTCGTCCACTTTGATATTCAGCAAGAAAGTGCTCAAAAACACCGTCCCAGTATTCAGCCGCAAAATTTGCGCTGTGTAGCTTGATGCCCAATGAGGCAGCAACTGCCTCAGCGTCGGCGAGGTCTTCCTTCGCGGTACAATAGTCGGTGCCGTCATCTTCATCCCAATTTTTCATGAACAGGCCTTCAACACGATAACCCTGATCGCGCAGTAGCAAGGCAGCAACCGAAGAGTCTACTCCCCCAGACATTCCAACAATGACGGTGCTAGGACTGGGATTGCTCATAAACTCAGGATTCTATGATGAGTGAAAGTGGTGCACATTGGCCGGCTCTGCACTGGCGCAGCACCTTAAGCACCAGGTGGCTTCTATGGATAGGCTCTAGGCGTTCAATCTCGTCAAAGCTCATCCAATGAGCGCCAATGATACCGTTATCAAGGTGTCGATCGCTATGCTCCAATAGCGGAGAACAGAGAAAAGTATGGCGTAGGTAAGTCGTGCCGTTGTTGGCTGTCAACATCGCCACACCAAGATACCCGGAGACCTCGACCTCCCAGCGAGTTTCTTCGAGCACTTCGCGGCGTACCGCCTCGACCAGACTCTCACCTTGTTCCAAGTGCCCGGCGGGTTGATTTAGAACCGGCTCTTCAGCGCCCTGGGGAAGTTCTTCAACCATAAGGTAATGGTTGTCTTTAACCACGACGGCTGCAACGGTTACGTTGGGTCGCCAGCGGTCACTCATCGTTTGCGACCGATGGAGTGCTTTACATATTCCCCAGGCTGTAAATTGCCTATTTCCCAATCACCAATGGCAATACGGACCAGCCTCAGCGTGGGTAAATTGACCGCAGCGGTCATTCTTCGTATCTGACGATTACGCCCCTCCTGAATCGAAATTTCCAGCCATGCGTCAGGAATGTGCGCTCTAAACCTGACTGACGGCGATCTTTCCCACAAGTCCGGAGGATCGATGGCCCGAACCTTCGCAGGTTTTGTTAGACCGTCGTTCAGAACTACGCCAGAGGTGAGTTGCTCAATAGCCTGCTGTTTCGGAGCCCCCTCAACTTGAACCCAGTAGGTTTTCCAGACCTTGAACTTAGGATTAGCAATCTGTTGCTGAAGCTTGCCATCGTCCGTTAGCAGGGTCAGGCCCTCCGAGTCATAGTCAAGACGTCCTGCAACACGGAACTCCGGTGCGGACAATAAGTTGGCAAGGGTTAGCCTCGGTGGGTCATTGTCTCTATCGCTGAACTGGCTGAGGACTCGAAAGGGTTTGTTCAGCAGAATTATATCCGGCAATCCCAGTTCCTCCTGATTAATGATAGACTTACACCCCGGGGGAGATGGCCAGTGGTCATCATCCAATAGCGTTCCATGAAAGCCACATACAGCCGATGGCCCCTAGAACGGGCGCACAATTGTATGTTGTCGCATGTCATTGGAACGGAATCCATCGAAACAACTGAATTAAACTAAAAATAGGATTCTCGCAATATGTCATACAAGCACATTAAGGTTCCGGAAAGCGGAGACGTGATCACAGTCAACGAGGACAGCAGCCTGTCTGTGCCTGACAAGCCTATCATCCCTTACATCGAAGGTGACGGAATTGGTGTCGACATTACGCCGGTAATGATTGATGTCGTCAATGCCGCAGTAGACAAGGCCTACGGGGGGCAAAAGGCCATATCTTGGATGGAGATATACACCGGTGAAAAAGCGGCTGAATTGTACGAAGGGGACTGGTTTCCTGAGGAGACGCTGGAGGCCATAAAAACCTATGCCGTCGCTATCAAGGGACCATTGACAACCCCGGTAGGTGGAGGCTTTCGCTCACTCAACGTGGCGCTGCGTCAAGAGCTAGATCTTTACACCTGCCTGCGGCCGGTTCGCTGGTTTGAGGGTGTCCCTTCTCCTGTACGTCGCCCTGAAGACTGCAACATGGTGATCTTTCGAGAGAATTCGGAAGATATATATGCGGGCATCGAATATCAGGCTGGAACACCTGAAGCGCAAAAGGTTGTTGATTTCATCATTAATGAAATGGGCGCGACAAAGATTCGTTTTCCAACGGACGTAGGCATTGGCATAAAGCCTGTCTCCTCTGCGGGAACCAAGCGCTTGGTTCGTAAAGCTATTCAGTATGCCATCGATCAAAATCTGCCATCTGTCACCCTTGTACACAAAGGCAACATCATGAAATTTACCGAGGGGGCATTTCGGGATTGGGGTTACGAGCTTGCTCAGGAAGAGTTTGGCGGGCAGTTAGTAGACGGTGGTCCGTGGGTGGAAATCAAAAACCCAATAACCGGTGATCCGATCATCATTAAAGATGTGATTGCTGATGCCATGCTGCAGCAGGTTTTGACGCGTCCAAAGGAATACAGTGTAGTCGCAACTTTGAATCTTAATGGTGATTATCTTTCCGATGCTTTGGCCGCTCAGGTCGGTGGAATTGGTATCGCTCCTGGCGCTAACCTTTCCGATACCGTTGCATTGTTTGAAGCCACCCACGGAACAGCACCTAAATACGCTGGTCAGGACAAGGTTAATCCGGGCTCGTTGATTTTGTCGGCCGAAATGATGATGCGCCACCTAGGATGGAATGAGGCCGCAGATCTTATCGTCGATGGTGTGAACGGTGCGATTCAAGCCAAAACCGTGACTTATGACTTTGAGCGATTGATGGACGGGGCTACTTTGGTCTCATGTTCTGACTTCGGAAAAGCCATAATAAAAGCCATGTAAGCAATTGTTGTTAATGATTAAAGTCCGATTTATCGGGCTTTTTTTTTAATGCTTCCGGTGTTCCTAAACCGGAGCTTATTGAAGCTGAAAAGCAAAGCTGCTGGCGGCACCTTCTACGAGTCGAGCGACGTTAACCCCCTTATGCCTGCTCGGTGAGCGCATAATTTAGCGAACAGAAAAAACAGGAGCTTGGGGCAGGTGGCAATGGTTGTCTTAGGCCCGATATATCAACTTGAACACATTGTCCTTTGGGGTAAACCGGCTGGCTGCTCAGGTCGTAGATATCTCCAATAGCAGCTTGTAGGGCATATCTGGGGTGATCCGATGGCTTGCTTCTTACAGCTGTAGCGCTACGTGACTTATATGCCCATCTCGGGACCATCTAGGTTTGCACTACAGGCCCAAATAAAGGTTTATTTAGGTGATTTACAGCGAACCTCAGGGTGAAGTCAGCACAATCCAGCATAGGGTGTGCGGGGTGGGAGTGGCAGTTTGCAAATCTAACGCGCGGGGGCTGGCTGCCCTCGAGTTGCCCACAAATATGATGTGGCTAATTTTAGGCTACCCTGACATATAATCTAGGAATGATGACACACATGTATAGCTGGCAAATGGGCCCACCGGACAAAGCCGATCGCGACGATGAAGGAGATCTTGCAGTTGCGCCGGCGAAACCCAAGTTAAAACGTCCGCCACTATTTCAGGTGGTGCTGCTGAACGACGATTACACTCCAATGGAATTTGTTGTGGAGATTCTTGAATCTTATTTTAGATTGGGGCGAGAGCAGGCGACACAAATCATGCTCATGGTGCATACCAAGGGCAAGGGGGTTTGCGGTGTATATCCTCGAGATATCGCAGAAAGCAAGGCTACCCAAGTGAACACCTATGCCAGAGATAGCGGACATCCGCTATTGTGTGAAGTTGAACCGACTGATGACGAGTAATTAGAGGTAACTGGGTATGTTGAGTAAAGAGCTGGAAACCGTATTAAACGACGCGTTCAGAACGGCCCGTTCGCGTCGCCACGAGTTCATCACAGTCGAGCATCTCCTCCTCGCATTGCTTGAAGACGCTGCTTCGCTAACGGTAATGACGGCCTGCAGTGTCGATATCGATGCCCTACGCGGAGACCTCGTTGAGTTTATCGATTCGACGACCCCTTTGCTGGGTGATGAGGAGGATGGTCGAGACACCCAACCGACATTGGGGTTTCAACGAGTACTTCAGCGCGCCGTGTTTCACGTACAGAGTTCTGGAAAGAGCGAAGTCACAGGCGCTAATATTTTGGTAGCCATTTTTTCTGAGCAGGAGTCACAGGCTGTCTATTTTCTTAAAAGCCAAAATGTCTCCCGACTTGATGTCGTTAATTTTATTACCCACGGCATAGCAAAAGATGACGAGTCTGAAGAAGGCCCTCGATCAGAAGGGGAGTTTGGTGAGGAGGAGCCCGCAGAAGCCTCTGAAGCCCCTCTAGATACCTATGCGACCGATTTAAACGAGGAAGCGAAGTCTGGGCAGATTGACCCTTTAATTGGACGGCTTGCTGAAGTAGAGCGTGTTGCGCAAATACTGGCGAGACGACGCAAGAATAATCCGCTTTTGGTAGGAGAGTCTGGTGTTGGCAAAACAGCCATCGCTGAGGGACTGGCCAAAATGATCGTGGACGGCAACGTACCCGAGACCCTGCAGGGAGCAGTCGTGTACTCACTCGACCTAGGGGCACTATTAGCGGGCACCAAGTACCGAGGCGATTTTGAAAAACGCTTTAAGGGATTGTTGGCTAACTTAAAAGAGCGTGATAACGCCATTTTATTTATCGATGAAATCCACACGATCATTGGTGCGGGAGCTGCTTCGGGAGGTGTTATGGATGCCTCGAATTTACTCAAGCCCCTGCTTAGCTCGGGTAAGATGCGCTGCATCGGGTCAACAACTTACGCCGAATACCGTGGAATTTTTGATAAAGATAAAGCCTTGAGTAGGCGTTTTCAGAAGATTGATGTCCTTGAGCCATCTGTGGACGATGCTTACAAAATTCTCAAGGGACTCAAGAGTCGTTTTGAAGATCATCATGGGCTGCGCTATAGCGACCGAGCTTTGCGGGTCGCCACTGAGATGGCCGCGCGATACATTACCGATCGCTTTTTACCCGACAAAGCTATCGATGTGATCGACGAGGCTGGCGCTTATCAGCAGCTGCTTCCCGTCAGTAAGCGTAAAAAAGTTATTGGCGCCGGAGATATCGAGTCCGTAGTGGCCAAGATAGCGCGGATTCCCCCGAAAACGGTCACGTCTGACGACCGAGACTTGCTGGAGAAGCTCGAGTCAAACCTGCAAATGGTTGTGTTTGGGCAGAGCAAGGCGGTGACGCAACTCGTGGCATCGATCAAATTGGCTAGGGCAGGGCTGCGCTCGGGTGATAAACCTATTGGCTCGTTTTTACTGGCAGGACCTACCGGTGTGGGGAAAACCGAAGTCACAAAGCAGTTAGCACTGCAATTGGGGCTTGAACTCACAAGATTTGATATGTCTGAGTATATGGAACGACATACCGTCTCGAGGCTTATAGGCGCGCCTCCAGGCTATGTTGGCTTTGATCAGGGTGGGCTTCTCACTGACGCTGTCACCAAGCACCCCCATTCAGTCGTCTTACTCGATGAAGTCGAGAAGGCGCATCCTGAAGTGTTTAATCTGCTATTACAGGTAATGGACCACGGCACACTGACTGATAACAATGGACGAAAAGCTGATTTTCGCAATGTGATTTTAGTAATGACAACTAACGCGGGGGCAGAGAATGTCAGTCGCCGCTCGATCGGATTTACCCAGCAGGATCACAGCACAGATGCTCTTGAAGCCATAAATCGAATGTTTACACCAGAGTTTCGAAATCGCCTCGATGCGATCATTCCCTTCGAGCCTCTAGGAGAAGACGTCATACTCACGGTGGTCGATAAATTCTTGACCGAACTTCAGGGGCAGCTTGATGAAAAGCGGGTCCAGTTGGAGGTCGATGAAGAGGCTAGATTGTGGCTGGTTGAAACAGGCTACGATCGAACCATGGGCGCTAGGCCTATGGCTCGTGTGATTCAGGAGCACATTAAAAAGCCCCTCGCCGATATGGTGCTGTTTGGCGCACTCAGCAAAGGTGGGACGGCTTTAGTCACCTTGAAGGATGATCGCAGTGAGCTAGTGGTCAGTGTTGAGAGCGAGTCTGAGGCCCCAGTAGAGGCATAAGGGCTAAGGCACCTCAGGGTGCTGCGCGTGTCTCGTGGAGGTTGTGTACAGTACCGGCTCAGCTCAGCACACTGAGACCTCATGACAATGCCGTCGCAGCGTAGCCGCTTCAAAGTGCTCCCGCAGCCCCCAAGGCCTACCTGCTGGCCACTGGGGTGGTGCACCGTACCCACCAATGTTTATCTCTCTCGGTAGGTAATACGCCCTTTCGTTAAATCATAGGGCGTGACTTCGACCCTGACTTTATCCCCGGTAAGTATGCGAATGTAGTTTTTACGCATTTTCCCTGAAATATGTGCTGTGACCACGTGGCCATTTTCAAGACGCACACGGAACGTAGTGTTGGGAAGGGTATCAATGATTTCCCCTTCCATTTCAATCTGATCTTCTTTGGCCATTTACGTTGCCATCCCAAATGATGTGGGCGGCACTTTACCCGAAACTATCGCTCTTCAAAAGTGCTGCTAGGTCGGATTATCTACAAACCGCATAGGTACCCCATGACTTATGTCGCTAACAGGGCGGGTAGACTGAGATATTTGCCAGCTGCCACCTCGAAATAACTCGAGGGGCTGGAAGCGGGATTTATAATTCATTTTGTCGCAGTTGTTTATCCAATAACCCAAATAGACATAATCAAGCTCAGCTGTTTGCATAAGGTCAATCTGAAACAAAACGGCATACGTCCCCAAGCTTCTTGCCTCATGCTCGGGGTCATAAAACGTATAAATTGCGGAAAGTCCGTCAAGCATTTGGTCTGCAACAACCACAGCAATAAGGCGATCACCGTCGTAAAATCGAAAATAACGGGTGCACCCTAAGCCGTTATTTAAGAACGATCGGTATTGATCTCGTTCGGGAGGAAACATGTCTCCATCGGCGTGCCGCCCTATGATATAGCGTTCATACAGCGCGTAGGCCTCATCGTCATCAATAGAGGCGTCTTCCTGAATCCGCAAATCTTGGTTTTTACGCCACACGCGCTTTTGACTTTTAGACCAATTAAATTCTGCGACCGGAACTCGAGATGGTACGCAGGCACTACATTGACTGCAGTGGGGCCGGTAGAGATGATCCCCACTTCTTCGAAATCCCATCAGTGAAAGTTGCGTGTAAAGCGCTTGAGAGAGCGTTTGACGGGGATCGATGAACAGAGTCGTCGCTTCCTGATCTGGAAGATAGCTACAAGCATGGGGGAATGTCGTGTAAACCCGAATGTCACGCAGTGACGCCGTCATGTATTAAGCCACAAAAACAACTCTACCGAAGACTCCGGTAGCATGCTCGCCCAGGGCACACGGTGCATTGTGCTGGGTTTAACACCCTGAATGATTTGTTGAACTTGCTCCATATCGTCACTTATAGCGTTTTCGAGTTTGTGTTCAAAGACTGCTCTATCTAGCGAACGTGCACCCATTGAGGTCAGATGCTGGCTCTCTACTTGGCAATCAATAAGCTTAAAATACCCCATTTGCCCAATATACGCTAAGGACGCTAAGGCAGTTTTTGATGCGTCTGTCTTAACAGAGAACATCGACTCCCCAAAAAAAGCCTTACCAATACAAACCCCGTAAAGCCCTCCGATGAGATTGTCTTCACACCATACCTCTATCGAATGGGCATATCCGAGCCGATGAAGGGCGCTGTAAGCGCTTATCATGGAAGGAAGAATCCAAGTTCCCTCCTGCGAGGGACGAGGTGCCGCGCAAGCCTTCACAACTGATGAAAATTCCTTGTTTAAAGACAGCCGGTAGCCGCGCTTTTTTAATGATTTACCGAAAGATTTTGAAACAATAAATTCAGAAGGCTCAAGTATTGCTCTCGGATCTGGCGCCCACCAGAGTATTGGTTCGTCGCTGCTGAACCAAGGGAAAATTCCCCGACTGTAGGCAAGTAAAAGTCGCTCGGGAGAGAGATCCCCCCCCATAGCGAGAAGCCCGTTGGGTTCTTTTAATGCCTCAATGCTCGCGGGAAATTCAAAGTCGGGCAAAGGGTTGAACTCAGCTATTTAATTCATCGAGGTATTTTTCAGCATCTAGTGCAGCCATGCAGCCAAAGCCCGCTGAGGTGATCGCTTGACGGTAGATATGATCTGCGACATCACCGGCGGCAAAAACTCCCGGCACACTTGTGTGTGTGGCCTCACCATCGACACCGGAATTTACCTGTATGTAGCCGCCTTCCATGGATAATTGCTGGTCAAAAATATCCGTGTTGGGTTTGTGGCCAATGGCAATAAATACCCCTGCAAGCTCAAGCTCCTTGGCGCTGTTATCTAGGGTAGAGCGGAGACGCAAGCCGGTTACTCCAGAATTATCTCCTAGAACCTCATCCAAGGTTTGGTGCCAATGGATAACAACCTTTCCCTCCTTTTCTCGGGCAAACAACCGATCTTGTAACACCTTCTCTGACCGCAATGAGTCTCGTCGGTGCACAAGATGAACACGGCTGCACAAGTTGCTCAGGTAAAGGGCCTCTTCAACGGCCGTATTGCCACCACCTACAACTGCGACCTCTTTACCGCGATAAAAAAAGCCGTCACAAGTGGCACAGGCGCTAACGCCACGCCCCATAAAGGCCTCTTCACTGGGCAGCCCCAAATACTGGGCTGACGCCCCGGTAGCGATGATTAACGCGTCACAGGTGTAGTCTTGGCTGCCGCCTAGCCGAAAAGGGCGGCTATCTAGGTCAACTTTCTCAATGTGGTCGAATAGGATGGCTGCATCTAGCCGCTCCACATGCGCCTGCATTTCGACCATGAGTTGAGGACCTTGCAGATCTGACGCACCTCCCGGCCAATTTTCGACTTCAGTCGTCGTTGTAAGTTGCCCCCCTTGTTGGATCCCGGTAATAACAACTGGGTTGAGGTTTGCTCGGGCTGCATAAATTGCGGCGGTATAACCCGCAGGCCCAGAACCCAAAATGATAAGGCGATGGTGTTGTGGCTGGCTCATAAAATAAACACTTAGCTATAAGGGAACGAAGACGATTCATCACATTGATGACTTCGCCATGATAACATCTCGTTTTCAATAAAAGGACGTTGATTCGTTGTCAGCCCCACGAAAATCATCAAAATCCGCACAGGATCTCAGTCCAGAATCCCGAGGACCTAAAGATGCGCTCTTTATCGCTATTGGAGCGGCTTGTCTGCTGGTTTTGTTGGCATTGGTAAGCCATAACAGTAGTGATCCTGGGTGGTCTTCAAGCGGTGGCGGTGACATTCAAAACTTGGCGGGTATTACCGGTGCATTTCTGAGCGATGTGCTTTTTTCATTGCTAGGGTATGGCGCCTTTTTGATACCTGGCCTGCTGGGCTACCAAGCGGTTCGCTTTTTATTTGTTAGGGAGGCTCGAAATCCAACCGACTGGACGGTTTTTGGTTTGCGCGCCCTTGGGTTGATTCTCGTAGTTTTGGCTGCTACGTCACTCGCAGCCCTGAACGACAGCGGAAATGCAGACTTACCCCAAGGTGCCGGTGGCATTCTTGGCGCGAGTATTGGTTTGGGTTTCGATACGGCGTTTAGTTCTGTGGGCGCGCGCCTGCTGTTGCTTGCGGTGTTCTTTCTAGGCATTACTATTTTCGCTGATATCAGCTGGTTGAGGGTGATCGATGAATTGGGCAGCAGGCTTATCGAGGGCTGTGCTCGGTTTTGGAATTGGTTGCTGCACACCAGAGATCGACTCGCTGATCGTCGGGAGCGCCGGGAGCGTGAAAAACAACAGGTTGAACGCAAGGCCGTTATCGAAGACTACGTCGCGCAAAAGAAAAAGAACCCGCCCAAAATAAAAGCCCCCGAACCACGCCCTGTGCCCAGCCAGCGCATTGAAAAAGAGCGACAAAAACCCCTGTTTGATACTCCCATTGTCGGTGAGGTTCCGCCCCTGGACCTGCTTGACGTTGCCGCCGAGACCGGGCCTAGGGGCTACACGAAGGAGGAGTTGGAATCGCTTTCGAGACTGTTGGAGCTCAAGCTTCAGGACTTTGGTGTTACCGCTGAGGTGACTGCGGTCTATCCCGGTCCGGTTGTCACGCGATTTGAAATTCAACCCGCTGCCGGAGTGAAGGTCTCACGTATTTCAAATTTAGCCAAAGATCTTGCGCGGTCGCTGGCGGTTATTTCGGTTCGGGTTGTGGAAGTTATTCCCGGGAAAAGTGTCGTAGGCATAGAAATACCTAACGCAGATCGTCAGACCGTCAATTTTAAAGAAGTTTTGGCATCACAAACTTTTGACGATTCAAAATCCAACTTAACTTTAGCTCTGGGGCATGACATTGCTGGGGCACCTATCGTCGCTGATCTGGGGAAGATGCCGCACCTTCTGGTTGCGGGCACAACCGGCTCGGGAAAGTCTGTGGGTGTGAACTGCATGCTAGTAAGTCTGCTTTTTAAGAGCAGTCCTGAACAAGTTCGATTGATTTTGATCGATCCCAAAATGCTAGAGTTGTCTGTGTATGATGGTATCCCGCACCTTTTAACTCCGGTTATCACGGATATGAAAGATGCTGCTAATGGCCTTCGCTGGTGTGTCGCCGAGATGGAGAGGCGCTACAAACTTATGGCTCTGCTAGGCGTGCGTAATCTCGCTGGTTACAATCGCAAAGTAAGCGATGCAATCGCTGCCGGGGCTCCTATTGAAGATCCTGTCTGGAAGCCGGACCAGCTCTCAATGATCCCCGTTGAGGAGCAGGTCCAACCTACCTTAGAACCTCTGCCTAGTATCGTCGTTGTCATCGATGAGTTTGCTGACATGATGATGATTGTTGGTAAAAAGGTTGAGCAGTTAATTGCACGAATCGCCCAGAAGGCTCGCGCGGCCGGTATACATCTTATTCTCGCTACTCAAAGGCCTTCGGTCGACGTGATTACTGGCTTGATCAAGGCAAATATTCCAACTCGTATAGGCTTTGCAGTGAGCTCTAAAGTCGACTCAAGAACGATCCTTGATCAGGGCGGTGCTGAGCAGCTATTGGGTAACGGCGACATGCTTTATCTCCCTGCGGGCTCAAGTGTCCCGGTGCGCGTGCACGGTGCTTTTTGCTCCGATGATGAAGTTCATCGGGTAGTTGCAGACTGGAAGCGGCGTGGCGAGCCACAGTTCATTGAGGGTTTATTGGACGAAGGAGGCCAGACTCCAGTTACTGCTGGGGAGCTACAATCTGCGGCCTCAGACGATGAAAATCCAGAGGCAGATGCCTTGTATGACGAAGCGGTACATTATGTCACTACAAGTAGGCGCGCCTCGATTTCCAGCGTACAGCGCAAGCTCCGGATTGGTTATAACCGCGCCGCTAGGCTGATTGAAAGCATGGAACAGGCGGGCGTCGTCTCAACAATGGGAACTAACGGGCAAAGGGAGGTTCTCGCACCCCCTCCTGTGGAGGACTGAAGATGACACCACTTGTCGGCAATAAATGGCGATGGTGGACTGTCGCGTTATTGTGTCTTTGGCTTCTGATCGGCTTGGCAAGAGAAGCGAAAGCCGACGGATTGCTTGGCAACATTGAATCGATCGAAGGAAGCTTCACTCAGGAAATCATTAACGCCAGCGGCACTTTAACCGCGCAAAGCAGCGGCGTATTCGCGCTACTGCGACCTCATTTTTTTAAATGGCAAATCACCAGCCCCGGCAAGCAACTGCTCGTCAGCGATGGCGAGTTTTTCTGGCAGCACGATGAAGATCTGGCAACGGTGGTTAGACGGCCTTTACAGGGCCAACTCAATTCTCCTCTAGGGATTCTACTCGCAGATGAGGAGGTACTAGGTGGGCATTACACGGTAACGCGCGAGCCAACCTATTTGCAGCTTGTGCCACTAAAACCCAACGCCATGTTCACTTCCATGAAAGTAATGATCGATCAGGGCGTTCCGACAGCGGTAATCGTCACTGACAACCTCGATCAACGCATAAACTTCAGCCTTAGCCCCGCCAAATCCAGTGAATTAACGGCCGCAGATTTCGTATTCATGCCGCCGACTGAGGCTGACATCACCATTGTCAAACCTTAACGGAGGGGTAGGGATTGTCGACAACACAGTCCACACTATTCGAAGAACCTGCGGGTAAGCTGGGGCCGCTTGCGTCACGGTTGCGCCCAAGCAGTTTGGCGAGTTTTGTAGGCCAGGAACACATTCTAGGTCCCGATGCTCCACTTGCTATGGCCCTTGAAGCAGGGAATCTGCACTCGTTCTTGCTATGGGGCCCTCCAGGGGTGGGTAAGACGACACTGGCGCGTCTTTGCGCAGGAACCGCAAAAGCTCAGTTTTACCCGATTTCTGCTGTCCTATCGGGGGTAAAAGAAATCCGACAGGTCATTGAGTCGGCTCGCGTGGGATTATCCCAAGGGCTACGAACGGTCCTGTTTGTTGATGAAGTCCATCGATTTAACAAAGCCCAGCAAGATGCGTTTCTGCCCCACGTTGAGGATGGAACGATTACATTTATTGGAGCGACCACTGAAAACCCGTCTTTTGAGGTCAATGCAGCCCTGCTATCTAGAGTGCGCGTCTATCGACTGCGGGGGTTAGAGCAGCATCACCTTGTCACAATCTTGAAGCGGGCTTTGGCGGCTGAACTGCCTGAATTACACGCTGAGACCAAAATTTTAGAGGCCCTTGCCTTGCAGGCTGATGGGGACGCTCGCCGTGCGCTTGGGCAACTAGAAATCGCCGCTGACTTGGCCAGGGTTGAGGATGGGCGAAAAACCATAGATCAGAAGGTGCTTGAGGAGCTAGGGCAGGGCAGCCCCCGGCGTTTTGATAAAGGCGGCGACGCGTTTTATGACCAGATCAGTGCGCTGCACAAGAGTGTCCGCGGCTCTGACCCTGATGCCAGCCTTTATTGGTTTGTACGTATGTTAGATGGCGGCTGCGATCCGCTTTACATCGCTAGACGGGTAGTGCGAATGGCTAGCGAAGATATCGGTAATGCCGATCCAAGGGCATTAGAGATTGCGCTAAACGCTTGGCAGATACAGGAACGCCTAGGTAGCCCTGAGGGCGAATTGACGCTTGCACAAGCCATCATTTATCTGGCCTGTGCTGCAAAAAGTAACGCCGTCTACAACGCATTTAATGAAGCCAAACGCTTGGTTGATAGCCAGGGCAGTCTCGAAGTTCCCAATCATCTGCGTAATGCACCATCGGCGTTAATGCGTGATCAAGGCTTTGGAGATAATTATCGATACGCCCACGACGAACCTGAGGGCTACGCAGCTAATGAACGCTATTTTCCAGAAGGCATGACCGCAACGCAGTTTTACCGACCTACAGAGCGAGGCCTCGAGGGGCGTATCAGCGAAAAATTGCAGCACTTGAGAAACCTAGACCAGCAGGCGAAAGAAAGGGCTAAGCTTTGATCAGCTCGATTTTATGGGTGGCATTGGGGGGCAGTTTGGGCGCGGTAGCTCGCTACGGCGCCGGCTTATTAATCAAGGCCTTCTATCCGGCTGGGGGTTGGCCCATAGCTACGCTGTCTGTCAATGTGCTGGGGTCGCTGGGTATCGGTGTCGTGTTTATCCTTTTAGAGCGTCATTGTGTTCATGAGGCGGCTCGATTGGTACTGTTGGTGGGGTTCCTCGGTGGTTTCACAACTTTTTCAACATTCTCGCTAGAGTTACTGCTAATGATTGAGCGCGGTGAGTGGGTGCTCTCATTGGTTTATGCGTTTGCCAGCCTTGTCAGTTGTTTTGCCGGCGTTTATTTTGGTGCGCAATTCGCTCGGTGGCTCAGCTGAAAGCCGGCAAAAAATTGATGAACACGTTATGATGCGGCCGCAAATTTAACCTCTAAGGTCTCTGGGGAGGCACCACAATGCTTGACATTAAAGTCGTTCGCGAAGATCCGACGGCTATCGCTGCGGCACTAAAGCTTAAGGGTTACGAATTTCCTGTCGATCACTTTCTCGAGCTTGACGCCCGTCGAAAGCAGGCTGATATTCGTGCACAGGGTTTGCTTGCCGACAGGAAGTCTGCCTCCAAGAAAATTGGTGAATTAGTGGGGCAGGGGCGCAGTGTTGAGGAAGCCAAGGCGGAAGTTGCTGAGCTGCTGGAAAAAATCAGCGGCGACATCACAATAGCGACTGAAGAAGCCAGGCAGGCCCAAGAGGCGTTACACGACCTGTTACTGGCCACACCAAATGCGCCAGATGCCCGAGTGCCTGCGGGTGCAACGGAGGAAGATAACCACGAGGTATTGACCTGGGGTGAGCCCAAAGCTTTTGATTTTGAGCCCTTAGATCATGTCGATATTGGGGAGTTATCGGGGCAACTAGACGCCGGAACCGCCGGAAAAATCACGGGCTCTCGGTTTACGGTAATGAGCGGTGCATTAGCGCGCCTGCATCGAGCACTAGTGCAATTCATGCTTAACGAACACATTGTCGTTCATGGCTACACTGAAATTTACGTTCCCTATATTGTGAATCGCGAATCACTGATTGGTACCGGGCAACTTCCAAAGTTTGAGGAAGACTTATTCCGCATCCAAGGCGATCAGGACTATTACCTCATCCCGACAGCAGAAGTACCTGTCACCAATATTGCTCGGGATCGTATTTTTGAGGATCAAGAATTTGGTGAATTGGGTATACGTTACGTTGCCCATACCCCATGTTTTAGGAGCGAGGCGGGCAGCTACGGCCGTGATACTCGTGGACTCATTCGCCAGCACCAGTTTGAAAAAGTTGAGCTAGTGCAGCTTGTGCGGCCTTCTCAGTCAGATGAAGCGCTTGAGTCTTTAACAGCACATGCGGAGCACATTCTGCGTTCTCTAGAGCTGCCGTATCGAAAGGTGATTTTGTGCGGTGGTGACCTAGGTTTTGGTGCGCAGCTTACTTACGATCTTGAAGTGTGGCTGCCGGGACAGGACGCGTATCGAGAAATTTCCAGCTGTTCAAATTATGGCGCCTATCAGGCGAGGCGCATGCAGGCCCGATGGCGCAACCCTGCCACGGGTAAGCCCGAGCCGCTTCACACAATCAATGGCTCGGGGCTAGCCGTGGGTCGTACGTTGGTGGCCATTCTTGAGAACTATCAAGAGGCAGGCGGCGACGTCCTCATACCTGAGGTGTTGCGCCCCTACATGCATGGTCTTGAACGAATTAGCGCTGCGCAGTAGCCGAATTTGCGTTATTTGAGGCTCCGGTGAGGGCTAGGACATCGGCGAGAATTCGGCCTGCCTCGATTAGCAGTACGTCGCCAGCCTCATCTTCTGCCTCATCTGCTTCGCTTACCGCTTCTGCATCTTCCGCTACGTTACCCAGCGTATTTAAAGCCTCGTTATCGTCTACTGCCACGTCTTCGTCCTCTGCGGCGTCGCTGGTCGCCTCAGCTGTTTCTTCACGAAGGCTATCTAGAGGTTCCAGTCCCTGCGCCTCGCGGCGCTTATTTTCAATTTCAAGGGCCTTTTGCTCTTGAGAATCACGAAGTGCTACCCGCTCTTTTTCGTTGAGTGGCAATGTCTTTAGACCGCGGGTTTCCGTTGCCATCAAAACTTGGTCTACCAGATAAATATAGTCGGGATCTTTTTCGATTCTGCTTTCGTGACGCTCGTTGATAGTGGGTAGCAGTGAAGAGAAGAGGTTGTACTCTCGGTGCCTAACCGGGGAAATTTGATCCCAGTCAAGGGCATTATCGAGGGCACTCTCTCCGATTTCGTCGGGGTCAAAAAGCGAAGGAAAATCAATATCTGGTACCACACCTCTATGCTGGGTCGAGTCCCCGGAAATGCGATAAAACTTGCTTTCGGTGACTTTGAGTTGCCCCTCAGGCATGCCAAGCAGTGTTTGAACAGTCCCTTTACCAAAGGAGCGGTCGCCCAGAACAATACCTCGACCGTAGTCCTGTATAGCCCCCGCGAAGATTTCCGAGGCAGAGGCGCTCAGCCGATTGATCAATACAGCTACTGGACCTTGGTAGTAGGTAGAGCGCCGTCGTTTACCATCGCGCCATACCTTCCGTTCGGCACTTCGTATCTGGACCGTAGGTCCATACTCAATAAACAGCCCGGTAAGATCATTAGCCTCTTGTAATGAACCACCACCGTTGTTACGGAGATCAATAACCAAGGCTTCCGCACCTTGTGCCTGCAGTTCTTCAATTAATTTTTTAACATCCCGGGTGGTCGACTTGTAGTCTTCATCCCCGCGCCTGAGGGCCGCAAAATCGATGTAAAAGGCGGGTATCTCGATGACACCCACTTTTCGGCTGGCGCCATCTACGTCTTCGAGCTCTAACAATTCGCTCTGTGCTGCCTGCTCCTCTAACTTCACCTTGTTGCGCTCAATCGCAACCACTTGCCGCTGGTCTGTTTTGCCCTTACCGGGGATTACCTCAAGCCTAACCGTTGTCTCTCGAGGGCCTCGAATTAGATCGACCACTTCATCCAAGCGCCAACCCACCACATCTTCGATGGGGCCTTCAGCGCCTTGTCCAACGCCAATAATGAGGTCAGAGGGCGAGAGGTCCCCTTGTTTGTCCGCGGGCCCTGCGGGAACTAATCGAACCACTTTGGTGTATTCATCATCGACCTGCAGGACTGCACCAATACCATCAAAAGACAGGCTCATGTTGATGTCGAAATTCTCGGCGCGTCTGGGCGAGAAGTACGAGGTGTGAGGGTCATACAGTTCCGTTAATGCGTTAGCGTAGATCGCAAACACATCACGCTCATTGTACTGCTGCAGTCTGTTGAGCTGATTGCTATATCGTTTGATAAGTGTGGGCGCTATCTCATCCACGGATTTGTCTGCGAGCTTCAGGCTGAGTGCCTGATTTTTTAATCGCTTGCGCCAGCGATCGTCTAGCTCACTCGAAGATGCCGCCCAGGCAACGTCATCACCATCTATTGGTAAATACTCAGAAAGGCTGTAGTCGAACTCCGGCACCGCGGTAGGAAGCTCCGCTAATATCGCTTCCAGACGCGCTTTCAGGTTTGTTTGATATTTGGTGAAAATCGTAAAGGCAGGATCAAGGTTTCCCTCTCGGCCGGCATCGTCAAGCGCTGTTCTGTACACCTGAAAGCTCTTGACGTCGTCGAGAGTGAAAAACATCTTCTGGGGATCCAGCGTGTCTATATAAGCATCTAAATGAGCAGCTGAGAGCGCATCATCATAGCTCTTACCCTCATAGTGTCGATTTTGCAGCGCGTTGATCATCTCACCTAGGGTTTCTCCCTGAATAGCCTCGGGGGCTAGCGCCCACGCCTTAGAGGCGCTCAGGAGTGCTATGAGGAGTAGCCAGCGAAGGCGAGTAGAAGTGGTCAGCAGCATGGCGTATTCAATCCGACGTCTATGAAAGTAGTTAGTGAACTATACGTGCCCAACAGCGTGACCCGATGAGGTGTTTTTCACCCCTTTTGAACCCTACCATCAAAAAGGATGGCCAAACCTCAGGTAGACCGCTGAGTTATCACCAGATCCTTTGGCAGCTTCCATACGCATGACCACTCCAGATTCGGGCTTCACAAGCCAACTCACGCCCGCACCAACGCCCGGATAAAGCTCATCGCTACAGCTTTGGGAGGTGGCGTTTGATCCTATGCCGTCGCCAAATAAGCAACCTATCCCACCAAAAACAACAACACCCCAGCGCTTGGAAAGCGGCATACGAAGATCAAATTGGCCTCCAACCGAATTCTCTCCTAAATAATTGCCTCGGGTGTACCCCGGTACAATTACCGACGAATAACCCGAGACGGGGGCGTCATGGGTGAGCCGTGTATAGGCTTGCACGGCCAGCACCGTTTCCGGGGCATCCACTCCAGTAAACCAATGGCCAAGAGAACTGTAGTGATTAAAATTTCCACGCAACACATCAAAATCGCTATTACTGTCTAGGAGTGAATCTTCTGGCAGAAGTTCCTCAAGCAGGTCACCGTTGTCGAGGATTGGCTCATCGTCACTGCTACTATACCGCGTGCCGTCGACAACAAAGTGGCTTCCCGAGGTCGGGTTCCGCACGTGGTTGCGCGAATCCCTCTCCACGACAAAGCCGACCCCAGTTGCATTAAATCCCATTAGACCGACTTGGTTACTAGCCATTTCATCCGACGTTGGAACACCGATAACATAGTTCGTACGCACGAGTTGACCGCCGAAAAACCAATCGCCTACCACTCTGTACCGGTAGCGCATAAATAGTGTTTTTAGGTCGTCCGTAGTTTCAACAGTTTTACCACTGCCCAAAAAATCGTCATATTCGTTGTTAATATCGCCGTAAGCCACACCAGCAGTTAGCCGGTGATGATCAGCACCCCAATAAAGGTCCGTAAACATTGCGCTGACCAAAGAGTCAGTATTTGAGTAGGAAAGGGTCGCGCCGCTTAGCGACACCGGTGATGCGTCGTCAAACCGATGCAGGTAAGCGGCAATGCCACCAACATTTCTACCCAACTTTGGGTCTACGCTAAAGGTTGGTGTTAACAGCCAAGGGCTATCACGCTGTGGTTGATCTGAATTTACAGCCTGTGCATTTTCTGCTTCTGCAGCATCATCTTCCATTTCCTGAGCATCAGCAGACCTCGTGCCGGTTGTAACAAGCCAAATGAATAGGCTTAGACAGATAAATATGTGAGTAAATCGATGCACGATTAATAGCCTCAAACGCTGAAACGGGAAGGGTGGCCAAGTTTACTGGCAACTAGGGATTAGTGAGGCGATTTGCACCAGAAATAGATGAATTGGTCACCTTTTGAACAGGATTCTCGCGAGCGAAAGAAAAGGCGCCTGGGCGAAGAGGGTAGTGGTAAGTTATCGGCTGTAACGTCGATATCAATGGAATCCAGAGTTGGCGTAAGTGCAAAGTTTAAGGGTGGTCTGAGCTGGGATCTTGGCCACAATTGACATCGATCAACCATCAGTTTTAGGGGACGACATGCAACATATTCAAGGGGCACTTGCCCTGTGCGTGCTGCTACTCACAGGCCTCGCAACGGCACAAGCGAGTGAAACGTCACTGGGTATTGAGCGCGCAGACTACGCACGAAAATTACACGGCTTTTGGCTAGGTCAATCGATTGCCAACTGGACTGGATTAATCACCGAAATGGACCGGGTGGAAACTCCTTTCTACCGCGATGAAGACTGGGGACGCGTCGATCAGCCGAACATTTGGGGGGCTTTTGTCAATCACAGCAGTCGCATTGATTTTTATCTGCCTGAGTTGGATCGTGTCTGGGGGTCTGATGACGATACCGATATCGAGTATATGTACTGGCAACTGACTGAAGCTTCGGACACGCCCGTACTCACACCAGTACAAATACGCCAAGGGTGGCTAAAGCACATATATAGCAACGAGGAAGCCCCCATATCCGCTACTGAGTTCAGACGAGAGAACTACCTTTGGGTATCTAACGAACGCGCTTTTTACTTGATGCGAGATAAAGGGCTGTTGCCGCCGGCGACAAGCGACCCCTTAAACAACCCAGACTTCGCCATGATAGACGCGCAACTCACAACGGAATCTTTTGGACTGATGGCGCCAGGTCGCCCACAGCTAGCGCTAAATTTAGCGACGTTACCCATTGCCGTTACCGCCAGTGGTGAAGCCGCGGCTATTGCGCGTTTTTATGTGGTAATGCATGCCGCAGCAGCAAATCTCAACAACAAAGAGGATTTGGCAACGCAACTGCTAGTGATCGCAGCTTTGGCAGCAGAGCAGTTACCCGTATCGGGTTACGCACGAGACATGTATGAATTTGTACTCGATGCCTACACAACGAATCCCGATAAAAACGACTGGGAGAAAACACGGGATGCGATTTACCAGCGTTATCAAATTCGTGGGGAGGGGGGGTACCGCTACAGCAGACCGTTTGATGCAGGCATTAACTTCGCGGCCAGTTTAATTAGCTTGTTTTACGGGGAGGGCGACTTTCGCCGAACCGTGCAAATAGCATCCCTTGCAGGCTGGGATAGCGACAACCCCGCTGCTACATGGGGCGGCTTGCTGGGATTCATTCTGGGCAAGGATGGCATTGAGCGCACGTTTCAACGTCGCTTTTCAGAGGCCTATTGGATTCATAGAACGCGCAAAGCGTTCCCAGACCATACGCCGGATTTAGCCGGGGAGGATACCTTTTCACAAATGGCACAGCGCGGTGTAGACGTGGTTGAAAAGGTTTTAACTACTGAAGATTAACCACCAAAAATCCGCAGGGCGTTCGTAATATCGTATTGCCAGAGTAGCCGTTGTTCAGCTCGCTACAGCGCAGTCTCAAGACCTATCTGAGCGTTCACTAGGGTTACGAAATTAAATATTTTGCACCGCGGTGCGCTGCCAAAAAAATCATAAGTCGACCAGATCTATTAGCCTGAAGATGCGCTGTGAATAGGGCGGTTTGCCATGAAATGCTTATCTGACAAACCACCGGCGGAGTCACCGGTGTTGGAGCGTCAGGCCTGCCACAACGCTGGAAACAGCCTCAGGGCATTGTCTCGAAGTATCTTCTGTCGCAGCGTTCTTCGGCTTGATACCTCAGTGGTAATGAGCACTTTCGCTAAAGAAGCGCCAAGGTGGTAAAAGGGCCAATCGGTGCCAAACAACAATCGATCGCTATCGGTGCTTTGAATCATAGTTTCAAGCATGGTGACACTTTGACCATGAATGCCCAACCAAGCATTGTCGTACCGTCTAGCCAGAGCAATCATTGCCTCGCTATCTCGAGCTCCCGCATGGCCTAGGATAAATTGCAGGTCGGGGTATTCAGCGAGGGCTGCTTCGTAGTGTCTTGGCATGGCAAACTGATGGGAAGACTCAGGTTCGATTCCGGCTCTGCCACCATGGAAAAAAACCACGAGCCCTAGAGCCTGGGCCTCCGCATAAAGCGCCATCAGTGCCGGCTCATCGGGGTAAAAACGTTGTACGGTAGGATGCAGTTTAATAATACGGCCGCCACGGGCTGCGGCTTGGCGCATTTGAGTCACGGCAGTTGCGTCACCTGGGTAGACAGAGAGCCCAACATGTAACTGTTGTTCCGCTGCTCCGGCGTTAACCGCGGCGAACCAATCTTGTTCAAGCTGATCACCAAAAGGCAGTCCAAGCTTGATAGGTAGTAGCATCGCTTGCTGCACTCGCATCGACTCCATTTCACGCAACAAATTGGGGATGGTTTGGGTTTTTGTAAACGGACTGCCCCAGACGCCCTGTGCGATGGTACTCATCGTTAGATCATCAAGAGCTTGATCGGAAAAGTTGCCGTTGATGTAGATATCGAGGTCGAGGGGACAGCCAGGATCAGTGGCGTCACAATCGAGTAAATGTTTAACGCGAGAAGTGGCAGCGAGCAAGTCCAGATGTGGGCGAAACAGCACCGACATACCAAGGTGGCAGTGAACGTCGATAGAGTAGGGGACGTCATCGTCGTTACAGTACAGATTGCCGTCTTTGTCTAGCTCAAACCAGGGTAGTTTAGCTAGGCCTCGATATCCGGGGTAGATTTGCGAACCGTAGGGGCCTTTCCCACTGCGGGCTTTTTCAGACGTACGCTGCCTAGCCAATGTTGCGATATCGGCTTCGTTGTATCTTTTGGCTGGTACAGGATCGCACCCGCTTAAACCCAAACCGCATGCCGTAACGCCGCTACCTAAAAGAAATTGTCGACGTGATCTATGACGGGGATTTATGTTTGACACACTTTTCTCCTAGGCTAGGATTGTCCAACACAAGTTATCATGATCTTCAGGCTTCGCTGCGCCGATCGGGTTGATATAGTCGCTTCGTGTACTGCGTGGTGTTCGCGTCATCGTTTCATGAACCCTCATATCTCTATTGAGCGACAAATATTGAGCTTGAGCATGTAAGGTTTCGGCGCCGGCGGTTTCAGTATCGCGATTAAACCTGCAGCCCAACACCTCCGGCGGGGCGCTACTCTGAAGGTCTCATGGGTCATTCAATGAACACCGCAAAATTGACGGCTGCTATTAATAGCAAAGCGGTGACTTTCTTGGCGTCCATGCGCGAAGGACTTACGCTGTATCCAGTTGCTGTTTCGCCAGTGCCCTCCCGCAGAGCCAGAAGTGCACGGTGCCCCACAAGCCCACCAGTGTAAAGAAGGCAAGTGCCACGCTCAGTGCATCTTCGCCATGTTCAGGAGTAAGCAGGTCGCTAAGCAAGCCTACCAGCAGGGGCCCCAAGCCCATGCCAATAAGGTTGAGGCACAACATCATGATGGCCGAGGACACCGCTCGCATTTGCACAGGCGACAGCGTCTGCACCATGGCGATGGTGGGCCCTATGACGTAGTTAGCAGCAAAGCCCGGAATAATGAACAACACTATTGCCGTGACCAGGTTGTCGGTCAGTAAGCCTGCGATGAAGAAGGGCAGGGTGACAAAGGGAACCACGGCGAGCATCCATATGCCGTGTTGGAAGCCGCGATGGGAGAGGCGATCGAACCACTTGCCAAAGACCAGTGCGCCTATCGACCCCGGGATGCCAAACACGCCGGCCATCAGCATGCCGGTCTGGGACTGGTTGAGATCGTGGACCCTAATGAAGAAGGTGGGTAACCACTGCGTTAAGCCATAACTCACCAGCCCCGCGACCACGGAACCCGCGATCAGGTGTCGCATGGCGGGATTGGCCCACATGGTTGCCGCTGTGGTGAGTATGGGAGGGGGAGGCGGCGGCGTTTCTGTTTCAAAGGTTCCCCTCGCAGGCTCCCGCAATGACCTGGCCATCACAACTGCCAGTAATAAGCCGGGAGCACCCACGGAGACCAGTGCGATGCGCCAGTTATAGGCCTCGGCGATCATCCCGCCGCCTACAAACCCCAGCATCATACCGAGGCTGCCTCCCAGCATCAGGATGGCCATGGCGAAGGCCCGTCGCTCGGGCGGAAAGTAGTCGGCGATAATCGAGTGGCTGGCGGGGTTCACGCCAGCTTCGCCGATGCCCACGCCGATGCGAACAATCAGCAGGCTGATAAACCCCGCAGCCAGGCCGCTGAAGGCCGTCATCAGAGAGAAGACAATCAGGCTGACAATGATGATCCACTTGCGGCTGTACTGGTCAGACAGGCGAGCAATGGGCAGTCCCATCGTGGCGTAGAACAGCGCGAATGAGATGCCTCCCAGCAATCCCAGTTGGGTATCGCTCAAGCCAAACTCTGCTTTTATGTCGGGGAACAGTATCGACAGAATCATCCTGTCGCACATCGACAGGGTATAGGCCAGCATAAGCAGGGTCAGTGTGGTGCGATGACCCGGTAGAGGCAGACTGGCTGTTGGTGCGACGTAGCCGGAAGCGTTACTCACCTTGCCACTCGTAAGGTGTCTTTGTGCTGCCGTTGAGATAGGCGCGCATGGCACCGGCCGCGTCCTTCGAGCGCATGGTGCGATCGAAATGGCGTTGCTCGAGCAAGAGCGCCTCGTCGAGCGGCAGGCGAGCTCCCTGTTGAATGGCTTGCTTGGCGGCTGCCAGCGCTAGGGGTGATCGCCCTGCAATATCAACAGAGAACTCCTCGACTTCGTCTAGGAAGCAGTCCACTGGGTAGGTCCTGTGTACAAGCCCCATTTCCAGGGCCTGGGCGGGAGTCAGCAGTTTGGCGTGAAGAATCAGGTCGAGGGCCCTGGCTGTCCCAAGGAGCCGGGCATAGCGCTGGGTGCCACCGGCGCCCGGGATGATGCCGATGGAAGTCTCGGGTAGGCCGACACGGTACCGGCCATCAGCAAGAAGGCGAAAATCACAGGCCAGGCAGAGTTCGAAGCCGCCGCCTGTGGCGGTGCCATTCATGGCCGCGATAGTGATCGCCGAGATCTGTTCAAGACGCAGGCACAATTGATGCATTTCGGAGAGCTCAGGTTCGCTCTCGCCGGTGGTAATAGTCCGGCTGTCGGTCTCTATATTGCGTTGTGCAGAGTCGGAGAGTTCCCCCACCTCATAGTGTGCAATGAAGACTCCATCGCCAGCACCGGTGAATACCAGTACGCGTACGGATCTATCTGACTCAATGTCGTCCAGTACTTGGTGAATCTCGCTGACTCCACCCGCAGTGAGTGTTTGTGTGGGTGGGTTGGAGAGTGTGCAGGTGACAATATGGCCGTTACGGGAGACGTTGAGGTAGCGATAGTTCATGTCAAGACACCTGGTGCCGATAATCGGCCGGTGTTATCGAATTCCACCGTTGGAAGGCTCTTCGGGTATTCGATGCCAAGTGATTCGGTGAATCGTGTCTTCATTAGATATCCTCTCATTGTATTGGCGCCTCATCCCAAAACCCGCGCTCTTATAAAACGCAGCGCTCGCTCAAGGACTCCTCTCTTGGCGGAGGAAGGGTTTTTATCAGCAAACTGTATACGCGCATTACTTTTCATCATGCTGAGATACGCGGCGGGAAGGAAACGCTTCAGTCGCCAGATGGTTCTATCGCTAAAGCGAGTTCCTGCAAGTATGTAGTGCTTGCCATTGCGGGAATCGTTGTAAACGGTCGTCGCAATACTCTCTGCGGTAATGCCTGTTCCGGCATGCAGCCTGGCAACCATTTTTGCTGCGTCAGGATTGTCACTGCGCATACTCTTAGCCATGTTGCTCTGAAAGAACGTAGGGCATACAACTGACACTTTTACCCCATAAGGATCGAGCTCACTCAGCAGCCCTTCCGAGAAGGCCACCATGCCTGCCTTGGAGACGTTATAGGCGGACATGCTCCCCATATGTAATAGCCCGGCCATAGAAGCTACATTGATAAGGAGCCCTTTGCTTTCTTTCAACAGGGGCACGCAGACATGGCAGCCTTTCACGGCCCCCATTAAATTGATGTCCACAGTCCACTGAAAGTCTTTTATCGAAAACGTATCAATATCGCCGCTCGCCCCCACCCCTGCGTTATTGACCAGGGCATCCAGCCCTTGCCAGCGCTCGGAAATTAGAGCGACCAATTCCTGCCATTGAGTGTCACTGGTGATGTTCAGGTGCTGAAAAAAACAATCGTTGGCATACTCCTCGTTTAGCTGGGCGGCAATCTTGATTCCCTCCTCATCCTGAATATCAGCAATACAAACGGACCAGCCTTCACTGGCATACTTCTTCGCCAGGGCCAGACCTAAGCCACTTGCGGCTCCTGTAATAAGAATACGTTTCATCTAAAAGGCACTCCGATATTCGTCAAAGGATAGGCTGAACAATCGGAATTATTGCTACCCGCATTTTCGAAACGCGGCAGTTTACGCTTTAGTAGTGAGCCTTTGTGTATCATTTACGGCCAAATCGAGATTGTCTGAATATGATTATATTGAGCTTTAGACGCTCTACATAATTGAGTCTCCAGTTTGCTGAAAGCAGTCTCAGACAGAAGTAGCCGAGATCATTCAAGATGAAATTTATCCAAGTCCTGAAGTTGTTGTTCAAACCGAAGCTGTTGTCCAAAATCAAGAACTCGAAAAGTTCGGACACCGGTAGCCCTTTTGTCAAAAGTTACAAAGACTTGATGGCAGGGGGTAGGCCGACGGCTGATTTTTACAATGCCGAAATGCTGAACCTGTTTTGGGAAACCACTCCTGAGGCGATTGCAACGTTGTTGCCGCCCCCACTAAACCCAGCTTCAAAACCTGTGGTGGCTGCGTTTATTGCATACTATCCCGAGACTAACTTCAGTGTTCCGTACCACGAATCGTCTATCCTCATAAGAGCAAGCTATAAGGGCGAGGAAGGATTTTATTGCCTGTCCATGCCGGTAGACGATGATATGGCGATGGCGGGTGGACGCGAAACTTGGGGCTACCCGAAGAAAATGGCAAATTTTTCGTTTTCGCGTGAAGGCGACACAGTGACTGGGTATACAGAACGCCACGGCATTAAATTTATGCAGGTTAAGGCCAAGCTGACGGGCAAGGTTAATAACGGCAATGCGGCACTAGATGAGATTCTCGGGCTAGGCGTTAAACCTGACGGCGAATTTTCTGACAAGGTCTATCTGTTTAAACACTCTCACTCGCCGGTAAAAACTGGAATATTTGACTACCCCCCCTTGTTGGTCGAAGGACATACGCGCTTTAGGCCAAAGACGTTTACCTGGGCAGAGACCGAAATAAAACTTACACCGTCGGAGTATGATCCCTGGCAAGAAGTCCCGGTTGAGCGCATGCTGGGCGGGTTTTATACGGTTGGTGATAACTCGATGTTACACGGGCGAGTGCTGCAAAAAGTCAATGAACTTGAATTTCTCCCTTACTCTTTCCTGAAGTATGAATTTGAACAAAACAGAACCTGATCACTAGTCGGTTTTTTTAACTCCAGGCAGCTTGTCGAAATGACAGCAACCTTGTGAAAAAGGGCTTTACTCAAGGCGATGCCTGCTGCCGATAATCGGCAGGCGTGGTCGAGTTCCACCGTTGGAAGGCTCTATGAAAGTTGGTGGCTTCGGCATAGTTCAGAAGATCTGCTACTTCAACGACGCTGAGTGATGTTTTACGCAGATAGTTTTGGGCAAGGGTGTTCTTGATGTCATCGAATATTGTCCGGAAATCTGTTCCCTCAGCCGCCAGGTGGCGCCTGAGGGAACGCTCGGTAACGTGTAATTTTTCTGCTACTTCAGAGATACTGAGAAACTTCCCGGCTGAATGAATGAGTAAACGGCGCACGATCGCGGTGGTTTCATCGACCTCTGTCATACCGTTAACTAATTCCTCGCACTGCTGGCTGAACAGTACGTTAGTCGTTGGGTCTCCGGTTCTTACCCGCTGGCGTAACCACTGATCGGGTAGAAATATCTGGTTATATTCCTGATCGAACTCCATCGGCACTGAAAAGCGCTCCTCGTAGGCGTCAAAGTGCGCTGGCCTGGGATAACTGAAATACCCTCTGACGCCTTCGTATGATCCACCGACCAGTACGTCACTCATTCCACGAAAATTCGAAAAAACCGATTCGGTAACAAGCATCTGTTGGTAATTAGTGCCGGCCGTTTGCTCCAGACGAAGGATCAGCCCGTCGTCGTGGCCTATACGGAGCCAACTGGAAGATTCTAGAAAGGTATGCCCATAGCGAAGAAAGAACTCCACGGAAGCACCTATGTTAGGGCAGCTCATGAGGGCGAAACCGTAGGTACCGTATGCAGCAAGATCTATATCTTCACCGATTCGAAGCGCTAACAGGGGGTCTCCCGACATTGTCACTGCTGTTTCAAGGATCTCATGCACGGTAGGAGGCGATTGCCTGCTGGGGGCGGATTCACGGCCTAGAATAGCGGCTTCAATCAATTCAAGAGGGTCGATTCCGAGTCTTTCCATCCTGGCTCGAAAGGCCTTGACCGCGAACTCTCGCATAGGGTCATAGTTCATGGATTCTGCTCCTGGATGCCTGAGTTGTCACCGTCATGGAGTGCCCCTTGATGTTTTCATAAGCTTTCGAGCAATGAGAAGGACGATGATTGTAACCAGAATCAAAGTGAAAATTGTACCGCTCGGGGTGTTCAAACTATTCTTAAGCTTGGCTTTGATACCGTTCCGTAGAATCTGAACTGGCTGATGATAGTTATGTGGCACCGGTATCACTCCGTTTACACTGGCGTAGGTTTCATATTCGGAAAGTAAGTCAAAAAATATGGCTGTCTCAACAGTTTCTAATCGTTCAGTTTCCCCTGGGTCTTGTGTGATGTTGTAGAGATGCCAACGGTTGTCGTTTGTGCCGCCTCGATTTAGGGTGATTTTATAGTCGCCTTTGATGAGTGCTGCGTTGCCGCCAATCTCATAGGCGATAACGTCTTCATGAGCATAAACAGAGTCTGCTGCTGCAGTGATGATAGGTAGCAGGTCTCTGCCTGTGTTGGCCTCGATTGTTCTGCCTTTGTATTGCGTGCCGGGGTGCTGGGTGCCTGCCAGTGCAAGAATCGTGGGCGCCAGATCTTTCACAAATGCTTTGCTGTGGCTGATACTCCCCCGGTGAGTGTCGGCAACCCGTGGGCCGCTTATAATCAGGGGTACGCGCATGCCGCCTTCGCCAGAATAAAATTTGTAGTGACCTAAAGGTGAAGCTGCCGCGCTGCCGAAACTGACCCCCAGCGTGTTGTAACTATAACGCTCGCCCAGTGTTTCGAAATCGCGGTTGTATCCCAGCAATTTAATCCAAAGCAGGGGCAGGTCTGCGGCGGCTGGACCGTTGTCGGAAGTAAATAGAATGATCGTGTTGTCGTATTGGCCGGAGTCTCTTAGGTATTGAATGAGACGGCCGATATAATGATCCATGGCATCGACCATGCCGGCGTATACGGCCATTCGCTTGTCATTGTAACGTTTCTCCTCTTCTGAGAGATCATCCCAGTCGGTCGTTGATGGCATCCGCTTCATGGGGGCGCTGGCGGGTAAAAGTCCCAGATCTTTAACGGCTTTCTGGCGATTTTTGCGCAGCGCATGCCAGCCATCTTTATAGCTTCCAATATATTTTTTGGTGAATGCTTTAGGGGCTTGCACGGGTATGTGTACCGCTTGAAACGACACATAAGAGAAAAAGGGCTTTCTGTTTGTTCTAGTGGTATGCAGATTGTTCTCCAGTTGCTCAATGGCTTTATCGACGATAAATTTGGAAGAATAAAAGTCTTCAGGCACGGAGAATTCCTTACCGTTTTCTAACCAGAGAGTTTTTTCATAGTGGG
Organism: marine gamma proteobacterium HTCC2080; assembly: GCA_000169115.1. Taxonomy (GTDB): domain Bacteria; phylum Pseudomonadota; class Gammaproteobacteria; order Pseudomonadales; family Halieaceae; genus Luminiphilus. The sequence continues at coordinate 150,767 of AAVV01000002.1, forward strand.
GAACGTAAGATTGCTGTGTCCAGTTGTCGCCTCCAGAAAAAGGCATGGTGACCGTTTGCTCGAAGCCCCGGTTTATCGGCAGTAATGATTCGTCTGCATACCCTAGGTGCCATTTGCCGGCCAATGAGGTGTTGTATCCTGCATCCTTCAACAGAGTAGCGATAGTGACGACGTTGTGATTGAGTGTCCCGCGATAAAACGGTGAGTGGGCTTGCTCGGGTGTCAGCGCTTCACTGATATTGGCCACACCTGCTCGATGGCTATCAACGCCGGTTAATAGCATGGCGCGAGTTGGGGCGCAGCTGGCCGTTGTATGAAAGTTACTGAAGCGCAGTCCGTTTCGTGCCAGATGATCCAAGTTGGGCGTGCTGATTTCACTGCCATATGAACCTATGTCTGAATAGCCTAGGTCGTCAGCAAGGATCAACAGAATATTGGGCCTACTATCTATGTCTGGTTCGGCAAGGGCGTAGCTTACACAGCACAAACTGCAGATCAGGGAAATAGCGCCACTGCATTGAGCAAGGTACGATCTAATTGACGAAATAATTGTTTTCCCCTGATGCGCTGTACCAGATAGGTGACGACCATGCGCGTTCCTGAATAGTCGCTGGCAGGTCTGAGCGAGGTTTTTCGCCGGCGCGGATGGCATCCCATGTAGACCAGCGACACACTGGATTCTCCAGTACGCGCACGTAATAAAATGCTTCTTGCCCGGCGGTAAAGTCAGGGTCTTGCCATAATGTTTTAAGCTCGCTTGCACCCACATTGGCTGTTCTGGAGCAATCATCCAGGTTCACTTGCGCGCCGTTGTCCGGGCAACGATGGGTCTGTGGATCAACACTCAAGCCATCGGAGCAGGCCACATCAAACACCTGTTCCTGGTGTTCACCGTTTTCAAGCCAGCCTTTGATAATTTGCACGCGTTGCAAATTGGCGGTATTCGGGTCAGCTACGGCCCAGGTCAGGAAAGTGGGGGCGCGGTCATTGCTGGCTTGCAAGGTGCTACCCATCGTAGCTCCGTTTTTGTAAGCGGTGCCGATAAGCTCATGGCTGTCCAGCTGTACATTGGCCAGATCGTAGCCAGCGAAAAATCTCACCTTCATCCGAGTGCCGCTAGTAGCGAATGTTTCCTTGCGGCGCAGCGCATCATAAATGGCTTCACGGGTATTATTCTCTGCCCATACCCCAGCAATACCCGAAGCCCCCCAGTACTTGTAGTTCTGGAAATTCAAATAAGTCTCGCCGTCTACCTCATCAATCATTTCGGGCGCGGCCAATTTGATCAGGGTGCCGTAGAGAAAGCTTGCAGGTACAGAGCCGCGCTTTTCCGGGGTAGCGTCCAAACTGCCAATTTTACCGAAGTAGTTATCCTCCTCCAGTGCAGCGGCGGCTGTGTGCGTATCGCTGGAACCGATGACGCCAAATTGGTAAGGGTTGGCGTTATTGGCTTCTGCCATGGCAAGACCGCGCTGCCATGCGTTTCGCACATAGCTGCCCTTGGGCTCACTGGGTAAAGTAGAAGCTACCCGCAGGGGAGAAATTCCGAAATTGGCCCACTCATCGTTTTTTGATAGGAGCGGATGCGTGTCAGACGTGCCTTTAACCTGAGTAATTTCGACCAGGGGTTCGTTGCGCATTCGCTGGTCTGCGTATTCTTGATCGATATTGTTTCCGGACCAATCGGTAAACGCGAACATCGCACCGTTGGAGCCATTGCTGTTATGCGGAATCGCCAAGCTTTCTATGCCTTGGTCGCGCAGGTTATCCATCCAGTCCCAGAGACCTTCGGGATTGATGCTGTTCAGGCGGGAGAAGGGTACAGCGGGCAAACTGTCCGAGCCGCGGAAAATAACGTTGCGGTGCAGATTTTGCTTATCCCCGGAACTGCTGGTGTATTCATAAGCCGCAAATGTGGTGAACTGGCCAGGTTGGTAAGCGGCGTTGGCGGCTTCCACTGTCTCAATCCACGCTGATTTGCTGACCTTGTTAACGGTGGCGTTGTCGAATGTGCCGTCGAGCAGGTTGGCGACCACGTCACTGAAAAAATGGTTGAAGATAAGATTTCTTTTGGCCATATCGAACAGCCCACCATCAACCGAATCATTGATGTTGTGGTAGGACTCTGACAGTTCGTATTGCGAGAATTCTGTACTGGTGTCGGCGGCCTCGTTCACCAGACCCAGCATGATTGCATGATCGGTCACCGCGTAAAAATCCAATGGTTGTGCCAGCTGTACTTCAAAGCCGCCGGGATGCAAGATCGCCTCACCCTGAGCATAACGGTAAGCATCTGCTGGAGTGGCGGTTGTACCAAAAGCCGAGGCATCAAAAGACAGCGTCGTATGCACATGCAGATCGCCGAAGTAGGCATTGCGATCCGGGTTGGACTCCAGTCGACTGCTGTCAGTATCTGGCAGGGGCGGGAATGAAATGATCTCATTCTCCGCTGGAATAACGGTGTTCGTTGTACGGTAGTACTCACGCGCCTCAAGTCTCTTTTGTTCCGTCGCTTGGTCGCCGGAACAGGCACTGATCAACGCAATAGCGGCTAACACACCTGTACTGTAAAACACTCGATAGATCATTGAGCTTCCCCTGCCTTTATTATTTTTTGTTGCTATTTGTTTGACTTGATGTCGCCTATTGGCGAGCGATAATGGCAATCATCTTTTGCGCGGTTTCCAAACCTGAGTTTTGATTCTGCCCGGTGATAAAGCGCTGCTCTGCATCGATGGCCACGTGCGTCGCCAAAACATCGCGAAACGCCGTTTGGCTTTCAAATACCGCACCGGCTTTACGCAGCTCCGTTTCTGGATGCAGCGGAGTCAGTTCAATGTTCAGCTCTTTGAGCTGCTTGTCGGTGACGCCTGTCATGGCACGACCCGCTATCAGCTTGTTGCCGTTAAGGTCTTTTACGTTGATAAAGCCCAGGGCACCGTGGCAGACAGAACCCATGAGTGGCTCTTTAGCGCCGTAATAGGCATCACCTATTTTATTTGCTAACTCTTCTGAATAACCCAAGTCGTAAGCTGCACCCCAACCGCCGACAATAAAAATGGCGTCGTACTGGTTGAAATCGACGTCATCTATACGCAGGGAGTTTTCCACCTTGGCGAGTAGAATGGGGTCATCGAGGTAACGCTTGTCTTCAGGGCTGATCATGACACGGCCCAGGCCGCTAGGGTCCACTGGAATTTGACCGCCCTTAATGCTGGCGACATCAATCTGCATGCCGGCATCCAGGTAGCTGTAATAGGGGTGTGTCAACTCTGAAAGAGCGATACCGGTAGCTTTACCCGTTGTTTCCCCCGGAGCATTTAGCACCCCGTGACTGGTGGTTACTATGAGTGCGCGCATGCCGGCAGGCAGTTGATGGGTTTCGCCTGTGTATTCCGGGTGTAAGCCAGCCTTGTGCATGATGGTCGGTAATGCAATGACAAATACTGCGATAGCGACAACGAACGCAGCCCCAACTTTAAGCATTGTGTTTTTCATGGTTTGGCCTCTGATGTCAACGAAATTCCAGTTCGCTGTATTTGTTACGGTTAAATTCCAGGCTGGCATAGTCCTTGGTGTAGCTGTCGTTATTCTTCCAGGGCTTCCTGTCACCGTTCTTGGGCATGATGTCGCGCGCTCGCAATACGTAGCCTGCATCAAAGTCCAGTAGTGGCACTTCTTTCATTTCACCGCTTAGCGTTGGAATGACGGAGCTATAGCCACCGCGCTTCATCTTCTTGAGTAGCCCGCAGACGTATTTGGCGGTGAGGTCGGTTTTCAGCGTCCAGGAGGAATTTGTGTAACCCACGCTCATGGCTAAATTGGGTACGCCTTCGAGCATCATCCCACGGTAAACAAAGCGCTCTGTCGGATCGACTTCCTCACCGTCGATGCGGAAGGCAATATCGCCACCGAACTTCAGTTTCAGGCCGGTAGCTATGACAACGATGTCTGCGTCCAACTGATTGCCGGATTTAAGGGCGATACCTGAGCTATTGAAGTGATCGATGTGATCAGTCACCACTTCGGCTTTGCCTTCACGGATGGCGGCGAACATATCCCCATCGGGCACCGCACACAGGCGTTGATCCCAGGGGTTATAGTTGGGCGTGAAGTGGGTATCCACGTCGTAATCTGGGCCCAATTCCTCACGCACCTGGTTGAGTAAGTATCGGCGTAAGCCCCTGGGCTTCTTTCTGGATAAGCGATAGATGTATTGCTGAAGTAATACTTTCTTCCAGCGGATGGAGCGGAACACCCAGCTACTCGGCATGAATTTACTCAAGGGTTTGAGCCAGGGATCTTCGGCGGGCACATTGGCTATATAGGTGGGTGAGCGCTGTAGCATTACTAAACTGGCGGTGTCATTAGCCATGCTCGGGATCAGTGTTACCGCCGTAGCGCCACTGCCAATGACGACAACACGCTTGTCTTTATAATCTAGCTGCTCTGGCCAGAACTGGGGGTGAACAATCTCCCCTTGAAAGTCATCTATTCCGTCAAATTCAGGGGTATAACCCTGCTTGTAGTCGTAGTAGCCGGTGCAACTGAGAATAAAGCGGCAGCGGATGGCCAGCTGCTCTTCACCGTCGGACCGAACCACTGTCACTGTCCAGAGTTTATCTTGTGAACACCAGTGGGCCGACACGACCTTGTGGTTGTAGCGGATATGCTGATTAAGATCGTACTCGTCTGCCGCTTCTCGGATGTAGTTGAGAATACTGTCGCCGTCAGCGATGGCGGATTTGTCAGTCCAGGGCTTAAAGCCATAACTGTAGGTGTACATATCGCTGTCTGAGCGAATGCCCGGGTAGCGGAACAAGTCCCAGGTGCCGCCGCTCACTGCGCGGGCCTCCAGTATGGCAAGGCTCAGTTCTGGCATGGTGCGGCGCAACTGGCAGGCACTGCCGATACCAGCAAGGCCGGCGCCTACCACAAGAACGTCAACGAATTCGACATTTTCAGTCATGGGTGTGTTTTTCGGTCGTGTTTCGAGTGCTGGCAGTATAAGTGTCGCTCACGGGCCCCGGTATATCATATCCGGACATGGTATTTGAGCGCTCGAGCAAGAGCACAAATGTGCGTGCCAGAATAGGGCAGGTATCCTGAGTCTGTTCCGAGTTTGGAGGCTGAAGTTCTCGACAGATTGTCCGAATATGATACTCACAGGCAGGAGCGTGTAGATATACTCCAGTTCACCTAAGAAGATTGAACTTCCCGGGTCCTGGCCATCTGGTGAGAGGCAGTGTCATGTTGAAAAAATTTGCTCTGGGGGCGTTTGTTGTCCTTGCTCTGGGCGTTGGCGTCGCTGCCGTTAAATTTCTGATCCCCATGGTTACCGTTCTCGATAAGGTTGGGCCCGGCACCGCACCGCGCGACCTTGCTCAGCAGGATGACAGCAAGGTGGTGACGCCCTATCTCAAAGCCTATGCGGAGCCTGCCCCAGAGCAGCCGACTGCCGATACTATGGCTCCCGGTTCTATGGCTCCCGGTTCTATGGCTACCGGTGAGGCGAACCTCTATTGGGGCGAGTTGCATCTGCACACCACGGAAAGTTTTGATGCCAGTATGATGGGCAATAAACTCAGTATTGAAGATGCCTATCGTTTCGCCAAAGGTGATCCCCTGGTGGGCCCCGGAGGTGAGACTATGCAGTTGAGTCGTCCCCTGGATTTTGTCGCGATTACCGATCACGCAGAAGGTTTCGGTACCCGGACACACTGCTCCGAACCAAACCTGTCGCTGCGCGAACGCGCGACTTGTTGGTTGATGGGCATGGACAACCCTGCCTTATTCTCTATTTTTGTCGATGGGGCTCGTGGTACAGCCGAAGCTGGCGATCCTTCGCACCCAGCGGGTGTTTATCAAGCCAAGCTCCGTCAGCCTCTCGATATTAGCCAAATGCCTACCTGTAAAGGGGGCAAGGATGCGGCTCAACGGTGTTATGACAATACCTACAGGGATTGGGCACGTTATGTCCGGCTTGCGGATGACTATTACGAACCCGGAGAGTTAACCACACTGATTGCTTACGAGTTTTCTCCAGGATTGCCGGATCAGGGCAAGCACCATCGCAATGTTATTTACCGCTCCAACATTGTACCTGAACGGGCCATTTCCAGCTTTGATGTACCCAATGCCATTGAGTTGTGGAAGGGGCTTGAGGCGACTTGTGATAAAGCCGACGGCTGTGACTTTTTGACCATACCCCATAATCCGAATAAGGCCTGGGGCCTGACCTATTCGCGCTACACCTGGGATGGCCAGCAATACGGCGAGGACGACTGGCGTTTGCGACAAAAGCGCGAACCCCTAACGGAAATTTTTCAGATCAAAGGCTCGCAGGAATGTGCGCTGGGCGTCGGCGCAACGGATGAAGAATGTGCGTTCGCGCAGGTTATGGACCCATGCCAACCGGGAGAGACGACCGGCTGCGCCTTCCAAACCGGCTTCGTTCGCCAGGGTATGAAGGTGGGTCTGGAGCTTGAGATGGAGTTTGGTTTCAACCCCCTGCAAAATGGATTTGTCGCGGCCACTGATAGCCATAACTCCAATCCCGGGGATGTGGAGGAGTGGGACTACCGTGGATCGGCAGGCACGGTTCAATCTCCCGCATTGCGCCGCGTTAGGCACACAAACAAGGGCGAGAAAGCGTACAAGTCCTCGCTGAAATTCAACACCTCGGGTGGCCTGGCCGCAGTTTGGGCACCCGAAAATACCCGGGAAGCCATTTTTGACGCGCTTGCACGCCGCGAAACCTATGCCACCTCGGGGCCTCGCATCGCGGTGCGTTTTTATGCCGGTCGGGACATCGATCAGGCGATGATAGACGCTCCAGGCCTGGTGCAACACCTGGAAGCTGCAGCCGTGCCTATGGGGTCGGTTCTTTCGACCGGCCAACAGTCAGGGTCGCCGGAGTTTCTTGTCTGGGCAATTCGCGATCCCATGGATGCCCCACTACAACGTATTCAAATGGTCAAGGGCTGGATAGATGACGCGGGTCAAACCCATGAAAAGGTAGTCGATATTGCATGCTCTGACGGCCTGCAAGTAGATCCGGCAACAGGTCGCTGCCTGGACAATGGCGCCAGTGTTGATCTGGCAAGTTGCCAGTTTAGTACAGGTTCCGGCGCCACAGAGCTAAAAACCCTTTGGCGTGATCCGGATTACGCCCCAGATCAAAGTGCTTTCTACTATGTGCGCGTGTTAATGAATCCCACTTGTCGCTGGTCAAGCTTTGATGCTATTCGCCTTGGCAGAGAACCTGACCCGAGTGTACCGGCAACCATTCAGGAAAGAGCATGGTCCTCGCCGATCTGGTCAGGCGGTTAAATTGAAATGAGGGCTGTAAAGTCGTGAAGAAACTTGGATTGGCCGCGCTGATTATCATGCTCCTGTTGATTGGCGTTGTTGCTGTCGGCAACCACCTTATCCTCGACAAGATAGGGCCGGAATCTGTGCCGCGGGATTTAGCTTTGCAAGACGACAGTAAGGTTGTGGCTCCGGTTGTTCAACCTGCTGCCAATGGTGAGGCGCCCAGCAGCGGTGGGGAATTGAATCTGTATTGGGGCGAGTTGCATCTGCATACCGCCGAAAGTTTTGACTCCTCAATGATGGGAAATAAACTGGGTATTGAAGACGCTTACCGTTTCGCTAAGGGCGAACCCTTGATAGGCGCTGGCGGTGAGACCATGCAGTTGAGTCGCCCTCTGGATTTTGTGGCAATTACCGATCACGCCGAAGGCTTTGGTAGTCGTACGCACTGCGATGATCCAAATTTGTCGCTGTTCGAGCGTGCGGCCTGCTGGGTCATGGCTCAGGATAACCCGATATTTTTATCCCTGATTGTTGAGGGCGCTCGAGGTGAAGGTGAACCTGGCGAGCTCTCACTGCCGACCGGTGTCTACCAGCCTAAAGCTCGCAAAGTGCCCGGTGTGGACAGATTTCCTACCTGTAAATGGGGCGATAGCACAGTCGAGCGCTGTTATGACAATGTCAGTACGGATTGGGCGCGCTATGTCCAGCTAGCCGATGACTATTACGAACCCGGACAGCTCACCACGCTGGTAGCCTACGAGTTTTCACCGGGTATGCCAGATCAGGGTAAACACCATCGCAATGTAATTTTCCGTTCTAATAGTGTGCCTGAGCGGGCGATCTCCAGTATTGATGTGCCCAATGCTATTGAACTCTGGAAAGGGCTTGAAGCTACTTGCGATAAAGCATATGGCTGCGATTTTTTGACCATGCCCCATAACCCCAATAAAGCTTGGGGGCTGACATATTCCCGTTATGCCTATGATGGTAAGCAATACACTGAAGACGATTGGCGCCTGCGTCAGCGACGTGAGCCTTTGACTGAGATTTACCAGAATAAAGGCGCATCAGAATGCGCGTTGGGTGTTGGCGCCACGGATGAAGAGTGCGCCTTTGCACAGGTCCTGGACCCCTGCCAGCCGGGTGAGACCACTGGCTGTGCCTTTGAAACAGGGTTCGTTCGGGACGGCTTGAAGGTGGGTTTAGAGCTTGAGCAAGAGTTGGGTTTCAACCCTCTACAAATTGGCTTTATTGCTGCCACTGACGGTCACAACGCCAACCCTGGGGATGTTGAGGAGTGGGACTTTCGTGGGACGGTAGGCACAATTTCTTCACCAGCAGTGCGCCGCATGAGCGCTACTAACCTGGGTGATAAAGCGTACCGATCCATGCTCAAGTTTCATACTCCGGGCGGCTTGGCCGCAGTCTGGGCCCCCGAAAATACCCGCGAAGCCATTTTTGATGCCCTCGCACGTCGGGAAACCTATGCTACCTCGGGGCCACGTATCGGGCTGCGTTTTTATGCCGCTAGGGGTATCGATCAAGCAATGATCGACGCGCCCGACCTTGTTCAACACCTGGAAGCTGAAGCTGTGTCTATGGGGGCGGTGCTTCCGTACAGCCAGCGGCCAGACCAACAGTCAGAGTCTCCGGCGTTCCTTGTCTGGGCAACTCGGGATCCCCTGGATGCGCCGCTGCAGCGGGTGCAAATGGTGAAAGGCTGGATCGATGATGCAGGCCAGACACATGAAAACGTGGTCGATATTGCCTGCGCCGATGGCCTGCAAGTTGATCCGGCCACCGGCCGCTGCCCTGATAATGGCGCCAGCGTTGATTTGTCCACCTGTCAGTACAGTGCTGGCTCCGGTGCTACTGAATTAAAAACCCTTTGGCGCGACCCGGATTACGATCAGAATCAAAGCGCTTTTTACTATGTGCGCGTGTTAATGAATCCAACCTGTCGTTGGTCCAGTTATGACGCCATTCGCCTCGGCAGAGAACCCGACCCGAGTGTACCGGCAACCATTCAGGAGCGAGCCTGGTCTTCGCCGACTTGGGTTGGCGGTCAACCCTGAAATTAATAACAAATAATAAGGAGCGCGGGGTTATGACCCAGCAAGACTATCAATCAGCCCTTCAAGGTTATTACCAACATTCGACCTGCGCTACGGAATATGGAGGGGTTAGACGCCAGAAACATGCGAGAAGCTCCGGCCTGAATATTCAGCCCAGTGAAACTCTGAAGGTCACCTCGCGCCGGTTTGCCAAAGGCAAGTGGGTGGTCGGTACCGTTAATGCCGATAACCGTTTATTTGTTTTTGGCGGTTCTGTGCCTTCCCAGCCTGATGTGTCCATTGGTTGGGTGGAAGAGGTTGACCCGATCACCCTTGAAACGATTCGTCAGTCCCCTGAATTAACCACCGGCGGACATAACTGGTGTGGTGGCGCCGCAGTGCTGGCGGACGGCACCATTATTACCGGGGTTGGTAATCGTGTGCATAAACTCAGTCTTGATCTTAAGCTTATAAATGAATTGGAACTGCCTGTGGATCATGCCCATAACGGCATCAGTTTGTTATCCGATGGCATGATGATTACCCGCAATCTCGAACACGATCACAACAAGGCGTCGGTTTTCACGATTTTTGATCCAAACACGCTGAAGGTGATTAAGACGGTTGAATTTTTGGGTGCGTCTATTGGTCGCTTCTGCGTTGATCTGACCCCTGAGGGCGACTATGTTTACGCGACCACGCCTACCCATATTCATCGCCTGATATACAAAGACCAAAACTTGGCTCTGGATGAAAACTGGAGTGCCTCCTATGACCTGCCTGGCGAAGATCAGAGCTTTGCCTGGTGCAATACCGTGGGTGATGACAGCGTCTGGTTCATGGATATGGGTGACACTCCTCCAGTCGAAACGATTATGCGTGCCTATCCTGTTGGCACCAAACCACTGGCCTTTTCCAAACCCTGTAGTGCTCCGGTGCGTGTACACCGAGTATCCACTACGGATAGTAGTTCAACCGATGTGTTAACGCCGTTTGATTTACCCAATGGCGGACACAACTCATCCCCGCTCTACGTGCAAGATAAAAAAATCCTGTTGACCTTTGATACCAATAATAGAAAAACCGGCGCCTGGCGATTTAGTGGACCGGGGGATTTTGAGGAATTGTGGGTTCATGATATCGGCAATTCAAATCAGGTGTTCTATTACCCTGATACCGGTGAGGTCGTGCTCGATGATGTGCTCGAAGACAATAACGTCGATACCGTGTTGATTGATATTGAAACCGGCGAGGAAAAAAGCCGCGTTGCCACGGGCGCACGTTATGCCGCAGCTATGGCGTTTTACCCTGGTTTGGATCGTGATTTTTATTCAACCAGTGGTCCACACGGATTGTTGTATCGCGTGTTTGTCTCTTAGCTACGAAAAAAAAACACATCAAAAAATATATAAATAACCAAGAGCAGAAATAAAGATGAAATCAAAACCGATAAAAATCCTTATTGCCTTGGTGGTGACGCTAGTCGTTGCCGGCGGCAGTTATTGGCAGGTCAATTTCAATAAAGACTGGCGCCAGCAGTACGCCTACAGCAAAGGTGTGGACGCACTGATTTACGCGTTTCCCTATTATTTGAACACAGTGCTTCGCTATAAGTGGGGTCAGCCTGAAGCGCCAGAGGGTCAGCAAGTACCGCTGCACGCGACAAACAAGTTCTGGCACGCGACGTTTGTCGATCCTAAAAACTATCGCGACGGTGGTGCGCCGAATGCCGATACGCTTTACTCACCTGCCTGGGTATACGCCAAAGAGCAGCCGATCATTATTACGGTACCGGAAATTCCGGGTGACCGATATTTTGCAATTGAACTGGCGGGTTTTGATTCAGACAACTTTGCCTATATCAGCAAGCGCCTCCACGGCAATGGTGGCGGTAACTATGCCATCGTGCCGCCGAATTGGCAGGGAGACTTGCCCGACGATGTGGAGTTTGTAGCCCATAATCCAACCCCCTGGTTTTATGCCATGGCCAGAATTTATGCTGACTTCAATGACCCCAGTGATCAGGCAGCGGTTGCAGCCATACAGTCACAAATGCAGATTGTGGGCTTGAGTGACTGGGGTAAGGAAAATCCCCCCCGACCTGCGCACCCGCCTGTTCCCGATGTCGGTGATCTGAGTGATGTTCTGCTTGAATCCGATGTGGTGAGTTACATTAAAAAAATGGTGATCTCAGATCCGATGTCTTTCTGGCGCACCGTCAATCACGCGATGACCGTCAATGGTGTGCCTGAGCGTGATCAGCGCTATTTGAAAGATTGGGCCGAGCTACATATTGGACCGGACCAGGATGTATCCCAGGCAGAGGAAAATGAGCAGGCAGGCCTGGCCAAGGCAGTGCTTGATGGCATCATGATCATGCGCGCCTACAGGAGCAGCGAAGATAGAAAGGTCAACGGTTGGGGTGTGCCACCAGTCGGCTTCGGGCGCTCCGGCGTTCACGGAAATTTTTATATGCGCGGAGCCATTCAGTCGATGCGGGGCATTGTCGCCAACGATGCCGAAGAAGCCATGTATATGGCCAGGGATAAAGATCAGAACGGCGACAGCATTACCAGCGAGCATACCTACGAACTCCACTTTCCGTCGGGACAAACTCCGCCAGCCAGGTATTTCTGGTCACTCACAGTTTACGACCAGGACGCCAACCTGATGCTCAACGACTATGACCGCTATGCCACCAGCGGTAACTCAGAGGACTTGATCTACGAAGACGATGGCAGCCTGCGGATTCTGATCGGTGGCAAGCCTCCTGAGGGAATGGTTGGCAACTGGTTACCGGCGGGTGAGTCTTTCACTCGAGTTACATTGCGAGTGTACGGCCCCGAGAAAGCCATGTTGGAGCGAAGCTGGAAGCCGCCCCAGTTGAAGCGACTTTAATGAAACCGCGCAATATAAATGGTCTCGAGGATGACAATGAAAACACGATTGAGTGAAACCCTGTGGGAACGTGCCTGGTCTTCGCCGGTCTGGATCGAAGTAAACCGAGATTAACTGATGTCAGTGTTCGCCAGTTTGAAAGAAGTCGTCAGGGTATTGAATGAGATACGGCAGTCTCGTGCTGCCATTGGCTTCAAAATGCCCGCACTGGATGAGGCGATTTCCCTTGGGGTAATCTTTGAAGAGACGGTGCGTAGGCACGGTGACTTGCTTGCCCTCGAGTTTGAGGGACGCAGCTGGACGTACTCACAGCTGAACCAGGAAATCAATCGGCTGGCCCATCTACTAAAGGCGCAGGGTGTGAAGCAAGGCGAGGGTGTCGCCCTGTTCATGGAAAATCGGGCCGAGTTTGTCATCTCGTTGTTGGCCCTTACCAAGATTGGAGCCCCTGCTGCACTCATCAACAATAGCCTGAGCGGCGAAGCCCTGGTGCACTGTTGTAAAGTGACGAACGCCAAACACTGCATTGTAGGCGACGAGCGCGCCGATGTGCTGGCACCCGAGTTGGCTGGCTTGCCTTTTGGCCAGGGGCATGGGTCTTGCTTTTGGATGAAAGACACTGTTGATCGCGAAGCACCCGGCTGGGCGATGGACGCTAACCAGGCCATGCAGGGGCACTCTGATCAGGACCTGCCTGAAACCCAAGGTATCCTCGCCGGTGATGTGGCGCTGTACATTTTCACTTCCGGTACAACGGGCCTGCCCAAGGCCGCTACTTACAAGCAGCAGCGCCTGGTTGCGGCGGCCAATCTGTTGGGTTCGCTCACCCTGAGACCCAAACCAGGCGATCGGCTATACCTTTGCTTGCCGATCTACCATATCACCGGGCTGGGGCCTGGTTTGTGCGGTTTCATCGCCGCTGGGGGCACGGTTTGCTTGCGTCGTACCTTTTCAGCCAGCAAATTCTGGAGTGAGGTGCAGGCCTGGCAGACCAATAGCTTTGTGTACGTGGGAGAGTTGTGTCGTTATCTGGTGACCCAGGCTCCCAGTGACGCCGAAAAAAACAATCCTCTGCAGAAAATGGTGGGCAACGGATTAAGGCCTGACGTATGGGATGAATTTAAGTCGCGCTTTGACGTGAATCGCATTTGCGAGATCTACGGTTCCAGTGAAGGTAATGTCACCTTTCTAAATCTTCTGAATAAGGACCGCACCATTGGGACCACATCGGTCGATGTTGCCTTGGTTAAATACGACGTCATTGAAGACGCTATTGTGCGGGACGATGCTGGGCGTTGTGAGCTGGCCAAGCCCGGTGAGCCGGGACTACTACTTGGGAAAATCACTGACATCACTCCGTTCGATGGTTACACCAATGCAGAGGCGACCAACAACAAAATTATTGAGAACGTGCAGGAAGCGGGTGATCGTTGGTTTAATACCAGCGATCTTGTGCGCGAAATCGATGTTGGCTTTGCCATGGGCCTCAAGCACTACCAGTTTGTCGATCGTACCGGTGACACCTTTCGTTGGCGTGCTGAAAATGTTTCAACCAATGAGGTAGGGGAGGTGCTTAATTCCCACCCGCAGATCAATATGGCGAATGTCTACGGCGTAGAAGTACCCGGCACCGAGGGCAGAGCGGGGATGGTGGCCTTTGCCCTTGAAGCCGGTACCGACTTTGACATAGACGGTTTCCGTGCGCTGGTGGATACCAGGCTGCCCGACTACGCGCGGCCAGTGTTCGTGCGTCTGCAGCAGGATACTGAAACCACGGTTACCTTTAAGCTGCTGAAGGGGAAGCTGCGCGAGCAAGCCTACCATCTGGACAAGGTGGGTAAAGACCGGATGTATGTTCGTCACCCTCGCAGCGGTGAATATCGAGTGCTGGATGATGAGTTTTATCAGAAGATTCTGGCGGCTGAGGCGGGTTACTAGGAGGCGAGGCTTAGCCTGGTCCTGCCCGCAATAGACAAACACCGTCTTACCGTCTCCATCAAGAAAGGCCACTAGAGTTCCGACATGCTTGAACCAGAGAACAATCCCACCGCCTCTTACTTCGTTGACCCGCCGCGCCTGCTACGCTTTTTGGTGTCAAAGAGACTTAGCCGATTTGCAAATGCAGAATGGAGAGGGAAGAAACGAGCAGCCGCCGAGAAGAGTCGCAGGGCCGAGGGGCGAGCTCACGTAGTGGAGTATTTCCACCAGGTGGACGATCCCTATTCGCACCTGATGGCGCAGGTAGTCGCGCAGTTCGCCGAGCGTTATGACATTGAAGTTGCGCCGCATCTCATCCGCGCAACCGGTGGTAGCAGCCAGCCCGAGGAAGAAAAGCTGGCAGTTTGGGCACGCCGTGACTGTGGATTGATAGCGCCGCATTATGGCTTGAGCTTTCCCGATAATGCTGGCGTCGTGCCTGAGCCGCAATTGCAGCAAGCGGCTAATCGAGCGCTGACTAAGCTTGGTCCAAAAGATTTTCTAACTCAGGTTGAAGGTATTAGCACCAGCTTATGGTCAGATGGATCTATCGACGCTGGCCAGGTGACGGCGGAGGAGGCTGAAGCGGCTCTCGATGCTGGGTCTGCGCGCCTTGCAGAGTTGGATCATTATTCAGGCGCGATGCTCTACTATGCTGGCGAGTGGTACTGGGGCGTTGACCGGCTGTTTCACCTGGAGCAGCGCCTGCGCGAGTTGGGTGTGGCTAAAGAGCCAGGTCAACCCTATATAGCGCCTCGGCCTGAACTGGACGTTAGGGGGGTTGACGCCAGCGGGCTGCAATTGCATTTCTTCCCCTCTCTGAACAGCCCCTATACCGCAATCATTTATGACAGCACAATCGAACTCAGTCGGGCCTGCAAGATAAACCTTCACCACAAACCTGTTCTGCCGATGGTAATGCGGGGCGTCCCTGCCCCCTCGACCAAGGCGACCTATATTTTCTTTGATGTAAAGCGCGAGAGTGAATTTCTGGGTGTGCCTTTTGGAAACACGGTAATAACGATTGGCGAGCCTACCCGACAGTCCTACTCGCTAATGCCCTGGGCCAAGTCGCTTGGGAAAGATATAGAGCTCCTCAGTACTCTATTGCGCTATGCCTTTGCAGAAGGCATAGGGTTACACAAAAAGAAGAATATAAAACGAGCGGTAGAAGAAGTGGGGCTGGAGTGGAGGGAGGCTCTTAAGCACTTTGGCGGTGAAGACTGGAAGCCGTTCATAGAAAAGCATCAGGATGAAATGGTGGAGGGCATGGGTCTATGGGGTGTGCCTTCCTACCGGCTTTGTGGTCCCGACGGTGAGCCTGATCTGGAGGTTTGGGGGCAGGATCGTCTGTGGCTAGTGGCAGCAGAGATTCGACGTCGCGCCTCGCTTTAGTGTTTCTCCAACCTGATTCCTTATATTAGTGTTTTTCCAACCACTGGATTTATGATGAATGATTTGAGACTCGTAGGCAGCTCGGTATCGCCCTATACACGCAAAGTGCGCGCGCTTTTACGTTTCCGGCGCATTCCTTTTCAGTTCGTTAGGAAAGGGGGGCGAGAGTCAGACGATCTTCCACCTGCACCGCTGCCACTGATTCCCTATGTCATATTTCCAGATCGGAACGGTGAATTGACAGATGCGTTGGGCGATACAACGCCTATTATCAATCGCCTCGAGGATGACTATACGGCGCGCGCTGTGCGGCCAAAGGATCCGGCACTGGCCGTGATCGATGCATTGCTGGAAGAGTTCGGTGATGAGTGGTTGTCTAAATGTATGTTTCATTTTCGTTGGTCAAAAGCATTGGACACACAGACCTCGTCGTCCTATCTGGCCTATGCCATGAATATGACGGCGACACCCGAGCAGGGAGAGGCGTTTGCCAGGATGTTTGCCGAGCGGCAGATTTCCCGGATTGGTGTGGTCGGGTCGAATGAAACAACCGGCCCTCTTATCGAAGAAAGCTGGGAACGCTATCTGGACGTGTTTGATCGTCACCTCCAGAACCAGCCGTTTCTCTTAGGTAATCGTCCCGGTGCGGGCGACTATGGCTGCTTTGGCCAGATGACTATGCTCGTATTGACAGATCCTACGCCTCAAGCGGTTTCTCGGCGTATCTCACCTCGTGCTTTTGCATGGACAGAAGCCATGGAAGACCATTCTGGATTGGAGGTCGATGACTCAGATTGGATTGACCTGGATGCGCCACCAGAGACACTCAACGACTTGCTGTGTGAATTGGGGCGATTGTTTGTGCCATTCATGCTCGAAAATGCCAAGGCTGCGGCAAGCGGCGACAAAATGTTCGAATGTGAGCTGGATGGAAGTCCCTGGGTGCAAGAGACCTTCGTCTATCAGGCCAAATGCCTAAAGTGGTTGAAACAACGCTACGATAATCTTGGTGAAAACGACAAAGCGCGTCTCGATAATGTTTTGTCTGGAACGGGGTGTGAAGTGTTGTTTGCAGGATAATAAGCAGGTTAACGGGTTTTCGAAACCGAACTCCGAGTTGGGGCCGAACCCTCTTGGTCAGGTCGCAAGGCGTGACCAGGTATCCTCTGGATAATCAATAAGCCTGAAAGTAAGAAAGTATCTCCATGTCTTTATGGGGGATACCAATGATGTCTATACTATTCTGACTGCGCAAATAAAATACAATGTGCTGGCCCTCAGGAAAACTATAGTACCCCTCAGTAATATCAGTTCGATGCCTTCCATCGGTGGGATTCTCGGCGAGCCAGATAAAACGATTCTCCAGGTTTTTCAGCTACGCATTTCGCTGGGCCCTGCCCCAATGTTGCTGAGTGTAACGGCCGATGGATTTCAGGTCTTCCTCTGCCCGTGGTGTAACTCTGTATTTTGCCATTAGGCTTCATTGTCCAAGTCACTTATCAATGCGTCCATTGAGAAATCATCGACAAAGTCGCCGGCTTTAGCTTGCTGCGCGCCCTGAGCCAAATGAGCCCTCAAGGCTTCCAGTTTACTTTTTCGTTCTTCCATGCTGCGAAGTGCATCACGAACAACTTCGCTGGCCGAGCCGTAACGACCACTGGAGATTTCGTTTTTGATAAATACTTCCCAATGCTCACCTAGACTTAAACTTGTGGTAGCCATATGTGCTTCTCGTATTCATAAATAACAAATATGAATATATTTCAGGCAGAGGAACAGTGCAAGGTGTAGTATCTACGGATGCAGGTAACAGTATCTAACCTTCTGATATTAAGAAAGAATTTCCTTTTCGCCAAGGGCAGGATGGCAGGCAATGTCGATTGTCCTAATATGATACTCTGAAAAACGAGATCCCGAATACACTAGCGGCCATAAAGCTAATATAAAAGTATCGGAGAATTCGTCATGAAATCCAGTCGGCACCACAACCATAGACACGCCTCCCTCGCATCAGCTGTCGCTATAGCGTTACTTGCCAGCAGTACTGTGGCTCAGGCTCAGCAACTTGTGCTGGAGGAGGTCATCGTTACCGCCCAGAAGCGTTCTGAATCAATTCAGGATATCCCGTCCGCCGTGAACGTGATCGATGGCGATACCCTCAAGGATTTCAACGCCCTGAAGTTCGAAGACCTGGAGGCACTCACTGCCGGCCTGCAGATCACCAGCCTGTCGGGCCGCAGCGGGCGCATGAGTCTGCGTGGTATCTCCCACACCCCGGTTTCCGCAGCTGAAGCCGCCGTTACGACTTATTGGAATGATGCGATTGTAGATTCCAACGCGATCTACCAGCAGATGTTCGATATTCAGCGTATGGAGGTGCTGCGGGGTCCGCAGGGCACTCTGGCAGGGCGTACATCGCCAGCCGGTGCCATTAACATCCATACCGCGCGGCCGAACATGGATGAAATTGAAGGTGAGATTCGCGGAACATTTACTGACAATAACGGCGTGAATACTCAGCTGGCTGCCAGCTTTCCTCTGATCCCGGGTAAATTGGCCCTGCGGGTAGCCGCGGTGTATGACGACAGCGACTCTGATGAGATTGAGAATGACCTGACCGGGGAGGTTAGCGGCGATGAGACCAGTGCGGGCCGCTTTAGCCTCAGTTGGTTGCCGACTGACAGCCTCACCGTTAATTTAGCCGTTCAATACCTAGAGCGAGAAATAGATAATATCCAGGTAGTGGATGGTGTCCCCTCAGGTATTCCCCCGCTCGATCCGGATGGCGTGCTGCGCGAACTCGATACTTTTGACCGGCGCGATGCCAGGGTCGGTATAGATGGGGTATCAGACAATACCGATGCCGACTTCCTCAATACGTCACTGGTGCTGGAATGGGGGTTGGACTCCCATACGGTTACCTGGGTAACGGGCTACCACGAGACCGATTCGATCCTAACGTATGACGCCTCACGGGGGAACGCCAATCCGCTCCTTGTCCGGCGCATTGATGCGATAGACGATCGTACCGACTGGTCCCAGGAATTACGAATTGCCAGTGACGGCAACGACACTTGGGACTATATGGTTGGGGCCTATTACGAGAATTCCGAAATCCTGTTTAGCCAGGAAAACCATATACCCGATATCAGCCCCCTGGCACCGGGCAGTACCCAGTTGTTGTTCCCGGCGGAGGGAGACCGCTGGGGGGTGTTCACCCATAACCAGTTCTACCTCACTGAGGAATGGACCCTGCAGGTGGGCCTGCGCTACCAGGAGAACGACCTTGACCGGGATATGTCGCTGGCTGCCGGGCGCAATGGTATCGGCCCCGCTCCGCCCGGCTTTGTGATTGAGCAGGTACTTAGCGAAGACAACCAACAGTATGAAGATGATTCTGTTACGGGGCAGATTACCTTGAAGTACGCGTTGGGGGATGACGTGAATCTATATGGGCTGGTCGGTACCGGTTGGCGCCCAGGTGGCGTTACGGTGACCGGCACGCTATTGCCAGAGGACGTACTGCTGTTTGACTCTGAAGACAGCACATCCTATGAGCTGGGCTTCAAAAGCACCCTGATGGGCGGTGCCATGAGGTTGAACGGCGCGGTGTTTTTCCAGGTCTTCGATGATTATATATCGCGTGTGGGCGCCATCAACGTACGTGAACCGAACGGAGATATCACCCGGACCGGAATCACCACCAATGGTGACGCAGAAGTCTGGGGCGCCGAACTGGAGATGAACGCCAACCTCAGCGAGAATTGGTACATTGGCGGTGCCCTCAGCTACGCTAAAGGCGAGTACGATGATGGCACTACGAACCCCTGTAACGTATTCGATGATAGGGGCGCGGCGATTATTCCACCGGGGCAGTCTACCGCCTTGTGTGATGTAGGTGGAGAGCCTATCGGCAGGGCAGCGGATTGGTCCGCAAGTATTAACAGTGAATACAGCATGAGCTTTGGTAGTTTTGACGGTTATGGGCGGGTGCTTTATGCCTACACGGGCGAGCAGTACACGCCGGATCTGGGCGACCTTGACACCTACCACACACTCGATGCTTTCCTCGGTATCCGTACCGAGAAATGGAATGTTGAACTGTTTGCCAGCAACCTGTTTGATGAGGAGGCAATTGTAACTGGCTCAGCAAATACAGCGCCGGTGGCAAACCGTCCCACCGGGTACGCTACCCGTTATCCCATCCCATCCCGACGAATTGGGCTAAGCGCCAGTTACCGCTGGTAGTGTCTTGGAGGTCGTAAGGTGATCAAGGCATATGGCGTACACGGCTCTCCCTATGTGCGTAAAGTCTTTATTGCACTGGACATCAAGGATGTCACCTATGAAATAGTTAGGCAGATGCCTTTCTCAGGGGATACTGAATACCTCAAGATCAATCCGCTGGGCAAGGTTCCCTCACTGGTGGATGGAGACTTGACGCTGTGCGACTCGAAGGTGATCTGCCAGTATCTGGACGACGCCTATCCAGAACCCAGGCTTTACCCGATGAAGCCCAACGATTGGGCAATGGCGCTGTGGTACGAAGACCTAGCGGGTGGTCGTGTATCCGAATTGGCCGCCAGAATATTTTTCCAGCGCTTTATGCGCCCTCTGGCATTCAAGCAGGAGCCGGATGAAGAGCTTATTGCCCGCATTATCGAAAAGGACCTGCCTCCCATGTTGGACTATCTGGAAGGCCAGATACCCACAGAGGGCTTCATCTTCGGTGATTTCATGATGGCTGACCTGAGTATCGCGAGTCCATTCATCAATGCAGCTTATGCGGGCTACGAGGTAGATGGGTCGCGCTGGCCGAACCTGGCGGGTCTCGTTGCGCGGGTAAAGGTACAGCCGCAGGTGGCGGCTGTGCTGGAGAAGGAGAAACGTGCCCTGGGTCTTGATTGAAGATGCCGTGAAGATGACGACAATCGACAAAGAGTTCACCGTGAAACTCCTTTTGAATGCGCATCAACTAAGTCCAACTCGGTCTTTTGCAACAGCGAATTGGTCAGAGTAATTCGGTAGAGATGGTCAGGGTCTTCCGGCAGGCCGGTTAAACGGTTGCAGCGCCAACATCATTGTTTCTAAAAACCAGGGTGCCTTGGTAGGGGAAAAATAGCGGGGGAGGGCCGCAGTTTTTGCTCGGGCATAATTGAACAACACAATCTGGCTTCGTCCTGTCAACGCAATGCATGCCTGAACTGTGAAGCTGATCCAATCAGAGATTGCGTGCCACCGCACGGAACGTATTGATGCTTTTGCTGCAGGTTTTTTCATATTGGAAAATGTCCGCCGGACGGGATCCCCTGTCCTTCATGACCAGCAATGTAGACCGCCTTATATGAGCGGTAGCGTAGAACTCATCATTCAAACAATACACCAACTACCCGCAGCGCACTCTTGCAACTTTGGGGTAGGGGATTACCGCTTGCACGAAAGGTTCTCACTTTTTCCTGCAAACTCGCGCCTCGGTCGCTATTTCTTTCTAACTTTACTTGTTCATTTACATCATCTGACCTCTGTAAAGCCCCACATTATTAATTTAACATAATATACATTATGCGTAGTTATGGAGTGGTTCAGCGTCCCTGTAGAGTTGTTATGGGACTTAGGAGCTACCGCAACTCATCCTCCCGGTTTACGCCACTCTGCATGGCAGATACCCAGCACTTTTTAAGTTCGGGCCGACATAACCAAACGCTATTACGATATAATTATTTCTCAGTGCCATCTGCCGAACTACCTAAATACAGAGCCCCAATGCTAATTAAGCACTTTTACGATCCAGACTCTTCCACCTTATCGTACGTTGTAGCCTGCCAAGAAACCGGCAGCTGCGCGATTATCGATCCGGTCTTGGACTTCGATTACGCATCAGGAACCATTCATACAGGGACTGCTGATCGCCTTATTGCCTTCGTACAGCAATCCAACCTAACTCTAGAATTAATTTTAGAAACCCATGTTCACGCCGATCACATAACTTCTGCGCCCTATATACGTGAACGCCTTGGCGGAAAAATAGGCATCGGTGCATCCATTACTAAAGTGCAGACCACCTTCGCTCAGATTTTTAATGAGGACTCTGACTTTGCTCGAGATGGAAGCCAGTTTGACCAGATCTTTGCTGACGGCGATAGCTTTTATTTGGGCAACATAACCTGCGCAGCTATGCATGTGCCCGGGCACACACCGGCCTGTATGGCTTACTTACTCAATGACGCCTTGTTCGTTGGAGACACGTTGTTCATGCCCGATGCTGGCACTGCACGCTGTGACTTTCCAGGCGGTAACGCTCACGCCCTATTCCAGTCGATACAGCGACTACTGACCCTGCCCGGAGACACGCGGATTTTTGTATGCCACGACTATCAACCCAATGATCGTCCATTAGCTTACGAAACAACGGTCGCAGAACAACGGACTCTGAATATCCATGTTGGTGCCGATACGCAGGAGTCTGACTTCGTTCGCATGCGCGAAGCACGAGACGCTGAACTGGGCATGCCCGCATTAATACTGCCTTCATTACAACTCAATATGCGGGCGGGGCTCATTCCAGCAGCGGAAGAAACTGATCGGGTTTTTTTAAAAGTACCGATCAATAGGTTTGGTGGTGTTAGCTTGAACAAGCTTCCTAAAGATAAGCCACCTGCGGCGTCTAAGGGCGAGCAAAAACTCTCATAGGAGATCTAATATGCCAACAGCCAATCAATATGACGTTGTAATCGTGGGCGGCGGAGCCGCTGGGATTGCGACCGCCTCAAGCATTCTTCGTCGCGCTCCCAATTTATCGGTGGCCATCGTGGAGCCCGCAGATCAACATTATTATCAGCCAGGTTGGACGATGGTTGGCGCCGGTGTTTTTTCAGCGCATACAACCGCCAGATCCATGGCATCTCTGATCCCAAAATTGGCCACCTGGGTACAGGCCGCTGTGACTACGCTCGATCCTAGTAATCACGCGTTAGATCTAAGTAATGGCTCCAACATTAAGTATGAGTATCTGGTCGTTTGCCCAGGACTTAAACTCAACTGGTCAGGTGTCGAGGGACTTGAAGATAACTTGGGACGTAACGGCGTGACCTCAAATTACGCCTACGATGTCGCTCCGTACACCTGGGATCTGGTGCAAAATTTAAAGTCGGGTAAAGCCCTGTTTACTCAGCCTCCTATGCCCATTAAGTGTGCGGGAGCACCACAAAAAGCGCTGTATTTATCGGCTGACCACTGGACCCGGCAAGGCGTGATTCGCAACATCGATATTAGTTTTTATACGTCAACCCCGGGCTTATTTGGTGTGGCGCATTATGTGCCTGCGCTGATGAAATACATCGAAAAATATGATGCAGCATTGCATTTTCAACACACTCTGACAAAAATTGACGGGCAGTTAAAAGTTGCAACCTTCAAAAATAATGACGGTGAGTTCATGGAGTCTGAGTTCGACATGATTCACGTCTGCCCTCCTCAATGCGCTCCTGAATTTATTCGCCAATCGCCTCTCGCAAATGCCGATGGCTGGGTCGATGTTGATCAAGAAACATTGCAAAGTACAGGCTTTGAAAATGTGTGGTCTCTAGGCGATGTCATCAGTGCCCCAAACGCCAAAACTGCAGCGGCCGTCAGAGCTCAGGCGCCGATTGTGGCCAACAACCTACTCGCTTACGCGGGACACAGCAGCGGCATAAGCCATTACGACGGCTATGGCTCATGTCCGCTAACCGTAGAGCGAGGCAAGATTGTGTTAGCTGAGTTCGGGTACGGTGGCAAACTCCTACCCAGCTTTCCTAAGTGGCTTATCGATGGTCAATACCCATCGGTTCTAGCCTGGCTACTCAAAGCGCAAGCATTGCCCTGGATCTACTGGAACGCCATGCTGAAGGGACGAGAGTGGCTGGTAAAACCTAAAAGTCAGTCTTGAACCCCTTAGTGAAAGAGGCCAACGGCGTCAACACAGGTAACGCCTGTGACTAAACTCCCCTGCTGGAACTGGTTGCGCCTCTACAATCGCCAAACGCTGGGCAGTGACCTGGTTGCGGCTATGATTGTGACTATCATGCTCATCCCACAGTCCCTTGCCTATGCTTTGTTGGCTGGGTTACCTCCCGAGATGGGGCTTTACGCCAGCATACTCCCCCTTATCGCCTATGCGATTTTTGGAACCAGTCGGACGTTGTCTGTAGGGCCAGTGGCCGTCGTCTCACTGATGACGGCTACAGCGGTTGGCAACGTAGCCCAACAAGGGACTGTAGACTATGCAACCGCTGCGATAACGCTTGCCCTCCTTAGCGGCCTAATTTTGCTGTTTCTTGGCTTTATCCGGTTCGGCTTTGTCACCAACTTCTTATCGCATCCCGTTGTTTCAGGGTTCATTACGGCTTCGGGAGTACTTATTGCACTGAGCCAGCTCAGTCATATTTTAGGTGTTGCGGCCTCTGGCAAGACATTGCCAGAGCTCGCGTTTAGCCTCGCGACAGTGATTGGTGCCACCAATCCCTACACCCTTAGTGTCGGCCTTTGTTGTTTGTTGATTTTACATTGGAGTCGAGGTCATTTAGCGAAGCGATTAGAGCGGCTAGGACTCACTCCATTGCTGGCGGGAGCCCTTGCTAAATGCGTTCCCGTTGCGGTTATCGTTATGAGCACACTAATCGCGTACGCCTTAGAGCTTGATGCACGCGGTGTCGAACTAGTAGGAGCAATTCCACAGGGAATGCCTGCCTTTTCTCAACCGCATATTGAATGGACTGTTATTCGGGAGCTGATACTACCAGCGCTTCTCGTCGCACTGATTGGCTTTGTTGAATCGGTATCGGTGGGCCGGACATTGGGTGCAAAGCGTCGTGAACGTATCGACGCCAACCAGGAGCTCATTGGCCTTGGTGCTGCCAACCTTGCCTCTGCTTTTTCTGGGGGATTTCCCGTGACAGGAGGGTTTTCACGATCAGTCGTCAACTTCGATGCTGGAGCGAAAACCCAAGGGGCTTCTGCCCTGACGGCAGTAGGCATTGCATTGACAGCTTTATTTCTAACCCCAGCGCTCTACTATCTGCCCAAAGTCACCTTGGCCGCAACCATCGTGATTGCGGTAAGTACCCTCATCGATTGGAAAATCATTAAGACGGCTTGGGATTATGACCAAGCTGACTTTATGGCCATCGTAATCACCATCGTGCTGACCTTAACATTAGGCGTCGAAATTGGCGTGATGTCTGGGGTTGGCGCCAGCATTTCCCTCCACTTGTATAGAACTATGCGGCCGCATTTTGCCATTGTAGGAACTGTTCCCGGTACAGAGCACTATCGAAATATCGACCGCCACAAGGTGCTTACTCATCACAACATTTTGTCGATCAGGATTGACGAGAGCTTATATTTTGCTAACGCCGCGTTTTTAGAAGAGATTGTTGACACTGAGCTGTCGCAGCGCGATGGTATCGAGCACGTCATTCTGATGTGCCCTGCAGTCAATATGATTGACCTCAGTGCGGTAGAAGCACTTCAGGAAGTAAATTCACGGTTATTAGAGCGTGGTGTAAAATTACACCTCAGTGAAGTTAAAGGCCCTGTCATGGATGCACTCAAACGAAGCGCATTATTGTTACAGCTCTCGGGAAATGTGTATCTCAGTCATCATGCAGCGGTCCTGGAGTTGACCCAAAAATCATGAAGAGTCGCAGCAAGGTTTTAAGCGGCCTTATCACAACGGTGTCCATCGTGTTGCTTGTCTATTTCTTAAGCGAGATCACGGCTGTGCCAGCCCCAGATATCTGTAGGCAAACAATCTCAGCAGCCGCTCTGGCTGACACAGGGTCAGATCAGGATACCCTGGTAGACAATGCACTATTGCAGCAGTCGACCTGCAAAGAAGGTGCTGAGGCGCCAGATCTAAGGTAACAGTCGTGAGGCTCCTTGCTGCCAGAGCCGTAGAAATGTTCGCTCTATTCCCGCCCCTGCCGCCATACCGAATTTCTCCTGCCAACTCTTCTTAGCAACGAAGCGAATTTCAAAAGCCTCGGTTTCAGCCAGGCGAGTTTGCAAGTAAGCATCCGACGTAGACAGCTCGTCTACAAGGTTCTGATCTACTGCGCGTTGCCCGTACCAAATTTCCCCCGTGGCAACTGAGTCAATGTCGACTACCGGCCGATTAATTGCCACAAAGTCCTTAAAGAGATCGTATGTATCTTCGAGATCTTCAACGAACTTGGCTCGGCCATCATCAGTATTTTCACCAAACATGGTAAGGGTTCGCTTGTATTTTCCAGCGGTCAGCAGCTCAAAATCGACATCGTTTTTCTTGAGAAGGCGATGAAAATTGGGCAGCTGAGCGAGCACACCGATAGACCCAATAACCGCAAAAGGCGCCGATATAATTCGGTCCCCAACGCAGGCCATCATGTATCCACCACTCGCCGCGACTTTGTCTACGGCCACTGTCAACGTAGCGCCGGTTGACCGAATACGCTGCAACTGGCTTGCCGCTAAGCCATAGCTGTGAACCATTCCACCCGGACTCTCAAGGCACAGTAAAACCTCATCGCCTTTACGTAACTCTGGCGCGATAGCTGATATTTCTTCTCTGAGGCTTTCAGTTTCACTTGCACTGATATCGCCCTGAAACCTCAGCACAAAGAGCCGAGAGCCGCTCTTCTCATCATCTTTGCTATCACTACTGCCAAAGTCGCTGCCCTCCTCTTTAGCCTTCTTTTTCGCCAGCTTCTGGTCTGCTTTTGCAGTTTTCTTCTCGGCCTTCTCCCGCACTTTTCGGGTCTCTGCGTGCTCGGTAAAGCTCCGAACAGCATCGTGGAAGGCAGTATATCGATCATTTAGACGACGGACTTCTATATAGCCTTCCTCACCGTCTTTACGGCGCTGACTCACTGCAGCTATTGCGATTAAGACCACAATAATGGCCGTCACGATAATGACTGCCTCCGCTAGAAAAAGACCAACTTCTGCAAAAAAATCCATTACAACTCCCTTAGAGAGGTTAGAAAACGCACACGATTAACGGACGTCAAAAAAACGCTGTATGAGCTGCCCGGCGATTGATTGCGGGGGCGGTATTGTCGGCAGATCGTTACGGCTGTACCAATCCGCATGGGCAATTTCGAGTGGATCAATAACAATGTCACCCTCAGCATAATCTGCAAAAAAGCCCAACATCAGCTGACTGGGAAAAGGCCAGGGTTGAGAGGTAACGTAACGTACGTTAGTAACGCTGATACCCACCTCCTCCTGCACTTCACGAATCACGGCCTGTTCGGCCGACTCGCCCGGCTCAATGAACCCCGCAAGGGTACTATGAAATCCCGTCGCACGTCCGGCAGCTGTCGCCAATAACAACTGGTCTCCTTTGCCCACTGCGACAATTACACAAGGGTTCAGTCTTGGATAAGCACTATGCCCACACGCCGTACAAGCCAGGGCTTTGCCCCCATCAGTGGGTGCTGTGATGGCACTGCATCGACCGCAAAACTTGTGATCTCGCTCCCAGGACAGCATTTGCAGGGCCCGTCCGTAGGCGGCAAATACCGCATCTGGAACGCGTCCGAAGAGTGAATACAGGCTGCCAGACAAATGCTCCATGGCATCGAGGTCTTGAGAATCTACCTCGACGACATAGCTGGGCGTGCCCGCCCAATAACCCAGAGGGGCTCCGACACCTATCTTGCCAAAAGCGTGCTCGACTTCACGTCGCAGCCAAAACTGATCTGGAGGGCGTCGCAGGGAGACTACCGCATTCTCTTTGACGAAGATAAAAACGTAGTCTTCATCAGATGGTGTCTCATCGACGGTTTTAATTTCAAGCATGGCTTACTCTCCTAGGCCGCCGCATAGTAGGAATACCCGAGGTAAGACACAACCCAGCGATTGCACGTAAATAAGGTATCAATTCTGTTTTTTTTCCCTACACTCTGTGGATCTCATCGTTTTCTACGGTTTCAACGTATTAACCCCAACAAATAACAATACAAGGCTTTTCCATGCAAGAATCAGCGAGTCAGGCTTTTTGGCACAACTTTTTGGGATCCTCACCCACGTGGTACAAACAGGCCATTATTGGCTTTTTAGTACTGAACCCCATTTTACTCGCTGTTGCAGGCCCATTCATAACCGGTTGGGTATTGATCGGCGAGTTTATCTTCACCCTCGCCTTGGCGCTGCGCTGTTATCCGCTGCAGCCCGGCGGATTACTTGCCATTGAGGCAATTGTCATCGGTATGGCCGACCCCCACACCGTGTACCACGAAACTGCGGCAAATTTTGAGGTCATTCTGCTACTGATGTTTATGGTGGCGGGCATTTACTTCATGAAAGACCTGCTGCTCTTTATGTTTACCAAAATCCTACTCAACGTTAGATCGAAGAAGGTGCTATCACTCCTTTTTTCCCTTGTGGCCGCTGTACTATCAGCATTCTTAGATGCCCTGACCGTCACAGCCGTTCTTATCAGCGTTAGCGTCGGCTTCTATTCGGTGTATCACAAGGTCGCCTCAGGTAAGCACCATGGTGAAGATGATCATGATCACGCCGATGATGAGAGCGTCCATGACAATCATCGCGAAGACTTGGAGAACTTTCGATCATTTCTCAGAAGCCTAATGATGCACGGCGCGGTGGGTACCGCCCTTGGCGGCGTTTGCACGCTAGTGGGCGAACCGCAGAATCTGCTAATCGCCACTGTAGCTGGCTGGGATTTCATAGAATTCTTCCTTTTAATGGCGCCTGTGACCATGCCGGTACTCGCCATGGGTTTACTAACCTGTTTACTTTTGGAGGTGACGGGCTCCTTCGGCTATGGAGCTCAATTACCGTCTCGAGTTCGAACCGTGCTTGAAGAGTTTCAAGAAGGCGAGATGGCAAAAGCGACTCCACGAAGTAACGCCAAATTAGTTATTCAAGCAAGTGTCGCTGTTATATTGGTGATCGGACTAGCCCTGCACCTGGCCGCAGTGGGACTTATAGGTCTGTTGGTTATTGTTTTACTTACGGCCTTCAACGGCATTACTGAAGAGCACCAAATTGGACATGCTTTTGAAGAGGCCTTGCCCTTTACCGCGCTGCTCGTAGTTTTCTTCGCCATTGTCGCGGTGATACACGAGCAACACTTATTTACTCCAGTCATTGACTGGGTACTGCACCTCGATGCGAGCATTCGGCCCTCAATGTTTTTTATTGCCAATGGCGTTTTATCGATGATTTCTGACAACGTTTTCGTCGCCACGGTTTACATTAATGAAGTCAAGGCAGCACTTGATGCGGGCGAAATCACTCGGGCTGAGTTCGACAGCCTGGCGGTTGCGATTAATACGGGAACAAACTTGCCGAGTGTTGCCACCCCTAATGGGCAAGCCGCGTTTTTATTCTTACTGACTTCAGCTGTCGCACCGTTAATTCGGCTATCCTACGGTCGCATGGTCGTAATGGCACTACCTTATACAGTAGTGCTCGGCTCTGTTGGCCTCGCTGGGGTCTATCTGTTCATCTAAGACAGCTTAAAGCAAAGCAGCAGTGCTGCTGCTTTGCTCGCTCTTGCATATATCTCAGTGTTCTCGCCAGAGAACCGCGCCACCACTGTGGGTGGCTATCTGATCGAGACGGTTCTCGTGGCGGCTCAGCTCTGCAGCCGTAGCATTAATCACTGGCAAAGGCTTACGCTCTGAACTTAGTCGCCTAATTCCTCTTGCTCCAAGTCCACTGCCACCCTCTTCACTTGGCTCATCATGCAAGCCCAACGATGTTTGACCCCCAGTCATTATTAGAAAAACGTCTGCTAGTATTTCAGCATCGAGCAGCGCTCCGTGCAGAGTTCGAGACGCGTTATCCACGTGGTAGCGCTGACACAACGCGTCAAGGCTATTCCTTTGGCCGGGGTGTTTTGAGCGAGCCAACGTCAGGGTGTCAACAATCGAGCACAACGCCGAGGTGCTAGGATGATCGCGATTGAAACGAGCCAACTCAGCATCTATGAAGCCGACGTCAAAGGGCGCGTTATGAATAATCAGCTCAGCACCGTCAATGAAGGTAACAAAATCATTGGCGATACGGTCAAAGGTGGGCTTGTCAGCCAAAAATTCTGGCGTAATGCCATGGACCGCTAAAGCACCTGCGTCGATGTCGCGCTCTGGCTGAATGTATTGATGAAAATGACGCCCCGTTAACCGCCGATTGATCAATTCAACGCACCCTATCTCAATAATCCGGTGCCCTTGGCTAACCTCTAAGCCCGTGGTCTCAGTGTCAAGCACCACCTGTCGTTTCATCGCTGCAACTCCGCTATGCCCTTATTCGCAAGCATATCCGCGAGCTCATTTTCCGGGTGGCCACTGTGACCCTTAACCCAATGCCAATTGACCTCGTGACGCGCGACTTGCGCTTTTAAGGCCTGCCATAAATCTTGATTTTTTACCGGCTTTTTAGCGGCGGTTCGCCAACCGTTTCGCTCCCAGTTTTCCATCCAGCGAGTCACACCATCTTTGACATAGGTCGAGTCGGTTGTGAGCTCCACTGTGCACGCTTCTTTCAAAGCTGCGAGGGCCTCTATCGCAGCGGTCAATTCCATACGGTTGTTTGTAGTTGCACCATCTCCACCGAAGATTTCACGAGACTGATTATCCATCCTCAGCAGCACGCCCCATCCCCCAGGTCCTGGGTTTCCCTTGCAAGCACCATCTGTAAAAGCTTCAACGACTTTCATTTGCCAGGTCTCAGTGGGCTACGTGAGGCAGATCCCCGCCTACCCACCACGGAATTTGGCACAGACAACCCCATAAGGCGTGCACGCGTACGTTCGAAAGAATGCATTTTAGTATTACCTCTTACCAGCTTGTCAGCGAAAATCATGTAGGTGGAACCGAACGGGATATTATGGTCGACCAACCATTCATCAACGCTAACAAGCCAACGTGTCCATCGGCTACTGCCAGCAGCAGGAACGACCAACTTATGTCTAACCGGCGCGATAGCAAACTCCAACAACGTCAACCAATCTTCTAACCGTCGTAACCCCGGCGCTCGGGCATGTTCTGAGCGATAGCCTGTCACTAAACGAGCCAAGCGATGCCACAATCCACTAATACTCCAACCGTTAGTGCCCACAATGAGCAAATGCCCATGAGGAGTCAGAACACGATGAACCTCGCGCAACAGCTGATGTGGATGTGCGCTCAAATCTAAGGCGTTTAGAACCACCACCACATCGACAGACTCAGTCTCTAATGGCAGTTCCTCATCGTGGGCATACACCCCCGTATACCCCTTGCGAAGCTGCTGGTCGCGGTCTAGAACCTGTAGGACGCGGCGTACCCGGGTCATTTCGCTGATTGGAATATCGGTATTTGGCCCGATGACCAGCAGATTATATCCAAACCACTGATCGAGGATCACCCCCATGTCTTTGTTCAGCTGCTCCCTCAGTCGCTTGCCAAGAGGGCTAGTTGAATACCACTGCTCGAGAACAGCGCGAGGTGGTGCTTCAGGGCGGATTGTAAAGAAACGATGCATCATGGCACGATAGCGGTACCCGGGTGGTTGCGGCAACCCCCTTCCCAGAACACTCTACAGGCAACGAGATCAATTATGACTGCAGCGTTAAAAATAGAGCCCATTCCCGCATTTTCAGACAATTACATATGGTTACTGCACGACGACACTAATGCGGTAGTCGTTGATCCCGGCGACGCACAAGTCGTTCTAGCGGCTCTGTCTAAACGAAACCTATCACTTCAAAGTATTTTGATTACTCACCATCACTTTGATCATGTTGGAGGCATTGCTGCACTCACAGAAGCCACGCACTGCGAGGTCTGGGGGCCTACGAACCCCAAAATAACTCCGGTGACCCACCGCGTAAAAGAAGGCGATACCCTTCAGGTCTTAGGGGAGCCAATGCATGTGTTAGAGGTGCCAGGACACACTCTGGACCATATCGCTTATCTGGGCGAAGGGGTCTTATTCTGCGGTGATACGCTATTTGCGGGCGGCTGTGGCCGAGTGTTCGAAGGAACTCATCCAATGATGAGAAGCTCTTTAGCGAAGCTCAGGGGTCTGGATCCAGAAACAAAAGTCTACTGTGCCCACGAATATACAATCGCGAATCTGCAGTTTGCCCTTGCCGCCGATCCTCACAACGCGACTCTGGCAGAACGAATGCAACTGTGCTCATCACTAAGAGAGCGAAACATTCCCACGGTGCCGTCGTTACTAGCTGACGAAATTGCCACGAATCCTTTTCTCCGCTGGGATGCACCCAGTGTGGTGGAAAATTTGGCTGCGGCGTCAAGATTAAAAAGCCCTCAAAGCGATGATGTCTTTGCCGGTCTCCGGCAATGGAAGGATACTTTCTGATCTATCGATGCGCGACTGGCTGTGTGCTACCACTGGGTGTAAGTGCTACTGTAAGCTCTGGAGAAAACCGCCGTCGCAAGCTTCTCGCACTTGACTGGTGGCCGTTTAGATGCCGTTACCGCGAGCTAATCAACCGTTTTTACAGAAGGAAAAAACATGAAATTTTTGAGTAATGTATTTGCTGTGATATTGGCACTCTCTACTTCGGCGCTGCACGCGGCGCATCACGAGGGTGACCATGGTGCAGGTCATAGCATGCCAAAGGCTGAAGGCACGCGATCCGTAGTGGCAATGATAGAAGCTGAAATTTCAGCAATTGACCTTGCAACAAAAGAGGTCACTCTTGTGGGTCCACAGGGCCAGCACATTACGATTGTGGCGCAAGAAAAGGTCGTCAACGTCTCAGACCTTAGCGTGGGGGATCGAGTTGCGGCAGAATATTTAGCGTCATTGCACGGCGAGGTTCGCGAGCCTACCGAAGAGGAGCTGGCCAACCCATGGATTGTTTTAGAAGACGGCATCATTGATGAAAATCCTGCTCACCCCGCAGTTGGCGCTGCCAGACAAATACGCGCTGTGTGCTCAATCGAGGCTTTTGACGCTGCGATTGGTTTTGTAATGATTAAGGACAGCCGGGGTAAAATGCATACAGTCGAAGGCATCCCTGCTGCTAAGTTTGAAGGAATCTCGCTCGGGGAAACTATGGTCGTTGTCTATACGGAAGCTCTCGCGATTGCGATCCAGAAGCTCTCTGATTCTGGCATGTAAACTGCAGCCAGTCCTATTACCTGTGCGGCCACGAGAGAAGTCCTGTGGCTGCATTGGTGCGCTGGCCATGCCTGTGCATCTGCGTAAAGTTCTCGGCTGATGCCCGCCCCGAACTCCGCTCAGCGATGACAACTATTGGTTCGGGTACCCGTGTCGCAACAACACCCCTCTCGCATTATGCTGCAGGCGGAGCGGTTCACCGTAGCCGGCGCTTTTTGCGTACAACAGTCACTAAAATCATCGGATTCGCCCTTCTCATCTGTGCTTGCCATTATACGGCGGCACAAAAAGCCGGAGACACTTTCACACCTAGCCCGGGGCAAACACCCTACCCTGAAATTATTCGATTAAAAATAGCACTGAAGCGAAACGACGGTACCCATGCTTACCACGTCACCGAGGATTGTTCTGGCACGTTAGTTAATCGGAACACGGGCATGATTGTCACGGCTTGGCATTGCTTCGATGGAAGTATTGATCTTACGCAACCTCCAAAAGCATGGTTACAAGGAGCGTGGCAAGCGCTGAGACTCGCAGCCAGCGGAGGCGCAATGAAAAATGACTGGGCGATTGCTTATTTAATCGACCCAAGCGTTGTTGATGGTCCTGCAATGCCCTTTGCTCTTGGCAACTTAAATGCCGGCATGCAGATTCGCATGGCCGGTTATCAGCGCACCGACGTTACTCACGATGACACCCAATGGCGACAAGTTAAAACCACTTGTGAAGTCACGCGTCACAGCGACTATTGGATCGAATCAAATTGCAAACTCAACGAGGGTGCCTCGGGGGGCGCTGTCACGCGCATTCAGGCAGGTAAGGAACACCTTGTCGGCATTATTTCAGCAAGATCTCCCACGGGTGGCGTTTGGTTTGTGCCGTTATCCAAGCTGGGAGCTTATCTCTCCCCACCATGACACTTCGGTGAGTCCGGTGCACTCAGACCTTCCTGCCACTCATCGGGTGTAAACAAATGTAACGCCAGCGCATGCACCGGCCCTGCCAGCAGATCCTTTAAAACCTCATAGACCAATTGGTGCCTTCGTACCTTCCGCAAGCCGTTAAAGCTTTGGCTTACAGCTGTAACTTTAAAATGTGTTTCAGAGCCTTCAGGCACGTTGTGCATAAAGCTTTCATTTATAACCTCTAGCTGAAGCGGCGTCAGTCTATCAGCGAGGCTTAATTCTATTTTCTCTTGCACTACCATGCCACTATACTTCCCGTTGTTAATTGTATGGTTTCTGTAAGAATCTATCTCATTGCAACTTAATGCAAGTTGCCGCATCATTCGACATTGTAGTTGTTTTATTTAAATTAATTTAAGTAAAGACCCACGGCCAGCCAACCCATGGAATCAAATTTCGACATCTACCTCACCGGAGACATTCTCCCGGGATGCCGGAGGGGTGATGCTGTCGCTGAGTTAGCGCAATTGTTTAATTTAGAGACTGCTATAGCTGATCAGCTTTTGAATGGCACTAGACGTCGAGTGAAAAAGGGTTGTAATAAAGCCTCAGCACTGCAGTTCCGTAAAATTCTCACGGACGCGGGACTGCAAGTCACGGTGCAACGTCAGGCGGTGGCCAATAGCGAAACTTCACACAGAAACGCTCGGCTACCTGAGGAAGCTCAAGAAAAAGCTGTTTTTGAGGCGAAAGCGCCCACCATAACCTCAGAGCAGCTTCGAGTGGACCCACGAGACATCGCCGATGTTCCTGTAGATTATGTGCCCATAGACAGGGTCTCCGCACGTCCCAGCAACAAGCCCTACGAGGTTGATGTTACAGTCCCTTTAGAGGTGGCGCCCGCCGGAGAGTTATTGATTACCCCGAGCGAAACTGCTGACCCTCCCAGCACGGAAGTGGCGTTCAATCTTGCTCCAGCAGGTGAAATGATTCCGACGATTAAGCCTGTGCAACAACACGTCACTCCAAAAATTGATCATCTGCAAATGGCGCCCAACAAGGAACGCTAAATGGTAGACCTGTCTAGACGGACTTCATGGCGCCAGTTGCTAGCCATGGTCTACGATATTTTTTTGGTGGCACCATTACTTATGGCAAACGCATTTGTGCTTGTGTCAATGTTTGGCCCTACCCAATCGATCTCTGAGCCCGCTGTGCCAGACTGGTTAATGCAAACAACCGCTCTGATCGTAATCACCACTTTCTTCGTCATCTTCTGGCATAAAAGCGGTCAAACTTTGGGTATGCAGGCATGGCGTATAAAGCTGGTAGATGACCTCGACAGACCCATCAGCGTTAAGCAGGGTTATATTCGAAGCGCGGCAGCGTGTCTGAGCTTTGTAGCCTTTGGTATGGGTTACTGGTGGATATTATTTCACCCCAAAAGCCGCTCTTGGCACGACATAATTTCTAAAACTCACCTAGAAGTGCTACCCAAAAAAGCATAAGCACTTTCTTTAAGTACTAGTTATCTCGGGTTAACAGCCACCCGCCTGCGATCCAACAAACACCTATGGGGGCAGCCGCTGCAAGGATAGCGGGCAACCCAAAGATAAGGCTTGCCGGCCCGAAGAAGTCTTGGGAAATACGAAATACAACGCCAATAATCACCCCCGTAAAGATACGAGCACCCAGGCTTCCTTCCCTGAGTGGGCCAAAGATAAATGACATAGCCACTAGTACGAGACCCGCCACAGCAAATGGCTGCAGGACCTTACGCCAGAAAGCGAGCTCAACATCTCGGTACATAAGGCCTTGCTTGCGCAAATACTGTGCATAGGGCCACAGCTCAAGGGTAGGCAAACTATCAAGCGCCACAGCCTCCAGCGCTAACAGTTGAGGGGTCACTTCAGTTTCCCAGACCTGCTGAATCAATGCATCCGTCACTGCACGGTCCTGAGTGAGTTCTGTTCGGGATACTTTTTCAAGCAGCCATTGTCCTCCTTGATAGGTGCCCCGCTCTGCCCGTAAGCTGCGCGTTAACCGGCGCTCCTCGTCGAAAGTCAGGAGTTGTACACCATGAATGATCCCCCCGCGCTCCACCGCTGAGACATGAATAAATGTGTCGCCATCACGATTCCACACGCCACCTCGCCCAGTAAAGCTACTTTGTGACCCCTGAGCTAGCGCCTTGTGACTGACGGCAAATTGCTCTGCAACAGGGGATACAAACTCGCCTACTAAAAAACCCAAAACAGCTAATAACAGTGCCGGTCTGAGTGTGCCCAAAGCTAACTGGGGCAGTGAGCGGCCAGCAGCTCTAACCACGGTAAGCTCGCTGGTAGCGGCGAGACGCCCAAGTCCGACAAGGGCTCCGATCAGAGCCGCAAAGGGGACATATTCGTGCAGGCGCCGTGGCAGTGTGAAGGCGACATAAATCAGCGCATCGGTAAAACCATAGTCAGGTGACAGATCGTCGAGCTCATCGATGACCGAGCTCAACGCATCAAGTCCGACAAGCACCGCCAACACACCCACTGTTGCGCCCAGAACGTTCCCCGCTAAATAACGATCAAAGCGACCCATTGTTTTTCCTCGCGAGACTTTGGGATATTGATTCCCAGTAGAGGAGGAATAACGCTACCAGTGAAAACATGAGGTGGGTGGCAAGCATTGCTCCGGGTCCACTCCCCGACTCCATGAGCGATCGGGCTTGTGTGAGGGCTAAAAAGTAGGTTAAGAATAGCGCTAGCGCAGGCCCTAAACGGGCGTACCGCCCTCTCCGTGCGTCGGTTTTACTCAGCGCCAAAGCAATGACAACGCTGACCGGAACCAAAAACGGCAGAGAAATACGCCACCAGAGCGTAGCGCGTTTTCTCGGATTATCGCTGCTAAGCAGGTCGGCAGTGGGCGTTGCATCGATCCGTGTCGATGCACGTAAGCTGTCGCGCTCTTCGGGGATCAGCTCACCGAGCCGTTTAAAAGCTACCGCTTCATAAGCGGACTCACCAGGAACACCGCTATAGCGAGTACCTCCTCTCAGCTCGAGGTAGCGCCGGTTCGTAGCACTGTCGGTAATGATTTCGGCCTCTTGTGCCAATGTGACCTGAGTCGCATCAGTGCCAGACTGTTCCTCGACGACAAAAACATTGTGCATAACACCCGCTTTATCAATGCGCTCAGTGTAAGTCACTAACTCACCACCACGCTGCGACTTAAACCGGCCCGCAGCCATAAGCTGTAAACCCTCAGCATTCCTCGGGTTATCTAGTAATCGCTGCGCACGGGCTGAACCCTCGGGCCCCAAGTACATTGTAAGACCCGCAACCAGGCACATGATGAAGAGCCCGGGCACCAGCAGAAAAACCGCCAGTCGACTAGGGCTTATTCCACAAGCTTTGAGCACCACCATTTCGCTCTCAGCGTACATACGCCCAAGGGACAGGAGGACAGCGATAAAAAGCGCGAGGGGCAGTATCAGTTCGAAAAAGCTAGGCAGCTTAAAAAGCATAACGGGAAGCAGTACATCTGCAGACAAGCTACCTACTGCCGCTTCAGCGAGATATTTAATAAACCGCCCACTGAAAACTACTAAAAAAAGCACAAACGCCACTGCTAGGGTGTGTGTCACCACATCTCGGGTCAAATATAGGAAAATGCGCATCAGTCAGTAATTCGAATTGCCGGTTTCTACTGAAGTTATTTTGTTCAGGCCCACAACATCATACACTATGCCCTTTAAAATTTTGCTTCTACTGGAGTTTTCATGTCTCAACCCTCTTTCACGGCTCGCAAGACAGCTAATGTCGCTCAAATAACTACATCCTGTTTGGTTCTTCCAATTTTTAAGGGTCTAAAGTTAAAAGGCGATATTGCTAAATTGGATACCCAAATGTCGGGAGCGATCACTAGGGCTATCGAGTTGGGCGATTTTACTGCGGAAGTGGGCTCCTCCGCATCGTTACTCGGCAATGACCGTGTCCAGCGCATCCTACTGTTGGGATGTGGGACCGCTAAAGAATTTGATCTAAGGTCTAGCAAGAAATTAGCTCAAGCCGCCGGCAAAAGCTTAGCGGCGACTAAAGCTCGAGAAGCACATCTGGCTCTGGAAAGTTTACCTCTGACTCCAGAAGACACCAGCCACCTTCTCGAAACACTGGCAACTGAAGTTTTATGGGCCTGCTACGTGTATACCGAGACACTAAGCAAACCCAAAAACCTGCCAAACCTTACGAAAGTGAGCGTTGCGGCAATACCAGAATTAACTCTGGGCAAAGTCCGAAAAGCACTTAACGCAGGGGTGGCTATTGGCGAAGGAGTGAACTTTACCCGCCAGCTTGGCAACCTGCCCGCGAATATCTGCACACCCACCTATCTTTCTAAGCAGGCCAGAGCACTGGGCCGCAAGCATGCAAAACTTTCGGTTAGCATTCTTGATGAAAAGAAGATGCGTGAACTCGGTATGGGGTCACTCCTATCCGTAGGGCACGGCAGTGACGAGCCTTCGCAACTTATTGTCATGGAGTACAAAGGTGGCAAGGCGAAGGACGCACCCTATGCTCTGGTAGGGAAAGGCATCACCTTTGATACCGGCGGCATCTCCCTCAAACCCGGCGGCAAGATGGATGAGATGAAATTTGATATGGGAGGTGCGAGTTCGGTTTTCGGCACCGTTCAAGCCGTGGTCAACTTAGATTTACCGATAAACGTAGTAGGCATTGTCGCTGCCGCTGAGAATATGCCGAGTGGCCGGGCTACAAAGCCGGGAGATGTGGTTACCAGTATGAGCGGCCAAACCATCGAGATCCTCAATACAGATGCTGAGGGACGCTTGGTGCTTTGTGACGCACTCACCTATGTTGGACGTTACAAACCCAAAGAAGTGGTTGATATCGCCACATTGACCGGCGCTATCATTGTATCTCTAGGGCACGAAGCGAGTGGCATTTTCGCCAATGACGATGATTTGGCGAACGCCTTACTCGCGGCGGGTCAACGCAGTCATGACCGTGGCTGGCGAATGCCCATATGGCAGGAGTATCAGAAGCAGCTTGATTCAAGATTCGCCGATATGCAGAACATCGGTGCTGGTACTGCTGGAAGTGTCACTGCAGCCTGTTTTCTTGCCCGATTTACAGAAAAATACAAATGGGCTCACCTCGATGTTGCGGGGACGTCATTTCTTAGCTCACCAAAGGGTGCAACTGGTAGACCGGTCCCCATGCTCGTCGAGTATTTGCGAGGGCGCGCTGGTCAGTAATCGATGACTCGAGTTGACTTTTATGTTGTTGCAGACGCTAGCCCCGGGGCACGTCTGCATGTCGCTGCGCGGCTGGTAGATAAAGCTCACCGACAAGGACACACTCTGTTTATCCACACCACTGATGAAGCAGAGGCAGAAGCTCTGGATGATCTGCTTTGGACTTTCCGCCCGGGTAGCTTTATTCCACACCAACTCGCCAGCGATAGTTCAGAGGGTCCCGTGGTTCTGGGCTGGGGGCAAGAGCCTAGCGGACATAACGATGTCTTGATCAATCTTGCCCTTTCACAACCCGCTTTTTTTTCTCGCTTTCAACGCGTAGCAGAGGTGGTGACCCAAGACGCCACATCTTTGGAGGCTATGCGAAGCGCTTGGCGGTTTTACAAGGATCGTGGCTACCCTCTACAAAAGCATGACCTCTAAATAAACATTAGGCAGTTGATATAGCTGCAGCACAAACACCGGAACAGCATTATGGACAAGGTTTTTTCGCCCGGCGATATTGAAAAAAGATGGTACGACACCTGGGAACAAAGTGGCTATTTTGCCCCACAGGGCGGCGAGAGCGCTTTTTCCATACCCATCCCCCCTCCGAACGTGACCGGCTCATTGCATATGGGACATGGCTTTCAACAAGCCATTATGGATGCCCTAATTCGTTATCAACGCATGAAGGGTGCCGATACACTTTGGCAGGTAGGCACCGATCATGCGGGTATCGCCACTCAAATGCTGGTGGAGCGTCAACTCGAAGCTGAAGGAATCAAACGGGAAGATATAGGGAGAGACGCTTTCATTGAAAAAGTATGGGAGTGGAAGGAACAATCTGGTGGAACCATCACTAGGCAGCTTCGTCGGTTGGGCGCTTCTGCCGACTGGAGCCGCGAGCGCTTTACTATGGATGAGGGTTTATCCGAAGCTGTTCAGCAGGTGTTTATCCAGCTTTATGACCAGGGGCTAATATACCGTGGCCAACGCTTGGTCAACTGGGACCCAAAACTCCACACCGCGATCTCTGACCTTGAAGTGGTTTCAGAAGAGGAGCAGGGCTTCATGTGGCACCTGCGTTATCCTTTGAGTGACGGTTCCGGACATCTTGTTGTAGCGACCACTAGGCCCGAGACGCTG
Source organism: marine gamma proteobacterium HTCC2080 (assembly GCA_000169115.1). Taxonomy (GTDB): domain Bacteria; phylum Pseudomonadota; class Gammaproteobacteria; order Pseudomonadales; family Halieaceae; genus Luminiphilus. The sequence goes on from AAVV01000002.1 coordinate 190,825, forward strand.
CTGGGCGATGCGGCTGTCGCCGTCCACCCAGACGATGAACGCTACCGAAAGCTGATCGGGAAAACCGTTTCATTGCCCCTCTGCGACAGAGAAATTCCCATCATCGCAGATGAGTATGTCGATCCGGAATTCGGCACAGGCTGCGTCAAGATAACTCCAGCGCACGACTTTAATGACTACGAGGTCGGCAAAAGACATGACCTCCCCCTCCGCAATATTCTCACGAAAAACGCAACGATTAGCGACTCGGCGCCGGAAGCCTATCAAACCCTCGATCGCTACGTGGCCAGGGAAAAAATCATTGCGGATCTAGACACCCTTCAGCTGTTAGAAAAAACAGAAGATCATCGATTGAAAGTCCCTCGGGGTGACCGTTCAGGCGTGGTTGTGGAGCCCTGGCTCACACCGCAGTGGTACGTTGATGCTAAAAAGCTGGCTGCTCCAGCCATCGCGGCAGTGGAAGACGAAACGATTAAATTTGTGCCTAAACAGTGGGAAAACACCTATTACGCTTGGATGCGCGACATTCAGGACTGGTGCATTAGTAGGCAGCTCTGGTGGGGACACAGAATTCCAGCTTGGTATGACGACGGGGGCAACGTTTTCGTAGGCCACGATGAAGCCGCTGTACGTGCCGCCCATAAAATCGATGACAACATAACTTTGACTCAGGACGATGATGTTTTAGATACCTGGTTTTCTTCCGCCCTTTGGACGTTCTCGACCTTGGGCTGGCCTAACAAAACCCCCGAAATGTCAAAATTCCACCCCGCATCAGTGCTAGTAACCGGCTTCGACATCATATTTTTCTGGGTAGCACGAATGATTATGATGTCGTTGCATTTTTGCGACGAAGTACCCTTCCATACGGTCTACGTACACGGATTGGTTCGAGACGGCGAAGGCCAAAAAATGTCAAAGTCCAAGGGAAATGTCATCGACCCCATAGACCTCATTGACGGTATTGACCTTGAAAGCTTGGTGGCAAAAAGAACTGGGGGAATGATGCAACCGCAAATGGCGGCGCGAATTGCCAAGCAAACTCGCAAGCATTTTCCAGAGGGAATTCAAGGCTACGGCACCGACGCCCTGAGATTTACCTTTTACTCTCTCGCGTCAACCGGGCGTGACATCAAGTTTGATATGCATCGAATGGAAGGTTACCGGAACTTTTGTAACAAACTTTGGAACGCTGCACGGTATGTTCTTGGAAACTGCGAAGGCCTTGCTACATCACCAGCACATGCTGAGCCCTCACTTGCAGACCGATGGATTTTGAGCCGACTAGCCAGTGCTGCAAAAGACTGCGAGCAGGCGATTGAGCAGTACCGATTTGATCTTGCATCACAGGCGCTTTACGACTTCGTTTGGAATGAATTCTGTGATTGGTACCTCGAACTTTCCAAACCCATACTTTGGGATGAGGAAGCAAACCCTGACCAAGCTATGGTGACGCGCCATACCCTAGTGCGTGTTCTAGAAAACATATTACGGTTACTCCACCCCATGATGCCCTTCATCACCGAAGAAATTTGGCAAAGCATCGCACCTTTGGCAGGAATATCGGCAGATACGATCATGCTGCAACCCTGGCCCAGCTTTGAAGCTGAGGAATGTGATGCCCAAGCAGAGTCAGAGGTGACATGGCTTCAGGGCGTAATAATTGCGGTTCGTACAATTAGAGGTGAGGCTCAACTTGGACCTGGAAAAACTCTCGACATTCTTGTCCGTAATGCCTCTGATGATGATCAACGTCGCCTGACCAGCAACGCGGCCTACCTGCGCAAATTGGCGCGGTTAGACTCGATAACGATTTTGCACGCTAATGATGAGGTGCCACCGTCTTTGTCTGCTTTACACGGAAACCTCGAAATTCTGGTGCCAATGGCAGGAGTTATCGACGTAGATTCAGAGCGCGAACGGCTGGAAAAGGATTTGCAAAAACAGAATGGTGAGCTGAGCAGAATTCAAGGTAAGCTCTCAAATGAAAGCTTTGTAGACCGAGCTCCGGAGGCCGTCGTGGTAAAGGAACGGCAGAAACTACAGGCCGCTGAGGATGCTGTAGTGGCGATCGAGGCGCAGTTGCAGCGATTAGAGGGATTGCACTAAGGTCACGATACTGGTAATAACACCTAATAAAAATAAGGAGCGGCGTATGTCTGAGCGTCAAACCGGCGTTGTAAAATGGTTTAACAATGCGAAAGGTTTCGGTTTCATCACGATGACAGATCGTGAAGAAGATATTTTTGTTCACTTTCGAGCCATTCAGGGAGACGGATATCGTTCACTGAATGAAGGTGATGCGGTTGAATTCACCCTTGCCGAGGGTGATAAAGGGCTACAGGCGGAAGAAGTTACTAAACCGTAGCACCTACAAGCCTTCAGGATTTGATAGACTTCGGCTCCTTTCATAATCCGGATGTCTCATGTCTTCGCACCCACAAAAATTTAGTCTTGTTGGCAGGCTCGTCATCAATGACTTGTTCGCCGCTGTTATTTACCTGGTCTCGGCGCAATTTTACCCTGCTCACTGGGCTCACCTTGCTGGCCTAATCGTTTTGGCGGTTGTGTGTGCTGTGGTTGGTGATATCAGCATGCCTGCTCGCCAACCTGCTAAAAAGAAAGCGGCAGCTCAAGAAAGCACCCATGAGGGCAATATTAAGTGGTTTAACGCCACCAAAGGTTTCGGCTTTATTGTCGGAGACGATGGCGCAGAAGTCTTCGTTCACTACCGTAACGTTGAAGGTTTAACGAAACGCAGCATCAAACAGGGACAGCGTGTCGCCTACTCAGTTCGTGCTAGTGACCGGGGTCCACAGGCTGAAGGTGTTAAGGCGGTATGACCATAGCCACAACACAGGCAAAGAAACCTCGCGTTACCGAACGTAAGTTCCGCGGGGTGACCATGCCAACTGCTGGACACAAAGTAATACGAAAAGTGAAGCGTGAAGGCCACGAGCCATCTATTCACGGTACGAAGCTGTGGCGATCAAGCTTTCTCATCATGGATTATCTGCACAAGCATCCGCCAGAGTCCGTCAGCAACGTTCTCGACGCCGGTTGCGGCTGGGGAATAACTGGCATCTGGTGTGCACGTAAATTTGGCGCTTCCGTGGTCTCTCTCGATGCAGATCCCGCAGTTTTTCCTTACCTAAACGCGGTAGCGGAACTTAACAAAGTAACCACGACTCCTATGGTGCAGCGCTTTGAGAAATTGAAAAAATCACAGTTAGCCGCATTTGACCTCTTAGTGGCGGCAGATGTTTGTTTTTGGGACGAATTAGTGAAGCCAGTTAGTAAGTTAATCGACCGAGCAATTGATGCGGGAGTCGGGCAAATTGTAATCGCAGACCCAGAGCGTCCCACCTTTCATGAGATGGCTGAAAAGGTGATCAATCGCCACGGGGGTGACCTCATACATTGGGGGCTCAAGGGAAAACTCAAAGCCACCGGAGCTTTACTCGTCATCAACAACCAGTAGGTACTTCAGTTTTAACGTAGTACTTTTATATCCCAAGCGATGGAGGCCTCTATCGCTTCACCCGTGTCTGTAAACGCAGGTCTAAACCGCATCGCTCTTAGCTGGCGCTTAGCAAAACCTAGCAACGTGGCATCTCGTAACCCAACCTCGCTCAAGACAATGTTTCGCAGGCTGCCCCGTGTAGACACGTCGGCACTAACGTTAAATGCCTGCCATTCACGGCTGAATCGATGATCACGACTTAGACTAGGAATTTCGGGTAAGGAGCCAGGCGTTGAGAAATCGTAATTTCCTTGGTCGTGTAACTGTCGATAAATCTGTAGTGCCTGGGCTTGGCGCCCAGTAAACATTAGCCAGTCAGCCTTCGCATGCAATAAGGTTGAGTCATCGGGAGATCGCTGCAGGGCGCGATCTATAAGTCCTCTCGCGCTAGAACCCAATGTGCTTTCGATACTACGTAATCGGTACTCTCCAGGAGATTGATCACGATTTTGCTGATAGGGACTAGGATAGCGATCTTGGGAGACACCAAAACTATCGACCACCAAAGGATCAACCCTAAAATCAATGAGGTAGTAGAGCTTAAGAACTTCAAGGCTTATCGCTTTGCACCAAAGATCCTGCCACTGAGCGCTGTCGCACACAGCCTCAGCCATATCATTGCCGTGCTTGAGGACAAATAGAACATCGCTCTCTGAACCCGGCCAAAGGACGCTGGAAAGCAGTTCATTCTGCACCGACAGCCAGCGAAGTGAGGCTTGCAAACCCTGCTCACTCCAAGGTTCAGCACCGCCTCCCAACAACCGATAAAAGTAATCAATCTGGCGACCCACTTCAACAGGGTCTCCTTGGTTACGGAGCAATTCAAGAATGCGCTCCAATAATGGCAGTTGCTCAGCAGTGCTTAAGCCACTATTAATTCGCGTGCTGTGTAACGCCCACCGGTAAAGGCTAAGGGCTGCTTCTGCAGACCCATACTCCTCAGCCTCTCTGGCAGCGTTGACTAGCGTCGGTGTCAACTCTGGTGAGTAAGGCCCCACTCTGGCTTCTAAATCCTGAATGGTCTTTGCGGTTGCATTGAGACGCCGCTGAATCATCAGCGGCGAGGTTAATTCTGTGGGCACTGACGCCGCTACGGCGTTGTCGAGCCACAAAACATGAACTCCCCAGGGCTGTGGGTCTCCCGCAAAACTCGATGCATGCCAACCGCCTCCCAATGTTATATAAAACACTGTGTGCAAAAGCGCGGCCGCCAAAGATTTTTTGCTACCAAACATGCTTCAAGTGTAAACCTATCAGCCAAAAAAAAACCCGCCAATGGCGGGTAAAAAACTTAAAGGACCTGAGTAGCGTCCAGCAAGGAAGTTGGGGATCCTCAGCCGTAGTGCTACATCAATGGTGCTATTCTCGCTGCGCTGAAACATAAATCAAATGTATTTGTTTTATGTTTTATATTCTTTTGTGGCATCATCACACACATGGATATAAAAAAGCTCTCCAAAGTCGATCTTAACTTGTTGGTTTCACTGCAGATTTTACTAGAAGAGTGCAGTGTCTCTTCGGCAGCCCGAAGAATGTCGATCACCCAGCCAGCGATGTCAAAAACCTTGGGACGTTTAAGGGATACATTTAATGACCCCTTATTCGTACGCTCTAAACGAGGAATACAACCCACGCCCAGAGCACAGTCTATCGCTGCAGAGCTCCCCGCGTTGTTGGCAGCTGCCGAGGCGCTTCTTGAAGCGGGTGACTTCTCGCCAAGCGCCTTTAAAGGCGAGATAACAATTGCGATTTCTGAGTACGTCGGTCTGTCTTTGCTGCCGCCCTTAACTGCACGGTTACAGAAAATTGCCCCCGGACTCAGTCTGCGTACCATCACGAGAGTCGAGGGTCAGCTCGATAAGCTTGCTGCGGGCGGTCTCGATTTCGCGGTACAGCTCACTAGGACTGATTATTCCGAAGAATTTCGCTATCAGTCTCTAGGCGGCTCACCACTGGCAGTGTTCGTTCGCGACGGTCACCCCTTGGCAAGCAAGCCACTGACCCGTGAAAGTCTCACCGAGTATCCGGCCATTAGCCTGTACGTATCTGATCGCGGGGAGACAGAGCTTCCCTTAGCACTAGACCCCCGACTGCAAGCAGGGTCAGTTGCAATGCTTGAAACCTCACACCTATTAACTGCATTAGAAATCTTAAGGGAAACTGATTTCACTTTGGTATGCCCCGCTTATTTGGCGCGGAATCAGGGCGCAACCCGGGACGTTGTTGCACTAGCACTACCCCCTGAGGACGCACAGTATGTTGACTACGCGCTCGTGGCACACAGACGCACTCAAGCATCGCCGGCACACCAATGGCTGTGGAATGAAATTATTGACACCGTGAGGGGCATGCGCCTGAGAACGGTGCATAGAGGATAAAGTTAGCCTGAGTTATCTCACCAACTATTTCTATGACCACCAAGAAGTGTCATAATGAACGCGTCTTCTACTGCCGTTGTTCATGTCAAAGCGCACACCAAAAGTCGTTCCATTATTCCACACGCCAATCATCGAGACGCACTGCCATCTCGATTATCTGGCACAGGAGACTATGGCCGACGAATTGCGGGCAATTACTGACGCGGGTGTCGATCGCATCATTACTATTGCAGTTTCTCCGGACAACCTAGCGACTGTTTTGAATCTTTGTGATGAGCACGAATATATCTGGGGCACTCAGGGTATTCATCCTCATGAGGCCGCATCGTGGAGCCCATCGGTGGCACAAGCCGTCGCTGCGGGTTCGGCACATTCTAAGGTCGTAGCTATCGGCGAGATTGGCCTAGATTACTACTATGAGCACGCCTCTCCTCAAGCCCAATCAGCAGCCTTTGAGGCGCAATTAGCGCTGGCCGCCGAGCGCGATTTGCCCGTAGTCATTCATACCCGAGAAGCCGATGCTGACACACGGGCGGTGCTCGAAAACCACGCCCGCCATTTGAGAAAAAAAGGGGTCATTCACAGTTTCACTAGCTCTCAAGCCCTTGCTGACTACTGCCTATCCGAGGGCTTTCATCTTGGGTTTAATGGAATCTGCACGTTCAAAAACGCAGACAATGTAAGGGCTATTATTGATTCGACCCCTATAGACAGCATCGTGCTTGAGACCGATGCGCCCTACTTAACCCCAGTCCCTTATCGCGGCCGAGTGAACTCGCCCCGCTTTTTGCCTTTGATTGCCGAACAAATTGCTGAGATAAAAAACATGCCGGTTGAAACGCTTCTGAGAGCCGTTCGGAGGAACAGCATGGCGTTGTTCTTCGCTGATCAATGAGTGAATTTGCAGTCGGTCAGCGTTGGGTAAGCCACGCCGACGTTGAACTAGGGCTTGGCATTGTTGTAGAACTCGACGGGAGACGTATCACACTACATTTCCCGGCGGTCGGTGAGGAGCGCACCTATGCAACAGACCGCGCCCCCTTGACGCGACTCATTCTTGAAAGCGGAGATCGCTATCAGCACATCAACGGGCAAGAATATGCGGTTTTAGAGCGTCACGAGTCCGAGGGCATACTTGCCTACCTCATAGAAAGTGCCGCTGGGGAGCAAGAGCTTGTTTCCGAACTCGATATTGACCCGCATATACAACTGCGTTCACCGAGAGACCGACTGCTTAACAATCAGTTAGACAAGCTTCTAGATTTCCAGCTCCGATTTGAAACGCTAAAGCAACGAGCGCATTTTTCAGGGAGTGCTGTACGAGGCCTACTGGGCGCACGGACATCCTTATTGTCTCATCAAGTTTATATCGCCAGTGAAGTCGGCACGCGTATAGCCCCCAGAGTATTACTCGCGGATGAGGTCGGTCTGGGTAAAACCATCGAAGCAGGACTTATCTTGTCTCAGCAGCTGGCCTCAGGGCGGGCCTCCAGAGCACTTATTCTCGTTCCTGATTCGCTGATACACCAATGGTTAGTCGAGATGCTACGACGTTTTAATCTGGCATTCTCTCTGTTTGATAGCGACCGTTTGAATGATCTTGAAATCGATTCGGCTTTTGAATCTGAGCAACTCATCCTGTGCCCCTTTTCGCTTGTGGCTCAAAATGAAGACGCCAGGCTCAGTGCACTGTCCGCCCAGTGGGATATGGTGATCGTTGATGAAGCCCACCACCTGAGTCGCCAGAACTCGCAAGAAGAAACTCTCTCACGCTTTATCGAAGCTCTCGCGGGCCATTGCAGCGGACTACTTTTACTGACGGCAACTCCAGAGCAAGCAGGGATAGAAAGCCACTTTGATCGACTTCGGTTACTTGACCCTGACAGATTCAGTGACTTGAATACCTTCCTAGCTGAGCAGGAACAATTCTCAGAGTGGAATCGTATTATCGAGTTGCTCCAATCCGGTCAAAACACGGTCACCCTGCCACCAGGCATTGATCAAGACACCGACAGTGCTTCTCAAATTAGGCAACTACTTGACCGTTACGGCACAGGGCGCGTGCTATTTCGTAATACCCGCGCCTCAGTGCCAGGATTTCCAAACAGGCATCTGAACTCCTACCCCTTGGAGGCACCAGAGCTATATCGCAGCGCGAGTTCAGAGTTGTTCCCGGAAATGTCCTTCTCAGAGCCCGAGTGGTTAGAGCACGATCCTCGTGTCGCTTGGCTTGAGTCCCAGCTTCGAGCGCTGCGGCCCGAGAAGGTCTTAGTTATCGCGGCGAACGCCACGACCGCCCTGGCCTTAGAACACCAACTTCACCTACGCGCAGGCATTCGCTGCGCCGCTTTTCACGAGGGCCTCACCTTGGTGGAACGCGATCGCGCCGCGGCCTATTTTGCCGATGAGCACGGTGGCGCTCAGGCCTTAATCTGTTCTGAAATTGGTAGTGAGGGGCGCAACTTTCAATTTGCGCATCACTTGATTTGTTTCGATTTACCTAAGAATCCAGATTTACTGGAGCAGCGAATCGGGCGATTAGATCGAATAGGACAAACAGCCGATGTCTCTATTCATGTTCCATTTATCAGAGATAGCGCCCAACAAGTGTTGTTTCAGTGGCATGATCAGGCTCTAAACGCATTCACCCGTAGCTGCGCAGTGGGCTACACGGTACTTCAGCAGTTCCTGGAACCGCTAAATAGTGCATTAGCTGCGCCAACTTCACCCATCGAAAAGCTCCTGGCAAATTCTCTTGCGCTGCGCACTTCATTAGAAACTCAGATGCGAGAAGGTCGAGATCGCTTGCTTGAATTAAACTCCCATGACGCCAATCGTGGCGCGTCGATTATTGCGAGCATTCAGGGCGAAGAGACGCCCGAGCAGGTCCTGAGTTTTGCCGAACTCCTCTTCGACCGTATCGGGGTTAGCCAGGACTACCACACCGAGACCACCCACTTGCTCAAACCGACTGAAATGTTGATTACTGGCGAACTGCCCGGTTTGAGTGAGGACGGCACAGTGGTCTGTTTCGATCGTGAAACCGCACTAGTGCGTGATGACGTTTCGTTTCTAACCCTTGAACACCCTCTGCTCCGTGAGGCAATGGCGGTGGTTCTAAGTAGTGAACTGGGAAATTCAGCCCTGGGAACGCTCAAGCATCCTAAGATACCAGGGGGCACGGTACTCCTTGAGTGTGTTTATAGTCTCGATTGTATGGCGCCAAACTATCTCGAAATGGGACGTTATGTTGATCAAACTCCACTGCGGTTCGTTATTGACCCGAAGTGTATTGATCGCGGTCAAACGATTGGGCATCAAGCACTAAACCGGATGATTGGACCCATCACCACGGCAACCGCCGCAAACGTGATGCGCAGAATTCGATCCTTACTCGAGCAGCAGCTAAAAGCCGCGGATGCGCTAGCCAAATCGGAATTAGAATTAAGAAAACGCCAGGCGGTCCAAACAATTAATGAGCAATTAGGCGCAGAACATAGCCGCCTCGTGTATTTACGCAGCGTTAATCCCGCGGTTCGCGACTCAGAAATTTCAGAGCTGGAGGCGCGCATTGCTAAAACACTGGCTTCAGTGAACGACGCGCAAGCGGTTAGCCAGGCCCTTCGAGTGGTCATCGCTACGTAATAAAACACCCATGAGCTAATGGGCATCAATCCGTCCCGGAGGAAAATTGGCGCCTAGCCTATCGGTCAACCGCCACTGTTATCAGGGGCGATACCAAATAGCTGACGTGTAAGCACGCTCCTGTAACGTGTCTGGGCGTCGGGTATCAACCTCGCCACCTAGGGCCAGCTTATCGAGTAGCGAGTGGCGTGCGGTCGGTATTTGTAGCACTCGAACGTAATAGAAAGCCGATGAGCTTGGATCAAAATCGGGATCACTCCAGGCCGCGGTTAGGCGCCCTGCACCCACAGAGTTGTCCACCCGCCCACTCGAGAGATCGACAGTATTTGCAATCGGTCTCAACGAGCCGTCGGCTAGCAATCGCTGCTCACCAGCCCAAGCGACATCATAAATTTGTTCTTGCGTACTTCCGTCAGGCAATGCCCAGCCCTTAATCACTTGTACTCGGTCAAGGGAGCCAGACGCAGGATCCGCAGTGGCTTCAATTAATAAGGTTGGCGCCGCCCCTTCTGCTGCACTCATAAGTTCGCCACCCATGGGCACCGCTTGTTCCAGCACATTAGCTGGGAAGTTGGCGTCCTCCAACAAACCACTCGCCAGATTCCAGCCGCCGTAAACTCTAACGCCGATACGCGGCCCTGTAGTGGCATAAACTTCTCTACGGCGCATGGCTGAAACAATGCTTTCTCTAGTATTGTCCTCTGCCCAAACTGCAGCAAGGCCCGAAGCTGACATAGCCCATCCGAAGGGCCTTTTTGGTTCGTCGCCCCAGCCGGAACTCTTCTTACTGGGAATGGAATCGGTTACAAATTTACCCTGAAAATTAGCCTCCTCCGCACTGGGTAGCGCCGTATGCCCATCTGTCGAGCCAATCACTCCAAACTGATAAGGGTTGACGCCCAAGTCGTCCTCGAGGCTCAGCCCACGGCGCAGCGCGGAGCGCACGTAGTCGCCCGGCTGTGGTTTGTACTCAGTCCAACGACTCTGGATATAAAAGGGGTAGGTCTCAAAATCAGCAAACGGATCGTCAGGAGAGAGCGATGAGTGTGCTTCTGAATCACCTTTTATCTGGGTTATCTCAACAATAGGCTCCCAATAGCGGCGAAGCTCGGCATATTGAGCATCAATTTTCTCACCCCGCAAGGACGTCATATCAAACATAACGCCCTTTGAGATATTCGAATTGTGGGGGATCGCCAAAAAGGTGCCTCCCGTCGATTCTGCAGTGGTTTCAAGCCATTGCCAAAGGTCTTCAGGAAAGGAACTATTGTCGAGGCCGTATGGGACAAAGGTCTGAGCTGTTTTAGCATCGATATCACCAATAACAACGCGGTGTAGATTAGCGCCACCGGGAATAGCGCTGTATTCCCATCCAATCAAGGCCGTAAACTCACCCGGCGCATTATGGGCATCAGCCGCTTCAGTGATAGTTTTCCAAGCATCTGCTTCAACCGAAGGTAAATCAGGAATCCAACCCACATCCGCGTCCCAGTCCCTCGCGGCAGCCGCGTAATCATCTGTTGGTTCAGGCAGTACACCCAGAAACAAATTGCGAGCGGTCTGCTGATCGACGGCGTCCCGAAGTATGGCGGTTGCCACCCAAGCCTTAAGGCTGTCGATCATAGATAGGTCTTCGCGCGTCACGCCGTCATAGTAAACACTTCGGATTACACCCATGAGCTCAGCATGGTCTGATACGACCAGAAAATCTAACGGAGTTTCGAGCTGTACCCGCCGCCCATCCCAACCGTGCACCACTGGAGACCCTTTGGCGAATCGATAGGCCATGTCCGGAGTCGCCGTTAAATTATTGTTGGCAAAGGCATCCGACGAATAGGTTGTATGCAGGTGTGTATCGCCCCAAAGCAACTCTTTCGCTTCAGCCTTAGACGCCGTTGCCATGGTCACAACAGAAAGCAAGACGACCCAGTTCAAGTTTTTCATGGTTACTCTCGGATTGTGAACACGTCGGTTACGTGTTGAACGGAAAAACCAGAAGCGCATCATCGCCCCTTCCATGTGTAGGGTTTTTTAGCAAAAAAAGCAGCTACAGCATTTGGGCAATCTTCACTCGAAATGCAAAACTCCTGCAGGTCCGCTTCTTTGGTAATCGTATCTCCTAGAGATGCCGTCGTTGCGAACCGCAACGCTTCCTTTGTGTATCGAAGCGCCAGTGGAGAGCGCCCTGCTAAATTTTCAGCAAACTCCTTCGCTTCGTCGGCAAAGGCAGCCTTTTCGAAAACCCGATTGGCCATTCCCCATTCAAGTGCTTTCTGCGCGCCCAGTTTTTCCCCAAGTGTCATTAGCTCAAAGGCTCGTTTATTCCCAATGAGTTTCTGGAGAAGCCAGGTTGACCCGCCGTCCGGGATTAAGCCAATCGCCGAGAAGGGCTGATATAAATAAGCATCCTCGGCCATAACCACAAGATCACAGGCCATGGCATAGCTATAACTGATGCCCGCACAAGGCCCATTAATAGCAGCGATCCAGACTTTCGGCGCTTCGGCTATTGCCAAAACGCCAGGTTTAAACTCATGAATAAGGTCGTCTCGAGTCTGTGCGCCGACCATCAAATCCGCACCAGCACTATCGTCTGCGAGATCAGCACCGGCTCCAAAGGCTCTGCCTTCACCCGTTAAAATCACTACCCGAATTGCCTCATCCATATTTATCTCACGAGCAGCAGCATAAAACTCCCGGCGCATTTGACCGTTCATCGCGTTGAGGCTATCCGGGCGATTAAAGGCAACTCTGGCGACAGCACCATCACAAGTAACGTTAACGGTTTCAAATTTTGACATGGTGTTGTTCTCTCGTTGTTCTCAAAAAATCGTAGTGTAGGTTATGGTAACAGCTGCACCGCGGAACGTCGGCAAATCCTGACATTGGTCAGTGTCAGACTCAACAGCACAATCAGGTATACGGTTGCCTCTTACATTTTTAATCGATTTGCAGTTAGAGCTTCAATAAACAGAGCTATCCCCAGACGCGGCCAAGGCATGGTTGCAGTAAGAGCACCGATAAATGGCCCGACCGGCACGTATACGGTTGTGTCGTGTAGTAGAGACACTGTGATCGCGACAGGCGCACCTATAGGCATGTCGGCGCTGACGGCGCACCGGAATCTGACTAAAGTCTGCGGTATACGTGGCACTAGGATTAGCCCCCATAGCCACCATTAGGGACTGCCACTCCTGGCCATGGGGCTTCACTTTGCGTCGTCCGAACTCCTGGTGAATCGCATAATGTGCGACTTCGTGGGGCACTGTGTCCCTCAGATGCAGAGACATATCTGTCGCAAACACCCATGGGTTAAACCGCAACCAGCGTTGGTCGCCTTTGTAGCAATACATGCCAGCAGTCGTTCCCGAGAGATCAAGCCGTGCCTCTATAGGAGCCAAAGAGATATCGAGTAATCGTTGAGCACGGTTAATATCGTAGCTAACACGCGCCTGAATCTCTTGTACTTGACCAGCGCTCAGTGGTGTAGCAGACAACTAATCAGCACTCTCTGGATCCAACACATCTTTCAACTCGCGCTTTAAAAATTTGCCATTGGCATTCCGGGGTAATGGCTCCGATAAAAACCAAATATATCGCGGCACTTTAAAGGCGGCGACACGGCTTGCGAGATGCTCACGTAATCCCGAAGCATCAAGCATTGCCGCTTCTTTCAAATGGATAGCAGCGCCGACTTCCTCACCCAGGCGGTCATCTGGAACCGAGAAAGCCACACACTCTAGTACGGCTGGGTGATCGAAAATCGCATTCTCTACCTCAGCACCATAGATATTTTCTCCGCCACGAAGAATCATATCCTTCGCACGGTCGACCAAATAGAGAAACCCGTCCTCATCGAAATAGCCAATATCACCGGTTTGTAACCAGCCCTCGACGATGGTTTCAGCGGTTGCCTCGGGTCGATTAATGTACCCCTTAATCACCGGCGTACCTCGGACACAGACCTCACCCACCTCATTAGCACCCAGTTTGCGCCCCTCAGAATCAACGCATTTTCCCTCTAGCGTTGGCACCATAGGTCCTGCACTACTGGGCCGCTCGATAAAAATATCTCCAGCAATATAGCTAATAATTCCGCAAACCTCAGTCATACCATAGCCCTGCGCAGGCTTGGCGCGTTTCATTTCAGCAGCCACTTTACCTACTAGATCAGGTTGCATAGCCGCCCCTCCGCCGCCCATTGCATTCAGGCTACCTAAATCATATTCGTCACGATCAGGGTGGGTTAAAATTTCTCGACTCATCATTGGCACGGCGCTCATGGTGGTGATTTGCTCCGCGTCGATAAGTCGCATCGCTTCAACTGGATCCCATTTGTACATGAGTATAAAACGGCCACCAGCGACGGTTCCGGCCTGCATGATGCAATTGTTGGCGGTGACGTGAAAAAGCGGGGTGGCGATCAACGCCACAGGCGGGGGCGCTGATGCGGGGGTCTCTAAAACCGTTCCTGCTTCAAGCGCCCTGTGTGATGCGTAGATTCCGCCCATAGCGGCAACGTTCAACACATTGGCCACGCAGCCGCGGTGGGTAAGCTGGGCACCCTTTGGACGTCCAGTGGTTCCTGACGTATAGAAAATGCACGCATCACTGTCGGGGTCGATTGCGACCTCAGGCAACACCCCGCCGGTGGCGACCGCAGTGTCCCAAGAAGTGCTTTTCACTGCGTCATCTTCACTACGAACTGAAACCACAGCCATGTCGGGGAACTGATCGTTTACCGTAGCAAACGTCGCTAGACGCTGCTGATCAGCAATTAACATCTTGGGCTTGGAATCATCGAGCGCATAGGCCATTTCGTCAGCGACCCACCATGCGTTCAAGCCCACTACTACAGCACCAACTGCGTTAATCGCCCAGTGGGCTAGCATCCATTCAGGGTAATTGCGCATGGCTATAGCCACTCGGTCACCGGGAACTATCCCTTGCTCACGCAGCCAGTTGGCGAATCCCGCCACGCGCTCTGCGGCATCATGGTAGGTCATACGCTCATCGAGGTAGACCATATACTCGGCCTCTCCATGCCCTGTCGCTAACATCCAGAGATCACGCATGCTCGAGGGAGCGTTGACGTACCCCAGCAATGACTGCCCCGCTACATCGACCTGTCCAACCTCTAACAAAGACCCTGGTTGAGTGACCAACGCTCTGGCCGCTTCAAAATTTCCGATACTACTCATGAACTCTCCTTCCAAGAGATATTTGCTAAGGTTTGCAACAGCGTCTGTCGGGTTGCGCGGGCAAGCATAACCACAGCATACTTAGTGATCAAACTTTTACGAGTAATTGTCCAGACGGACAACGTCATTTCAGTTGTATTTCTAAGGGGTCCACTTGAGCACACAAACGTTAGATCTTTCTAAACTCAGTGATTGGATGAAAAAAAATGTTTGTGACTTCAGCGGCCCACTGTCGGCTGAAAAATTTGCTGGCGGGCAATCAAACCCCACGTTTAAGCTTTCTGCGGGCGACCGGAAATTTGTTCTTCGTCGCAAGCCTCCGGGCCAGCTTTTAGCCTCCGCCCACGCAGTCGATCGTGAGTTCCGAGTCATTGCTGCACTCCAAGACACCGACGTGCCCGTGCCAGGTGCGGTAGCGTTGTGCAAGGAAGACGAAATTATCGGGTCTATGTTTTACCTTATGGAATACTTAGAAGGCCGCGTTTTTTGGGATCCGGTGTTACCCGAGCTCAACAATGACGAGCGCAGCGCAGTTTATGACGATATGAATCGTGTGCTTGCGGCCATGCATAGTATTAATGTGGCCGACGTTGGCTTGGGCGATTATGGACGGCCCGGCAATTACTTTGAGCGTCAAGTGGGCCGTTGGACTAAGCAATACCGGGCGTCAGAAACCCAAACCGTACCCGCGATGGAAGAACTCATGGCCTGGCTGCCAGAAAATATGCCTGCCGAAGATGACCGTGTAGCGCTGGTGCATGGCGACTATCGTTTGGATAACGTGATGTTTCATCCCACTGAGCCAAAAATTATCGCGGTGTTAGATTGGGAACTCAGTACCCTAGGCAACCCTATCGCTGACCTAGCCTACCAAGTCATGGCCTGGCAACTTCCGCGTGATGCAGGAATCACTGGCTTAGCCGGTATAGAACGCAAACCCTTAGCGATCCCAGAGGACAACAGCTACGTCACGAGTTACTGTGAACGGACCGGCCGCGATGAAATAAAGCATTGGAATTTCTATTTGGCGTTTTGCTTTTTCCGCCTTGCAGCAATTGTACAGGGCGTAAAAAAGCGTGCACTTGATGGCACGGCTTCAAGTGCCGAGGCAGAGAGCCGCGGTAATCTCGTGCAACCACTCGCTGAACTAGGCATGTCGTACATGAAAGACTAACCCGATCGGTTTGGATTTAGGTTTAGCCTCAGTGTGTCACTCTCACGGCCTTTCTCACTGGCTTTTGCGCCACCTTAGATGTCTCTGCAGATTTGCCTGAGCCTGCGCGGCCACTCCTAGGCTTCATAGGAACACGAGTAGAGTCAGACCTACCGCTGAGCCTTTCGCGCTGTGCAAGGGTAGGGGCTGGTCTGCGACGCGAGGAACGGGGCTTCCTGACCGCAGCCGGGTCGGGACGCAAATCACCGTATTCGTATCGATAAAGAATATCTTCCAACGTTCGCGAAATTTGGGTGCAGCGCCTGATAGCTTCAACTTTTTCGTAACAGGCGTGCGCGCCATGGTGGGTTAGCCGAATCAACTCTTCTTCATTGAGGTGTGACAACAAGCGCAGTGGGTTAGCGAGCCTAAAGCTTGGCATAATATTGATGTCACCCGTGTATTCTTGATCCATGAGCGCATGTAGACCGTGTAGCATCATATTGAAGCGCGGCCACTTGTCTCCACGCTTCTGAGCTAGACCTCTATAAAAATTGAGAAACTCCCTTCCAACACCAACACCTAAAGCCCCTGCTGCCTTAGACAGGCCTCCGCGGTCTTCATCTTTGGAAATAAAAGCTGTAGCAATAGGGTTTACCATGCTTACGATGTGGTGGTTCGTACCAAACAAGCGGGACAACCGTTTGGCAGGTAAATCGTCCGCCACAGACCCGTCTATCCAACGCCGCCCCGGCAAATACGGCTGCGGCTCACCGTGAACATTGCGAGCCATCAACATCACAGCGGGAAAAACGCCTGGAACTGCGCAAGAGGCCATAACGGCGGATCGTATGTAAACGTTAGGCGAGGTCACTGCATTTAGCAGCCGCGATCGCTGGTGTGGCTCAGCGGGTGCAATGGTAATACTGACCTGCCTGCCAGTTTTTGCATAAGCCTCTTCAAATGTTGAATTGGGAATCAAGCGCTCAACAAGCTGCTCAAGATCGTCGAGAGAAATACTAGGGCCGCCCGTTAATAATTTGCGTAGGAAGCCGGTATCTTCTTTCGCGCCATTTTGTAGTATCGCGAGCTCTTCAAGATCGGCCACTTCATCATCAGTGTGACAAGCCAGCACCCCTGCGACGAGAGCCCCCGCACTTGAGCCAGAAATGACTCTCGGAAGCAGGCCCTGTTCCAGTAAAACGTTAACGACCCCCAGGTGAAGAAAGCCTAGAACGCCACCGCCACTGAGCATTAACGCTGAGCGACCAAAGCAAATGTTGGCCCGATAGAAGAAATCCATTTTTTGCTGCGCAGGAATAATGCCGTCATCGAGTTCAGCCAGTAATTTTAGCGAGGCGTCGATTTCATCAATGTAATCTTCTATGAGGCGCTTCGTACCGGCCTTAGCCATTCGATACAGCACGCCCTTACCCATGCCACCCATGTTGCCATGGATACCTTCATTGAGTGCGTAAAGTAGGCCCTGGTGGTCTGACCGAGCACGCAGATTTCTTAGCCGATCGAGTCGCAGACGAATTTGTGCGTAGTCATACAGGTCCGTGTGCTCTATATGCCGCCAGTCTGTCATCCCCGTAAGATCGTCGTGATCACGAGCTGCACCTAGCCAATCGGCGTAGTTCTCGCTATTGGCCATGTCCCGTGCCAACGCTTTGAGCTTCCGTTTATTCCGCACCCTCACCTCATACCACTATAGGATCAGCGCCAAGCTTATTACTGTTGGGCCTTCGGGTATATGGACTGAGACAATTAATGCTCGAAAAATCGGAGCGACCGACAACTTATTTTCATTAAATGCATATTTATCAGTTGTTTAAAAGCTTAACTGAAACTAAATTATCAATTTATACTGAAGTATTTACAGCCCAACACCCGAGCCACTAAAACCAAGGCTTCAGACACTACCATCACGTATTTTTGTTCCGATACGCCTCCATCAAGTGGCGCTTGTAGAGCTTTCCGTTATCCATTCTTGGCAGCTGCTCCATGAAATCTAAATTTCTGGGAATTTTGATGTGAGACAACCGTTCTTGTAACCACTCCTTCAGCTCTAAGGCCGTTTCGTCGGTAGCATCACCCCAGTTGGCGGGCTGCACAACGGCTTGAACAGTCTCACCAAATTCATCACATGGAACGCCAAAAACTGCCACATCGGCGACTTTGGCATGATTGATGAGTAGGTTTTCAATCTCTGCAGGATAAATGTTGACGCCACCCGATATGATCGTGAAGTTCTTTCGATCGGTAAGATACAAATAACCCTCTTCATCGAGGTACCCCATGTCACCTACAGAGGTCCAGCCATCTTTGTTGTAGGCTTCAGCGGTTTTATCAGGCTCATTGTGATACTCAAACTTATTTGCAATATCGGAAAACCAGATTCCTCCGACCTCGCCAGCTGGTAGCTCATTACCCTCCTCGTCCAATACGTGAGGAAC
Organism: marine gamma proteobacterium HTCC2080; assembly: GCA_000169115.1. GTDB lineage: Bacteria > Pseudomonadota > Gammaproteobacteria > Pseudomonadales > Halieaceae > Luminiphilus. The sequence continues at coordinate 209,184 of AAVV01000002.1, forward strand.
GCCAAACAGCGGACGACCAACCGAGCCTTTGTGGTTTAGCCAATCATTAGAGTCAATCAGGGTGAAGCCCGCCCCCTCACTCGATGAGTAGTATTCGAGGATCACAGGACCCCACCAATCAATCATTTGCTCTTTTACATCAATGGGACACGGCGCTGCGGCGTGTATCGCCATCTGCATCGAGCTAGTATCGAACTGGGTCCGCTGCGCCTCAGGGAGCTTGAGCATTCGAACGAACATTATTGGCACCCATTGGCTGTGGGTGATGCGATGCTCCTCTATTATTTCCAATGCACGAAGGGCATTGAACTTTTCCATGATGATGGAGGTGCCACCCGTATCCAGAACAACCATGTTGTAGTGCAAAGGCGCGGCGTGATACAGCGGCGCAGGAGACAGGTACGTTGTCTCCGGACCAAACCCAAAAGCGGCTCCCAAAGACAACGTCAAGGGCAATGGCTCATCAAAAACCTCGGTGTAGGGCTTGTTATAAACCCCCTTGGGCTTTCCTGTGGTTCCCGATGAATACAACATCGTTGTACCCATAGATTGGTCATCAATAGCGGTTATAGGTAATGTATCAACGGTTTCCTCCCAAGAGAGAAACCCATCTTCAATGCCGCCTATCATATAAAAATGCTTGAGCGCAGCAGCGCTACCAATCATATGAACCGCCACAGATGCCAGTGAATGCGACGCAACAAACAATTTGGCCCCACAGTTCTCTAAAATATAAGCCGTTTCATCTTCTTTGAGATGCGTGCTGATTGGCGTGAAGATAATGCCAGACCGCATGGCACCCGTCGTAATTTCGAGAAACTGCCGACAGTTTTCCACCATAATGGCGACGTGATCACCAGACTTAAGCCCGCAGAGACGAAACAAGTGGGCGATCTGATTACTCCTAGCCTCTAATTCACCATAGGTGACCATCTCTCCGGAGTTAGCCATGATGAAGGCGGGTTTGTGTGGGGTTTCAGCTGCAGTAATTGATATATGGGGCATCAGGGCTCTCGCAATGGTATGTTTCTCCCACTATACAAGAGCGCGCAGCGAGTTAAAGCAAAGGAGATAAAAGTGAGCATTGGAGACCCTCTTAAGCTTATGGCACCCGAGCAGCTGCGGCTTGCTGCACGTCAAGGCAAATTCAATAAACCTACTAGCGGTATGGCCCCGGGTTTCGTGCAATGCAATTTAGTGATTGTCCCCCAGCATTACGCCGGAGATTTCGCGGATTTTTGTCGGCGCAATCCAAAGCCCTGTCCACTTCTAGCAGTAAGCCCCAGGCCCGGTGATTTTAGCCTACCCGAGCTTGGACTTGATATTGATGTGCGCACTGACATACCCCGATACAGGCGCTGGGAAGATGGTGTTCTCGTCGACGAACCGAGCCACCTGCTTGATCACTGGACTGACGACCACGTCGCCTTTGCATTGGGCTGTTCGTTTTCTTTTGAAGAAGCACTCCTTGCTGGAGGGCTTGAGATTCGGAATATTTCTGAGGGCGTCAACGTACCGATGTTTCGCACTAATCAGCCCTGTGCATCCGCTGGGCCTTTTGCAGGTAATCTAGTCGTTAGCATGCGGCCCATGAAGCCCAAGGACGCCATTAGAGCCATCCAAATTTGCACCCGTTTCCCCGCAGTTCACGGCGCCCCTGTGCACTTTGGCGACCCTACCCAGATCGGCATTGGGGACCTTCAGCAACCCGATTTTGGCGACGCAGTATCGATAAGAAATAACGAAGTTCCGCTATTCTGGGCCTGCGGGGTCACACCGCAGGTAGCACTAGAAAATGCCAAAATACCCTTGGCTTTTACCCACGCTCCCGGTTACATGCTGGTATCCGATAAACTCAATACAGGACTTGCCGTACTGTGAAAGCTGTAAAAAGCGTCGTAAGGCGCAGCCGAAAAAAACAAGCCAACCAAGCAAACATCAAACTCAACTGTGATTTGGGCGAAGGTTTTGGTGCCTATACCATGGGCTGCGATGAGGAGATCATGCCGCTCATTGACTCTGTAAACATTGCCTGCGGCTTTCATGGCGGTGATCCGTCTATCATCCGTCAGACTGTCCTACTCGCCAAACGCCACAAAGTCGAAATGGGCGCCCACGTCGCTTATCCAGATTTACAGGGTTTCGGACGTCGCTCAATGAATATAAGAGGTCAGGAGCTGATCGACTGCATTCAATACCAAATATCTGCACTAGATGGGATGGCGCGCACTCATGGCGGCCGTGTTACCTATGTCAAACCTCACGGCGCGCTATATAACGACATGAATACCGATGAAGCACTTGAAAGAACGGTCATGCATGCCGTTGCCTCATGGCATCGCCCTCTTGAACTGGTTCGACTCGCCACCCCCCGCGATAAAAAGTCGGTTGAGACCGCCTTTGAATACGGTCTGAGCCTGCGTTTTGAGGCTTTTGCTGACCGAGGCTATACCCGAGCAGGCTACCTAGTGCCGCGAGATAAACCTGGGGCTGTATTAGATGTCGCCGCCGCCGTTGCTCAAGCGAAAGCCATCGCCTCGGGCACACTGCGCAGCGTAAAGGGACACAAACTCAATATTGTCCCAGACACGCTCTGTGTTCACGGTGATACCCCAGCAGCGTTTGACATGCTTAAAGCAATTCGCTCAGCGCTGCAAACACCCGCAGACTAGGGTATGCAGTGTAGCCATGCCGGTCTAACAGGCATCCGATTGAGTCACGATGACTCCCCTAGCCCGGCTGTCACCGCTAGCCTCATCGCGTTACGGGATCGACTGAATTCGAAATTTCCCAAGGGACTGACCGACTGTGTGCTGGGCTACCGCACCCTGACCGTATTTTTTGATCCTGCCGAGCTCTCTCGAGAAACTTTACTTGGCGCCATTAGTGACTTGGACGGCAAACTGGACGTCGCATCGAATAATAGCGAATACTCAAGCCGGACCATCGAGTTGCCCGTTTGGTATGCCGAGGAATCAGGTCAAGACTTATCGACTGTTGCCAAGCGCAGCGGGCTATCCGTGGCTGCAGTTATCGAGCTGCATTCCAGCACTGCATATAATGCCTATGCCACGGGTTTTGCGCCGGGTTTTTGTTATCTGGGTGAAGTCTCTGAACAATTGGAAATGCCACGTTTAGGAACCCCTCGACGGGCAGTCCCACCAGGAAGCGTCGCGATCGCAGACCGGCAAACAGCTGTCTACCCTTCACGCTCCCCGGGTGGGTGGCATTTGTTAGGACGCTGCCCCCTCCCACTCTTCGATCTAGAGCAAACTCCTCCGGGCTTAATCTCCGTGGGTGATCAAGTATCATTTAAGCCCATCTCTCGAGATGAATTTCTCTCCATGGGCGGCAGGTTGTGACTGGGCTTCGCGTAGTCAAAACGGGCTTGCTAGCCACCGTGCAAGACCTAGGTCGAGTTGGCTACTTAGGGCATGGGATCACTGCAGGTGGCGCTCTAGACGCATTTTCATTGCGATGTGCTAATCGACTGCTCGGGAATGCTGATCACGTCGCAGGACTCGAGATAGCGTTGACGGGCCTGACTTTAGAGGCGACCTGCAATCTGCAGCTGGCCTTGTGTGGTGCCTCCGCCACGCTCTCCATCAACGGCGAAGAGCAATTCATGGATCAAGCGCTATGGGTATCAGCTGGGTCGACTATCACTATTGGCAGAGCCTTAACCGGCACTTACAGCTACCTAGCGATTAAGGGCGGAGTATCAACGCCGCAGGTTCTTGGCAGCCGCAGTACAGTGGTTCGAGAAGGTATAGGTGGGCTGAATGGCCAAGCTTTAAAGCCGGGAGACTTTTTGCCGATCACGGGTTTAGACAACTCAGCAACTGCCCAATCCCCGACGCGTCACTGGCAGCGACAGCTTCAAGCCAAACCAGCCGCTCAAAATGATATTCTGCGCCTAAGATTTTTACCGGGATTACACTACGACGATGTTATCCAAACCTGCAGAGATACTTTGTGTGCCCAAACATTTACCCTTTCTGGTGCCGCAAATCGTATGGCCGCTCCTCTGATTGGCAATCCGGTAGATACTGGACTGACAAAACTTTGGTCAGAACCCACCTGCCTGGGCTCGATTCAAATACCACCCGATGGGCAACCTTTAGTGCTTTTAAATGATCGCCAAACCATGGGGGGCTACCCTCAGTTAGGCGTGATCATTCCACTTGATCGGGTGCGGCTCGGCCAGGCAAGACCGGGACACAAGGTTCGGCTTGAAGCAATGACACTGGCGGCGGCTGAGCAAGTCGTTTGGTTACACGAGCACTACGAGGAAACCCACCTTAAGGCCCTTGATCGTCTAGGAGGCACCTCACCTTGACCTCGCTAGCCGACACTAGCTGCCTCCTAGAGCGGGCTCTAGTTGCGAGGAACCCAAGAGGGATGCGCCAAGTGCAAGAGTCGCAGCCACCGGGCTATCTTTTGCGTGCTGCGCAGAGGGTTGTTGCGGCCGAAGGCAATATCATTGTTTGTACTGGGTTTCCTGTGGCGGGCACCTTTGAAACCGACGGCCCTCCTGGAGCTTTTGCGCTCTATCATTTTTTGGAAAGTCTTGGAACCAAACCTTGGTTGCTGACAGGTGATGCCATAATTCGTGCTCTGGGGGAATCCATTAGAACTTGGCCTTTAGTCAGTTTCGACTATGAAGGCGCCCATGCCGAGGCACAGGGACTACTTCTTGATCTTGCGCCTTCACTCATCGTTATGATTGAAAGACCTGGTGCCGCAGCAGATGGACGTTTCTACAATATCGCAGGAAAAGATATCACTGCGCATTGTCGACCCGTCGAGCCTCTGTTAGAGCTCGCAAGCTGTCCCGTTATTGCTATCGGGGACGGCGGCAATGAGGCGGGCATGGGACGCGCCGGGCAAATACTCGACACGCTTGATATAAAGCCAGCAAGTGTTGGGTGTGATGAGCTTATTGTAGCCGATGTCTCCAATTGGGGAGCCTATGGATTAATAGCTATGGCAGAGGCAATTTGTGAACGACCCGTTCTCGATTGGCTCGATAGCGATGCGCTTTTGCAGCGGTGTGTAGACCTAGGCGCGGTCGACGGCGTCAGCCATGAGCCGACCAACACAGAAGATGGCTTTAAAGCTGCAGTGGGCGAAGCACTTGTCGAAGAAATCAGGCAGATAATCAGTAGAGGTAAAGCAACATGACCATCGCATACCTAAACGGTAAGTTTGTGCCTTTAGAGGATGCGCGTATCTCTCCAATGGATCGCGGCTTCCTTTTTGGTGACGGTATTTACGAAGTAATACCCTGCTACGAGGGACAGCTCGTTGGCTTCCAGCGACACATGCAACGGTTTGATCAGGGCCTCGCTGCGATTCACCTCGAAAATCCAATGTCAGACGTGGAATGGCAATCACTCTTCCACGAATTAACGTCGCAAAACCAAGGTGAGTATCAAGGTGTTTATTTGCAAGTAACACGCGGCGCTTCTGCTGTTCGAAACCATCGTTTTCCTGCTGATTGCCAGCCCACCGTGTTCGCCTATACCTTCAACGTAAATGCGCCCTGTAATGGTGACCCTGCTACAGCTACGTGTTACCGCGTGGCAACTGCTCAAGATCGCCGATGGAAGCGCTGCGATATTAAATCCGTTGCGTTACTTGGCAATGTGCTGCACATGATGGAAGGTGTTGACGCTGGCGCGGATGAAATCATTCTATTCAACGAACAAGAAGAGCTCACGGAGGCGGCTGCCTGCAATGTTTTTATTGTTCAAGATGAATCGGTGATCACCCCACCCTTAGATGTCGAAAAACTACCGGGAGTTACGCGAAACATGCTGATCGATATTTTGCGCGGTCAAGATTGGCGGGTAGAAGAGCGCGCAATTAGCCGCAGAGAAGTTACGAACGCAGACGAGGTTTGGCTAACCAGCTCCACTAAAGAAATTGCGCCGGTAATCGACATCGACGGACAAAGCGTTACTGATGGTAAGCCCGGGCCTGTATGGGCAGAAGCACAATCACTGTTTGCACGTCATCGTTTCAGCGCTTGAGATAAATCGTGCCAAGACCCACCTCCCTATCTATTGATCTTAATGCGCTTTCGAACAACGCTGCGACCACGCGCAGGCTTGTCGGTAACAGCAAAATTTTAGCCTCGGTCAAAGCCAATGCCTATGGACACGGACTCACTCGCTGCAGTGAAGCCTTGAATCAAAAGGTCGATGGCTTCGCAGTCGCCTTTTGTGAAGAGGCGGTTCTCCTTCGCCAACAGGGCATTACCTTGCCTCTTTTGCTGCTGGAGGGCCCATTCGATCGCGAGGATGTTGATGCCATCAAGGAGTACGACCTTATGATGGTGGTACACAGCCACCACCAAATCGAGCTACTTCAAAAATCCGCTTGCCCGCTCACTTCTCCAGTATGGATTAAAATTGATACTGGGATGCATCGATTGGGATTCTCTCCAGCAGAGGCACCCTCCGTCGCCCAACGCCTGCACGAAATGGGGGCAAGCTCCACGATACTCATGACCCACTATGGAGAGGGTGAAGAGCCTGCATCAGCACTGACCCAAGAACAGCAAAGAGCCTGGCAAACATCGACACACTCAATCACATCGGCCACCAGCGCCGCTAATTCTGCGGCCATAATCAATACGTTAGCGCCCAATACAGACTGGATGCGCCCAGGCATTATGCTCTATGGCGCAGCACACTCTGATCCCATCGGCGCTTCCCTTGAGGCTGTCATGTCCTTTAGATCAGAGGTCATGGCGATGCGACATATTCTGGCGGGTGATACTGTTGGTTACGGAGGAAGATGGCGAGCACAGCGCGATAGCACAATCGCAACAATTCCAGTGGGCTACGGCGACGGTTATCCCAGAGGCGCTGAAGACGGAACGCCTGTGTGGCTTCAACATCAATGTGTCCCGCTGGTCGGCAGGGTTTCCATGGATATGATTACTGTTGACGTTACAGACTTCGCAGGCTGTCACATCGGCACGTCGGTCGAGCTCTGGGGAAAACATTTATCGGTCAATGAGGTCGCTAAACATTCGGGCACTATTGGCTACGAACTTCTCACGCGACTGACGGGTAGAGTACCCGTGAACTACCATCTCTAGAATGCTGATTACCTGCATATCTACTAGAGCCCGAATGTTGGCAACTCTAATTCACACAGCATTGATGCTGACACGCTAAGACTATTATTTTGTCAAAAAGAACTGAATCCAGCATTTCCAAAGCTAACGACACTGCCGAGCTCCCAGATGGCAGCCTGCTCGCCGCTCTTGACCTTGGTAGTAACTCATTCCATCTATTGATAGGACGTTTGGAGCACGGTGAGATCAAGCCTGTACATACCCTCGCAGAAAAAGTTCAGCTAGGTGCGGGTCTTAATCGGCGCAAGCTCTCACAAAATGCTATCGAACGTGGCCTCGCTTGTCTCAAACAGTTTGCTCAATTACTTAAAAGCGTGGAGCCCTCGAGAATTCGTGTCGTGGGAACCCACGCTTTACGTCGCGCCAATAACCGTCAAGAGTTCACCCAACCCGCGGAACACATTCTCGGTGTCCCCATTGACGTGGTGTATGGCCGTGAAGAAGCGCGTCTCATATACCTCGGTGTCGCCCACGCACTGGCTGATGATGAGCGAAGCCGGCTCGTTGTAGATATTGGTGGAGGAAGCACTGAGTTTATAGTGGGGCGCCGCTTTGAGCCTACTCGTCTAGAAAGCTTGCAGCTCGGTTGCGTAAGTTATGCAGACGCCTATTTTCCAAACGGCAAAATCAGTAAGCGCCGATTCTGCAATGCCTATGAGAAAGCCATGATTGAGGTGTCTCATATTCGCAAACACTATAGTTCCAAGCATTGGTCTGAAGCTGTTGGCTCCTCCGGCACACTACAAGCGATAGAGACGCTTATCAGAATCAATGGCTGGAGCCAGAATGGAATCGACAGCACATCACTCGAACGGTTACGCAAATCACTGCTGAAATATAAACATGCCGATGAAATCCCATGGGAAGGTCTGAACGATAAAAGACGGCAAGTTTTAGCCGCTGGCGTCGCTATAGCTCTAGCTATCTTCAAAGGGCTCGGCATTGAAAAAATGCGGACATCTAGGGGCGCACTTCGAGAGGGTGTCGTTTATGATCTGGTCGGCAGGTTGCGTCATGAAGATGTGCGGGAACGTACGATTGGTGCTCTCATCGCACGATATAATGCCGACCCTTTGGCTTCTGACTCCGTTGCAACCACCGTACAAAATCTCTCTACAGCCGTCGGTAAGTGTTGGCGGTTAGGAAATCGTGATATCGAGTTGCTAGTCTGGGCTGGAAGGTGCCACGACATCGGCGTGGCCATATCGCAAAAACACTACAATCGGCACTCAGCTTACCTACTCGAAAATTCCGACCTACCAGGCTTCTCCCAAGGTGAACAGGAGCTGCTCGCCGTATTGGTCAATCATCAACGGGGCAAGCTTCGCAAAGATGAGCTAAACACAATACGCATAAAGCATGGCGATAAGGCTTCAAAAATGTTGGCGATCCTGCGTCTCGCAGTGGTCTTAAAGTGGACGGAAGACCTCGAGGACCTTCAAGTTAAAGCATGCCGCACATCGCTGCACCTTTGCTTTCCTGCGCAATGGTACAAAGACCACCCGCTCACAGCGAAAGAACTTTTACTATCGAGCAGTGGGATTAAAAAACTAGGGCTTCAGCTGCAGCTAGATTAATGCTCATCATTGGCGACGTCTTGAAAGGGTCATGGACCCTCGTTTGACGCCAATCACCGACAATCACCTCTCCAGCTCCATTACCGGCGCCACCACCCTGATTATCGGGGCGATGGCGTCGTGCTTTTAGATTGCAGCTTCCAGTTCGGGCAGCGCCTGAAATAAATCAGCAACAAGACCGTAGTCGGCCACCTGAAAAATAGGGGCATCTTCGTCTTTGTTGATAGCCACAATAACTTTACTGTCTTTCATTCCTGCCAAATGCTGAATCGCCCCTGAAATACCAACGGCGATGTAGAGATCCGGGGCGACAATTTTACCCGTTTGCCCTACTTGGTAATCGTTAGGTACAAAGCCCGCGTCTACCGCGGCCCTTGAGGCGCCTATCGCCGCGCCAAGCTTGTCGGCGATGCCTTCCAGCAGCTGAAAGTTATCACCGTTCTGCATACCCCGACCACCCGATATAACAACAGACGCTGCAGTCAGTTCTGGTCTATCTGAGACCGCAACCTCTTCGCCAATAAAGCTGGACAACCCAGCATCATGTACGGCGCCGATGGCCTCAACAGCTGCTGAGCCACCCTCTTCTGGGACACCATCAAAAGCAGTTGTCCGGACAGTGATCACCTTTTTGGCATCTGATGACTGCACGGTCGCTATAACGTTACCCGCATAGATGGGCCTCTTGAATGTGTCGGGACTATCAACGGCAATGATGTCAGAAATCTGTGCAACATCGAGTAGTGCTGCAACGCGTGGCATGGTGTTCTTACCACCGGTTGTCGCGGGCGCAACGACATTGTCGTAACCTGCAGCAACATCGGCAATCAGTAAAGCTACGTTTTCAGCCAGCTGATTTCCGTAGACTGCATTGTCAGCGCTCAATACTTTCCCAACGCCTGGGATGGCAGCAGCAGCTTCAGCGGCTGCGCCACAATCAACGCCCGCCACTAAAATATCAATATCGCCCCCTAAAGCCTGAGCAGCCGCCACGGCATTGTGCGTCGCAGGTTTAAGGGTGTTGTTGTCGTGTTCGGCAATAACCAGCGTATTCATGAGATCACCTTTGCTTCGTTCTTGAGTTTATCGACCAGTTGAGCCACATCCTCAACCTTGATTCCTGCAGCGCGCTCCGGCGGTGGTGCCACCCCGAGTTGCGTGACGTGAGATTTCACCTCCACCCCAAGCTCAGCAGGATTGGTGACCTCTAACGGCTTCTTTTTAGCCTTCATGATGTTGGGCAATGAAGCGTAGCGAGGTTCATTGAGTCGCAGGTCGGTGGTGACGATCGCAGGCAGTGTCAGTTTAAGGGTTTGTAAGCCCCCATCGACCTCTCTGATAACTTGTAAGCTATCGCCATCGACCTTTATCTCTGAGGCAAAGGTCCCCTGCCCCATGTTGGCCAATGCACCCAGCATCTGACCGGTCTGATTATTATCACCGTCGATCGACTGCTTGCCCAAAATCACCAACTGTGGCTGCTCTTTATCGACCACACCTTTCAAAAGCTTGGCTATTTCGAGAGGCTCAGGACGACCCTCTACTTCAACGTGAATACCACGGTCAGCGCCCAGGGCGAGTGCGGTGCGAATTTGCTCTTGGCTAGATTTTTCACCCACAGAGACCACCACGACTTCAGAGACTGTTCCGGCCTCTTTAAGGCGCACGGCCTCTTCGACTGCGATCTCACAAAAGGGGTTGATGGCCATTTTGACATTGTTAAGTTCAACATCACTGCCATCGGCTTTGGCGCGTACCTTGACGTTATAATCAACCACGCGCTTAACAGCGACCAGTGCTTTCATTATGACTCCGTAGCTTTGCTAGAATAGTGCTTTGCGGGGTGTTTAGTGTAACATACCCGAAGTTCAAAAAAACGACCACAAGTTCGGTTTTGATACTGGACTTGGGACTGCTCTAGGCAGAAATCTGCCTCGGGCGCGACTATACCAGCACCGCACCGGAACACACCACACAACTGTGTAGTTCAACACCAATTTTGGGGGAAAATCGCTATGGAACGCGAATCAATGGAGTTTGACGTTGTCGTTGTAGGCGCAGGGCCCGCAGGTCTATCTGCCGCAATACGTATTATGCAGCTAGCCCAGGAGCAAGAGCGAGAAACGACCGTTTGCGTTGTAGAAAAAGGCTCAGAGGTTGGCGCGCACATTCTCTCAGGTGCGGTATTAGAACCGCGAGCGCTGAACGAACTGCTGCCAAACTGGTCTGAGTTAGGTGCTCCCCTCTCAACACCCGTGACAGAAGATACTTTCTATTTTTATACCAGTGGAAGTGGCGCCACCAAACTGCCCAATTTCATGATCCCAAAACCGACCCATAATGAAGGCAACTATATTGTCTCAATGGGCAACGTTTGCAGATGGCTGGCCGAACAGGCCGAGGGCCTTGGCGTAGAGATTTACCCGGGATTTGCCGCAGCTGAGGTGCTGTACGACGAAGCAGGAGCCGTAAAGGGCATTGCGACCGGAGAGATGGGCGTTGGGGTAAATGGCGAACAAAAAGATGCCTATGTACCCAGCATGGAGCTTCATGCACGTTATACATTGTTTGCGGAAGGCTGCAGGGGACATCTGGGTAAGCAACTCATGCAGCAGTTCGACTTGAGCAAAGACGCCGACCCTCAACACTACGGCATCGGTATCAAGGAAATATGGGAGATAGACCCGAGTAAGCACGAGCCTGGCAAGGTGGTTCATGGGCTGGGCTGGCCGTTATCCGAGAGCAATTCATCCGGAGGCGCATTTTTGTACCATGCTGAGAATAATCAGGTTTACTTGGGCCTCATCTGCGATTTGAACTATTCAAACCCCCACCTCAGTCCCTTTGAAGAATTTCAGCGCTGGAAGACTCACCCCACAACTCAATCGGTTCTTGAAGGCGGGAGCCGGATAGCTTACGGAGCCCGAGCACTAGCCAAGGGTGGACATAACTCATTACCAAAAATGCACTTTCCGGGTGGCCTCTTAATTGGCTGTGACGCAGGCACTCTGAATAGCGTAAAAATTAAAGGCAACCACACGGCAATGAAGAGCGGCATGATTGCCGCGGAGACGCTTATGGAGGCCCTCTCCCACGGTGAGGATGCGCCCAGAGATCTCACGGCGTTCACAGACCGCCTAAAAAGCTCATGGCTGGGCGAAGAACTTTATACCACCCGCAACTTTGCAGGCTTCATGCATAAATTCGGATACCTCGTCGGTGCTGGACTAGTATGGATTGATCAAAATATTTTTGGCGGCAAGCTGCCCTTCACACTTCGCGACAAGAAACCCGATTATGCTTGCCTCGAAGACGCTGACAAAGCCAAGAAGCTTGAGTACCCAAAACCGGACAACGTCGTCACGTTTGACCGACTGTCTTCGGTTTTTTTATCGAACACAAATCATGAAGAAGACCAACCTTGTCACCTGACGTTATTGGACCCAGATGTACCCCTCGCAAAAAACTTGCCGCGCTACAATGAGCCTGCCCAACGCTACTGTCCTGCGGGGGTTTATGAGATTGTTGAGGATCCTACTGGACAGCGTTTTCAGATCAACGCGCAAAACTGTGTCCATTGCAAAACCTGCGACATCAAGGATCCATCACAAAACATCACATGGGTTACACCTGAGGGCTTTGGCGGCCCAAACTACCCCAACATGTAGAGGGCAATGCCGCCTTTAGAAGAACTGGGCATCGTCTACTCCGGGGGCATTAGCGAGAGGCGCCTGCCATCGCTGACGATGGCACCTGAATCATCGGCCTGGTTCACAAGGCGGTACCACGCCGCCCTGGTGAACAGGGCTGTCAGACCATTATCCAGTGTAATGTATGCCGCATTGGCGGCACGAGGTTCTGGCGTTAACGTGTGCCGTGTGTCCAGGGGAATCTGGCCGCCGGTATTAAGGGTCAAAATGAGCACATCGGGCAAGTGGCCTGCAAGGGGCTCAGCATCAATGACCCTTAAGGGGTGCAGAGCAACCTTAACAGCGACCTTTTCTACCGGCGTGACCAAATAATATTCACCGTCTTCTTCTAACCTTAGAATGCTTGCAAAGAGCTGTACCAACTCATTACGACGGATGGGAGAACCTTCGTGCCACCAACTGCCATCCTCCCGAATTTCCATACCGATATCACCGCAATGTTCCGGATGCCATCGCTCGACAGGTGGAGGTCGCCGCTCGGTAACCCAATCAGGAGATGCCAGGGGGCTTCTCCCATGGGCCTCCACCGCAGTAACTGAAACCGCAGCGGCCAACTGGCCTAGGGCATCGCCGGTAGCCCGAGGGGTCGGCTTCCCAGTCTTTTTAGTGGTCAAAATACAAGCCGAGGCTAGCGAGTGATAATTTCAGCATTGTCACGCAGTGCAGTTCGATACTCGAGCATGGATAGCTGCCCCTGAAGCTGAATAAGCTGAGCAGACATCGCCCCTTTTTCACCGAGCGAGAGATTCTCAAGTTGCCCCGGCTCTACACCTGCCAGCTCAACGATCGCCAAATCGCCATTGACGAGCTGAGTGCTTTCAAGTTCGGCATCCATACCGTATTGCATAGAAAATGCGAGTGTAACGACTTCAGCAGGCAGCAGGCTTCCGACTCTTCGCGCGCCCAACTCGACACGCCACTCATAACCCTCTGCCGTAGCAATTTCCTCCAACCGCTCGCCTTCGTTACGGCGTGACCTTAGAGATTCCAAGAGCGCCAGCTTCGCTGCCAGCTCGGCACTTTGTTCCAAGTCGGCGCGTATAGTTTTAGCCACCTCGGAAAACGGCAAAATTTCGGCGGCTCGCTTTTCTGCGACTCGAACCACTACGAAACGATTTCCCGAGAGTTCTACGATGGCGCTGTTGTTTCCTTCTAAATACACTTCATCAGAAAACAAAACTTCTCTAACAGCACGTTCTGAAAAAACGCCGTCACCACTAGTTAATGACACTGGCGAGGATTGACTTACTGAAAGCGACAACGCGCCTCCCGGCTGTTGGAGATCTGCAGCATTGAAGCTCAACTCGCGTAATTCATCCACAGTGACCAAAAGGGTTTGATCAGCTTCGGCCTCTTGCATGGATTTTTCTAGTTCATTTTTAAGCTGCTCGTAATCTGGGGTTTCGCCGGCCACGCGTTCAAGAATGCGAATGAAATGCGTACCCGCATCGGTTTTCACTCCAGCAGAAACTTCACCGACTGCAAGACTATTCACCGCACTCTCCATGGCTTCGGGGAATACAGTACCGTCGGTGAAGCCAAGCTCTCCACCTAGAGCGGCTGAGCCCACGTCATCAGATAGTTCGGCAGCCAGATCAGCAAAATCCTCATCGGCGGCTATGCGGCTCGCCGCGTCATCGACTCGCCGTGTATAAGCTTCAACCGATTCATCGTCGCCTTGAATTAGAAGAATGTGCGCTATTAGCGTTTGCTCTGCGACAGTGTACTCATCCTGAATCGAATCGAATTGCTCCTGCAGAGCAACTTGGTCTACCGGGGCTAAAAAATCATCCCTAGATATCAGAATATAATCTGCGATTACTGTTGCGTCTGAAGTCCACAAGCTAGGGTCCCGATCGTAAACCTGTCTTACTGAATCTGCTGAAACTTCTGCCGATGAACGCAGCGCTTCGTCAGTTACAATAAGGTATCTCACATCACGCTCTTCAGCAGTTGCCTCTGCCGCCGCCACAAGCTCCGCAGTGGTGACAAAATCCGAAGCCAGTACGCCTTGCTGTAACTGGCTGAGAATGATTTGCTGTGTTTGCTCCCGTCGGAAACGCTCAGGGGTATATCCTGCATTGGCGAGAACCACTTTATATTGATCGGCATCAAAGGCCCCATCAACCTTGAATACGTCTATTGATCCAACGATCTCACCAATAGCACGACTGGAGGCAACCATCGCATTCTCCGTGGCTGCCTGCAGCAATAGGGTTCGTTCAATCAGCTCTTCCAGAGCTCTAGGTCTAATACGATCATCATCAAGCATCTCAGGGTCTATGTTGTCGCCAAAAATTTGCATGAGCTGGCGCTTCTGGCCCTCGATGGCAACCTGCAACTCTTGAGGAGTGATTTCAGTACCGTTGACCTCTGCAACCGAAGTCCCTGAGCTGCCAAATATGACCTGTTCAAGACCAAATCCAGCAAAGGACAGAATGATCAGGAATATAAGAATCTTGAAACCGGTATTTTGAGTACCGGCGCGAATCGACTGCATCATTGTTAAGGGCTTCCAGTTGTCTGATTTGCACGGTAAATAAAAAGGGCCATTTACACGGTGATTGAGATAGCCCTAGCTGCCAAATAGTCAGGGCGCTCTCAGTTTAAGTGGGCGGCCTAAAGACCTATAACCTGCAGGCTGCTTCTGATGCCATTATACGAAAAAAGGCGCAATAAAGCGCCTTTTTCATCTTGCGAGCCAGTGCTTCGTTACCTCATCCGTTAAAGGAACTCAGTAACGAACTGCCCTCTAGCTGTTAACAGCATCCTTGAGCGCTTTGCCAGCTTTAAAGCCTGGAGCATTCGATGCCTTAATTTGGATGGTCTCACCACTGCGGGGGTTACGGCCTTCTCGTGCAGCGCGATGCTTCACAGAGAATGTTCCAAAGCCAACCAGTGATACGGTGTCCTGTTTTGTCAGGGCGCCAGTGATAGCATTGATCGCCGCGTCTAAAGCACGGCCCGCAGAGGCCTTTGACAGATCGGCTTCTTCGGCAATAGCGTCTACTAATTCATTTTTATTCACGTGTGTTCCTCTCGGCAGGTTTGATGCAGGGTTGGGCGGGGAGCCCGCTTTTCTTCATGAGAAGGTTATAACGATGGAGTAGAAAGGGTCAATGAAAGTTCTCCCTAATCAGCTGAAAAAAAGACCTAAAGCACAACAAAGTTAATGTGCCGGGGGTCTAGAGGGCTCACCTGCGTCTGTATTGGCTTGCCCAATAACATCATCCGCGAGATATTCCTCATCACTAATAGGATCTGGCACACGCTCTAAGGCGATCGCGAGCACCTCATCAATCCACTTAACTGGCTTAATATCCAAGTTTTCCAGAATGTTGTCTGGCACTTCTTTCAAGTCCCGCTCGTTCTCTTTGGGTATTACAACGGTCTTAATGCCCCCGCGACGCGCAGCAAGCAACTTCTCCTTGAGCCCACCAATAGGAAGCACTTCGCCACGAAGGGTAATCTCTCCAGTCATAGCCACCTCAGACCGCACGGGAATATGCGTAGCCACACTGACTAATGCCGTGCACATGGCAATTCCAGCACTGGGCCCATCTTTAGGAGTGGCGCCTTCGGGCACGTGAATGTGGGTGTCATTACGTTCATGGTAGACCGCGGCAACCCCAAGGCTTTGTGAACGTGAGCGAAAAACCGTATTCGCCGCTTGAATTGACTCTTGCATCACATCACCCAGTGAGCCGGTTTTTACATGACGTCCCTTGCCCGCTACTGCTGCGGCCTCAATAGTCAGCAATTCGCCTCCAACAGAAGTCCACGCTAGTCCGGTCACCTGCCCTACTTTGCTCTCTTCCTCTGCGATACCAAAGTTAAATTTCTGAACTCCTAACAAATCTGGCAGCATTGCCGGCGTAACTTCAACCTCGCCTTGTAATTCACCCGTCGCAAATTGCTTGACCATTTTTCGGCAAATTTTTGCCACCTCTCGCTCCAGGCCCCTCACCCCCGCCTCTTTGGTGTAGTAACGGATGACATCCAAAAGGGCCTCGGCACCGAGCTTGATTTCTTCTTTCTTCAACCCATTTTGCTTAATCTGCTTAGGCGCGAGATAACGTTCGCAGATATTCAGCTTTTCATCTTCTGTGTAACCAGGAATACGGATAACTTCCATGCGGTCCAACAAAGGGCCCGGTATGTTCATGGTATTTGAGGTGCAAACAAACATAACGTCTGACAAATCGTAATCTACTTCGAGGTAATGATCGTTGAAGGCGTGATTTTGTTCTGGATCGAGAACCTCTAGCATTGCCGAGGCAGGATCTCCGCGGTGATCCGTGCCCATCTTGTCGATTTCATCCAACAAAAACAGCGGATTCCTAACGCCGGCTTTTGCCATTTTCTGCAATAACTTGCCCGGCATTGAGCCTATATAAGTTCTCCGGTGTCCCCGAATCTCTGCTTCATCACGCACGCCACCAAGCGCCATCCGCACAAACTTTCTATTCGTCGCCCTAGCCAAAGACTCCCCCAGTGAGGTTTTACCTACGCCTGGCGGGCCAACGAGACAAAGAACGGGGCCTTTAATCTTACGAACGCGCTTTTGCACAGCGAGGTATTCCAGGATGCGGTCTTTCACCTCCTCCAGCCCGTAGTGGTCTGCGTCGAGTATTGAAGCTGCCCGCTTAAGATCGTGTTTAACCTTACTCCGCTTGGTCCATGGCACGCTGACCATCCAATCGATATACCCTCGAAGCACGGAAGCCTCCGCAGACATGGGTGACATCATTTTTAACTTGTTAAGCTCTCCCAGTGCCTTGTCTCGAGCTTCATCAGGCATTTTTGCTTCCGATATGCGCCCCTCAAGCTCATCGAGTTCATTGGGGGCATCATCGAGTTCGCCTAACTCTTTTTGAATGGCCTTCATTTGCTCATTCAAATAATACTCCCGCTGACTTTTCTCCATCTGCTTTTTGACGCGGCCCCGAATTCGTTTCTCAACCTGAAACAAGTCCATCTCGGCGTCCATTAATCCAAGCAAATGGTTCACACGGTCTTGCAAGGACGATATTTCAAGAATGCGCTGTTTTTCCTCAAGATCTACGCTCATGTGCGCCGCTATTGTGTCCGTTAGACGACCCGGATCTTCAATACCGGACAGTGAGGCAAGCACCTCTGATGGAACTTTCTTGCTGAGGCTGACATATTTTTCAAATTGCTCGACCACGGTACGAACGCACTCATCAATTTCATCCTCAGGCAATGCGCTGTTTTCAATTTGCCGAACATGAGCGATGGTGTAATCGCCCTCGTCATTCATAGATTCAACCGCAGCACGATACTCACCCTCGACCAACACCTTGATGGTGCCGTCAGGGAGCTTCAAAAGCTGCAAGATGTTGGAGACGGTTCCGACCTGATAAAGGTCGTCTACCGCAGGCATGTCGTCGGAGGCATTTCGCTGGGCAACCAGCAACACCTGCTTATCATTGGCCATGGCCTGCTCGAGGGCCTCAATGGACTTTTCGCGCCCAACAAAGAGCGGTAACACCATGTGGGGGTAGACCACCACGTCGCGCAGGGGAAGCAGGGGTAACTCAATAGCAACAGCGTCGGTCATGGAACACTCCAATGTCTATACCACTTACATGGGGATAGTACGGAGTATTCTCAAGGGGTGGATGACTTTCCTTTGAAGGCGCTGAAACATTCGTGTCCGAATCGCGCCTAAATTGCCCCTAAGCGGTATCAGTCTTCGGCTGCCGCCCGAGCTGTTTCGGTGTTTTCGTAGACCAGCAGCGGCTCAGACTCACCCTGTATAACGCTCTCATCAACGACAATTTTCGCAACATTCTGCTGTGAGGGAACATTATACATCGACTCTAACAGCACATTTTCTAGAATCGAGCGTAACCCTCTCGCACCTGTTTTGCGCTCCATAGCCCGTTCTGCAACCGCACGCAGCCCATCTTCCCTAAAGTCGATTTCAACGCCTTCCATATCAAACATCTTGGCGTACTGCTTGGTTAGGGCATTGCGAGGCTCCGTCAAAATGCGCACCAAAGCTTCAATATCTAGCTCTTCAAGGGTCGCAATAACGGGCAATCGGCCCACAAACTCGGGGATCAGACCATACTGGACTAAATCTTCAGGCTCTAGATCAGAGATCATTTCACCGAAACGGCGGGTTTCATCCTTGCTCTTAACCTCGGCCGTAAATCCGATGCCGCCTTTTTCAGAGCGATTACGAATAATTTTGTCGAGTCCTGCGAAAGCGCCGCCACAGATAAATAGAATGTTACTGGTGTCGACTTGCAAGAATTCCTGCTGCGGATGCTTTCGTCCACCTTGGGGTGGCACCGAGGCTACGGTGCCCTCGATCAGCTTTAATAAAGCCTGCTGCACCCCTTCCCCCGAGACGTCTCGAGTGATGGAGGGATTGTCTGACTTTCGTGAGATCTTATCGATCTCATCAATGTAGACAATGCCCATCTGTGCGCGCTCTACATCGTAGTCACACTTTTGCAGGAGCTTTTGAATAATGTTTTCAACGTCTTCCCCCACATAACCGGCTTCGGTCAGCGTCGTTGCGTCGGCAACCGTAAAGGGCACGTCAAGCAGTCGTGCAAGGGTTTCTGCAAGTAGCGTTTTACCAGATCCGGTAGGCCCTACTAACAAAATATTAGACTTACTAAGTTCCACATCGTCTCCCGATCGCGTGTCGGGGGTGTAGCGAAGACGCTTGTAGTGGTTATACACGGCCACGGCGAGCACACGCTTGGCCCTTTGCTGCCCAATCACGTACTGGTCGAGAATTGCATTGATCTCGAAGGGAATCGGCAACTTATCTGAACTTGATTCACTCGTGGCCTCTTGAACCTCTTCACGAATGATGTCATTGCACAGATCAACGCATTCATCACAAATGAAAACCGAAGGTCCCGCAATTAACTTTCTAACCTCATTCTGGCTCTTGCCGCAGAATGAGCAGTAAAGCAGCTTATCGCCGTCAGCACTGTCTTTTGCCATTACTCACTTCCTCAAGCGGAGACTAAACTATCTCCCTCTGCAAACGATGATGGGTTTGGCGCCCGTTTGCAATACCCAATTGCTTTATGAATCTTCCGCAACAACCTCACGATTATTCACAACATGATCCACCAATCCGTAGGATTGGCTCTGTTCCGCGTCCATAAATCGGTCGCGCTCGGTATCGCGCTCGATAACCTCGAGTGGCTGCCCCGTATGTTCCGCCATCAGCCGGTTAAGGCGTTCGCGAATGATCAATATTTCCTTTGCCTGAATATCGATGTCCGTTGCCTGTCCCTGTGCACCGCCTGAAGGCTGGTGAATCATTGTTCGGGCGTTGGGTAAAATATAACGCTTACCCGAGGCACCGCCGCTCAAAAGGAAAGCGCCCATGGAGGCCGCTTGACCCAGGCACATGGTGCTAACATCTGGCTTTACAAATTGCATGGTGTCGTAAATCGACAATCCAGCCGTTACTGAGCCCCCGGGGCTATTGATATACAGGTGAATATCTTTGTCGGGGTTTTCCGACTCCAAAAACAACAGCTGCGCAACAATTAGATTTGCCATGTTGTCTTCTACAGGACCTACCGCAAAAATGACGCGCTCCTTGAGCAGTCGCGAGTAGATATCAAACGAACGCTCACCACGAGACGTTTGCTCGATGACCATGGGTATCAGGCCGAGGTTGCTCATATCCTGCGGGGGTCTGTCATGAATCATATTTTACTCCGGGGTAATGGTGTCAGGACTGCGCAGGACGTGCAGCAGCTAAAGCTTCTTGGTAAGTGCTTTGCTGATCTTCAATCTCCGCACCTTCCAGTATTTTGTCGACGACTTGGTCCTCCAGTACACGCGACTCCACCTGAGCGAGCTGCTCGTTTTCACTGTAGTACCAGTTAATCACTTCCTCAGGCTCCTGATATGTTGAAGCGATATCTTCTATAGCCTCTTTGACCTTAGCCGGATCAGCTCTCAGCTCAAATTTTGTAATCATTTCGCCTAATAACAAGCCTAACTTTACACGGCGCTCAGCCTGATCTTTAAACATCTCATCGGGGAGAATGCTCTTTAGGTCCATTTCTGGGGCCGCTTGGCCACCAAATTGCTGGAACATCTGCCCGCGCATACCGTCTATCTCCTGAGCTACCAGACTAGATGGAATCTCAATATCTTCATGTGCCGCGACAACGCCGTCCATGACCTGATTTTTTATGTGCGTTTGCACGGCATTCCGCAGCTCTCGCTCCATATTTTTTTGAACTTCTTCACGAAAGACGGGTTCACCGCCCTCCTCAACGCCATAACTCGCAAACAACTCTTCATCGAGGGGGGCCAATTCAAGTGCCTTGACCGATTTGCACGTGATGGCAAAGGCCGCGTCTGCACCCTGCAACTCTTCGCTCGAATAATCATCGGGGAAGGTGACATCAATGGACTTTTGATCTCCGGCGGACATACCAACAATTCCGTCTTCAAATCCGGGGATCATCTTACCGCTACCGAGCTCCAGAGAATGGTCTTCACCCGTTCCTCCATCAAACGCCTCACCGTCGCGTGTGCCCGCAAAATCAATCAAAACCGTGTCACCAGTCTCGGCCGCGCGCTCAACATCTTTTAATTCTCCGCGCTGCTTTCTGAAAATCTCAATAATCTCATCGACATCAGTGCTATTCACCTCGGCAACGGGGCGTTCAATCTTGAGGTCAGTGATTTCATTGATTTCCAGCGTCGGAAAAATCTCAAAAGTCGCCGTGTATTCGACGTCTCTTCCCGCCTCAAGTGCCCGAGGTTCGATGCGAGGCTGTCCAGCCGGGCGGAGCTTTTCGCTGATAACGGCTTCTTGGAACGATTGGTTAATCACCTCGCCAATGACTTCCTGACGAATACCTCCGCCAAAACGCTGCTGCATGACCTTCATCGGCACTTTGCCCGGTCGGAACCCTGGTAACCGAACATTACGTGCCGCCTCGCTGAGACGTTGCGCAACCGCGCCATCGACTCGATCGGCAGGTACACCGATGGTAAGTCGCCGCTCTAGGCCTGAGGTAGTTTCGATAGATACCCGCATGGAAAACTCCTGAATTTCGTAATGTCAGCCTGAGCCGTTGGCATCTTGTGCGACGACCATGCTGTTTTAATGGTGCGGAAGGAGAGACTCGAACTCTCACGCCTTGCGGCACTGGAACCTAAATCCAGCGCGTCTACCAATTTCGCCACTCCCGCAAAATCTTTGTCGGAACATCGCCGAAAGCCAGCGAATCCAAGGGCGCGGATACTCGCACAGGCACCCTTTCGTTGCAATATCGGCGTCAGCTGACCGCGCGTCAAAAATCACATCAACATTGACCGCCCCGACATGAAAAACATTTTAATTGTTTAATTTCAATAACTTATTGATTATATCTAAGATTAAAATTTAAACTATGCTCGAAATTTATTAAGCATAATAACAGGGCTGTTTTTATCGCATATCGATCTAAAAACATCATAGTTGATACTAGACAGCCCCCCGGCCTCGTGGGGCATACTCATTTCGTTGCTGGGTATTTAGCGCTGCTCGACAACACTGCAGAACATGTGAGGTTCTGCGGCGGCGAGACTGAGGGCAGGATGCCAGGGATCGCTGACTCCTAAACACGTTGTAGATGGGCCCTTAGGGGCCTTTTTTTTGCACCGGATTTAACAAACCAAACTCATTGAGCTGGGATGTTCCTGTACGTTGTTAACCGGGAACAGCCCCCTGAAAACACATCACATAGTATGGGTCTGACGCTCAGACGTGAGCGCACCACCCAGATGCACCTCTATTTTGGCATTGGCCGTTGCATCCTGCTCGGAAAATTGAACCCCTACCCCGGCTTGTCGATTTCCTTGAGCTCCAGCCGGTGTAATCCAGACCACTCGTCCTGCTATCGGAATTTTTTCTGGCTCATCCATAAGGGTAAGCAGCATGAAAACCTCATCACCAATGCTATACCGCTTATTCGTCGGGACGAAAATCCCCCCGTTATCGAGAAAGGGCATATAAGCGGCATACAGGACAGCCTTGTCTTTAATCGTTAAGGACAAAATGCCTTGTCGGTTTGTGTCACTCATGCCTGAACCTCCGATACTTTCATGCCCAGTCTAGCAATTGCGTATTAAACATTCATGCTCGCCTGAATGTCAGTCACCAGTAATCGAGCCAACTCAGGTAATATTACGTCACGACCAAAATTAATGCCTTTCCGATTGGCGATTAGCCATTCCAAAATCTTATCGCGCCGATAAAAATCGGCCTTGAGAACCCGATCACCATCAGCAATATAGATTCGACGCTCCACACTCTGTAAAGCTGCCTCAAGAATTACATCTAAATCATAACCGTTCAGTGCCGCTAAGGCCTCTGGGCCAGCTTTCGACCCATCGAGCAGCCCATCAAGCGCCATAATGAGCGCTTCCTTGCTGGCCAAATCTTCGCCTCGGATCAGCTGCACGGCGGTCAGAGGCTGAGCCTGCGCAAGGGAATAGGCTCGCTCGGCAACGGGCTCTGAACATGATGTCTGCTCAGCAAGCCAGGTTAGCGTCGACGATCTACTTGGGTGGGGCAGGTTATATCGCTGACACCGTGATCTTACGGTCGCAGGCAACTCCCCTGAACGATGACTCACCAAAATCAACAGCGCCTTTCCGGGGGGCTCTTCTAACGTTTTTAGAAGCGCATTTGCTGCTGCTGCAGTCATAGCCTCTGCCGGCTCAATCACCAGTACCTTGTGAGATCCGTAGCCCGATGTCTGCTGCATAAATGTCACCGCCGATCGAATAGCATCAACTCCAATAGCGCGTTTTCCTTCTTCCGGGGCAATCCATCTAAAGTCTCCGTGGGCTCCCCCCCCAGCAAGCTGGCAACTCGCACAGCTGCCACAGGGCTCAACACCACGCGCTTCACACAACAGCCCGGTTGCAAACGATGCAGCCAACTGGGTTTTACCCAATCCTCTGGCGCCCGTAAGCAATATCGCGTGGGGTAGCTTTTCCTGTTGCTCAAGGGATGACAGGCGCTCGAGAGTACCGTGCTGCCAAGGGAGTGCTGAGTTGAGCCAGGGCTTTAAAAGTTCAGGAGATCGCATCGGCAATCCACTCCTTCAGGCAATCACCCAACTGTTGCTCTACTTGTTCTAAGGCAACACCCGCATCGATCACACGCCAACGATGGGGTTCCAATTTTACGCGCTGTAAATACCCGTTTCTTACGGCCTCAAAAAAAGGAATAGTTTCAAGTTCAAAGCGGTCTAACTCACCCCGCGCCCTGGCGCGTTCCAACCCAACTTCCGGATCCACGTCGAGTAAAATTGAGAGGTTGGGATTAATGTGAGGATGGGCCAGCTCAGCTAACTGTTGTATCGCCCCTAAAGGCAAACCCCTACCGAAACCCTGATAGGCGAAACTAGCGTCGGTAAATCGATCGCACAGGACCCACTCACCCCGCTGAAGTGCAGGCGCAATAACGGTATCAACGTGTTGAGCTCTCGCGGCAAAAACCATTAGCAATTCCGCCATAGGTGTGGGCGCAAGTCCCTCTTTTTGAAGCAGCAACTGGCGCAATTGCTCGCCCAGCTCAGTACCACCAGGCTCTCTAGTGACCAGCAGAGGAATACCTGCCTCGCGCAAGCGCGCTTCGATTAGGCGTAACTGAGTGGTTTTTCCTACTCCTTCCCCGCCCTCGACCGTGATGAACTTTGCAGTATGAGTTACGTTTTCCACCTAATCACCGCCTTTGGGTGTCGATCGGTAATCAACTTTTCTCGAGAGCTGATAACGCTGAACGTGAGCATTGTGCTCTTCAATAGTCTCAGAAAACACATGATAACCATCACCCCTTGCGACAAAATATAGGGCAGCACCCGAGGCCGGGCGCACCGCCGCCTCTAACGCGGCAACGCCCGGCAGTGCAATGGGGGTTGGGGGCAAGCCTTTTATGCGGTAGGTATTCCAGGGGTTAGCCGCATCTTTCAGGTGCCGACGTTTCAAGTTGCCGTCGAAATCTGAACCTAGCCCATAAATAACCGTAGGGTCAGTCTGTAATCGCATCCCGGCCTGTAACCTTCGTGAAAACACTCCGGCAATTGTCGCCCGTTCTTTGGCAACTGAGGTTTCGCGCTCGACGATGGAAGCCAAAGTCAACGCTTCATAGGGGGTCATCAGTGGCGTATCGCTCGAACGAGCCTCCCAAACTCTTATCAACTCGCGCTGCATAAGGTGATGAGCCCGTCGCAGTATGTCGTAATCTGAATCTCCCGCAACAAATCGGTATGTTTCGGGTAAAAACCACCCTTCAGGTGACGTCATCGGCGACACTAGTTCAAGTAACAGAGGATCATGAGCATCCCTAAGTTCGCGCACCAAACGGCGGTCATCGTGCAGCCGTTGCAACGCTTGCTGCAGCGTAATCCCTTCAGGGAGCGTTATCTTATAACTCAATACATCGCCCCGCCCTAAACGTTCCAAAAATCCAATACCGCTTAAGCCCGGCACTAATAGGTATTCACCAGTATGGATTTGTCGATCAACTCCTTGCCA
Source organism: marine gamma proteobacterium HTCC2080 (assembly GCA_000169115.1). Classification (GTDB taxonomy): domain Bacteria; phylum Pseudomonadota; class Gammaproteobacteria; order Pseudomonadales; family Halieaceae; genus Luminiphilus. The sequence continues at coordinate 234,173 of AAVV01000002.1, forward strand.
ACGTGCCCAGAGCTCAAGTAGTCGGCTGGACTCAATAAAACCTCGAGACTTCAATTTGGTCAGTATTTGTTTGAGACTGTCCCCTTGCTCAACAATAACAGTGGCATCGGGCTGGGGTAAGTTCATAGGGGCATGCAAAGCCTGCTTTCCTAGGGTGAAGCAGATCACTATGCCACTCAGTATGACGATCAAAGCGACATACCCTAACTTCAAAGCGAACTCTCTTCATGAATGCAGGCCGACAACGCGTCACTCGCTACGGTTTCAGGAAAATTAGCATCATCTACCGAGGCGATTCGACGAATCCCCACGACAGCGTTACAAGACCATGCCTCCTCAGCCACAGCCACATCGTCAGCGGTGATTTCTCGAACGCTCACCTGATAACCCAAGAACGCAGCCCAGTGATCCAAAATCGCCTCCCGACGGGTCCCAGCTATGCCAACTTCAGTGATTGGGGGAGTAATAAAACAAGCACCAACCCGCAAAAACAAATTGCCGCTCGTTGTCGAAACCCAAGACCCCGATGAATCACACATAATCGCATCAGTGAAGCCTTGACGGCACGCTGCATCTAGCGCCACCACCTGCTCGGTTCTTGCCAGCAGTTTGCAACCTTGAAAAAAAGGCTGCGCGGACCAGCGCACACGACTGACCGTCAACACCGCGGGCGACTTAACGTTATAAATGCCCGGGCTAAAACGAAGGATACTGCGTGGGAACTGCTTTTCAGGAACCTTATAACCTCGCGGGCCGGAGCCACGTGTCACGGTTAGTCGCAGCGTACCGGTGGCATCAGCAACAGCGCTCCTCAAGGTCTTTTCAGCTTCATTAATTAGTGTCAGAGCGGTATTGCCCGACGCGGGAAAACCTAATACCTGAAGCCCTCTATCCAGACGTTTGACATGGCGTTGTTTACACAACACAACACCAAGCTCAACACGCAGTGTTTCGAAAACACCGTCAGCGAGACATAAGCCACGATCATCTGGAGGCACCTCCGCGTTGGCGACCCCATTGACCCAAAAGGCCTCCCCAGCCAAGCTAAAAATTACTCTGCAAACTGACTAAAAACCAGTGATCCATTCGTCCCACCAAATCCAAAAGAATTGCTAATGGCGTGGTTAATTTTCCGTTGCTGTGCATGATGAGGTACGTAATTAAGATCGCAGCCCTCTCCTGGGTTATCAAGATTTATAGTGGGCGGAGCAACATCGTCACGTATGGCTAGAATCGTAAATACTGCTTCGACCGCACCCGCAGCCCCTAATAGATGTCCAATCATCGATTTGGTGGAACTGACTGCGAGCTGTGCTGCAACATCCCCGAAAATAGACTTTACAGCCATCGTCTCAGCTCGGTCACCGACAATGGTTGAAGTGCCGTGGGCGTTTATGTAACCGATATCTGACGCGTTCAAACCCGAATCACGTAGGGCATTGGCCATGGACCGGGCGGCCCCGCGACCATCTTCTGGGGGAGAGGTCATGTGGTAAGCGTCACCGCTCATACCAAAACCCGTTAGCTCTGCGTAGATAGTAGCCTTGCGAGCTTTTGCGCTTTCTAGTGATTCGAGCATGAGCATTGCCGCGCCGTCACCCAGTACAAATCCGTCACGGTCTGCATCCCAAGGTCTAGATGCCAATTCAGGAGTCGCATTTCGAGTCGAAAGCGCCCTCGCGGCGGCGAATCCACCTAATCCAACAGGCGTGGTTGCCATTTCGGCGCCACCCACCAGCATGGCGTCGGCCTCCCCAGTAGCAATTAAGCGCGCGCCCATTCCAATATTGTGCGTGCCACTGGTGCAAGCAGTGACAATGGCCAAATTCGGTCCCTGAAGGTTATACATAACCGACAGATTCCCGCTTATCATATTAATAATGGCACCCGGCACAAAAAAGGGTGACATGCGTCGAGGCCCTGCATTTAAGATCAGCTCGTTGTTACGCTCAATGGAGCCAATACCCCCGATGCCCGAACCGATAGCACAACCAATACGCTCACAGTTCGCCTCAGTAATCTCCAGACCACTGTCTCGGATCGCCTGAATACCTGCGACCATGCCGAACTGAATAAACGGATCCATTCGCTTTGAATCCTTAGGCGCCAGGTATCCCTCAGTTGAAAAGTTTTTAACTGAACAACTAAATTGGGTGCTGAAGGCGTCTGTATCGAACCCTTCAATACTGGCCGCACCACTTTTTCCATCGCAAATGGCTTGCCAACTTGATGCCACATCCAACCCCACCGGCGTCACTGCACCAAGCCCGGTTACTACCACTCGATTGCCGTTCATGAACAGTCTCCCTCGACTAGAGGCGCAAATTAAGAGGCTGCGCCGGAGGTCTCAATAGACCTCTAAAAAGATCAAGCCGCACAAAAAAAAGCCGCTCGTCACAAGTGCAGAGCGGCTCTCATACTTACTGTCTCTTTAAAAAACCTTAGGCAAGGTTTTCATTAATGTAGTTGATGGCCAACTGCACTGTGGTGATTTTCTCGGCTTCTTCATCGGGAATTTCGGTTTCAAACTCCTCCTCAAGGGCCATAACGAGCTCCACGGTGTCTAGAGAATCTGCGCCCAAGTCGTCGACAAAAGACGCCTCAGTACGCACTTCGTCTTCTTTAACGCCCAGCTGCTCGGCAACGATTTTCTTTACGCGATCTTCAATGCTGCTCATGGTCTGTTTTACTCTCCCAACTTGTTGGCGGGCCTAAGCCCTCTTCAGTGTGCGGATTCTACCTGTAAAAGCCCGCAGATAGAATACAGTATAAGACGACCTGTTTAGGCCATGTACATGCCGCCATTGACATGGATAGTTTCCCCGGTGATGTAAGCGGCCGCATCGCCTACCAAGAACTTGACAGTTTCTGCGATTTCTACAGGACTACCGAGGCGCGCCAGTGGTATCTGACCAAGCATGAGGTTACGGTTTTCATCCGACAATTCGCGTGTCATATCGGTATCTATAAAGCCTGGGGCAACCGCATTGACTGTGATAGATCGAGAACCAACCTCTCGAGCAAGCGCTCGGGTGAAACCCTCTGCTCCAGCCTTCGTCGCTGCGTAATTAGCCTGGCCAGCATTGCCCATGGAACCCACCACAGAGGTAATGGTAACGATACGTCCCCACCTTGCTTTGGTCATTCCTCTCAGGCAAGCCTTGCTCAAGCGGAAAACTGAACTTAGGTTGGTATCGATGACACTATCCCACTCTTCGGCTTTCATTCGCATGAGAATATTGTCTCGAGTAATGCCAGCGTTATTTACCAATATTAGTGGTGCTCCGAAGCGCGCTTTGATCGTGCTCATCAACTCATCAATACTTTTTTCACTAGCAACATCTAGGACTAACCCAGCACCTCCAAGCGGCGACAGCCTTTCCTCAATGCCGGCTGCACCAGCCTCGGTGGTCGCCGTACCGATAACGATCATGTTTTCCTGAGTAAGCGTATCCGCGATCGCACGACCGATACCTCGGCTAGCACCGGTTACAAGGGCAACAGGGGGATGGGAATCACTCATACGTCACTCACCTTAGCCAGTTGATTTAAGGCTTCCAAAAGTGCCTCAGGACTCTCAATACAATAGCAAGATTTAGAACGATCGATGCGCCGTAATAAACCCGCCAGGACCTTACCGGGGCCGCACTCTATAAAAGATGTACCGCCCATGGAAATCATGCGCTGCACACAGGCGGTCCACTGTACGGGCGCCACGACTTGCTTAACCAGCAATTGTGCAATACTCGCACCAGCCACGTGAGGCCCTGCATCGACGTTACTGATCACGGGCATCTGAGCATCCGCAACGGAAACGTCGGCTAACGCCTCTTCGAGAATAACTGCCGCGGGCTGCATTAAAGGGGTATGAAAAGGAGCACTGACTGGGAGGGGCAAAATGCGCTTTGCTCCAGCGGCTTTTAGAGTAACCGAGGCGCTTTGAACAGCTGCTGCATGGCCAGCGATAACGACCTGGCCCGGGGAATTAAAATTTACGGCCAACACCTGTGTATCGCTGTTAACGCTTGCTTCAGCGCAAATTGAGTTAATAGCTTCGTCGTTAAGACCTAGCACCGCCGCCATGGCACCTTCACCAACCGGAACCGCACCCTGCATCGCCTGCCCTCGCAAACGCACTATCCTCACCGCGTCGCTAAAGGCGAGAACTCCAGCGGCTACCAATGCTGAAAACTCACCCAAACTATGCCCCGCTACCACACTGGGGACCCGCCCTCCCCGCTGCAGCCACAAGCGATATAGGGCAACGCTTGCGGTCAAAATAAGCGGTTGGGTGTTGGCGGTTAACGCCTGTGACTCGGCAGGTCCGTCTTGGGCAAGAGACCATAAATCGAAGGACAAGACTTCTGAAGCCTCGGCAAAAGTGTCAAGAATGACCCTTTCGTCACTAGAAATCGTCGACAGCATACCAAGGTACTGAGAGCCTTGGCCGGGAAACATAAATCCTACATTGCTGCCGCACTGCGCTATAGCGCTCTGCTGCTTGAGTTCTATCTGCGACACACCTACGCCCCCCGGCCCAGAATTGAATTCAAGTTAGGGCGGGGGCAACGTCAAGCAATCCCGCCCGGTAGATCAGTCGTCGGAGCCAGTATCGATCACTTTCTTTCCGCGGTAAAAGCCGTCTGCACTCATATGATGACGACGACGCACTTCACCGGAAGTTGCATCTACTGTCAGGGTAGGGCCCTCAAGAGCATCATGAGAACGACGCATGCCGCGACGCGACCGGGTTTTACGATTCTTCTGTACAGCCATAACTTCCTCCATTCGATCGTGATGCAATAATGCGCTTCGATCGTTAACTGTCCTTCTCGCCTTTCAGTGATTGAAGCACACTGAAAGGATTGTCTTTTTCAGGGTTTTCACGGGCAAAACCTTCGCCGTCGCCACCCGACGCTTGAACCCCAGTCTCCACGCCACAGTTTGCATCACTGTGATAACTGAAACTCGGTAACGCCAAAAGGAGCTCGTCTTCGACAACCTCCCAAAGTTCTATCTCAGCCTCTGCAATGAGAGGCTCATACCTCGGCGGTAACTGAGCCGCCTGCTCGTCCGTCCAAACCACGGCCAGCGAGGTTGTTGAGGCTACGGTTTGCTCCAAGGTACCTAAACACCTCTGGCAGGTTACCAGCACATTTGCTGAAACCTGCATTGCTACCACGTAGCGCCCTTCCTCATCACGATCAAAATCTGCGCTCACCACAATGGCGCCGTTCGCCGCTACAATAGCTGCGCTCAGTCGCGTGAGCTTGGCAGGGTCTACGACCCCCGCCAAAGAGACTGCGCGCGCCGCCAGTGTGCGCACTTCGACCGTATGTGGGAGTGCTCCGGCTGTCATGGCGGCGCATAATACGGAGGACCCCGCAAGGTGTCAAAATTTAAATACTGGTAATACAAAGGGTTTTTTGAGGACGCCGATGAAATGAACGTACCAGAAACACTTATTCTTGCCTCAACATCGGCCTACAGGGCCGAGTTATTGGGCCGCCTGGGCCTTTCATTTGATATTCAGAGAGTCATTATCGACGAATCCCCCAGTTCGTCAGAAGGCTCAGCGGCACTCGCACAGCGGCTCTCTGTGGAGAAGGCGAAAGCAGTAGCAAACATTAAAGGGGACTACCTGAGCATAGGCAGCGATCAGGTCGCGGCCTGCGATGATCGACTTTTGGGGAAACCAGGCAGCGAAGCTCGAGCTTGCGAACAGCTCAGCTTTATCAGCAATAAGACCGTTCAATTCTTCACGGGGGTCGCTGTATGGCGACCGCAACAAGCCTTGCTCGACTACCGCGTGGTCCAGACCCAAGTCTGCATGCGAGATTTGTCCGACGCGGAAATCACCTCCTACGTTGCGCGAGATCAACCCTTAGACTGCGCGAGCAGTTTCAAATGGGAGGCCCTGGGCATAAGCCTGTTCCGATCCACCAAATCCTCAGATCCCACGGCTCTTCAAGGTTTGCCATTGATTGAACTCTCACAGATGTTACGCGGTCAGGGATATCGCATCCCTTGAAGTGGTAACTAGGGTATGGCGTCCAGCAAACGCTCTAATTCAGTGGGCAGACCGGCTTCCAAGGAATAGTTTTGATCATCGAGTCGGAAGTTGAGACTCGCAGCATGCAAAAAAAGCCGCTTCAGCCCCAGCTTATCAGCGATTCGAACGGCGGCTTCATCTGCATATTTGGCGTCCCCTAAAATTGGGAAGCCCGCATGTTGGCAGTGTACTCGTATCTGGTGGGTTCTTCCGGTAACCGGCTTGGCCTCTACGAGCGTGGCAGAAGACCAGCGCCGTACAACGCGAAATGTTGTCAAAGATTGACGCCCAGTCGCAGCTACTTTGACCCGACGCTCTCCTGAAGGCAGGGCAAATTTCTCTAGCGGCGCATCAACTCGTTTTAAATGCGCGGGCCAACGGCCATTGACGAGGCACAGATAGCGCTTGTCTATCCCATTCGATCGCAACAGAACATGGAGGTTACGCAGGGTAGATGCTCTACGTGCGACCAGTAAAAGCCCCGAGGTATCACGATCTAGCCTGTGAACTAACTCTAAATACCGGTCAGTTTCGTACATAGCCCTCAAAGTTTCGATAAGCCCGACGTTGATACCACTACCCCCATGCACGGCTAGACCCGGTGGTTTGTTGACTACCAGTAATGTGCTCTCTTCCCGAATAATTGAAGCGCGTAATCGGGTGCGCCAGCCTGCGGCCCCGGCTGCTTCTGCCTTTTCAGGGACCCGTAACGGCGGGATCCGCACAGAAACCCCTGCCTCAAGCCGGGTATCTGGCTTCACCCGACCTTTATCAACCCGCACCTCGCCCTTGCGAATGGCCCTATAGATTCGAGTCTTTGGCACTCCTCCACGCACACGTTGGAGGAAATTGTCCAAACGCTGACCCGCTTCCTCAGGCAAGACAACCCGCCACTCGACCTTGACCTCTGTTTGCGTGTCTCTACTCTTTTTTTCAGACAATTGAATCACTTAGCATTTAGTGTTAATGTCCATTTTGGTTGTGTTCCGACACACTGGTGTTTTAGGAAGGCCCGGCGAAAATTTGTTCGACCGGCGCGCCTCCCGCCCTCAGGCCGACAGAGTAGCCTGATATGCCGCTCCCCTCCACAAAATACGTACAGAGGGTGCTGCAACCAGCGACTGAATGCCACCTAAAATAAATTAAACGCGCTCCTGCCTGTACCGTTACCACTCCGGGCTATTTGAGGACATCTCCCCGTCAGAGCGGGGTACGCAGAGAGCTTTTGCTAACCCGCGAATACAACGAACGCGGTGTGATTTTTTGGGGTCGTTTACAAGGACGACTCCGACGGCAACATTAAATCTGTGGAGGACCCACAGATCTGGGTTGAGCGCAAAAGCGCCAAGAGCCCTGTTTGTTTTCTCACCCTGTCCCGGGGTATCGCACCTGTTCGGTGGCTTCGCCCATTGGACATTTACCATGAAAAAAATGCTTATCAATGCCACACAGCCCGAGGAAATCCGGGTTGCTATTGTGGATGGACAACGCTTAAACGACCTCGACATTGAGAACCGCTCAAGAGGATCCACCAAAGCGAACGTCTACAAAGCCAAAATCACTCGAGTTGAGCCCAGTCTGGAGGCCGCTTTCGTCGACTTTGGCGCAGAGAGACACGGTTTTTTACCACTCAAGGAAATCGCCCACCAGTACTACCGCAGCACAGCCCCAGAGGGCGAAGGTAAAACTCGAATCAAGGACGTGCTCAAAGAGGGCACTGAAGTTATTGTTCAGGTGGACAAGGAAGAGCGCGGGACCAAAGGAGCCGCTCTCACCACATATATCAGTCTGGCTGGACGGTATATGGTTTTGATGCCTAACAACCCCAAAGCCGGTGGAATATCCCGTCGGATTGAGGGTGATGACCGCACCGAACTTAGGGATGCCCTATCGCAGCTGAACATACCTGATGGTATGGGCGTCATTATCCGTACCGCCGGTGTTGGACGCAGCCCGGAAGAGCTACAGTGGGATCTGGATTATTTACTACAACTCTGGAGCTCTATTTCGTCGGCATCAGACGAAAACAAGGCTCCGGTACTCTTGTATCAAGAAAGCGATGTCATCATTCGCTCCATCCGAGACTACCTCCGAGACGATGTTGACCAAGTGCTCATCGACGATAAGGCCGCCTGGCAGCAGGCCCATGACTTCGTCACCATGGTCATGCCTAAATATGCCCAGCGAATACGATACTATGAAGATGCAACTCCCCTCTTCAATCGATTTCAAGTCGAAGGGCAAATCGAGAGCGCATTTCAGCGCGAAGTTCGACTACCCTCAGGCGGATCGATTGTTATAGACCCTACTGAGGCGTTGATTTCTATTGACATCAACTCAGCTCGAGCCACAAAAGGGTCGGACATAGAGCAAACAGCGTTGCAGACCAACCTTGAAGCTGCCGACGAAGTTGCTCGTCAGCTCCGTCTTCGGGATATGGGTGGCTTGGTCGTCATTGACTTTATTGACATGAACGCCAACAAGAACCAGAGAGCCGTAGAAAACAGAATTCGAGATGCCCTTGAAGTCGATCGTGCTCGTGTCCAAGTTGGCAGAATATCTCGATTTGGTTTACTCGAGATGTCCCGACAGCGCCTTCGACCCTCCCTTGGCGAGATCAGTGCCATGGTCTGCCCACGCTGTACCGGTAAAGGCACAATACGAGACACCAAGTCACTAGCTCTCGCAATTCTTAGGTTGCTTCAGGAAGAAGCTGCAAAAGATCGAACTGGTGAGGTCAGGGCCGTCGTTCCCGTTGAAGTCGCCGCATTTCTACTCAATGAAAAGCGCAGTGCAGTTAACGATATTGAAAGCTCCAGCGGCGTCAGGGTATTGATTATCCCCAACCCTCACATGGAAACACCGCATTTTGACGTCATTCGTCTACGCGATGATGAAGTAGAAGAAAGCACAACATTAAGCTACGAAGTTGCTATTGAAACCCCTGATCCTATCGCTGTGCGCGATGAGGTAAGTGCAATTCCCGCAGCCCCACAGCCTCTAGTGCGAGGCGTTACACCTCAGGAACCCGCACCGGTCGCTGCGGAGCCTGAAGCTCCAGCTCCAATGGCGGAGACACGCGATATAAAGCAGCAACCCAAGACAGAATCACCCCAGAAGACGGGTATTCTGACAAGGATGTGGGGAGCGCTGTTCGCTCCTGCGCCAAGTGAAGAAGCAGATATCGAGACACTGACAGAAACCGAAGACAGCGGCCACGAAGAAAGCTCGGAGCCTAAAGAAAACGCCAACCGCCAGCGAAGAAGTCGTGGTGGTAGAAACCGTACGCGCAGCCGGCGTCCTGATTCGGATGTGCAAGCTGAAGACACTGATGAAGTGGACCAAACTACCGTTGATGCTGACGAATCAGACTCATCCGAGTCAAACGATGACACGGATGATCGGCCAAAGCGCAATCGCCGCCGCCGTGGTCGACGTGGCGGACAAAAGCGTCCGCTGTCTGACAGTTCCGATGTTGAGGCGAACGAAGGTGAGGAACACACTGGTGAGGACGACATTGACGACGCAGTAGACAATGACGTTCAAGCCGCAGTGGCAGAGGAGTCGAAAGAGAGCGCCCGTCATAGACCGTCCGACAAACGTAGCGAGGGACGGCGGCGGCGCCAACGCGGACCTAAACCTGACATTCAAGCGGAAACTCAAGCTGACACCGCAGGCACGGTTACCGACGCGCCAGTGGCAGGCACGGATGAGAACGATGCCCCTATAGAAAATGCAGTTAGTGCCGAAGCCAACCAGGTGCCCGCCCCAGCTTTGAGCTCGGTAACGGATCAAATAGACCTGTTAGCTGGCACGCCAGAAGGCGCCAAACAAACAGAAGAACCTATGGTCGCGGCCTCATCGGTAACTGCACAGGAAACTGATGAAGCCAATGTTACTGATGAAGCCAATGTTAATGATGACACTGCTCAAAGTACGCAGACAGCAGAGTCAGAGCCGGCACCTGTTACTGACGCTGTGGCGGCTACTAGCGAAGAAATTGCCTCCAAAGAAGAAACAGTGAAACCCGAAGAAATTATTGCGACCGCAGCCACTATTGCACCCGCGACCGCAGAAGTTGATCGCTCGGGACTCACAGACGCAGGCAGAGCGGTAAATGACCCAAGAGTTGAACCTAAGCCCATTGGTGAAGTGAATGTGGCGACACTGCGACAGGCATTGTTCCTCGAGCAAGAGGCCCCACCGGTTAGTATTGTTAGCCGTGACATTCCTAGAGCGAGCAACGACCCCCGAGGGCCTAAAGCCGGTTTAGCCTTTACCGCTGCTAAGAGAAGTCCTGATGAGTCCAATGAAGATACCGTGCCGGACGCACAAGCCAACTAACAAAAAGGGGGCTCATGTAGCCCCCTTTTTTATCTGTTCTCCTAAGTCACCTTCAAGATTAGTGCAGCAGGTAGAAACCACCCAGGCTAGACACTATTGCGGGGGCTCCGACATTATTCGATAGGAAAGGCAGTAAAGCTCAACGTACCGGCAATTAGATCGATAAGCCCCTCAGCGTAAATCATGTCTCCGTTAGAAAACCCGTCAAGGGTATACATCTTTACTAGCTTACCCTCGCGCTTCCAGATGCCCTGCAGCGTTGCGGCAACCATGTCACCATCCTGATTGATAGAGCGAAGATTCCCCGTGAAATTACCTTTGTTACGATCCGCTGAGTTACTCATAAAATCGTAGCTCAGGTAGACCTTTCCGTAACCCTCGCCCACGACGCCCTCAGCCGTCAGGCTGCTACTGATGGTAGTGCTGGTCCAGCTCGTCATCTGAAAATTCGCCGGAAACGAATCACCCGTTGCCTCAAAAGTGTGTCCCTGCAGTGTCACAAACATAAAGCATGTTGCAACCAGTGCTGTTAAAGCCTTACTCATTATTTTTCCCATGGCGTTCTAATCCCCACATTGGTTATTGATATCGTAAGTCGAAAAAATCAGCCCCAAACAAACCATAAATGCAGTAGCCAAACATGGCACTTCAGGGCGCTAACGCGACTAATTAGCCGAGTACACTTGTTTGCAGTCTTCGAATGTATCTAACTCCAGAGATTCTATGGTGGCCAACATCTCTCCATATGGCTCCAAGGCCCACGCCTTGCGCTGCAAAAAATCATTCACCATCATTCCAGCCACTTCTGGCTCTACAGCAAATATACGCACATCCAACACATTTGCTTTTTGATGACCATTGCCAAGGGGTTGAAAGATCCCTACCTCCACCTTATGTCCATTTGCCTGCATAGCCTGCTCGAGTTTCGTAGCAGCTGCGACGTAAGCAGCAGCATCGTTCACGACAATTTGATAGCGTCGCTCGAAGCCCGGCGGCAATGTAAAAGGCTTAATCACGGCATAAAACTCTGCCGAAACCACAGAAGAGATCGCATCGAGTTCCGCACTTCGAGACATATTGGCAAACCGTGTTGCCGCCTTGAATGCGGATCCTGCGTCATTGTAAAAGCTGAAGGCAAACGCCTGTCCCGGGTAACGGTGTCCACTCACTGTCGTGCAAGTACCACCCGACTCGGCGCCCAAAGCTTCAAAGATTTCCGGGTTTTCAATGAGATATGCTCGGTAGGCTCCGGGATCTGAGGTTTGAACATTTACAACACTGACAACGGGTGTCGTAACCTCATCTGCAGATGCCACGCCTGTGATGAAGATGCCTAATAGCAATAGTAGAGGTGAACGAAATTTCATAATCGACTCCTAGAGTACTGTTTACGTTACTCGGGTATAACGTTGGTGATGCCACAATTTAAGTTGTTCTAAATGCCAAGCCTCGAGTTTCTGTAAAATCGGGCGTGATAGCCAGCAAAGCCATTGCGACACCCGACTATCGTTTTAGCACTGTGAAGCAAGTCGCAAATTAATCGGAAAAATGCGCAAGCCCCTGTGCGCCGTCGCGTAGACATGCGGCCATGTTTGGCCTCGCCCGTCCTAAAGTCACACTTAAAACGGGTGATTCGCATTTTTAACGCAAGTAATCGCCACATCAGCTTGATGCCCACGCCTCGATCGCTATAATGCGCGCTCCTTTGGACGTTCAGTCCGAAGATTTGGTGGGCTGGCTGAGTGGTCGAAAGCGGCGGTCTTGAAAACCGTTGAGGGTTTATCCCCTCCGTAGGTTCGAATCCTACGCCCACCGCCATTAATTTCTAATCTAAATAGATAAAGCAGACTCATGAAACGCTCCCAATATAGGCGCCTTTTTTGGTCGGCAAAAGGTAATGAGAAGCTTCGAGTCCATACTGGGTCGCACTACTTTGAAGCATCAGGTCTGCAAACGATAACCCAATCTTTTAGATCAATTGGCGAGACATCGCCCAGTCAACAACCTGCAGCAACTCGCCATAGCCTAACAGACTGAATCCCAGCGCTAGCTTCAGTCATGCTTATATCTGCTGGCAATCAGCCTCCATGGCGATTATGGCATCCGCCGCCCGCTCACCTGCCGCCATGGCTCCTTCGACATAACCCAGGCCGACTCCCACCGCGCAAGTGTCTCCAGCGAACAGGACTCTCCCATCATGAGTCGGTTCTGCAAATTTAATGAAGTCACCGGGCTGAGTGTCGACGCTCGTGTAGGGGTAGCAGCCCCCTGAAAAAGGACTGGTGGTCCAATTAGATGCAGCTGTCGCGACCGGAGGCTCGAAGGTATCAGGGAACATCATCTGAAGCTCAGACAGCACCTCTTCTATCGCCGCTTCAGGGTTCTCCGCCACCCAAGCGGCCTTAGGCGGGCCGAATACGCTAGCAAGGCAGGGAGATGTGGGCGCACCCGGTCCAATTCCAGATGACATCGACACATCGAAAAAACTGCCGTGGGAAGCGATAGGATCGGGAATACTGAAGAAATGATCTTGCTTCCTTGGGTTTCTCCGCCAGAAACTATTTTTGAACGTCATAACGACCTTTTCGACGCTTCCGAAGCCGATGCGCTCGATGACATCCTGCTTACTGGCCGGGAGCGGTGGGTCAAATGTGATGGTTCCAGCCTTCAATACGCCAAGGGGGACGGTAACAATGACACGAGAGCCCTCGAAGATCTCTCCGTCAGCCGTCGTAACCTGCACCGGCGCTTGGGTGAAAGTGTCTTGTTGAATCGAGATTCGTGAGACAGTCTGATTCAGCATCACCTGCTCAGCAGACAAAGAATCACGCAACAACTGCACCAAAAGGCGGAATCCACCAGAAATCAGGACCTGACTCTTTTCATCATGGTTGGTGAACTCCCAGAGGTCATCGCTTAACTGATTCCGGTGTGTGTCGTAGGTGGAGCCGCCGTTAAGACTCTCGGAAAATATCTTGAACAAGTAGAGCTGCTCACGTTTGGGTCGCTTACCAAGTAAGGCGTCGATTCGCTCGCCGAGGTTATTAAACGCAGAGGTATTAGGCCGAAGTTTACCGAACCGGCTAAAGCTCCAACCAAGCTTGAAAAATGCCAACAGTGCCGCTGTCCAGCCTAGCCAACGCGCCGAACGTTGGTCATAGATCCGCACCGTTGAGGGGCCAATATCGTGGCGATGAACTTCGGCCCCGATGTCCCTCAATAAGTGGTACGCGGGGTTTGTCAGATGATCCTCAAGCCAGAAGGGGCCCAGTTCGACCCAGGAGGCCTGGTTCCCCGCAATATCCCGTGTGTGCGCTCGGCCGCCCAGGCGATCCCTGCCTTCCAGAAGCATGATCGGTACACCCGCCTCCTTAAGTCGCTTTGCCGCTGACAGTCCAGAGACCCCACCCCCAATGATGATGACCGATTGTTGTTTTTGAATCATCTAAACAGTCCGCAGGCTTAGAACACACTTATACCCGAGTAAAAGTCGCTTTGATAGAACACTTAGATTTTGTCGGCGAGGCGACACTCTTTAGCATTTGTCAAAAACGCTGGGGACTTTTTTTACAGGCTAGGGGCTCTTTTTTTATTAGGCACGAACACCTCTTTAGATCTTTTTATTTAGGCCAACGGTAACGTAGCGGCTTGGAAACGCCTCTCAGAAACCGGCTTACCGAAACCCCAAATTAAAACAAGGCTCCCAAATCTAAAGTGTACTTCAGAGGGGTAGTTCAAACTTGAACAGCGTTGAGAGTTAACCCCCTCCCAAGTTACAAGTCTTACTCCCGCCGCTAGCCCTTGCCGCGTTGAATTTGTTCGTCCCAACTTGACGTGACTGTCGGCTCCTATGTAGCGTAGCCATTTCAACTCTTGATGCAGGCTGAGGCCTACTTACGACCCGCGTCGAAAATCAGGAAGTCCATTGAAGCAATGAGGAGCGACTCATGAAACGACGGCAGTTATTAGGTGGTTTAGGGGTCGCACTGCTGTCTCCTTTCAGCGGCTCAAGCTTGGGGCAATACGTATTACCCCCAGGGCAAGTCCGCTTGGTATTCAATGAAAATCCGTACGGGCCAAGCCCGAGAGCGATAGCAGCAGTTAATGACGTGGTTGCCCTTTCAGCCTATTACCCAGATTCCCCGACCGACTTTCCGATACTTGATGACCTCACGAAGGCTATAGCGCAAAGACACGGTTTAGCGTCTGAAAATTTACTGGTGTCTTCTGGTTCAAATGAAGCCCTTCAAGCAGCGATTCTTGCTTATGGTGATAAAGGCAAAATCCTCGTGCCGGGTCTCACCTACGACGCACACCTACATTACGCGAAACAACTAGGCATCGACATCATTAGCGTGCCGCTCCGGAGTGACTTGCAAATCGACCTAGACGCTATGAGCGCGATCGTCGACGACACTGTTTCGCTGGTCTATTTAGCTAACCCAAACAACCCTACGGGACTTCCGATTGACACGACGGCGCTAAGACAATTTTGCAGGAGAGTTGGTAAGAGGACACTAGTGATTGTCGACGAAGCGTATAATGAGTTGGCAACAAGCCCCTCCGATCAAAGCATGGTTGATCTGGTACGCGACAACCAAAACGTACTGATCACTCGCACTTTCTCCAAAATTTTTGGCATGGCGGGTATGCGAGTGGGATACGCGCTTGGTCAACCCGAGACCATTGCCAAGGTAAGTAACACCCTTATGGCGTGGCCCAATGGCATTGGCCTCACAGCGGCGTATCACAGCTACCTGGACGAAGAATTCATTGCCTTCTCGAGACAAAAAATACTTGAAGGACGCGCCATGGTTAATGCGACCTTACAAAGATCTGGCGTGACGCCTGTGCCCTCTCAGACCAATTTCGTATTCGCTGATATAGGCATAGAGTCGACCGAATTTGTCGCACGAATGGCCGATCGCAACGTGTTAATTCGAGGCGGCTATGCTGGTTACCCAACCCACATCCGAATCAGCATGGGAAAACTGGAAGACTTAAACATCTTCGATCGAGTTTTTTCAGAGGTCTATGCGGCAAGTCGCTAGCACAACTAACCGCGTCCTCTGAGGACCTTGCTGGCCAGTCAGACAATTTCTATACCCTTCAATCCAATCGTTGAACATGTATTTAGCCATTGCATGTACATTAAGCGACGACTGTCCTGCACCTATCGCCGGCTCCTTAATCCACGCTTAGTTTGAGCAAATTCACTCTACTGAAACCGCCAAATTTGCATATTCAAAAGCCTGAAGCCTCAGTCCTCTGTTGGTACATTGGCATGCCCCAACTGCCAAAACAAAAAGCTATAGATGTCGGCATATTGAGCCAGCACTTGCTCTCGAGTAGAGCCAATACCGTGCCCCGCATCAAAGTCTACACGGAGTAAAGCCGGCGAATTATTTTTAGCCACGGCCTGCAAACGTGCGGCCATTTTACCCGACATCCAAGGATTGACTCTTGGATCATTAAAACCGTGGGTGAGTAACGCCGCTGGGTATTCCACCCCATCCTCGACATGGTGGTAAGCGCTCATCGCCAGCAGCCCCTCGAACCCCTTCGCGTCGGTGACGGTACCGAACTCCTTGATGTTGGGTACACCGTTAGTGGTGGTTTCAGCTCGGATCGCATCAAGCATGCCAACCTGCATGACGACCGCACCGAAAAGATCCGGACGTTCGGTGATAGACCTACCCGCCAAAATCCCCCCGGCACTGCCACCCATGGGTGCCATATGACTTGCTGTGGTGTAACCCTTATCAATTAAATACTCGGCCGTAGCGATCACGTCCTTCCAGGTGTTGGGTTTGTTCTGCATCCGGCCCGCATAGTGCCAAGCCTGCCCGTATTCCCCACCACCACGAACGTGGGCAATCGCAAATACTCCACCACGCTCAATCCATCCCAGGCGAATAGGGGAAAAAGATACATCCTGACTAATGCCATAGCTGCCATAGCCATAAACAATCGTTGGATTAGTACCATCCAAAACAAGGTCGGCTCGACGGAGAATTGATACTGGCACGTCGATTCCATCATGAGAGGTCACCAGAACTTCCTCTGCAACATATCCCTCCAAATCATCGAATTTTCCTTTCGGAACCATCCCGGTGTCGGTAAAACCATCCTCAAAGGGGTCATAAGCATAGCGAATGCCCCCCTGAATCCAGGTTGACTCGTAGACAAGCACACCTGACACCTGTGGGGAGACAGACGAAATATAGGCCGCACCATCGCGGGGCGTTTTAAGCGTGGTGACGTCGCCCTCACCAGATAAGCGCATCACTTTATTGACGCCATCTTGTTTAACGCTTAAGTAAATAGCATCCGCTGCAGCGGCAATACCCTCTACAACCAAATCACCGGCAGGAATTATTTCTCGAGCCTCGTTAAAGTTAGGCGCAGTGAGGGTTGTTTTTACGAGTTTGAAACGTGGGGCATCTTTCGCCGTGATCAGATAAATAGTATCGGCAACGACTGCGAAGTCGGCGACCAAATCAGACTCCCGGGCAATTTGAACCCAAGGCACGGCACCTGTTAGCAAAGTCTCAACGGGTGCACTGAAAATTGAAATCTCATTATTATCACCATGCTTCACCTTCAGCACCGCATAGCGCGATCCCGGTGTGATGACCACGCTGGGGAAATCGGTTTCTAACAGTGGCAAAAGATCTGAAACACCAAAAGCTGCTACGACAACGTCTGCTATTGGGTCAGTTCCTATAGCGTGGTAACGCACTTCCGTACGCTTGTAAATTTCGGTGTCAGGCGCATCAACGGGCAATTCTCTTCGACGAGAATAGTAAAACCCTTGACCATTTAATGACCACTGTGGGCGGTTGTACGCTGTTTCGATGTTAGTCAAGGTGTCGGATAAAGTCTCTCCGGAGGTCAAATCAATCACGCCGTAGGTCGTCTCTTCGGAGCCACCCTGTGCCACGCCGTAGACCAGGTACTGCCCCTCCCAAGAGGGCATGTAACCCTCAATTGAGGCGTGTGAGTCGGCATCATCAGCCAGAGCATCCGGATCTAGCAGCAGCGTTGCCTCAACCGCACCTTTTGGTTGATGGTAGAGCTTCGCGAGACTTTCCCCAGCATTGCGACGCAGGAAGAAGATATCCCCATTTGCCAGTTGCCGAACCCCGTAGGTGCTATAAGGCGCTCCTTGATCGAGCTCTATAAGTCGTTCCAGAAGTTGCCCTCGAATGGGCAAAGCATTTAAGACCTGCTCAGTGAAGCCGCCCTGCTGCTCAAACCAGTGCAACACCTCCTGGCTATCTTGGTCCTCGAGCCATCGATAGGGATCTTCAACTTGAACTCCCCAGTGCGTGTCCACTACATTTTCGATTCGTGTGACGGGTGGCGCTAACGGAGTGGATTTTGATGATGACTGCATAAGGTCCTCTTTGGTTAGGTCTTCAGATTCGCACGCTGTCACCAAAACACCGACCAGTGTGGCCATTAAAATTAGTTTCAAAGGATGTCCTGTCATGAAGCTCAAATCCGACTATGTCTATGTGGCACTATTGTAAAGGTAAAACCCGCGGCACAACGATCTCTTTAGCGCTAATGATCCAACCCCGCGGGTGCGCGTAATACAACCTACAAACGCCGGAGTGTCATACGATTATGAATTTGATCAAATCTACAATGGTCGCGTTACTGGGCCTTGCTGGAGTATTGCCTTTGACCGCCACCGCGATTGAGGAGCCGGTTTATAGCCTTGTCGAATCTTGGGACGAACCCGCAGTAGAGATAAGACATTACGAACCAAGAATATTAGCCCTCACCGAAATGGCCGCAGGAGAAAACTCGGGATTTCGCGTGCTCGCAGGGTACATTTTTGGAGGCAATGCGGAAGAGGAAGAGATCGCGATGACCGCCCCCGTGCAAAGAACCATGCCAGGAGTCGATGGCGCGCAGATGGCCTTCGTTTTGCCTGCAGAGTACGAAATAACCGAACTGCCAAAACCTGATGATTCACGAGTTAGATTTCAAGAAGAGCCGGCCTATCATGCCGCGGTTATTCGCTTCAGCGGTCGCGCTACGGACAGCCGCGTCGATGAACAATGGGAGTTATTGACCGCTTTTTTAGCGGCTCAGAATATATCGACGACTGGCAGGCCCACCTTGAATCAGTACAATCCTCCTTGGACGTTGCCATTCATGCGGCGCAACGAGATTATCGTTCCCATTAATGTGTCCACCGTGACTAGTGGCGCCGTGGGTTTCTAGGTCTACCACCACTCAAATGCCAGAGCAGCGAGGAATTATAAGTATGGCAAGCCCCAACCCACCGATAGAGTCTATGCCCTGCCGAGGCTGTACCGAGTCCTGTAAAAACCGGGCTACCTGCCAAGGTCGACCCTGGAGCAAATAGCACCCTGTAGGTCACTAGTGAAAAAGGGCTTATGTTGCCAAGACTGTGGTAGTTAACAGCAGCGCGAGTGCGGTGTTGCAACAAAGCAAAGCAAGCCGATATAACCGCTGGCGTCTAAGGGCATTGCAATGACAGCAGCGACGATGATCGGCACAGCCATCCGCTACACAATTCAATCAAATTCAGATAAGTTCACAGTGCTTAACGATCGCATAAACTAATAACATCAGCGTTTGTTGACTAACCGTGGAGGCAAGACGCGATGAGCACAGAGCGTCGAGATTACTTTCGTGTTGATACGTCCCTCGTAATGGGATGGCGTCTGGGGACAGCGACCCCTGAAGCCGACGACCCTCTGACGGAAATCAACCATCAAATTAGTGCTGGAATTCATGACTGCGCGCCCGAGCACCCCACTTTGGCGCATCTGGTTACTCTTCTAAATAACAAGCTCGACGCAATCCGTGATGAACTGTCTCCCTCAGACCACAAGCGCAGAAAACGTAGGGTGAATATCAGTGGCTCTGGTATTTCATTTACGACAACTCGGGAGGCCAGCAAAAATAGTGAAGTAGAAATTTCACTGATATTACCCACCACAAATACCCCGGCGACTGTTCTTGCTCATGTGATTAGCTGCAAACGTATCCCAAAAGAACGTGAGGAGGACCAAGAGCAGTTCAGACTCAGAACACATTATCAGTCAGAGCAAGATGCCCTGACCGAACAGATCGTCCATTTCGTATCAAAAAAACAACAGGAAGTTTTGGCAGAGCGGCGTCACCTGACCCATCCCGACCTCCTTTGACTCGACAACGCGCGCGCTTGCTTCATAAAAGTCATGTGCCAGGCTTTTGTCGAGCAAGGTTTACTCGCTTGGCAGCCAGCCCCAGTCATCAAGCGCGGTGTTGGCCGCTAGCCACGCAAAAACCAAATAGGCGGCAACGTTTTGATCCAGATCCTGAGGTGAGATCTTGTCGAGGGTGTCATCGGGCGTGTGATGTAGATCGAAATAATCACGGCCATCTTGAACAAACCGAAATGCTGGCATTCCAGCCGACACTAACGGTGTTAAATCCGGGCCTGAACTCGCCACATCTGCAGGTCCCGGCGCAACTCCTAAAGGCTCCACCAACTGGCTTATAAGATCTATAAGCGGCCGTGCGCGATCGTCAACCCTGCTTGTAACTTGCCAAATTTGACCCGCTCCAAAATCGCTTTCCGTGCCAATCACGTGATTCTTAAGCTCTTGCTTACGCGACTCAAGGTAGGCTCTACCACCCAAGAGGCCTACCTCTTCGGCTCCCCATAAAATAAGGCGAATAGTTCGTCGAGGCCGTTTGCCCGATGAGAGGATGCGACGCGCAACTTCCATCGTAATGCCAACCCCAGCACCGTCGTCTATCGCACCAGTGCCAAGATCCCAAGAGTCGAGGTGGCCGCCAATAATCACTATTTGCTCAGGGGCAACCGCTCCACGAATATCTGCGATCACATTTCCTGACGTTACCTCACCCAAAAAACGTGGAGTTAGCAGCAGCTTTACTCGGGGCACCTTCCCCCTGGCAGCCATACGTTCGATTTGATCAGCATCGGGATTAGACAGTGCGGCCGCAGCAATTTTAGGTTGGTCAGGACTGTAGGTCATAGCCCCGGTATGCGGCATACGATGGCTGTCAGTGCCAATAGATCGAATCAATAAAGCCTTCGCGCCTTTACTCGCCGCAATACTCGCCCCCTCACGGCGAAGCCGCCCAAAGTAGCCATAATGCGAACCATTTTGGGTACTACGCATAGCGTGTCCCACGTAAGCTATTTTTCCGTCAAGGCTGCCCGGGACCGCCGATTCAAGTGCTTGCAGGCTAGTAAAAATTACGAGGTCCCCCTCCACTCCCTCGTCTGGAGTAGCGACTGACCCGCCCAAAGACGTGAGGGTTAGTGGTTGAGGATAGGGTGAGACAACATAGCCTGTCTCAAGCCCACGCTCCCACCCAGGCAACGGAAAAGACTCCACCCAAACACGATGGAATCCAAATTCTTTCAGCGCTTCGACTGCCCAGGCACGAGCGCTCGCCTCGGAGTCGGATCCTGCCAACCTTGGCCCCACCTCGGTCGTTAAATCTTCAACCCACTGAAATGCCTTTGTCCCTGTTAGTGCATCATCTCGCAGCGCTTTTGCTTCACTGACCGTCCGGTCATCCAACCCAGAATCTGTGGTTGGCGATGACTGCCCCAACATCGCGTAACAAAAGAGGCTGACACAGACAATAAAGCGCAGGGCAAAGGCCGCGGCAGAAGGTCCCCTCAATAATTGCTCTGAATACGTGTGTAATATGCGCATGGAAAACTCATTTTCACTCATTCTGTGGCATGGCTTGCTGCCCCAATCCGCGGATAAGACCTAAGACGAGGCTAAGCGCGGCGGCAATATAACACCGCAGCACGTATCGATAACACCGCAGCGCGTTTCCAATTTTCAAGGCTCATCATATTTTCATCAGCGCCACCGAACAACAGCAAGGCGTATGCTGCCTAAAACTCAGCAATATTTACCTACAAACTGCGATTTAACTGGGAACTCTCATGATATTAAATGTTCCAAACGACCTTAAGCGGCTTAGGTGACACTAGTGCACCTGGCCTTTCTTGAATCAGTTACCTTCTGACGAGACCGACATGCAAAAAACTCGACACGTTCAGGGACATCGCTACCACCAACTTTTATGTGCTGTCACGGCATCTATTTTACTGTGTATCGGCTTCAATGTGCCTGTAAAAGCGTCAGATGAATTGCATGTTATAAAACTAACGGGCACGGGAACCTTAAAATTAGTACCCGATACCGCGTTGATCACCTTGGGTATTAACGTCAGGGGAAACGATCTGTCAAAGCTACAGGCCGCTGCCGATTCAACGGTCAACAATATGCTGGCACAACTGAGAGCGCTTAGCATCGAAGATAAGGACCTTGCCGCTACAAATATCCGCATCGCGCCTCGTTATCGCTACGACAAAGGGCGACAGGAGTCCGTTACCAATGGCTATGAAGTGTCTCGAGATATCAACGTTACTGTACGTAACCTGACGTTGTTGAGCAGCGTTATGAGTGAAGCAGGCGATGCCGGCATCAACACCATAAGCGCCCCACAGCTATCCAGCTCTCAGTACGAGGAAAGTTATCTCAAAGCATTAGGGGCTGCGGTTCACCAAGCAAAGACGCGTGCTCAAGCACTTGCAGAGGCAGCAGATGTGCGCCTCGGTCCCGTTATACACATGAGCACGCAGCAGCAGTCATATCATCCGCAGCCGCCCATGATGATGAGAACGATGGCATCAGATTCCCCAGAAAGTGCGACGTATCAGCCCGGAGAGCTTGTAGTCTCAGCGAGTGTAGACGTCACATTTGCTATTTCGCCCTGAATCAACCTAAGTTAGTAACACCACTTGGAATTTGCTGTTCTGAACCCTATTATTAGCTATCTGAATTATCCTATTTCCCCAAAGGGAGTGTGAAATGAGCGACAAGCCAGTCTTTTCATCTCAAGTAGACGTGTTAGGGGCAGACAATGCCGTTAGCACGAATAAAGTTCTCAGAAATACATACATGCTTCTAGGTATGACCCTAGCCTTCAGTGCAGCCACCGCGGGGACATCTATGGCCCTCGGTCTCTCACACATGGCGGGACTTGTGATGATGCTAGTGGGTTTTGGCCTGCTATTTGTTGTTAACCGCATGGCAGACACGGCTAAAGGTCTCCCCGCCATTTTTGCCTTCACTGGTGTAATGGGCGCGGCACTCGGCCCCATGCTTAATTATTACGTCGCGCTACCTGGGGGCCCTAGTATGGTCATGCAGGCCTTGGGCGGCACTGCGCTGGTCTTTTTCAGCTTGTCTGCGTACGCATTGAACAGCCGCAAAGATTTTAGTTACATGGGCGGGTTCCTGATGACAGGACTCATCGTAGCAATCGTAGCGAGCATTGCGAATATTTTCCTCGGAATTCCAGCGCTGTCACTAACGATTTCCGCTGCGATAATTATGATTATGTCGGGCTTGATTTTATTTGATACCAGCCGAATTATTAACGGCGGCGAAACTAATTACATTCGCGCAACTGTATCGCTCTACCTCAACATTTATAACTTGTTTATCCACATGCTCCACCTCGTGGGTGCCTTTGGCGGCGGCGACGACTGAAGCAAATGAAAGTCTCAAAACCCCGGTACCACCGGGGTTTTTTTATGCGGGTATTGCCTTAGACCGATGCATAATGACGACAAACAGAAAAGCATGAAGTACGCGTTGGTTGTTTTAGCGGCTCCCGGATCGGGCCCCGGCAACGTGCGTGCGCAAAAATTCGCAAGAGCGCTCAAGAAAGCAAATATTGTCTTAACTCGCGTCTTTTTCTACGGTGAAGGCGTCCGCGCAGCATCTGCTGAAAACGCTGATAGCATTCATAAGTGGTCTGAGATTGCTGCCACACAAGACTGTGATCTCGTACTCTGTAGTGCGTCTGCAGAGACTCATGGCGTCCTTACCCTTCCGACCTCCTTTACACTCATGGGCCTGGGCGCCCTTATGGAAGCCGGCCATGACTGCGATCGGGTCATTAGTTTTGACTGATACTTCAACATGGCTAATACGTATCCACTCGGCACCCTACGTCAGCCCAAAGGCAGCCCTAGGCATTGATGCCACTCTCGCCTGCGGCGCTTTTGGGCAAAGCGTGATTTTCGTACTCGAAGACTCAGCTATCGATATCCTTAAGCCCCCTCAAGAGCCGGTAGAGGGGGGGCGAAATCTTTTCAAGCTGGTAACCTCACTACCACTTTATGACATCCATAAGGTGCATTTAGTCACAGACAACCCAGAGGAAATTCCGGCTACTCATTTTGACCAACTGCAGGTTAATATTGTCACTCGCGCAGGGCTCGCCAACTTAATCTCTAACAGTCAGCATGTACTGAGTTTTTGATGGCAATCCACGTACTTTATAACCCCCTTCGCTTCAAAGCACTCGTTGAGGCTTTCAGAGAAGGCGATGCGGTAATTATGTTCAATGAGGCGCTTGAGCATTGGGCTGATTTCAACTTATCCGCCGTAGCGCCGCTATCCGGTTCGGTTTACGCGCTCCACGAAGAGTTTCCACAAAAACAATCGGACATCGATATCGTGGAGATTATAAGAATTGGCTACGCCGATTGGGTCGCGCTTACTATTCAGCACCCTCATCAGATTAACTGGACCTGAGTGGCATGGCTGAATTTGATCTAGATCAGCTGTGTGACTCGCGTGGATTTCTCATTGATTCTCAGGTTTGGAATGCAGAAATTGCCCAGGCATTGGCCGCGGAAGAAGGCATAAAATTGACCCCTGCACATTGGGAGGTGCTCGATTTACTCAGGTCTTTCTATCTGGAGTTTGGAGAGTCGCCGGCAAACCGTGCACTCGTTAACTGGGTTAAACGCCATGAAGGGGCTGATAAAGGCAATTCAATTTACCTTATGCATCTTTTCCCCAGCAGTCCTGCTCGAATTGGCAGCCGTATTG
Source organism: marine gamma proteobacterium HTCC2080 (assembly GCA_000169115.1). Classification (GTDB taxonomy): domain Bacteria; phylum Pseudomonadota; class Gammaproteobacteria; order Pseudomonadales; family Halieaceae; genus Luminiphilus. The sequence goes on from AAVV01000002.1 coordinate 258,503, forward strand.
CAGGCCTTCCAAAGCCCAAAAACTGTTTATAGGCCAATTCCTTATGCCCCTTAGCGCAATTAACCCTGACAACTACGAGCAGCTTCTGGCCTTGAAAATTGCTCCACTAATAGATGCTTTTACAGAGCTAGGAGCACCAGCGCCTGTGGTTGTTAAATCACCCCCACTCGCGTTTAGGCTTCGGGCTGAATTTCGTATCTGGCACGATGGGGATGACCTTTTCTACGCCATGTTTAGGCCGGGTTCTCCCAAAGATCCCGTTGCGGTAGAGCGCTTTCCCATCGCCTCTCAGGCAATTCAGCAACTTATGCCTGAGCTATTGCAAGGCCTGCGTAACAACACTCAGCTGCGCCAAAGACTCTTTCAGATCGAATTTCTCAGCACTTTAACCGGCGACATGCTGGTGACTCTGATCTACCACAGGGCGCTAGATGATTCCTGGGAAATCGAAGCCAAAGAACTCGCCCAGCACTTAGGTATAAAACTGATAGGACGAAGCCGCAAACAAAAAAAGGTTCTTGAACTAGATAGCGTCCAAGAAACCCTGTGCATTAACGACAAACAATACCATTTTAAGCAGCCTGACCAAGCTTTTACGCAGCCTAACGGCCATGTCAATCAACGCATGATTGAATGGGCAGATCGCGCCTGTAAAGATTTATCTGCTGATCTGCTGGAACTTTATTGCGGCATTGGTAACTTTAGCCTGCCACTGGCGCACCGCTTTAATCGGGTTCTCGCTACCGAGGTTTCTAAGGCGGCCATTGCAGCCGCAATTGAAAACCGCAAGCGTAATGCTATTAACAACGTCGAATTTATCAGGCTTTCGGCACAAGAAATGACAGAAGCGATGTCTGGAGCAAGGCCCTTTCGTAGGCTGGCCCACCTCCCCGTCCCCCTAACCGAATATCAGCTCGACACCTTGCTGGTAGATCCTCCAAGAGCGGGTCTCGATGACGCTACCCTCGCCCTCGCGAGTGGCTTCAGAAACATTTTATACATCTCCTGCAACCCTCACACATTGCTGGAAAATCTTAAGGCATTGGAACCAACCCATCAGATAACTCAACTCGCATTTTTCGATCAATTCCCCTACACCCATCATCTTGAAAGCGGCGTCTTACTCACTAGGAGAACGCAATGACTGTACTGAGTGACACTGAAATCAGCGCGTGGCTGGCAGGCCAATCGGCTTGGAGACTACAAGACGGCAAACTGGCACTCAGCCTTCAGTTCCAGGACTTCAGCATGGCTTGGGGGTTTATGTCTCGAGTTGCCCTCTTAGCGGAGCAGCAGCAACACCACCCAGAGTGGTTTAACGTCTACAACCGCGTTGAAATCGCGCTAGTCACTCATGATGCTGGCGGGCTCACTAAAAAAGACTTCAATCTGGCAGATTCTATCAATGGGCTGCTGGGAGATTCAGGAACTTAATTAGCGCCTCAGATACGCCATGCTCATCGAGCATCGGCGCATGCCCCACGTCAGAGACCTCCAGAAGCTGCATAGCGCCATGACGCCGATGCATCTCCGCCGCACACGCAGGGTCTAACAAGTCACTCAGAGCCCCTCTTATGAGTAATAGAGGCTTATCGCTCAATGTTGCAAACATCGCCCAAAGATCGTCAGCAGATACCTCGGAGTTATCGGCTGACAACGGCACGGTAATATTCGGATCGTAATCTAGCGCCACTTGGTTGAGTTGCTGAGAGCAGGCTCTTGCGGCAAATCTCAACCAATCTGCAGCACCATAATTGGGAAATGCCACCCCATTTACCCTAGCAAGGTGATCTGCAGCTGCGGTCCAATCAGGAAAAATCATCGCAGAACCAACCGAACTCTTAATCCGATCAAGCCCTCGGTTTGCAATCACCGGACCAATATCATTTATAACCACTCGAGAAAGCCGGCTTGGCGCTACCGCACTGATGCCCATAGCCATGAGCCCTCCCATCGAAGTCCCAACGATCGAGAAAGTATCTATCGTAAGTTCGTCGAGTAACCGCAGGGTGTCTAAAATATACGTTTGGGCGGTGTAGCGCTCGACTCGTGGATCTGCGTCGGAACGACCGCGGCCTCTTTGATCAGGGACAATCACACGATGGGATCTCTGAAGCAGCGGTGCTAGGTCTTCAAAATCTCGGCTGTTTCGCGATAACCCGTGCAAACACACAACGATGGGTGAATCTGACGCAGGGCCCGGATAATCTCTGGCATACAGCGTCAACCCATCGCCAGATCTAAAATAAATGTCTCGGAAATATGACCTAACCATACTTGCACCCTGCTTCCAATCGTAACGAATTAACCGGGATATTTGGCTTTTAGCGCGTCGTATACATCTGTGGGGAAATCATTAGATTCGCTATCGAGGACCTCCATCAATTCAGATAAGTGCTCGTTATCTTCTCGGCCATTCCATTCCTTCTTATAGCTACCCTCTTTGTACCCATGATCCTGCCGGAAAAAATTAAGCACATTCTTGCCAACATAATGGCGATATAAGTCATCGAAAGATAAGTCGCAGGCATGCATCAATATTGCGAACTGAGCGACCGAAAAACTCTGAGATTGCAAACTATCCATGGCAAGGGCCTCAGTGGCTTCTCTGACTCCTAACACCTGATCACTCGCTGTTTGTAATTCAGAGGCTATATGCTCAGCAAGCTCTGGGATATCTGTAGTAGGAAGAAAAAGCGCGCTCAGGCCAAAATGCCAAATATCGATAACTTCCAGACGCACCTGGCTCATGTCAGGCTCTTGCTTTTTCCACCATTTATAGCCGAAGTGATCCATTAATTCACCACACTCAATCCATATCGCGCGATACCATTCGAAATTTTGATTAATCCAGTCTTGATGTACTCGTGCGTTCATTCGGTGCTGCATAGACAGCATGGTTTCGAGCGCCTGGTGCATAGCTTTTGTCTCCAAAGATTGTTGTCGCGTAACGTTACTGGATTGTCACAATTTGGCACCCGCAATGATACCCACTTTTCGGCTACCGCAAGTCTGCAAATTCAAGTTGTGTCTATCTGGGGTTATAAAGTGACGCCTGAACGAGCCATACCTAAAACGCCACCAGTCCGTCCTATAGGCATCAGATATAGGCAACGCACTGACAGCGCATTAAACCTTACCGGCCACTTCATTTTTATCGATTAAGGGGCATCAACGTATGCCTAAGCATTTCAAAAGGTAGCCGATTAAAGGCTGACAACGAAACGTGAAAACAGTCGAAGAATGACCGGACTGCATGGTAGGGTGTGCGCCCCGGCCTAAGTCACAGCCCCTTCCAAGGCTCTATTTACGACTGGGAAGGCCTTGGGACCTCATTCCATTTGCTGCAACGACTCAAAGCTTCCACATTAAAAAAGAGTACCACTTCCATGGCAAATTCTTTCTCTGAAAATGACATCCTCGCCAAACTGAATAGTCACTCCCCTGGGTTTATTAAGCTACTAGGCGGACAAATTGTTGCCGCCGACTTGGAAGCGCGCTCTTGTACGTTTACCTTTTGTGTACCTCTAGACTTTTGCCACAGCGGCAATATCGTCCAAGGAGGCTTTGTTTCGGCGATGCTCGATGCCGCAATGTCCCATGCTGTCTTTAGCTGTGACCCAAGCGTTGAACGGCTATCAAGCCTAGAGATTACCACTCGCTATGAAAGCGTCACCCGTGGTGAGAACCTCTTAACCGTAACGGGCTGGGTCAGACGCATGACACGGACAATCGCATTTTTAGAAGCCGATATCAGAAGTGAATCAGCAGAGATTCTTGCTGTTGCACATTCCGTTGCAAAAATCGGCCGCAAAGCTTGAGCGCGCAATCGTCATGTGGGTTTACCTGTCGCAATAGACGCGCTCTTCCCTAAAGAAAAACTTGGCGCGGGTGGCACCCATCAACAACAAGGCCTGAATATAAAAGTCATTTTTTATGGGCCAAACTTTAAAGGCCCGGAGATGAGCGCAAAAAAACAACCTCCGAAATGGGCTAGATCAGCAAGTTCTGAATTTCTTTACGAAAATTTCTGCTAACTTTCAAAACACCGCCACCCACGATGAGTAGCTGCGCCTCTCCTTTCGGTAAGCCCTCTACCACTTCTACCTTTGACAAGTTGACGATAGTTGACCTGTGGATTCGTACGAAGTTATCGGGCAGCCGCGCTACTAACTCTTTCATTGTTGAACGGAGAATATGAGTCTGTCCGCTCGCGTGGACGCACATATAATCCCCCGCAGCATCGATCCACTCTATTTCATCCATCTGCAGCAAGGTCGTTTGCTGCCCATCTTTTATAGCAAGCTTACCTACATCCATCGACGTAATTGTATTCGCGGCGTCTAAAACCCGACCACTTTGACCGCCCATAGCTGAAATCACTGCTCCTTTTTGTCGAGCGGTTCGGTCAGTAACATCAGGGCCATCTTCTGCGGAATCGACAGACAGTGCCATTAGTCGTGTGGCACATCGAGACAGTGTTTCGTAAACCCGCTCAGCTGAGAAAGGTTTCAATATGTAATCGACCGCATGCAAGTCAAATGCCTCAACCGCGAATTCGCTATGCGCAGTTGCAAAAACAACGAGCGGCATGGTGTCTGACTGAAGAGCCTGCACCACCTCAAAACCGCCCAAGCCAGGCATTTGTATATCGAGAAAAACAACATCAACCGGGTCTAACCTAAGACCCGTAATAGCCTCGCGACCATTTTTGTAACTTGCTGTCACCTCTATATCGCTGCTGCCATTGAGAATTTGAGTAAGAAATTCTCGGGCCAGTGGTTCGTCGTCAACAACGGCTACTTTCACATTGACTCCTCTCTTATAGATTCAGTTGCCGGGATTGCGACACTAAAACATAAACCTCCCAAAGGAGAGTCCGTTACCAGCAATTCAAAATCATTTGAAAAAAGATTTTTTAATCTTTCCCTAGTATTACGTAGACCTATACCCGCTCCCGATTCGGACAGCTCTAGGGTATCACTAGAAACTCCTAAGCGTTCTGAACCACTATCCTCAACCGATAACACAAGCCTGGAATCTTTTAGCTGGGCGGAGACTCTTATAGTCCCTCCCGATTCAGAGGGCGCTATCGCGTACTTAATCGCGTTTTCAGCTAGCGGTTGCAGCAGCATATTTGGCACAAGCAGTGATTCTAGGTTAGCGGGCACATCGAGTTTCAAGGTCATACGATCTGAGAATCGGACCTGCTCGATCATTAAATACTGGCTGAGCGCCCAAAATTCTTTATCCAGAGGAATAAGCATATCTTCGCCAGCATCCAATGAATAACGTAAAAAGTCTCCAAGCCGACTCAGCATCGTTTTTGCGTCTTCCGTCCTCTCAGCACTGACAAGAGACGCCACCGAATTTAGGGTATTAAACAGGAAGTGTGGATTTAATTGGTACCGTAACAATTGAAGCTGCGCATCTTTTACCTCAGCCTTTGCCCTTACCAGCTGCAATGCTCTCTGACGTTGCTGCGACTCAAGCACCAGCATTGCTTCACGTTGTTGTTGCAGCAACTGATAGTACTTAATGCCGTGGTAGAGCGCTGACCAAGTAAAGAACACAAATATTGAAGGAAAAACCCAGCCCCCGTAATCGGCCCAGAGATTTTGCTCTTGGGTCATGAGCATAAATAAAAGTAGGCGAAGTACCGCCCAAAGCATCGAGAAGAAAATGGTTGCAATCACGGCCAAGATAAAACGCTGCGCTACTGGCCAGCTCCATAGGCTCTTGAAGCACCATCTCAGCGGCAGAGTTAGCAAAAGACCGACTACTGATTGAGAGATGTTGTGCGCAAAGTAGCTCAGCTCAAATTGACTATAAGGAAGACTCAAACTGAAATATGTGAGCACGGATAATGCAACCCAACCGCTTGAATTCATAATCCAGAACAATCGACCAGACGACATATTTTGGGCCAGTGTAGCGTCCCGATTCTCGTCACGGTTGAGTTGAGTAACGCTACTATTATCTTGGTCCATATTTGCCCAAAAACCCCTATCTGCCTTGCAGTTTATCGGCGGCTAAAATTAGATCCCGCTACATATCCGTATTGAGTATTCAGCCGCAGGTCATTCTGCGACAGCCAATCGGCTCATTCTCTGCCAATAGTTTATCGACGATACCTAGGCTTGGCCGGCAATCGAGATAGCCCAACCCTATTAGGTATATTGATGCTCTTATACATAGTTTCAAATTGCTACCCGCCATCCAACTGCGGCAAGCCGTCCGACAAATTATAATAAGTCCCCTTGTCTGCAACATAGATATGCTTATCAACGGTTGCCGCGCCGACAGGTAAATCATCAAGTGTTCCAGAGCCAATTGAGGTCGTGCCCTCGCCATCCATTTGCCAAAATAACGATGAACCACAGCCGACACAGAATCCTCTCCGCGCCCGAGCACTGGAGCGAAACCACTTAAGTCCGCCATCCTTAACCAGCTTCAGATGCTTGCTAGCAACTTGGGTCGCCGCCCAATAATGACCACTAGTTTTGCGACACTGAGTGCAGTGACAGGCAATTGTGGGGCGCAAAGGGCCTTTAACTGAGTAAGTCACTTCGCCACATTCACACGACCCTTTTAACTCACTCACATTGAAGCCCCATTAAAACTCTACGATTCCTACTATAGAAACCCATCGACTAATAGCGTTTGAAAATGAGCTCCCTAAACTCTTCATCGGTGATGCCCAGAAGGGACGCTTTATATTTTGACTATTCTACAGCGAACAAAACGCGCTCAATCACCTCTGCAGCTGAGAAAAAGGGACGGTTTGGCAAAATATTCCAGCCCGTCACAACGATGACCATATCAAAATCCGGCAGAATAATTGGGCGCTGCCCCCCGAAACCTTTTCCTAAGTAGGCCACATAGTCGCCGCCATCGTGATCATAGGCCAGAGACCACCATTTGTAGCCATATCCCGCGCTAGCGTCATTATCGAGGGGAAAGGCGGGCTTCAATGAATCGATTACCCAGTCTTGTGGCACGACCTCACGATTATTCCACTGGCCATTTTGTAGAAAGAGTTGTGCAATTTTGGCAAGATCTCTCGCCGACAAAAACAGTCCCTCCTGAGTGTCCGCTATGCCTGTGGGTGTACGCTTCCACTCATAGCGCTCAATGCCTAAAGGCTGGAAAAGATGCTCTTCAGCATAAACCTCGATGTCGATACCAGTAGCCTGAAGAAAGATCTGGCTCAAGATCAAGCTCGCACCGCTGTTGTAGTTGAATTCCGTACCGGGCTGACTCGCCATAGGTTGGTCTAAAGTGTACTGCACCCAGTCGGGTGATCGCGCCATGATCGTGAAAGTGTTTGTAGGATCTGAATAAGGCACACCCTCATCCCACTCTAATCCTGCAGACATCGTTAGCAAATCGCGGATGGTCATCGCCCGTTTTGTGTCATCAATATTTAACAGCTGAGTAGCGTCAAAAAAGGAGAGCACCGGAGTGTCAATATCGGGGAAGTCACCTCGGCCTACTGCGATTCCAATAACCGCTGAAACAATCGACTTAGTCACCGACTGCATTGAGTGTAGATCACTGCTTTTGTAATACGGATGCCAGAAGGCATTAAAGTAATTGTAGGGACCACTAAAGTTTTGCACGACTAAAGGGCCCGGAGTTCTAGATTCCTCACCGTAAATTTCGCCATAGTCGTGCTCGTAGTAACGTTCAAAAGCAATACGGCCATTTCGGATAACTAAAAACGAGTCTATCCAACCATACTGCCCGTCGTTAATGTCAGCGTGGATCTTCAATAACTGCTGTTCAGATAGACCAAGCGAGGCCGGTTCGGCGATTGGCCAATGAGACACAGGATCGGACACTACAGCGTCAGCTTTAGTAGATAGCGAGTGCGAAGATTGTTCTGAGCAACCGAGCAGGCTAACTAGGCATAAGAATAGGAGAAGAAATCTCATAAGCGATTGCGCCTTTCCAAGGAAAATATCAATGTAACTGACTCGTGCTAACTGCGACGAAACGCGTCTTCTGCGCGGCAATCCTGCCACGTCGTAATGCGTCTATACAGACACGGAGAAAGTCCCCTCTTCGACCCAGGGACCACTCCCTCGGGTCATTTCAAGATATAAGCTTGAACAACAAGGTCTCGCGTGAGCGGATTAAATTTAATGACGTCAAGATTCATGGTGCCGTTGTTAATATTGACCACATTGCGCATGACAACTACGCCATCCTGAAGCTCCCAAAAACCTTGAAACCTCCCCGATGCGGCCCCGTCCTTTGTAAAGCCGCGCCCCTGCCCGTCGACGGTGCCGCCCGTTCGCGCAGTGTTATAGGTTAGGTCGTAGGTCACGTACACCTGACCATAACCCTCCATGCCACCCTCGGCGCTTATAGACGTCATTTCTTCTCCAAGTACAACGGAGGTTACCGTCATGGGGGCGTCAGGCTGCCTCTTTTCTAAACCCAGCTCATCGTGTCCATCAGCCATTGTTAGTGACGCGAAACAGAATAAACCTGCAAAAACCAAATATTTCATCAGCCGCTCCTATTACCGTTACAGTTTTAAATTTATTGTTCTTGGTAACTCGCTTAACTCATGAGCCCGTCTCAACCCTACCTCATAATTTGCCAGCCCGATACCGCAGTCTTTAGCCAGAGAAAGGCGAAGCAAAGTCTGCGTGGTTGTGACAATAAAAATGACGGATGCATTATTGTGAACACTGGCTTTTGACTAGGGTTAAACTTTGCCCCATAACGCGGTAGAAGTAAGTTCAGCAACGCTGTGCATAGTGTTGCAAGCGTAGCCGCCACGAACTGTCGGCTCGCTCATTTAGAACCGCCATACTCATTAACTTTAGCGCTTGCAGTAATAAGCCGGGCTCTTCTCGACATGAGTATCGCTAAAAATTGTGACCAGATTCCCAGTACCATCTGGACGAATTTTAAACGCTTGTTTGGGGCCGTAAACCCACACTCGATCACCGTTGGAATCGATAAGAGTTTCGACCTCCTGACGAGGCTTGTCCTCCATATCGATCCAGCCGCGGGTATCGGCCCTAACTTTCAGTGTTGTGGTATCAAAGATGGAATAGCACCTGAACTGCTCTGCTACCGCCTTAGTCGGCGTAATGAGTACAACAACCAGTAACAGCAATAATCGCAATATATAAGCCGCCTCGTCTCGTGGGCGCATGACACCGATCAACTCATGTGAGCCAGCACTGTGGTTTCGTGCAATTTTTATCATATGCCAAACCATAAGGGGTCACATCGAAACCCTGAAGCAGCGATCGTCATCACATCCAAGCAAATTAATCTCGCAGTAAACCTCACAACCGCGGCGGTTGGTCACTTTGATTTTTGGCGGGCAAAAAAATCAACCTGGCACCCATCCAAACCACCAACGGCCAAAAAATCTTTATCACTTCATCTAGGCCCATGTAAGGACCGCGCTCATCCATGTAAACAAACAGAGCCCAGATAAACACAAAAATAAGCGTTCCTTTCCATCCATAGTGCATTGAACTATTGATTAACCGCACTGGATTGCCTCCTAATTTTATGAACTCAACATTAGCAGATTGGCTAAGACGATGTGTCGATTGCAGCTCCGGTCTAGCTGAAGTTAAAACGACAGCCACTCGCCTCAATGCAGAAGGTTACGCAACCTAAACCTGTCAACCAAGGACTTGAACCAAAGGATTAAGCTGGGTGCGAACCGATGTCACCCGAGAGTCAATAATGGCTAATTTGGCTACGGAGATTTCGCCATCTTCTGGGCGCACTTTACCGGCGATTTTTTTTCTAGGTCCAAGTGAGCAGTCGCTAAAACTGGCCTGGATGCTATGCCCGGCGGGGTCAACGCAGCAAGCAGTGAAGCACTGATCTTTACACTGGTAATGGACGGAGAGCTAGCGACAGTGAAGTCTCAGCCCGGAATTAGAGTGAGGATTCTTACACCCTATTAATTTGGCGAGTGAGGTCCTGGCACAACTGCAATTTTGAATGCCTCTTTAAAATTGCCCTTACGTTGGTTTGGTTAAAAACTGCTCGCGCAGCACCGACTTTTGAATTTTAGTGGCGGACATTGGCCACTCGTTTAGGAACCTAACGACTCTTGGCACTTTGAATGACGCGATTTGCCCCTCGCAATAATCGATAACTTCTTTGTCACTTAAGGTGGCGCCAGGCCTCAACTGTATAAATGCTGCAACAACTTCGTCGAGTCTTGCATCAGGGACCCCAACGACCTGAGCCACCATGACATCAGGATGCGTTGATAACCATGCTTCTATCTCCAGAGGCGATACGTTTTCACCGCCCACTTTGAGCACGTCTTTAATGCGCCCGTGGAAGCGAATTCTGCCTTCGGTATCCAGCGAGCCTAAATCACCCGTGTGAAACCAACCTTGATCATCAATTGCTTTTGCAGTCTCATCGGGCTGCTTGTAATAGCCCTCAAACACCAAGAACCCCCGAACGTATAGCTCTCCCTGCTCGTCGGCCTTACAGATCCTACCTGTGTCCGGTTCAACCACTTGAACCTCAACACCCTCATAGGGCTTGCCACAGGTCTCAGCACGGATCTGAGGAGAATCGGCGGGGTCAGTGTGACTGCCAATGCCGCTAAGCTCAGTCATTCCAAACGCGCTGATGTGTGTCGCAGAAGGCCAAACACGCATATTTTCTCTGAGGGCCTGAGCCGATCCCACGTTATTAATAAGTCGAACGTAATCTATTTCATCCAGCTTCAAATCCGGATGATTAACCAGCTCTGCCATGATGGCGGGAAAGGCCGGGTATAGAAAGGTCGCGCGGTGCTTTTGAATTTGCTCCACCGCACGATCAATATCGACCTTGTCGTCGGTCAAACATGAACCACCATCGTGGAAAAGGCTGAGAAGTGGCAAAATTGACGCCATGTGAAACATGGGTAAGGGGTCCCACATGCAATCTTTTATCGTTAAGCTCAATCGATTTCTCATGGCCAACGACGTCCTGAATACCGACTCCTGCGTCAGCATGCAGCCTTTCGGCAAAGAGGTTGTACCTGATGTAAACATAATCAACGCGAGCTCACTCGCAACCACCTCTTGACGCCGAGCATCTAACTGCTCAGGAGTTGCCAAGTTCTCTTCAGCTAAAAAATCAGTGAATGCTAAAAAACCAGGACTTTCAAAAACGTCCAGAGCCACTGCGCATTCGAGGTTGGGCGCGGCGGGTACAGCAAGAGGCTGGCCAGGGGGGGCGTCAGCTAGGGTTGGGTATGCCTCTAAGTAACGAGCAGCATGAGGCACCCCCTCATTTTGGCCGACAAATATCCACTTAAGGTCGCAGTGTGTCGTTGCGTGGCGCAACTCCTGAACACGGAAACGCGCATTGAGCAGAACAGCGACAGTGCCGCAGAACATACAAGCGAATAAAAGTGCGATATATTCAGGCCGATTTATCGCTAAAACTCCGACATGCTCACCACGCTTCAAACCATGCCCAATCATTGCTCGTGCGTAGCTTTGGCTTAAAGCTGCAAGCTCCGAGTAAGAGAGCTGGGAATCAGGGAAAATCAGTGCTTGACGATCGGGATATTTCTCCGCCGCGTTGAGGAGCAAATTCGACAATAAATAGTCAGTATCAGGCACATTAATATTCCATGATCAAACAGTTTGATAAGCTACGCAGCCAAGGTAGCACTCCAAGCCTTCTTGCTAAAAACACGTTTTAAACATTTGTTTTTAGTATCGTATAATCTGCTAACACGCGAAGAAATTCTGCGTCTCGCATCCTGTCCAAAGCAACATACTCTTACGTTGCTTTGGACGGCCACGCATTAACCATGACTACAACCACAGTGAAAACTCCGTCAGACAAAGAGTCAATTTGTTAATTTTTATGTGCGTTAAAAAAATACAATTTGAATACGCAATCATCAATGATTACGGTCTTACTCACGGAAGCTTTGCAGACAAGCTGACCGCAGACGCCTATGGTTAGGCACTGGCTAAAAAACGAGGCGCGCCACTTGATACAGGACGCGCCAGCCTCGATGAAAGGGCCTCTTACTTTAGGTTCTATCATCACAAAACACCATATTATTGGATAGAGAGATCGTGCCCATTTCAATTACTACATCCAAGCCAATCGACCGGAAAGCACTTATTGGAAAAGTACTTCGCACCGCAAACTATCGAGTGTCCACCGAAGATGTGCAGGATTTTATGGGTGTGATGCCCCAGCCCTCAGGCTCGACAGAGAAGGCCCCGCAAATCGCACCGCCTACTTTTGCACCACTGGTCGCCGTTCTAGGCTTATTGAGAACATTCGATTGGAGTGCCGATTTTGAGTTTGACTACAGAGATGGGACGGCCATGTTTGGGGAGCAGTTTATTGAGTTCCATAGGCCACTTTACGTCAATGAAGAAGTAGAGATTAGTGCAATGATTAACGACGTTTATGAAAAATCAGGCAGGCAGAAATTTGATGTCGTCCAGTTAGCATTTAAAATAAAGGGGGATCGAGATGGCCAGCTTGTCATGACTGGAAAGCAATCCTACATTCTCTTCAAATGACTATCGCACCCAACAAGCCATACGCTGAGGATTTAACCATTGGCATGGCCTTACCAACCGTTAAATTCGGCCCTATGGATCGCTTTGATTACATTCCGATCGCACTTATCTTACGGGATACCAACCCACTGCATCTCGATCGCGTTTACGCGCAGGAGCGAGGTTTACCCGACACAGTACAGCAAGGCCCACTGAATCAAGCGTACCTTTACGAGTTCTTTACCAACTGGCTCCATCAACCCTGGGACCTAGCTAGTACAGAAATTCGATTTTCGGCTAATGTGTTTCCTGAAGATATTCTCCACTGTGGCGGAGAGATCGAAGGTCTCGAAGTTGGCGAGGAATACGACATTGTGCACTGTCGTCTTTGGCAAAAGAACGATGAAGGCATCAGCATTCTCACGGGCAAAGCCTCAGGTAGATTACCCAAGCACCCCAAATAGACCTGTCATCCTATAAGGGTTGCGATTACTTCGCGAGGATAGCCATCTAATTACCCTTAACAATTAAGGCAAGCCCTTGCTGCTAGCGTATGTCTGCCATTGAGAGCGCTTTAGCGCGACTCTATTCTATAGGGGCTTTACTTCGGTTATGAAGTAGTTATGGGTTCCAACGCCTACGAGATCATCGGCCAATATCTCGCTAATCTGCGACAGCTGCTGGCCCCTCGCCCTGCCCTTCCATCAGCCCTAATTCAGCGCTTACAACGAACGGCAGTCAGCTGGTCAACAGGCCCATTTATCCAATGGACCTTTATCTGTACCCCGTAGTGGCTGCAAGAGCAGGTCAGCACCGAAGCATCTACGCTCAGCTAACCTTTACGCTCTAACAATCAGCTCTAAGCGATTCTTTGTTATGGCAACGCGAGTCATTGGGCTGCTCTTTGTCTGACCGCAGCTTTCACCCTAGATATCAGGGAACTACCGACCAGTGCGTCTGCTCAAACGTACTTAGATGTGTTGGAGGCAGCAGGGGAAATTTGTAGAACGCACTCTGACATCGTTTGACGCCATCCAATTTTTGACATTAGCAGACACAAAAAAACCCATTGAGATCACCTCAACGGGTTTAAACGAGCTCCGGTCAAGAGTTCTAAAAATTAACCATTACTTCTACACCGTATGTTCGGCCCTTCGACTGTTGGCCGTAAGTAATAAGCGTACTAGTCGTTCGACTCACCCAGTTGGTATTGTCTTCAATATTGTTGACGAAGGCAGCAATTTTATACCTGTCACGATCGTAAGCGATCGATAGGTTGGTCTTTCCATAAGACTCTACCAGCGACACTGGGTCGTTATCTTCTTGAGTATAAAAATCATCCGTCCATGAGTACGTCAAATCAGTAAGAATCAAGCCGCCAAATGCGCTAGCCGTATGGCTAGCGGTAACACCCAACGTTAGATCTGGAGCCTGCTTCGGCGTGAGATAGCTATTGTCGACCGGGTTACCACCTTGAGTGGAAGACAAGTCAGCGTCAAAGGACTTGTACTTAGCATCCAAGATACCTATTGCACCACTAATGGTAAACGCGTCAGTAATACGTGCCTGCCCCTCAATTTCGAGGCCCTGGTATTCAACTTCACCCACGTTAAAGGGTACCGAGACCGCTGTGCCATCGTCCGCTGGCAGTGTTGTAATAGCCTGCAGAGCTTCAACATTGCTGCTGAACGCTGCGACGTTCAAGCGCACCCGATTGTTTAGAAAATCCATCTTTGCGCCCATTTCTAGGCTTTCAATTTCTTCAGGCTCGTAGGTGATCGCGTAATCTACCAACCTTTGGTTCTTTCCATAAAAGCCGCCACTGTGGAAGCCCGTCGCGTAAGAACCATAAACCATAATGTCATCAGTTAGACGGTAAGAGAGGCCCGCTTTGCCGGTCGTCTTACTCCAGCTTTCGTCCCAGTTACCGGTTTTTTCGTCATCGGAGTACTGGGCCCCGTGAACGCAGGTATCCCAATTTTGAAGATGTCGGTCAGCATCGGCTTTGATACAGAACTGTCGGGCAAAAAAGTCTTTCTCATCTTTGGAGTAACGCAAGCCAAGTGAAATTTCAAGCCGCTCTGTTATATCGTAGTCGAACTGGCCAAATACCGCCTGACTCTTGGCATCCTGAGACTGGTAAATATTCTGGCCAAAATCATTGCCCAATCGATCGACCTGCTCAGGTGTGGCTCCATAAAGTGAAACCAATAGCTCAGGCGTCCTCACAAGTTCCCAAAAATCGTAAGTAAACCAATCTTGTGAGTAAGAGTTTTCCATTTGGTAAACACCAACAACCAGGTCATAGTTATCTGACGAGGTAGCCCAGCGAAGTTCGTGACTCTCCTGATCATTTTCATTGATATTGTCGACAGTGATAAAGTCACAAGCGCTGCCTGAATATGGCCAAACCGCATACTCTTCTGTATCGCGATAGCCATAAATATAGGTTGCCGTAGACCCGTTACTGAACTCATAGTCCATTTGCAACGTGATCGCGTCAGTTTGCATGTCACCAATATTTTCTTTAGATGCACTGGTCGTGCTATCCGTTGAACCCGGATCGTTCTCAAGCAAGCAACCATCCCCACGAATATCGGGGTAAGACGCATTGTCGTTGTAAGCCGCAACGCGCCAAGGCGTCGCATTTTCACTAGTCAATGCGACGATCGCTGGTGAATAGGGCTGCCAGCCTCCTGAGTACCCGTCTTGAAGTGCGATCTTCCGATCCCCTCCCAGGCCCGTAAGGTTGCGGAAGGCACCGTTGTCACTTTGGTCGTCGATTTTTTCAACCGTGAGCTTTGCACTGAAGTTCTCGCTAGGCGTCCATAAAAACTTCGCACCGTAGTTGAGATAGTCTTGCTTCGACACATCCTTGTCTAGCGTGACGTTGTATATGTAGCCATCGTCTTGCAGGCTCGCGGCGAAAAATTTAGCCGCTAACACATCCTTGATAACTGGCACGTTAACTACAGCTTTAACATCAGTACGCCCGAAGTTACCTAAGGTGCCCGATATGGAACCTCCCAGCTCGCCTGTTGGGTCAGTTCGAGTTAACGAAATTACGCCAGCGATTGTATTTTTCCCAAACAGAGTGCCCTGTGGCCCCCGCATGACTTCGATGGCCTCAATGTCAAAGTTATCAATGAGAGCCCCAGAGTTAGTTGTTAGCGCAACGCCGTCGTAGACAACACCCACCGCCGGATCGAAACTTTTTTCGTCATTGCTATAACCAATACCTCTGATAGATATCGCGTGACCGGCTGTACGTCCCATGGACTGGCGAATCTGCACGTTAGGCGCCAACCCCTCGATATCTCTCAGGTTTCTAATTGCGGGATTTTCCAGCTGGCTAGTGATAGAGGTAACCGCAATCGGTACATCTTGAATCGATTCCGCGCGCTTTCGCGACGTGACTATGACTTCCTCAATCGCGAGAGCACTGGGCTCTTCATTTTGCGCCATTCCAATCTGTGTGCCGGTCGCAGCTACGACCATCCCACACGCAAGGGCTAATTTTTTATGCAGCTTTGCAGAGAAAAACTCAAAGTTGGTTGCTACCTTCTTCATCTCATGGCTCCGTTTAATTTTTTGACTTATTAGCAATCAGTGAAAGCTCAGACTCACATTTAGTCAATTTGTAAATTTTTACGGGAGTTAAAAAATTAGATTTGAATGCCGCAATCTGCATGAGTAACTTCTTTGCAGGTTGACTGTGACAGCCGCAAATTTTCTGCTGGCAGCCACCTGACATGCTTTCGGCTTTGAACACCAACGACCGACTACTGCGTTCAAAAAAAGGACTCAAATCAGGGGGCAAGTTGGATCAATCAATGTCAGTGATGCCCTATCAGGGCGACTTATCAGTAATCTGGTGCAGACGTTCGTTAAATTAATATGCAAGTATGGGTCTATCAATGGTTATCTACACAGACAGATTTTTGCCCTGTTGACCAATGCAACTACGATTAAGATGGCTGCTACAAGGAAAAGTTATGAGTAAGAGACTGGAAGGCAAGGTAGCTGTCATCACCGGCGCTGCGAGTGGCATCGGTGCGGCTACAGCACAGCGGTTCAAAGATGAAGGGTGCTTGCTAGTTCTCGCCGACATTCAATCGGAGCTCGGGCTTGATTTCGCTAAGCAACTTGGTGATCACGTCTATTTTGAGGCCTGCGACGTTAGTATTGAAACTGATGTAGAGAGAGTCGTTAATCGTGCCATTTTAGAATTTGGCAAGCTAGACATCATGTTCAATAACGCCGGTATCGTAGGCGCCAAAGGACCTATTGACCTGACACCCGCCGACGAGTGGCGTGCGACAACCGACATACTCATTAATGGCGTTTTTTACGGCGTAAAGCACGCTGCAGCCATCATGAAAAAACAGCGCTCAGGATCAATTATCAACATGTCTAGTGTCGCTGGCGTCATGGGTGGCCTTGCGCCGCATGCTTATACTACGGCCAAGCATGCAGTGGTCGGATTAACCACGAGTGCCAGCGCAGAACTCTGCACGCATAACATCAGGGTTAATGCTATCGCGCCCTTCTCTATGGCAACGCCCATGGTGGCCGATGCGCATCTGAAAAATCATCTGGCAACTGACGAGGTAGAAAAAACACTCGCAGCAAATTCTCCGTTACCCGGACGTGCCGGTACGGCACTGGATGTTGCTAATGCCGCACTCTGGCTAGGCAGTGATGAATCCGGCTATACCAGTGGGTTAACTCTAACAACCGATGCAGGTGTTACAACAGGGTCAATGGTGAGAAGGCCCAACTACGAAGACTATGTACCCATGCAAAGAGAAGCTGGCAGTCAAGGGCTCTAGAAACCCAGTACCTACGAAAGCAGTCATTAAAAAAACAGCAAACTGCTCTAGCCCCTAATTATGAGACCCCAAAAATATGCCGCCAGATAATAACGATACAGCGCCTCACGCTTCACCCCACTTTCACATCGGACGCTATTCGGTGGGTGGACCCTATGCCAAATATGTTCTCTTTCTTCTAATACTTGTCTACGCAATGAACCTGCTCGATCGCCAAATTCTGGCCATACTGGCCGGTGAGATCCAGGCAGATCTCGGGATCAGCGACTCGCAAATGGGATTTTTGTATGGGACATCATTTGCCGTCTTCTACGCCATCTTTGGTTTGCCACTGGGCCGACTGGCTGACCTATGGGTACGTAAAACACTCATCGCCTGTGGACTTTTTACTTGGAGCATAATGACCATGCTCTGTGGAATGGCTGGAGGTGCAGCCAGCCTGACTTTCTTTAGGTTCGGCGTAGGTATTGGCGAAGCCACTGCGACGCCCTCTGCCTACTCCTTGCTGTCAGACTGGTTCGAGCCCAAAGATCGTGCTTCGGTCATCGCCATTTACTCGACCGGTGCTTACATCGGCATGGGCCTCAGTATGTTTATCGGTGGTTGGATAGTTGATTGGTGGAACTTGAGCTACCCCGATATTGCCAACGCCCCACTCGGACTTAAAGGGTGGCAGGTGACCTTTATAATTGTTGGTGCGCCGGGCATTTTGTTAGCAGCATTATTCCAGACACTTAAAGAGCCTGTGCGCGGATACAGTGAAAATGTAACGAGCGTACAAAATCATCCCCACCCATTTAAAGAATGCTTGCGAGAGCTTGCGAGTATTATTCCTCCGTTTTCAATGATCAGCCTGTATCGTCAAGTGGGCTTTACCTCACCATTAATCGTTAATATTGTTGCAGCAATGTCGATTTTCGCTGTGGCAGGTATCGTGAGCCATCTGACTGGGCGCGTAACACAGTGGGTTGTTCTCGGCGTGGGTATCTATGCAATGTTTAGCTGGGCAAAGTCACTTGCAATTAGAGATCCCGCGACTTACGCCATGCTCTTTCGCTGTAAGTCGATGATCTATGCAAATCTCGCCTTTCCAATCATTACATTTATTACCTATGGCTTTGCCTTGTGGTTGGCACAGTACTTATTGAGAAAATTTGACACCGATTTATCTGAGCTTGGCATGGTGCTAGGGCTGACGACCGCCATTTGTGGCGGTTTAGGGGTGGCTGCAGGAGGTATCATTGCAGATCTGTTGAAGCGTTATGTTCGAGACGACGCCCATGTCTTCATGGGCCTTATCTCGGGGGTGTTAACCACCATTGCCGCTTTTTTTGTGCTTAACGCAGAAACTCTGGAAAGCGCCTACATAGCAAACGCGGCACTTCAGTTTGTCGGCGTGCTTTGGACCGGCGCCGGTGGTGGCATTATTACGACTTTGGTACTTCCCAGAATGCGCGCCACCGCCTCCGCCTTTTATCTGGCCATGGGTACTTTTCTAGGTCTCGCTATGGGCCCATTTACCATAGGGTATCTTAGCGATACGTTTCAGGCAGCAGGAAACAGCCCCTCTGACGCTCTAGGCCTGAGTTTGAAGCTTGCGCTGCTTGTTTTTATTATTGTGGCGGTATTTACCCTCTTGTTATTTCGCCATTATCGAGCCGACTTCAATAGTCGAGAACAACGCGCAGTGGCCGCCGGGGAGCCTGCTCAAAATTTGGCCTACCCATAAGTTCACGCTGAAAGATATGTCCTTCTCACCGCATTCTTGTCATCATTCGAATGCTGGACCACCCAGCCCCCCGACTTTAACCCATGACCAAGGCCAACGACTTTTCCCTCCATGCGCGGGTGAGCTGTTGGGGGCATAAGCGGGTGAGCTGTTGGGGGCATAAAAAGTACAAGCGTAAGCGGCTGTTAAGCTTCACATCGGTGGCGGCTCGTCTTTGATTTTTGGCCGGTAAAAAAATCAACCTGGCGCCCATCCAAAACACTAACGGCTAAAGAATCTCTATCACCTCATCTGGGTCCATGTAAGGGCCGCGCTCATCCACGTAAACAAACAGAGCCCAGATAAACACAAAAATAAGGGCCCCTTTTCCTCCAAGGTGTATTGAACTATTGATTTACCGCACCGGGTTACCTCCTAATTGTATTGACTCAACGTTAGCAGATTGGTTATGACGATGTGTCGACTGCAACTCGCCTCAATGCAGCACGTTACGCAACCTAAACCTACCCACCAAGGAATTGAACCAAAGGATTAAGCTGAGTGCGAAGCGATGTCGCCCGAGAGTAAATAACTGCTGAATTGGCTAAGGAAATTTCGCCATCTTCTGGGGCACTTTACCCGCGGATTTTTTGCCTAGCCCAGGTGAGAAATCGCCAAAACTGGCCTAGATGCACTGCCCCTGAGGCCAATTTAGCCGGCAGTGAAGCACTAACATTTACGCCGGAGATAGGCGGTTAACTAGCAACCATTAAGTCACGGCCGGGAATTAAGGTGAGACTTCTTACAGCCTAGTAACTCGGCAAGTGAAGCGCTAGAGCAGCTGCAACCTTGAATGCCTCTTCAAAACTGCCGTTACGCTGGTTTGGTTAGAAACTGCTCGCGCAACACCGACTTTTGAATTTTGGTGGTAGAAATTGGCCATTCATTTCGTAACCTAACGACTCGCGGCACTTTAGAGGGCGCAATTCAAAGGACGCAATTTGAGACCCCTTGGTCGAGCAGCCCGAAACGTCACACAATAGATTCGGTACCTAAGGGAAGGCTATAAGGTCTTGTTACGATATGTAGTTTTTTAGCCATAACCTTTAAAAAGCAATCTTGCACCCAATGCACCACTTGTTTTCGCCTAAATTAGCTGCCCGTTACCGACAACTCAGCGAAAGCTTCCCTCACCAAAGAGTCAAATTCTAAATTTTTACGGGTGTTCAAAAAATACAATTTGGATGAATGGGCTTTCTCATGCGTTACTCATTTTTGCGATTACATGATCCTTCATCAAAGGATTAGATGTATCGGGCAGGTAGCACGCGCTGCAGTGCCGAAAAATACTAAGAAATAAAAGCGACAATCAAGCAATAACAAAAATGGAGTTCAATGATGCGAATTGAGTGTAAACGGAAATTACCTCTACTAATGTCACTAGCGTTTCTTTCTTTTGGCCAAAATATTTCGGCTGCACCCATCGAAGAAATAATTGTTATTTCAAGTAAGCAGGCCGCAGGAATTTCGACTCAGGAGTTAGCAGGTTCAGTAGTTACATTTAACGAAGCCGCGTTAAAGCAGTCCTTCACCGTCGATTTGGTCGATATTGGCAAAATGGTGGCAAACGCCGAGCTCAACAATGTGGGTACTTATGCGAGTTATCCCAATTTCTTCATTAGAGGAATGGGCGTCAATGGTTCGACTCGGACAAATGATCCCAAAGTGGGTGTTTTTGTCGATGGTATTTATGTCGGCTACAACGCCGGTGCGCTCTCGAGCACCTTTGATTTAGAAGCAGTAGAAGTCTTACGCGGTCCACAAGGCACACTACTCGGTAGAAATGTGACCGGTGGTGCGGTGTTGGTGAAATCGAAGAGGCCCGGTAATGAATTTGGATTTAATGCCGAAGTGTCGGTGGGTAATTATGGCACCACCGAGTTCAACGCAAGCGTTGAAGGACCTCTTGGGAAAAACGTATTCGGAAAAGTCGCCTTTGTTAAGATGGATCGAGATGGCTATTTCGAAGACAACAACGGCGGTAGCATCGACCTTAATATTTATCCCGATGGTATGCCCGATACCGATACAGGCGATAAGGTGGGGATGGACCTGACGATCGTCAGGCCAATGCTCCGATTTGAATTCTCTGACAACTTTGAAGCCACTGTCATCGCAGAGTTCTTAAAGAACGATGCGGGAAGTGCCAACTCTCAAAATGTTGCGCACAACTGCGTGCCTATCCCTGGCGTCGATAACCGTAATATCGTCTGTGGCGAGGGTAGCCAGTTTCTCGCTCAGAACCGGTGGGGTTATACGCCACCGGACGATAAATATGAGATCAATCATGATCTGATCGGATACACCGAGCTAGAAACTAACTCGATCGTCTTAGATGCAACCTGGGATCTAGGACACGGAATTGTCACCACCATCGCGGGTTATCGCGATGTCGAATACAACTCAAGCACGGACTTTGATGGTACGCCATTCACCATTTTCCACTTCAACGACAACAAAGAAGAGCAAGATCAGACGAGCATTGAGGTGAGATATTCTTCGACTTTCTCCGATCGCTTTAACTTTGTCGTCGGCGTAAATCAGTTTCAGCAAAACTATTCCATTGGTGAGCGGAGAAACTTTTTTATAGCATTGAACTCGGCGACTTACTCAGAAACAGAACACGACACCTTTGGCATATTCGGCGAGATCAATTTTAACGTTACCGATGCACTGTCGCTGACCGCAGGCGGCAGGTGGACAAAGGAAGAAAAGAGCATCGATATTGGCATTTTAGGGTCCTGTGAGTTGGATTTCTCTTCGTGTACCAATAATGCCTCGAATGAGAAAGATTGGTCTAACTTCTCACCAAAAGTAGCTGCGCAGTATCAGTTTACTGACGATATGATGGCTTATGCTAGCTGGACCCGAGGGTTTGCGAGCGGCGTATTCAACGCCAGAGCGGCAACACTCGACGCTGTTGGCCCTACCGACCCCGAGTCTGTTGACTCTATCGAAGTGGGCTTTAAAACCAGCTTCCTAGATGGTCGCGGTATTTTCAATATCGCATACTTCCAAGCTGACTACGAAGACCTAATCCTCTTTGTAAATAATCCCTGCGATAATTGTGGCGCCAGCTTGATTAATTTCAATGCGGGAGAGGCCGAAATCAGTGGTTTTGAGGCCGAAGTGCAGTTCCAGCCTGTTGAGGGACTGAGACTAGAAGCATCTGTCGGCACGGTGGATCCTGAATTTACCAGCATCAAATACTTCGATGCGAATGCTGATGGCGTGGTGGATTCCAAAGATAATGCGCTGGCCCGGACATGGGATTTCCAGAAAGTTGCAGAGTTGAGCTATAACGTCGCAGGCACGTATACGATGAATATGGCACAGGGAGGCTCGTTAATGACACGAGCGGCCTACTCATGGCGTGATGACTATATGACCGATCTTTACAACAAGCCGTGGTTGCAACAAAAGTCGTTCGGGCTTTTAGACGCGAGTCTTACTTATACTTCGCCAAACCAGTCCGTTCGCGTATCCGTGTACGGTAAAAATCTGACTGACGAGGAGTACTTTGATTACGCTGCAGATGTTGGCACGCTTGACTCTGCGCGTTGGGGTGGTGCCCCAAGAACGTATGGCGTGCGAGTGTCTTATCAATATTGAAGACTTAAATTAAACAACTCACTGTATAAGAGGGGGCGTAAGCCCCTTTTTTATTTTACGATTCAGTCCGTCAAAGTTGTTGAAAAGCAAGCTAGGAATTTTATATGACGTCATCGATGGATAAGCGAGCAAGTAGTCATGCTTGGTGGGCACTGGCGTTATTAACAGCCACCTATACGTTTTCTTTCGTCGATCGACAAATTGTTAATCTCTTAGTGGACCCGATTCGCACTGATCTTGAACTTTCAGATTCACAGGTCAGTTTTCTTCAAGGGCTGGCCTTTGCACTACCTTATGTTCTGTTAAGTATACCGGTAGGCAGAATCGTGGATCGTGCTAATCGCATTCGTGTACTAATTATCGGCATTCTCATATGGACCATAAGCTGCATGATGTGTGGCACGGCGAACAGCTTCTGGCAGCTTGGTATCGCCCGAATGGGTATTGGCGGAGGCGAGGCGAGCGTGACCCCGGCCTCTTGGTCGCTATTGGCCGACTACTTCCCTCCAGAGCAACGTGCATTACCGATTAGCATTTTTTTGATGGGTCCTTATCTTGGCGCTGGCTTATCGCTCCTATTGGGCGCAGAAGTCATTAGCTGGGCTAGCGGTCTCGGGCAGATCGAACTCCCAATAGTAGGCGTTATTGCGCCATGGCAGCTGACGTTTATGCTCGTGGCCCTACCAGGGGTCGTGATCGCACTACTATTACCGCTGCTAAAAGAGCCTGTTAGACAAGAACGGCTTGGTACCGACGCTCAGGCGATGACTTGGAAGAAGGTGGGCCAATATATATGGCCAAGAAGACAACTGTTTGGTGCGTACCTATTAGGTTCGCCTTTCCTTGTGTTGGTACTGTATGCCCTTCAAGCATGGATCCCCAGTTTATTAGTGCGCGTACATGAGCTCGACATTGTCCAAGCGGGCCGCTATTACGGAACCATCGCATTGATTGCAGGTTCCGCGGGGGTATTAAGTGGGCCAGTTTTTGCGCGCTGGTTGTCTCACAGAGTCAACGCTGAGCGAGCGCCATTGATCGTAATTTTCATCAGCATACTTGTGCTCATCCCATTCGTTATCGCCGCAGGTCTAGCGACCTCACTGACCGCAGCACTGATTTTTATATCGTTTGCGAGCTATTGGGTGACCTTTCCGTTGGCACTCTTTGCTACTGGACTACAAAATGCATCGCCAAACGAGCTTCGTGGGCTAATGGCAGGTTGCTACGTTTTAGCAACTAATCTTATCGGGTTGGCATTAGGACCATCGAGCGTGGCTTTAGTCAGTGATTATGTGTTTCAAAGTGATACTGCAGTAGGTAAGTCATTAGCATTGATTGCGGCTATTTTTCTACCGCTGGCCGCGTTATTAGTCTGGCGAGGGCTCCGTGCGATGAGGAAGATAGAGGCTCAAGAGGCATCATAGAACGTACCGAAATCTACACAAAGACATGGGACTAACTATGTGTCTTAGCTTGCCGCGCTACTGGATGTGGCAAACAAAAAACCATGGGATTAACTCAATGGTTTTTCGACATACCAATCAAGCGCTAGAAATTTACGAACAACTCATTACCAAGCGTTCAACCTTCAGACTGCTGACCGCAAGTCACGAACGTACTAGTCGCTCGACTCAAACAGTTTGTGTTGTCTTCCATATTTTTGACGAAAGCCGCTGTTTTGTAAGCATCACGATCGTAAGAAATCGAAAGAGTCGGCTCGTTTCGTATCGGAAAAATCACTACAAAATAATTTTGGAATAACATGCTCAACACGGTATTGTTAAGCAGGATCTCCTGATTACCCGCTGTTATTAGGTAGGTAACAGGCGACCGTTCAGCGGCCAGTACGGAATGCGCAATGCAGATATATAAGCCGAACAAGCCAAAAGGCGCCAAGCGCAGAGAGAGTATTATCAAAGGGTTTGTTTCTGCACTTGAGAAACAGGGCTTCTCTAATACCTCAATGGCTGGGGTAGCCCATGAAGCGGGTATTGCTCCTAGTCACGTGTTCTATTATTTCAAATCTACCACAGACATTTTGCGCGAAGTATTTAAACACCGCTGCGAAGCCATCGTTGAAGGTATGGAGGCACTAAAAGAACAAGACTTTGAATCCAAAATCAATTATCTATCTGACTTTTTCTATACCGAAAATAAATCGGTAAACCATCTCACCACCGGCGTCATGTATGAGGCTATTGGTGCGTCCGTAACCGACCCTACTTTGGCAGTGCACAAAGAGGAAATGGATCGGTGCTGCATTGAACTCCTCGCAGGGGTATTTAAAAACGGCAGTATGGACGATGAAGAACGCACTGAGCGCGCTGAAATTTTATATTCCTGTATCGCAGGATCTAAGCTCAATGGATATTTTAGTCAAGATGCAGATTTAACGCATGGCCGATCTCTCTTTATAAAAGCCGCTTACTTACTAGCCAAAGATTAAAGCAACCACACTGCACCTGGACAGTAAGTCGTTATCCCCGTGGCTTCTCCATCGACTTGCTAATTTATTCGGCCAAGCGGCGACCGCAGATGAGCCTAGTAAGGCTTTGATAAAATTCTCCTGCCAAGCAAAGGCGCTCAACTGGTAAGTGCGTTGCTGGCCCTTATCCGTCAACGCCTAGAGTTTCATGCTTGCCGTAAAGCCCCAAATTTATTGCTAGTGAACCACTGTCAATTTGCTTCTTCACGTGATGTTTCCAGATGAAAGGGATGCCGATAGCTCTTGGAGCTCTTTTTTAAACACGTATTATGAGAGCATTCGAGGTGTGGCGATCTGTCTGGTGCGTTAATATTTTTGCGTATCCAACAGCGAATGAGCCGCTGGTAAACCCCTTCGCCGCTGTGCACACAGCAGTCTAGAGAATGATGGAGCGCATTGATGAAAAAAGGGCTGAGTACCGCACTGGCTTGGTGGGCATTTTTACATTTAGTACTGATCGCATTCACCCTTATCTTGCTCGAAGTTGCTGGAGTGCCACAGCGGGAATTTCCCTGGCTGTTTGAACTCTACTTTGACCAGGTGCTTAGGGGTGAGCGGGTCATCATTTTTGGCCTTCCCATCGTCATTTGGATAGCGCTGTGGTCTACGACGGGAAAACCCCGAGTCTTCCCCTAAAAGGCATAAAATAATTTGCGCTATGCCAGTACACAGGACCAGCAACTACTCGTTTCGTTCATGAGATGCTATGTTGCGGAAGTTTACGCTATGAAGTGTGGAGATAAGTAATGGGAAAAGCTTCGCGTCTTTTATTTGGCCTGCTGGCATATGTCTTTTTCTTTGCCATGTTTTTATATCTGATAGCTTTTGTATCAAATCAAGTAGTACCCCGCAGCATTTCGATCGGCCCCTCTAACGCCCCTCTCAAAGCACTGCTTATTGATCTGTTTTTGGTCAGCCTCTTTGCTATCCAGCACAGCATTATGGCGCGGCCCTGGTTTAAAGCCGCCCTCAAAAAGTACTGGCCACCGGCGATTGAAAGAAGTCTTTATGTCGTCATGAGTTCGTTGGCGCTCTACTTACTTTTTGTCTTCTGGCATCCAATTCCAACCACTGTCTGGCAGATTGAAAACAACACGCTTCGGGCACTTGTTTGGGGCACAGCAGGCTTAGGCTGGATTAGCGTTTTGATCTCGACCTTTTTAATCGACCATTTTGAACTATTTGGGCTGCGACAAATATGGTCTGACTGGAAAGACGAACCCATGCCAAACCAAGCGTTCCGCCAACCCCTCTTCTACAAACTGGTTCGCCATCCAATTTACACGGGGTTTCTAATCGCTTTTTGGGCGTCACCCGATATGACTGCAGGCCACCTTGTGTTCTCTACTGCCATGACCGTTTACATCTTTATTGGTATTCGGTACGAAGAAAAAGACCTGCGTTCAAGCTTGGGAGACGTTTACAAGGATTATTCTCGACGGGTGGGGAAAGTAGTACCTGGCATTGGAAAAATCAATTGAAGGTGCCGGGGGCCCAGCTACCGGCGCCATATTATTAGCGCGCCAGTCCCCAAGCTAATACTCGCCAAACTTCAGCAGATAAATGTGCAGGCTTTAGGACTTCGCGCGCTGCTTAGGCCTGCTCTTGTACCCTGTGAAGCATAAGCTGCAGTGCATCAACGCTTTTCTCATCGTGAGCCGTCTCCAGGGCATCCTGAAGGACCTCTTGAATGTTTTCAGCGTCTACAAGCTCCATATCCCAACTGGGAAAGATACGCTCGCGAACCTCCTCATCGGTGCTTAATGTCACCATCATTTCATGCCGACGGTCAGCTTCGATGAGCTTCACCAAGTCCATCACCTCAGCTTTGGGTCCCTCGATCCATTGGAAAAACACCCCACTACCAAAAACCAAAATTCCGGTAATTCCGAGCGCGGCATTCCGACGTCGCGAGCTTGCAATAATCGCGTCGACATCGGAACCATCAACCCCCTCACTGACTTGGCTGCAATAGACAAGATTAAAGATGAGATGCTCTTTGAAAGCATCCTCAGGATCATTGTATTGGGCTGGCTGTTTATTCATGGCGCAAGAATAGCGGGGAAAACAATGGAAACATAGTGAAATTGCACGTGACACATACTGAGGTGTGTCTGTTTTCTCCAGAATGCAGCGACAATGCGGAACATTAGCGGTGGCATACTTTACCGTGACTCGCTCAGCGAATTATCAAGTAGGGATCGTCTGATGCTACTCAATTAACTGCACAAAGACATCCAGTGGCTGAGTAAAATTATGGTGCCCGGAGCCGGACTTGAACCGGCACGATCGCAATGATCGGGGGATTTTAAGTCCCCTGTGTCTACCAATTTCACCACCCGGGCAGTGAGGAGGCGCGAGGATAACACGGTATTTACGTAAGGGGGATCTGCAATGCATCTTACGTAGTGGTAAAGTCGCGCTTTACATAAAAATAACGTTTTGAGAGGCAATAGGTGACGGCAAATCGTGGTCAATTTGGTTCCCGTCTGGGGTTTATATTTGCCGCAGCAGGCTCCGCAGTCGGCTTGGGCAATATCTGGGGCTTTCCTACCCAGGCAGCAAGCAACGGCGGCGCCGCCTTTCTCCTGGTATATCTCATACTCGCCTTTGCACTCGCCTATCCCGTTCTGATGGCGGAACTGATTTTAGGCCGTTACACCCACGGTAATTCTGTTGCGGCGCTGTCGGGCATTTCTAGGGGACCAGTAACCAAAGCTATCGGTACCAGTACAGGTCTGTTGGGAATTTTGGTCGCCAGTATGATTTTAAGCTTTTATGGCATTGTGGCGGGCTGGATGCTGGGATACACCATCGCCTACCCACTGGAGGTTGTTGGTGCGAGCGATGCGGCTAATTGGTTAACCGGCTTCACGATTCCCAGAAATCTTATTTTAATGGGTGTATTCATGCTCATGACCATCGCCATCATCATGGGGGGGGTCAAAGAAGGGATTGAGCGTTGGTCGTCGCGACTAATGCCAACACTAATTATTACTTTGATCGCACTTGCCGCCTACGTTCTCACCCTGGAAGGCGCCATGACTGGACTACGGGTCTATCTGATTCCCGACTTCAGCAAGATACTGTCCTCGCAACTCATTTTGTCAGCCTTGGGCTCAGCATTTTTCTCTTTATCTCTCGGCGTAGGCACCATGCTGGTCTATGGCTCCTATATCTCTGACAAAGAACATCTGCCGTCAATTGGGGCTCAAGTCGCGCTCATTGACGTAGGCATTGCCGTGCTGGCGGGCTTTTTGATCTTACCCGTTATGTACGTTGCGGCAGAACGCGGCGTAGAGATCTTTAGTGCCAGCGGCGCTCTACTGTCAGAGGACACACTCATACTGACCGTATTACCCGAGCTATTTGCAACCATGGGCACGGTGGGCATTGCCCTCGCAACCGCGTTCTTCTTTCTAATGACCATCGCCGCATTAACTTCATCGATATCTATTTTAGAAGTGCCAGTCGCCTTTATCGTCGAGCGTTTCGACTGGTCTCGCAAGCGAGCGGCAATAGTGGCAGGAGGGCTAATTGCGGGGCTAAGCAGCCTAATTATTTTAGACTTCGAAAATTTATTTGGCGCGGTCATTGCGTTGAGTACCCGCTACGGACAGCCCTTGCTGGGGCTTTTACTCTGTCTTTTTGTCGGGTGGGTATGGCAACGCGACACTGTGCTGGCGGAGTTGCAAAAAAACGATCCTCAAGTAGCAGAAGGCGTTTTTTGGCGTATTTGGCCTGTCTACGTGCGGTTTGTTTGCCCCATCATCATTGCAATCATTTTTTATCGATCACTTGTCTGAAGAGTTGCGACCCAAACCCGTTGCAACTTTACCGCTCGCAAATAGAAGGCCGTAAGCACCGCTGCCAACCATGAACACGAGCGCGACCCAATCGCCCGTTTGGCTGTACATCCAGCCACTAAAAGCAAACATAACTGCGCTAATGATCATTGCTAAGTACTGCATATTTACACGCTGCCTAACCGGCTGGAGAAAGAATTAGGATACAACATCCTTATGATTGTCACCGGCTGTCTAGGGCCTGTCATCGTCTTCCGCCTCCCAGCGATGGGGCCTTTGAACCTCACCACCCAAACGTTTTGTTAGCGAATTCCAGCACGGGTTACCCGGGAGGTCCCCTTGTTACCCCATCGAGAAGCCGCGCTGTAAGCGAGGCCTCTTGTAGTGTGTTAACTGTGCTGCCGTGGGTATGACTGTAAAAGACATCTACCTATCGCCGCGCCGTAATTGCATCGCGTTGACACAGCGTTTGTGTCTTACACTAGGGTGTCTGGGTGGATTTCTATGATCAACTCGACAGTTCGCGCAATAGCGAGTGATATTCCATACCCCGTTCGTCCAGCACGCCTTTGAGCGCCTTCTCCATTAAAAAACGCGCTTGGTTTGTGTAGGCATACATACACGAGTGAACAGCGGCATCCGTCCAGTTATCAACCGCGCACTCTGTCGTGTACTGCTCGAAATGATTGAGCATAGTAACCAACTCGACGATATGATTTGGGCATTCGCAATTGACTAGCCGCTTCAACTGGGCCGCCGCCGCAAGCTCGCTATCTGAATACATGCGAGCCTTTGGCTTTACCAAATCCCCCAGATCAAATTCACCCTGGCGGGTATCAGTCTCGACAGCAATTCGACCCATCTCATATGCGAGACGTGCAGGCTCCATCGGGAAGGCAATAGCTTCAGCCCCATGACGATTTAGCTCCGAAATCCAGCGGTCATTTGCCATGCGGTAAGTCACGATAACGTTAGGTGACCCTAGTCTCGCTCTTAGCTGTTGCACCAATTGAATTTGGGCTAACGACACCGCAGGACAGTCCAACACCAACAGCGCAATGTCTTCCCCTCCGACCTCTAACGTATCCGCAATTTCTGCAAGGGGTTGCCGGGCTAACAATGCGCTCACACCAGATATGCAGCCTTGGTGACCATCTAGCCAACTACACAACTCTGCCCCAACAAATACGACTCTTGGTTTCGCCGCGGGTACCGCACGCTCAAGGTGCTTGCCCCGACCTTTGATAAGCAGTTCTAACGTCTTCCTTTCAGAAGACGCTACCTCTCCTATCCTCGCGCCGTCGTTAACCAACGCCGCAATTAATTGCAAATGCTCAAGATCGGCTTGGGTGTATTGCCGTCGCCCCGATGCAGATTTGAAACTTGCTCCCAGCCCATAGCGCCGCTCCCAGACCCGAAGCGTGTCGGGTTTCAGCCCCGTTAGCCTGGCCACGGTGCCAATACCATAAAGGGGTCGAGGTTCTAGCTGACTTACTGCAGTTGCGGGGGCATTCATAGCACAACACTCCGATTATCTTTGTCTGGTTTTGTCCAAGGTTACGCTGTTCACCCACCAACAGATCTGCTTTTCCTGGACAATAACATTCTTTGAGCGCTATTTGTTCATATTATGTCCATAAACAGCATGGACAAACTGACCCTCAGAGGGATCTTTGTACGACTTAGTCCCCGTATAGTTAGCATCAAAAGGGGGAACAAGCACATGAAAGCAACTGACCAAGCTGATGATCGCGATCTCGAGTTAATGTTTGCTGAGGCTAGGCGTTACGCCCTGCTCACCGCTGAAGAAGAACGTGAGATTGACGGGCGCAAATGGCACGCCGTCTGGACACTCCAAGAGCTATTCGCCGATGTGCCTGAACTGACACAGTACACGGCGGTTTTTCTTCAGCAGTGTGGGGCGAATCCACCAAAAATCGGGCGATTTTCCAACCGAGAACAGCACTTTGTACTGCGGCGAGAGCTTACTGATTACTTTGCAGATGGGAAGTCCCATGAATTGGCGACCGTTGCGGCGCGAAAATTGCGCACCTTGAAAACCACTCAAGCCCGACTGCCTCATCTCTCTCGCCTCAACCTTCCCGCGAGTCTTACAGTGGGTATGTCGGTTGCCATGCTGCGCCGTGCTGGCGGACAGTTTCCTGACAGTGTGGCCGATGCCATCGCCAACTGGGAGCGTCAGTGGCAACCGCCGATCAGCGGGCACGTCCTAGAGCGCGAGACGATGAAAGCTTTGCGTCGGGAATTGCGCATCTACACCGAGGCTAGGGATAAACTGGTCATGCACAACCTTCGCCTCGTTTACTCGATCGCTGGGCGGTATAAGGGGCGTGGGGTCTCCTACCTTGATCTAGTCCAAGAGGGCACGCTGGGGCTCATCCGCGCGGCGGAAAAATTTGAGTTCGAAAAGGGCTTCAGATTTAGCACCTACTGCTTTAACTGGATAACACAGGCAGTACGTCGGTATGTGGGGGATGTGGGCACCCTAATTCGTCTTCCCACACACGTACAGGAGCAAATGGGGAGGCTGTATAAAGAGAAAGCCATTGAACAACTGCGCACTGGGGTGGAACCCGATGAAGAAACTTTGGCCGCGAAATTAGGAATGGATATTGAGAAGACGCGTCAGCTGCTTCAGATGCGAAATCTGGGGGTGTCGCTAGATGCGCCACGATTCGACGACGACGAAGGTACCCTTCTCGACACACTTTCTGGCGAGCCTTATGGTGGTACAGAGGATTCAGCTGAACAGGCGTCATTGCACAAATTTTTGGGCGGGGCCGTGGACGCGTTAGAGCCATCTGAACAGCGTGTTGTAGTAGCTCGGTGGGGACTGCACGATGGTCCGCCTCTAAGCCGTGCTGAAGTTGCAGACAGTTTGGGCGTCAGCCGCGAGTGGGTGAGACAGTTGGAGCGCTCAGCCTTACGAAAGCTAAAAGCCCAAGACTCGGTAAAAGCAGCCTTTGCGGATTATAGCGAAGCCAGCAATTACTGAAATTTTAGACAACCACCCCGCTGGCGCTCTCATCGAGGGCGCTTCAGCGCTTGCTTCTAGCCAAGATGTCGATCAGGGCGCTATCAAGACTCGAAAAACGGAAATCAAAACCGGCATCCAGCAGGCGGTGAGGGGTGACCCGCTGGCCCTTGAGCAGCAGTTCATCTGCCATTTCCCCCAGGGCCACACGCATAATGGGCGCGGGGAGACCCAGGCTGAGCAAAGTCGGTCTGCGTGCGCTCAAAACACGGCAGAACTCCCGGTGCGTGACCGGTCTGGGGGCCACAAGGTTATAAGCACCCTTGGCGCCTGCATCGGCGCAAAGATGGAGAATAGCGCGCACAACATCGGTGCGATGCACCCAGCTAAGCCACTGATTACCGTCACCCATCCAAGTGCCAATACCCAATTTGAAGGAACGCATCATCTCAGTGAGCGCCCCTCCGTTGCGGTCAAACACCACTCCCAAGCGCAAAGAAATGACGCGAGTCATATCATCCTCAACAACGCTGGCCGCACTCTCCCATGCCTGGCAGAGTTGTGCAGAAAAGCCAGATCCAGCAGGCGAAGTCTCGTCAAAAAACTGGTCACGACTACACCCGTAAAAGCCTACGGCGCTTCCCGATATCAAAACGCCAGGGGGGGTCGACTGAGCACGCATCCATCGCACCAAAGTCTCGGTGAACCCGGCGCGACTCGCCACCATTTCAGCCTTATAACTATCACTCCATCTTCGACCTGCCAAAGACGCACCCGCGAGATTAACAACGACATCAACTGGAGATCGCACTGCGTCTAATGACTGTACAAATGACACACCGGCTCGTAGGGGCTGCTCCGAGCGCGTTAACACTGTCACGGAAAACCCGTGTTTCAGAAGCTCAGGCACCAGTGCCGAACCGATAAATCCAGTGCCCCCCGTTACCAGTATGTGCATAGCTTTTTCTCCAAAGTCTCGTGGTAGTGGCTGGCACTCACCACACTCAACCAGCGTAGGTTTATCCACGTATACGTGTCATGGATAAAATAACGTCACAACTCGCTGAGTTTTTTTCGCTGTACCCCAACTGGTTAGTGCTGACCGGTGCGGGCATTAGCGCCGACTCCGGCATACCCACCTACCGTGATACCAGTGGCACATGGCTCCGCAATCGACCCATACAACATCAGGAGTTCGTCCAACAGCGCGAATCTAGGCAACGCTACTGGGGACGCTCAATGATCGGCTGGCCCAACGTCAGGGACGCACGCTGTAATGCCAACCACAGTGCACTGGTAGATTTTGAACAATCCGGCCGATCGACCTTGGTGATTACTCAAAATGTTGATCGATTGCATCAAGCGGCTGGCAGCCAAAACGTTATCGACCTTCACGGCCGCCTTGATCGCGTCGTTTGCTTAGACTGCGGGGCGGGCTACGAGCGCGATCGTGTTCAGCAGGAACTTGAGGAACTTAACCCCCAACACCGTGGCTTTGAGGCAATGGCCCGCCCCGACGGCGATGCTGATTTGTCCGCCGAACAGGTCCGTGATGTCAATATCTGGGACTGCGAAGTTTGTGGGGGCATGCTTAAGCCCGATGTTGTGTTTTTCGGAGGCACGATTCCAAGAGAACGCGTGACCCGCTGCCAGGAAGCTCTCACCGCAGCAGACGGCCTGCTAGTTATAGGCAGCTCTCTACAGGTTTTTTCGGGCTTCCGATTTTGTCGGCAGGCCGTCGAACAGCGCAAGCCTCTCGTTATACTCAACGAAGGCACAACTCGCGCTGATGAAATGGCCACCCTCAAAATAAACGCTCACGCCCTTTCCCTATTTCGAGAAGTCACTTCATCCCTAGCACCTCTCATGCAAAGTCGACCTCCCCAAGGAATTAACCATGGCTAATGCTTCACTGTACTGGTTTAGACACGACCTTCGTCTTGCCGACCTACCCGGCTTAATCGCCGCTGCCAAAGCGGGAACGGTTATTCCTGTTTTCGTTTGGGATGAAGCCCTAGGCGGCGATTGGAGTCTGGGGGGTGCAAGCCAATGGTGGCTGCATCACAGCCTCCAGTCGTTGGCCGCAGACCTAAACGGGCTTGGCAGCCGGCTAATATTACGTCGTGGGGAGACAAGCAAGGTTATAGCTAAGCTTCTTGAGGAAACAGGGGCGCAGAATGTTTTCGCCAGTCGTCAATACCAACCATGGGCGGCCGACACTGAAAATGCAGTCAAAGCGGTAACGGAGTCAGCGGGTGGGGACTTTAAGCGATACCCCGGCACCCTGCTATTCGAGCCAGAAAATATAAGAACCGGTGGCGGCACGCCCTTCAAAGTTTTTACCCCTTTTTGGCGGGCCGCGCTAAAACAGCCTGCGCCACCGCAACCTCAACCCGTTCCTTTGCTTACTAGCCCCGATGAATGGCCTCAATCAGATGCACTTAACACTTGGCAGCTGTGCCCCAAAACACCCAACTGGGCTACAGGATGGGAAGAACTTTGGAGCCCCGGAGAAGCGGGTGCAAGCGGTGCCCTACGTACATTTTTAGACAGCCATGTAGACAGTTACGGTAATGGTCGAGACTTTCCGGCCCAACCCAATACATCGCGACTATCTCCCTATCTAAAGTTTGGAGAAATTTCTCCGCGCCAGATTTGGTGGACGGCTCAAAATACAAAACAAAGCAACCCTGACGAAGGGAGTTCAATCGACAAATTTTTATCCGAAATTGGCTGGCGCGAATTCTGTAATCATCTGGTAGCGCAGTTTCCGGCGATGCCAGATAAAGCATGGAATCCTAAGTTTGAGTATTTCCCCTGGCAGAGCCACCAAAGGAACCTCAGCGCGTGGCAACAAGGCAACACCGGCTACCCTATTATTGACGCCGGCATGCGCGAGCTATGGCAAACAGGTTTTATGCATAACCGTGTCCGCATGGTAGTGGCATCATTTCTAACTAAACACTTACTCATGCATTGGCGCGTCGGTGAACAGTGGTTTTGGGACTGTTTGCTCGATGCCGACCTTGCAAGCAACGCCTGCAGCTGGCAATGGGTTGGTGGCTCAGGCGCAGACGCGTCACCGTACTTCCGAATTTTTAATCCCATTGCTCAAGGAGAAAAATTTGATAAAGCCGGCATGTACACCCGTCGCTGGGTCCCTGAGCTAGCCGAACTGCCTGACAAATACCTTTATAAGCCTTGGGAGGCACCTGAACTGACGCTAAAGGCCGCAGGCGTAGAGCTGGGGACCACGTATCCGAACCCGATCGTTGACCATCGTACCGCTAGGGAAAGCGCCCTCGAAGCTTATGCGACATTGAAAAATATCGACGCGGCTTAATCGCTCTGCTCGCTTTCATCGTCAATGATAGCAACGGCGCGGGTCCAGCCTGCGGATCCGCCTCGCACCTTGTGTGGAAAACAGCTGACTGTAAATCCTCGAGTGGGCAAGGCCTCTAAGTTATGAAGCTTTTCGAGGTGGCAATAGCCCACATCACGGCCGGCTTTATGGCCTTCCCAAATAATGCTGGCGTCTTTGTCATCAGCATATCGCTCAGCCGTATAACTAAACGGGGCATCCCAACTCCAGGCATCTGTGCCGGTAACGCGAATACCACGGTCCAGCAAATACATGGTCGCTTCATAACCCATACCGCACCCTTTACTAACATAATCGGGCTGCCCATAAGCCTCACCAGCGGCCGTATTGATTAGCACAATCTCCAGGGGCTTAAGGGTGTGGTCGATACGCGCAAGCTCGGCTTCCACGTCTGCCGCAGTCACGACATAACCATCGGCCTTGTCACGAAAATCCAGTTTCACGCCAGATTGAAAGCACCACTCAAGTGGCACCTCATCGATGGTAATGGCACGCTCGGGATTACCATCCTTGCCATTCATTGTGCTGTGGTAATGATAAGGCGCATCCAAGTGCGTACCGTTGTGAGTGCACAGTTGAACAAACTCAACTGCCCAGCCCTCGGAATCAGGTAATTCATGACTTTCCAAGCCGTCAAAAAATAGCTTCACCTGCTCAGCACCCGCATCGTGCGTCACATACTCGATCTTTGGCTGCATCATCGGGGGGTCACTGATAACGTCGTTCTCAAGATATATTGAAAGATCAATGAAGCGTCGCATGGCTAAGTCTCGTATAGTTCGGTTTATCAGAGATTAACTGCTGTTAGGCATTTCGGCGAGTAGATTCATGGCTGTTAAAACAGGTCTTATCCTAGCGGGCGGTGGTGCCCGTGCCGCCTATCAGGTGGGAGTGCTGCGCGGCGTCGCGGCTTTACTGCCACCGGATATCCAGCAGCCCTTCCCCATCATCACGGGGACATCAGCCGGCGCTATAAATGCATTAGGGCTGGCGGGCAGATCCGGTTCTTTTCGCAGTAGAACAAGAGCCCTAGCCGCTGTTTGGGCTTCCTTGGACAGCGATGCCGTATACCGAACCGACGCACGAGGTGTTATTCGTAATGCCATTCGTATGCTTTGGGCTTTATTGCGTAGCACGCACGCAAGTAGGAAACCCCTAGCGTTGCTCGACAACAGTCCCTTGAGGCAGCTGCTTAACGACATCGTCGAATTTGAGCGCGTAGACAAGGCATTGGCCAAGGGCGAGCTCGAGGGCCTTGGTATCACGGCCATGAACTATACCAACGGGTATTCCACCACGTTTTATCAAGCCCAGGATCACATAGCGCCTTGGGCCCGCGCTCACCGTCGCAGTGTCCCCTGTAAACTAAATGTCGACCATCTGCTGGCATCCTCAGCCTTACCAACGCTATTTCCGGCCGTACAACTCGATAAACACTTTTTTGGTGACGGTGCCCTACGACAATCTCGACCACTAAGCCCAGCTATCCGACTAGGGGCCGAACGCCTCTTCATTATTGGCGTCAGTGAGAGCGGTGATGATTTTGAAAAAGACCCACACCCCGAGGTTGCGCCAACAATTCCTCAAGTATTGGGGCAGATGCTAAATTCTGTTTTTTTAGATTCGATACAAACCGATCTCGAGTCTCTGCAAAGGATTAACGCGCTCGTCGAGCCACTTAGCTCAAAACAACTGCAAAAGACTGGGCTAGAAGCTATGCGGGTGATTGATACGCTCGTGATCTCACCTTCTCGCTCTCTCAGCGAGCTGGCTCGAGAACATATCAGCGAACTGCCTCGCTCTATGCGCTGGTTCCTTCAGAAAACCGGATCGATCAAAACCACAGGGTCAGGAGGCGCCCTATCCTACATTCTGTTCGAACCCGGATACTGCCAGCGGCTCATGCAATTGGGATACGACGACACCATGGCTCAGGCAGAGGCTGTTCGAGCATTTTTCAACGTCGCGCCCCCCGTAACAGAGCAGCATAAAACCACTCAGACCCACCGTAGGAGTATTATGAGCAGCCACAGCGGCCTAACTCAGCGCTGGCTACAGCTGATTGGCAGAAGGCGTACAAAGGTTTAGAGTCACGTCTCCAAAAAGCCTTTTCGGGACAAACAATGCGCTCAATTTTTGCGATTATTTTGTCAGTCTTTACAACGACTGTTTCTGCCACACCCTTCCCCTCGACCTATCAGCCATTACCCGGGTCTCCGACGCTAATTACTAATGCGACCATTTTGACCGGAGATGGTCGGCGCCTTGACGAGGCGGATATGTATATCTCTGACGGGAAGGTTATTTGGGTGGGTGAAGGCGCTGTGCCAACCGAGGGCGTTACTACGATTGATGCCTCGGGAAAATGGCTAACACCGGGCATTATTGATGTGCATTCGCATCTGGGTGTTTATCCTAGCCCGGGAGTTTCTGCCCATTCAGATGGCAATGAGGCTACCGCCCCAGTCACCGCTGAGGTGTGGGCAGAGCACAGCGTGTGGCCACAAGACCCGGGATTTTCTAGGGCTATGGCAGGAGGCATTACTACGCTGCAAATATTGCCAGGGTCTGCAAATCTATTTGGCGGCCGCAGTGTTACTTTAAAAAATATTCCCCAGAACACCTATCAAGGCATGAAGTTTCCGGGAGCGCCTTATGGTTTGAAAATGGCCTGCGGTGAAAATCCCAAGCGCGTTTATGGGGGCAGAAATCAAGCTCCCTCCACTCGCATGGGAAATGTCGCAGCCTATCGCGCCTCTTGGATCCGCGCTCAGCGTTACATTCGAGATTGGCAACAGTATGAACAAAAGATGGCA
The DNA here is from genome assembly GCA_000169115.1 of marine gamma proteobacterium HTCC2080. Taxonomy (GTDB): domain Bacteria; phylum Pseudomonadota; class Gammaproteobacteria; order Pseudomonadales; family Halieaceae; genus Luminiphilus. The sequence goes on from AAVV01000002.1 coordinate 296,726, forward strand.
AAGCAAACGTCAGGCGCCGAGACCGACAGTAACAGCGCCCTCGCGGCAGCACTCATAAAGCCCCCAAAGCGAGACCTCGAGCTCGAAACCCTTGCGGGCGTTTTAAAAGGTGAGATTTTGGTACATATGCATTGTTATAGAGCCGATGAAATGATGACCATCCTCGATATGGCCGACGAATTTGGCTACCAATTAGGCACCTTTCACCACGGTGTCGAGGCCTACAAAATTGCGGATGAGCTCGCCAAGAATAACGTTTGCGGCGCTCTCTGGGCAGACTGGTGGGGGTTCAAGATGGAAGCCTACGACGGCATTCAGGAAAATATCGCCATTGTCGATAGACCCGAGAATAGCTGCGCTATTGTTCACTCAGATTCAGAAGAAGGTATACAGCGCCTTAATCAGGAGGCCGCCAAAGCCATGAGCAAGGGCCAAGCTGCTGGCTTGGACATACCACCGGAGCGAGCCATACGTTGGATCACCTCAAACGCGGCCAAGTCTCTAGGCATCGCAGAACAAACCGGCACCCTCGCTCCAGGCAAAATGGCTGATGTTGTGATCTGGAATCAGAATCCCTTCAGCGTTTATGCCAAAGCCGAACAGGTATTTATTGACGGCGCCATGGTATTCGATCGCAATGACCAGACGCTGCAACCGGTCTCGGATTTTGAACTAGGACAACTGCTGGAGGCAGCACCATGAAGCGCCAGTTTTTTACTTTACTACTGACCCTCGCTTGCCCAATCGCCTTTGCACAAGATCTTCTTATTACAGGGGCAAATCTACATACCCAAAGCGCCGCGGGGATAATTGAAAATACCGATATTCTGATCAAAGACGGTCACATTGAAAGAATTGCACCAAGAATCCCTACTAACAAAATGATCAGAGTCATTGATGCTGGCGGCCGACCTGTGACACCGGCTTTGTTCGCAGGGGTTACCGTATCGGGTCTAAGCGAGGTAGACGCCGTGAGTGAGGCCGTGGACAGTAGCTATCGCGAGCTGTACACCGAATTGATGCATCCTGAGTTTGACGTTCGTATGGTCTACAACCCCCACTCTAGTGTCATACCAATCACACGTATCGAGGGCTTTGGTTTTACACTATTAGCCGCACGGGGAGGCGATAAGACACTGAGTGGACAAGGTGGCTTGGTGCGATTTGATGGCGGTTACTCAAGTTTCGAAGGTAAGCCCGTGATATACATTCAAACCTCAGGTCGATCCGCAGGCTCCGTAGGAGGATCTAGAGTGGCACATTGGATGCTACTCAATCAGGTCTTTGACGAGGCTATGACCGATGAGGAGCTAACTCTCATAACTCCTCAGGGCGCAACGGCTTTAAAAACAGCCACGGACGAAGGCATATTTTTATTTAACGCCGACCGAGCAGCTGACATTATGCGGGTGCTCGCTTTCGCTGAGGAGAGAGAGTTATCAGCCGTTATTCACGGAGGCAGTGAAGCTTGGATGGTCGCAGAATCACTCGCGGCAGCAAACGTGGCCGTGATCCTGAATCCGTTGAAAAATCTGCCAGAAAACTTTGAGTCTTTAGGCGCCCGACTCGATAACGCCGCCATCTTGCACAAAGCCAATGTACGAGTGATTTTCAGTAGCGGCGAGACCCACAACGCTCGCAAGGTCCGCCAACTGGCAGGTAATGCCGCAGCTAACGGGCTACCCCACAGCGCGGCCCTTGCGGCCATCAGTTCAACACCCGCAGCGGTTTTTGGCGGAGAGCCTCGCAGTCTTAGTCAAGGCGCTCGAGCAGACTTGGTTATCTGGAGCGGTGACCCCCTCGAGGTCACTACGCAAGCTGAGCACGTTATTCTGAGTGGAGTGCCTGACACAATGGTGAGTCGGCAAACGCTACTCCGCGATCGTTATCTTGATGAGGCCACCGACATGCCCCGAGCCTATACAAAGCCCTAGTGGAAGCTCACTCCGAAGGGTTTAACTCAGCAGGCCAGGGTGGGCTCAGGCCGCGTTGAACTTCGGGTCAGGGGCAGAAGGTCTGGCACGCTAATCGTATCGATATAGCTGTCACACAGCCTGTTAGCCGTCCGGAGCCAATAGGCGCCGGCATTTCGGTCTTACCGCTGCAAGGCCTCGATCAACGTTGTAGTTGAAAAGCCCTCCACAAAACTCAGCACCTCTACTTGCCCGCCGTTCGCCAGAACGGCATCGGCCCCAGCAATCTCCTCTGGCCGATAATCCCCGCCCTTCACCAATACATCTGGGGCGATGGCAGTAATTAAGTCTGCTGGGGTCTCACTCGAAAACGAAACCACCCAATCGACGCATCGCAAGGCCGCGAGTAGCTCCATCCGCGCCTCCAAGGGGTTCACAGGACGCGTCGGTCCCTTCAGAGCTGCCACAGAGGCGTCGTCATTTACCGCGACTATCAGTCGATGTCCTAGGGCTCGAGCCCGACTTAAATAATCAATATGGCCACGGTGGAGGATATCGAAGCAGCCGTTGGTCATAATCACTTTCTCACCTGAGGCCTTGGCCGTAGCAACCTTCGACACCAAGTCTTCCTCACTGAAAATACGATTTTTAGACAAAAACGGGGAAAGAGAATCTGCTGATAGCCCCGCAATAATTTCATCACGAGATACCGTTGCGGTGCCTAATTTACCGACCACCAAACCCGCCGCCACGTTAGCGAGCCGAGTACTACTCTCTAAACTCTCACCTGAAGAAAGTGCGGCTGCAAGCACCGCAATCACGGTGTCCCCCGCGCCCGTTACATCGAAAACTTCTCTCGCCTTCGCCGGCAAGTGCAATGGTGCCCGCCCGCTCTGCAATAAGGTCATACCGCGCTCGCTGCGGGTAATTAACAGGGCCTCTAACATCAAGTCGTCAAGCAGCGCTGTACCACGATCAATTATTTCAGTTTCAGTTGCACAGTGCCCCACAGCCGCTTCAAATTCGGCCAAATTAGGCGTTAGCAGCGTTGCACCGCGGTAGCGAGCCAGGTCACTACCTTTGGGATCTATTAAAATTTTCTTACCCTGAGATTTAGCTCGCTCAATTAAACCCTGAACCTGGGCCAAGGTGCCCTTGGCGTAATCACTGAAGATTATCGTGTCGACAGCATCCATCTGAGCTTTAACCAAAGCACTAAACAGATCATCGGCATAAGGCGCCATCGAAGATTCAAAATCCATGCGCAATAGCTGCTGGTTCCGACTCATGACCCGCAATTTCACAATGGTTTCAGGGGCTGATGGGCACACCGCCCAGGTCACACCCGCCGCCTCTATAACATTGCGCAAGAGATTTGCGGCTTCATCTTCACCACAAAGTCCACTAAGCGTCGCCTGTCCGCCGAGTGCAGCAATATTAACCGCTACGTTACCTGCTCCTCCGGCCCGGCAGGAATTGTCGTTAACCCGCACGACAGGAACGGGAGCTTCTGGGCTAACCCGGTCAGTGCCACCGGTCCAAAAGCGATCAAGCATGACGTCGCCCACAACCAACACTGAAGCCGCACTAAACTCAGGACACATAGTCATTGCAATAAGAACCTTGGCTGAACCATAAACTAGGAGTGTAACCCGAGCTGGCTGTGCAATTCGCGTAGCGACCTGTATTACTCATCATTGGGTCAATGCTCTTTGACGATCTGTGCATCATTTATCGCCGTCAAATACTCTACGACCTCAGGCAGGCCAGTGACAGCGGTTACTCCATCATGTTCAGCCGTCTTATCGACGCGAAACAGGTGGCCAATGCCTGCGCCCTGCCCAGCTTCAATATCTGAGAGCCTATCTCCCACCAAAGCACAGACTTCAGGCTCGAGCTGCCAATCGTTGATGCCTCTTATAATCATGCCGGGCCGCGGCTTGCGGCAATCACAATCTCTTTTGTAACCACCAAGAGCCTCTGTGGGATGGTGTGGACAATGATAGATCGCGGTAAGTGCGATGTTGTGATCTGCCAAAAAATCGATCAACTGCGTGCTCAGCGCAGCAAATTCGCCTTCAGTGTAATAACCACGACCAATGCCCGATTGATTAGTCACAATAATCAGCCGATAGCCTAGCGCTTGTAACTGGGCCATGGCCGTAACCACCCCAGGCAAGAACTCAAATTGAGACCACTGTGAAACATATCCTCGATCGCTGTTTATCACGCCGTCGCGGTCGAGGAAGACTGCCTTATGATTTTTTGATCCGGCCACCCGGTTACACCAACTCCAACCCGCGCTCGATACCATCACACAACAGATGGCCGATAACGATATGGCACTCTTGAATATGTGCAGTCACCTCGGAGGGTACCACCAGCGCAAGATCGACCAACGGCGCCAAGACACCGCCGCCTTTACCCGTTAATGCCATCGTATGCATTCCGAGTGCCGTCGCTGCCCGGCTGGCCTCAGTGATACTCTCAGAGTTTCCCGATGTGGAGATACTCAAAAGCACATCTCCCGCACGACCAAGCCCCTCAACTTGACGCGAAAATACAGCGTCATAACCGTAGTCGTTTGCAATTGCCGTGAGGGCTGAAGTATCTGTGGTCAAAGCCACAGCCGGCAATGCGCGGCGATCACCCACAAAGCGTCCGATCAGCTCCGCAGCAATATGCTGCGCATCTGCCGCCGATCCGCCGTTACCGCAGATCATAATTTTGTTGCCCTCTCCCAAGCGCTGAATACAAAGCTCAATCATTGAGGTAATTGTCGCCACCTCGGCTGACAATGCCTCAATGACAGACGTGTGTTCACGAAGATAATGTTGTATTCGCTGGCTCAAAGTAACCTCGGCTTCGGTTTTCCAGTGTTGCCTGTGCTGCCAGTGCTTCAGTAACAGCAGTAGGAATGCTCACAGGGCATCCCATGATAACAGCGAGACCGATTAGATGTGGATGCCTTACAAGGCCTCGTTAATAGCGGCCCCTTTATTTGTAATAAGCAGCCCCTGGATCGAGTTTAGATCTGCGATGCCAGCAGTGCCAAACCGTTTAAGCAAAGGCCTCGCAGAAGCCACCCGCCGCAATCGCTTTGCTTTAGCCTGTAGGTTAGATGAGTTTCGGCGCGCCTTCCTCGCCAAAAAAGCTCAACCGAAAACGCACCCGCCTTATGTTCAGCGTCGTTAATCGCGCTATTTAGAAACTACGATAGCGCCACCTTTCATCACAAAATCAGGCGATTCAAGGCTGGTAATATCCGCGAAGGGATCGCGTCGAACGGCGACTAGATCCGCATAATAATCCGGCGCTATTTGCCCGAGCTCATCCTCCATCCGTAACAGCGTTGCCGCATTAATAGTTGCGGCACGTAACGCCTCAATCACTGGCATACCGACCTCAACCATAAAGCGAAACTCACGACCGTTTTTGCCATGAGGTGAAACGCCGGCATCGGTACCGAAAGCGATCGGCACCCCCTGTCGCCAGGCTTCTGCAAATGTGCTCTGAATTTGAGGGCCTACAGCAGCGGCCTTAGGCCTCACCACGGCGGGAAGTTTCCCCTCTTGCTCTGACAGATCTGCGACCCATTTACCCGCAGAAATGGTGGGCACATACCAAGTATTGTGGGCCTTCATCAGAGCCATGGCTTCTCCATCCATGTAAGTGCCATGCTCGACAGAATGCACACCCGCTCTGATAGCGCGCTTCATGCCTTCAGCACCGTGAGCGTGCACGGCAACAACAAAACCATAGTCGTCGGCAGCGGCAACGACAGCCTCGAGCTCTTCACTCGTGAACTGCGGGTTATCGCCGCTTTTAGCCAATGACAGCACTCCGCCGGTGACCGTCAGCTTCACCACATCGCTCCCGTCCTTGTACCGCTGTCGTACCGCCTTATAAGCGTCACTAGGGCCATTAATTACACCCTCCTTCGGCCCAGGATCGCCCCGAAGGTCTTCTCGCAGGCCATTGGTTGGATCGGCATGTCCCCCTGTCGTTGCAATAGATTTACCTGCTGCAAAGATACGGGGCCCCGACACAACACCTTTATTAATAGCGTCCCTAAGTGCAAATAGTGCGTCTTTATCTCTCGCACCCAGGTCTCGTACCGTCGTGAAACCAGCCTCAAGGGTTCTCCGGGCATAAACTGTGGCCCGTAGAGCGATATCGGCGGAGTTCATGTAAAACCCCTCGGAATAACTGCCCGGCGGATCAAGCTCCTGCCCCAAGTGCACGTGCATGTCCATAAATCCCGGCATCACGGTGGCATCGCGAAGATCTACGACTTCGAAACCCGCCTCCGTTACGTATCCAGGGATAACAGCAACAATACGATCGCCCTCGACCCGGATGGTTTGTTCCACGAGCACCTGACTGTTGGCGACATCAACCAATTGTCCCGCGTGAATCATCGTGCTGGCCTGTGCGCTAGCACAGCACAATGCAACGACTACAAGGCTAAGCAGCCGTATTCCAACAGCCTTCATGGTTCTGTGTATTGAGTTGACGTTGTTGAGAGTTCTTATCATTGGTTACTTTCCCATTGCCGCGGGGGGCGTTTTATTAATGGGCTGAGTCAAAGTATCAGGCCTCTGTTCAAACCCAATAATAGCGGAGTAACCCGTGCTTTCTTCACGGTGAACCACACCCGCAGCCGCGTTAATTTTAGTACCGCGACCGCAAGTCACAGGACCATCCATTCCCTCCACGGTCAACATCAACTCGCCCTTGGTAACGTAAACAACAGCGTCAAAATCGTGCCAGTGAAAATCATTGGATTCCGCCGGTATATCGAGTGTCACCGCGTGCCAATTTTTACCTTCAATCTGAGCAAAGGCCTCTGCCTCATCCGTAAAAGATTCAACGTTGTTCATCAGTCGCTCCTAATTATTGGTGACCGCGCCGTATTGCGCAGAGAGTCGTAAAATGTAAATGCGTCCTTGGTTAATATTAATCCTGACAGACCAAAGTACAAAGCCTCAACCCACTAACGCACTACATGCCCTTTTTGTTAACGAGAAGCATGGGAGGTCAATTCAAGGCGCTACGCAACGAATCTGCGAGTTGAGTCTTTATATTTTGAACAATGGCCTCATTGTCCAAGTACGGATTCATCACCACCATTCTTACTACCGTCAGCTGATCGCTGTCGAGGACACCATCCCAACCAGCCACCGTACGGGTTACTAGCTGCCCATAATTTTCTACGGTTAGACCTGTTCGTGTTGCCGATAACTCAGAACTCTCTCGGAAGTGCGCAATAACGACGTCAGTTTTTCGATTGGCTTCCCTTAGAGAATCCCCCTCTGCTGCTATTGCAAAACACATAACATTCGTATCGCTTGAATCTAGCATGCGAATATTAGGAGAGACTCTGGAAATCACATCGTAGAGCATGTGCGTAATCGACAAGCTTTTATTCAGGAACCAGCCATGTCCTTGGCTATCGAGTGGCATTATTTTTGCGCTCAGCCACACCGCACTAGGCCCTGTGGCGGCCCTTGACCCTTCTAACGTTGTGGACCAACTGGGAAACTTCGCATCGGCTATTTCCTCAAGGTAAGGCGCGTGGATGTTGGAAACGAGGTAAGCATTGGCATCAGGGACTAAAAAAGCCCCACAGGCATAAGGCACAAACCCAAGTTTATGGGGGTCTAAGGTCAAAGAACTGGCCCTAGGAAACGCGCGCAATGCCGCCTCACTCGCTGCTGATAGCGAGCTGGCATCCCCTTTTAAAACGCTACAAAAATAACCCCCATAGGCGGCGTCAATATGATGCCAAATATGAAGGCCGCGATGCTCGCAAAGCTCATCAAGGAGATCAGCTACCTTATCCACTGGATCAATCATGCCCAGCTCAGTTGTTCCAGCAACCGATACCACCATCATGATTGGGCGCCCGTCCACCTCGGCTCGCCCAATCTGGGCCTTGAGCGCATCAGGACTTAGCCTGCCTTTTTCATCGAGATCACAGGACCAAACGGCTTCACGGCCCAAACCAAATATATTGGCTGCCTTGGGCCAGGAATAATGCTTGTTTCCAGGCACCAATAACACGGGCTCGGGCCACTCTTCTTCGAAATGCTCACGCGCGAATCTAGACATCGCGAGAGCCCCCATGACCACACTGCTGTAAGGCAGGAGGTCAGGCTCTGAGAGGTCATGACATTTCATCTGCTCATGGTAAACAGACCAGCCACAATGCGCCCAATCAAACAGTGGGGCATTACTATGCCCATTAACTTTTAACCAAACACCTAAAGCTAACCAATGATCTAGCCTATAGCGCGCCCGCCATACCGCCTCAAAATTCGCGAGGGTTCCCCCGGATGTAAAATGCCCCCTTGCCGGCTTGGGATCGAGCCCCACCATGTGTGCCAGAAGGTTTATGGCCTCAGTCTCAAGGGCAGAACCCACAACCGCAGCCTCTCTAGAGGCAAGGTTTGCGTTTTCAAACAACATCGCCATATGGCCCAACAGGGCCGGAATCGATACGTCTGACACCATGTGCCCTAAGTATCGTGGGCTAAAAGTAGGGATTTCCTCCCGTAATAAACCAAGCAACTCCTCCAAAGCCGATAAAACCGTCGCCTGATCACTATCATGAGCCGTGGTAGCTAACGGGTGCCATTCGGAATCGTTGGCAAACCGTTGCGATCTGCGTTGCATGGTCACCGAAAACAGGTGATCCCAGAGCGACGAAAAAATCCGACCCTGCTCGCCTTTAGGCCCTATAAATAACGTCGATTTGCTGCCATCCGTCATGGCGATCTATACCCTGAATTTTGATGTGAGAACCTAAACCATACCATTGATGAAGGCTTGGTAAGATGCGCAATAAAAGTACATTTACCCTTATCTGATGCGTTGACTGCGGCAAGAGAGGCAAAGCGCGCCCCTAAACCTAAATCTAAGTTTATTACGGCGCTAAAAACACGCCTATCGCTAATGATTAGCAGACGGACACCAGTGCCCAGACAAGAGAAAAAGATGCGCGCGCTCGGTCATCAAAACGTGACCAATTTTCATTTAAGGGCTTTTAAACTCGAGCTTTTAGGCGTACTTTTAAACGCTTAACACACTCTACTGTAAGGATTTAACGATGAAATCAGCTACTGTCACTCGTGCTACCGCATGCGCATTTGCCGTACTCTTGCAAGCCTCAACAGTCTCTGCGGCTGATGCAGCAAGCGAACTGATGGCCGCATTAAAAACCTGCAAAGCAGATGCTAGCGTGATGAAAGCCGCTGACGCCATGATCAAAAAAAATAAAGGCAAGCCCTCAGATGACGCCGTGGACGACTTTATTGACGAATTAGAGAGCGACAAGCTGATTGACTGCATTGATGACAATCTCGACTGAAAGAAAACATTCAGATCGGCTGTAGTAATTGGCCTCGGCCTAAAAAAAGATAACATCGCTCGGTGCTAGGCGCGCGTGACGGAAGTAACATACGCGCCTATTATCCTGTGCTCCGTGATTGCGCTGCACAAACCCTTAAGGCTTATCAGCCAAATCTATCGTAAGACTCCATAACTAGTAGTTCCACTCTATAAGCAGCCCCACTTTGCAAACGAGTTGCTCAGGCTCGCCACATAACAGCAACTATGACGCACTACGCCCACGTGTTTCCGCAGCGCAAGACGGTATAACCACGTCTGTAGAGTACAATGTAACCCCTGCACTACTAACGAACCTGCGGGCCCTCAGGTGTTGCGCTGTAAAAGGAATGTTTGTTTCATGAATGTACTGTTAGCGGGCGGAACCGGCCTTGTAGGTCGAGCCTTCATCACACTAGCCAATGAGCACGCCATAAGCCTAACGACTGTAGGCCGCCGCGTGACCGGTAGCGCTTCTAATGAGTTGATCGTTGATTTTACCGCACTACCTGCCTTACCTGCTGCAGAAGTTGCCGTCTGCACACTCGGCACAACCATTGCTGATGCCGGTTCCAAGGCGGCGTTCAGGGCCATTGATTTCGATGCAGTGCTCGCCTTTGCCAGTGCGGCCAAGGAAGCGGGGGTAAGGCACTTTCTGATCGTCACGGCGATCGGAGCCGATGCCAGGGCCAGTGCTTTTTATGCCCGAATCAAGGGTGCAGTAGAGATCGAGCTAGCTGACTTGGGGTTCGCAAGACTGGATATTTTACAACCCGGCCTTTTACTGGGTGAACGCAAAGTTCGACGGCCCGTAGAACAACTGTTACAGCGGTTAGCGCCAGCAATAGCCCTTCTCACCCGAGGGCCATGGGACCGATATGCAAGCATCTCAGCAACGCGACTAGCCAGTGCGCTGTTAACCCTTTGCCATGAGAAATCTCCCGGTGTTTTTTACCACCAAAGCCCTGAGCTACAGCATTTGGGCAATAAAGGTTAGTAGGCAGGCGTTTCGTAGTCGTTGGTCGTTGGTCGTTGGTCGGCGCATCTTGCCATCCGTACCCGCGGCGCAGCTGATAAATATCTCACGTAAACTTACGCCGTGTGATCAGATCTTCCCTCTGAATAAGACCATCGCTGGCCCCAGCTCCCTGCAGCTCAGCAACCTGAAAACGCCTTTTTAAAACTATGAAGCGTCAGTTAAGTAATAAGTAGCTCTAAAGGGCATAATGAGTGGGCAAATCCACCATCAATTTCTCTCCGCCTTGGAGTTTCAATATGCAGCGCAACATTCTGCGACCCACAATGATTAGACTCTTTCTAACATTGAGCTTATGGCTAACCCTTAGTGCCAATGTCAGCGGCGCTGAAATTGAAACCCCTCAGGTGTTTCTTCGAGGCATTGATTACAACATCACTGTCACAGGAGACGACGCTCATACCGCAGTGCTGATTACTGCGCTTAATACCTACCGCGCAGAACCTGACGGTGATGGCTGGGCATTTCGAAATGTACGGTCCGACGATGGGCGCGCCTTAGAGCTCACACTGCAGAGTAACAATCAAGCAACCAGCGAAACCATACCCGTTATAGCGGCTTGGATCTCAGTACTCCCGCCGATACTGGCCATAGCGATAGCCCTCCTTATCCGCAGCGTGCTCCCCGCGCTAATGCTGGGCCTTTGGTTAGGAGCGTGGGCGTTGCAAGGCATGTCACTCAAAGGCTTGTTCCTCGGCCTGTTTACTAGCTTTGAGGTTTATGTCGCCAATGCAGTAGTTAATCGTGATCACGTTACCATCATGCTTTTTACTTTTATGATCGCGGGCATGGTGGGTATCGTGTCTCGCAATGGTGGCATGCGCGGAATTGTCGAACTCATTATTAAAGGTGCAAGCAGTGCCAAGAGAGGCCAGCTGGCGGTCTGGTCGCTTGGCCTTGTTATTTTCTTTGATGATTACTCCAACACGTTAGTTGTTGGAAACTCGAGCCGATCCATCACCGACCGCCTCCGGATATCCCGGGAAAAACTTGCCTACATTGTAGACTCAACAGCAGCACCTATTGCTACCATTGCATTGGTCACTACCTGGATTGGCTATCAGGTCAGTCTTATCGGCGACGCCATTGCAAAAATCGATGGTCTCACAATGAGCGCCTACAGCCTTTTCTTAAACTCTATTCTCTATAGCTTTTATCCTTTTATGGCTATGTTTTTAGTGGTGCTCATTATTACCACCGGACGCGAATTTGGCCCAATGTTAAAAGCCGAGCGTCGTGCACGAACTACCGGAGTTACGGCGCCACCCATTAAATCAACGGTCGGAGCAGACGATGAAGCCGCCTTGGCCATGAAGCCAGGATTGCCGCCTCGAGCTATTAACGCCTTGCTACCTGTGGCTGTTATGGCATGCAGCATTCTTGCAGGTCTCTACATCACCGGTGAAGGTGATACCGTAAGCGATATCGTTGGTACTGCAGATTCGTACAGGGCCTTGATGTGGGCGTCACTGTTATCGGCTTTCACCGCAGTAGTTATGAGTAGTTTGCAACGACTGCTATCTCTGGAAGAAATTGTTGACGCGTGGATTTCTGGTGCTCGATTTACGTTCGTCGCCATGATTATCTTAGTGCTTGCCTGGTCTATGTCTGAAATCAGCAGCGAGCTACACACAGCAGACTATTTGATCGCAAGCCTAGGAGATAATCTACCGGTTACAATGCTGCCGGCTACAGTTTTCGTGCTTGCCGCATTTACTGCGTTTTCTACCGGCAGTAGCTGGGGCGCTATGGGTATTTTACTCCCACTTGTGATGCCCCTAGCCTGGGCGGTCATGGGCGCCAATGGACAAGCTGACCCAGAACATTATTACCTTCTCTATTCGTCAGTATCTGGCGTCCTGGCAGGCGCTGTGTGGGGGGACCACTGCTCCCCCATATCGGACACGACCGTCATGTCATCGCTGTCCGCAGGGTGCGATCATATAGAGCACGTGCGCACACAATTACCCTATGCCCTGCTAGCGGGCGGAGCTGCTTTGCTGGTAGGGACGGTACCCACAAGCTTTGGATTGCCGTGGTGGGCCGGAATGCTTGGTGCCGCAGCGGTTACCGCGATTAGCCTACGTATTTTGGGGGAAAAGGTCGAAAACTATTACGCTGATTAGAGCAAGTTTTCAAAGACGTTATATCAGCAAAGCGTTTAGCGACCTAGGCTAGAGCTGCCGTGTAACACGCATAGGAACTCAGACATATGCGAATACCGGATAATGATGGGGGCGGAAAATTAGAGGTGATAATGACTTTACGATGGGCCTGAGAGACCCTGAACGTAGACTTGGGTGTAGGCATAAAATACGGATCAACCCATGGGCCAGCGATTCATGCGAATAGCCTCTAGAGGCTCCATAAAATTACAATTTTGTTTATCATCCAAGACTCTTATACTCCGCTACTCCAGCCACCTCAGCACAAGCAGGCACCATTAATATTATGAATACCTGGACCTTCAAATCGGTAAAAGGCGCACGGTGGCACAGCAGCGCCCTACTCTACGCACTAACCGCTTATGCGGCGGGCTGGTGGTTACTGTTTGAAGGCGGCGGGATCGGATTTGTACCCGGCGTGTTGCTTCTGGGCCACGGAATGATAATCGCGGCTTACTTTGTCCACGAGTGCGCGCACAATACGGTTTTTACTACCAACAAACATAATGGGCAGCTGGCTAATCTGTTGGGCTGGATTTGTGGGTCCTGTTACGGCACCTTCAAAGATATCCGAACGAAGCACCTACGGCACCATGTCGAAAACGACGATGTTATGTGGTTCGATTACGAGGCGTTTTTTCGACAACACCCGCGGGTTTATAAACTCACTACCTTCCTCGAGTGGTTCTATATTCCGGCCCACGACATTCTTATGCACAGCATCATGGTATTCACCGCTTTTATTATTCCTGAGCGTCGTAACCAGCTGACGCGCAATGTGGTGATCATTTGTATTCGTGGCACGCTATTAGCCGCTGTAGCCATGCTCAACCCCTTTGCCCTACTGGGCTACATGATTGCTTATATGATCATGATTATTGTGCTGCGGTTTGTGGACGGCCTAGAACACGACTACCCCTATAACACCAACCTATTTGGCGGCCCAATTTCTGAGCACAAAGGCGACCTCGCCTGGGAACAAGCTCATACGTTTAGCCCTATCTTGTCCTGGCGTTACGAGTGTGTGAACTGGCTCATATTGAATTTTGGCTATCACAATGCCCACCACGCCAAGCCCACCGCGCCCTGGTATGAATTGCCCACGCTCCATAGAGAGTTATTTGGCGAAGACCCACAAACCGTTATCCGACTATGGCCACAGCTTCTGATGTACCACCGATATCGAACCTACCGGATTTTTCACGACGCACCAGGCGTTCGGTCGGTGAGTGGGCCCGCTTTTCTCAAAGCGGCCCAATCAGCACAACTCACAGGTGGCAATGCGGCTTCCTTTTTAACGGCGTTTTAGACCGTGCCCCAACAGCTTGAAATATACCAATCCCTCTGGGCTATGGAGCAACGCATTCCCGGCCAAGCCGAGGGCACACCAGAGACCCACCTTAAGACCATTGCCAGCGCGGGGTACCATGGTGCCTGCGTCGACCCGAATGTCGCGGAAATTCCCGAGAGTTTGGCCCTAGCACCTTACTTTGAAGATCTAGGTCTTAAATGTATGGTCAATGCCTTCCCCCACAGCGAAGACAGCTTAGAGCCCCTACTGGACATGGCAGCCACCCTCAAGGCCACACAGCTCAATATTATTGCTCAAGTCATGCCACGATCCCCTGAGGCCGCTGTACCCATTGTGGAGCGCTGGCTCGACCTAGCCAAGCAATACCCGTTTCCAGTGCTCATGGAGACCCACCGGAACAGTACGTTAAATGACTTATTTTATACCCTGGACGTTCTCGAAAAAGTACCGCAGTTGCGCCTATGCGCTGACCTCTCCCATTTCGTTGTTGATAGAGAGTTATCGCTGCCTCTTAGCGCCATTGATCATCAATATTTTAATGACATTATCCACCGCTCCGATTCTTTTCAGGGCAGAATCTCCAGTAACCAACAAGTTCAAATTGCGATTGAATTCGAGCAGCATGCCCCTTGGGTCACTCAATATTTAACATGGTGGGAAGACGGTTTCCGCGCTTGGTCTGAACGCAGCGAGGCCAATGACACCCTGCGATTTCTTGTAGAGCTGGGCCCACCCCCCTATGCCATTACCAACGAACACCAGCGGGAATTATCTGATCGATGGGCCGAAGGCCTGCTTATTAGGGAATGGGTACAATCTTTGTGGCTCAAAGCCACCGCAAGCTAATACTCAAACACCGCTTGGTACCTGCGCATAATCCTGATGCCTAAGTCCTATGCACTTTTCGCCAACTGAACCACTGAACTTAGTTGCAATGGAGCAAATGGGGCTTGGCAATCAAATAAAAATAAAGAGCCGGCTGGTTCAATGTTTTCCGATCAACGCTAACATTTAATCCGCGTCATGCCGGGGTCAAACATAGGACGTAGGGACGCATCCGCTGCATACAACGTGCCGGCGATATCGATCTCCCAGCGATCTTCCAAAACATGCTGGGATGTTATGGGCTCGACTGACTCAATAAAACCCAAACCCACAGCGGCCCCAAGACTAAAACCATAGGCTCCGGCCCGCATGTAACCTGCCACCTCACCATTGCGGTATATCGCTTCCGCGTGGTGCAGCAGTGGATCTGGGCTTCTCAGTTTAAATTGCAGCAGCCGCCGAGTCGGCGTACCCGCCAATTTCAGCTCTGCCAGTGCGTCTCGCCCAATAAAACCATCAGCTTTATCAAGCTTTACTGCGAAGCCCAAGCCTGCCTCCAGGGGTGTATCCATATTATCGATATCGTGACCATAATCACGATAGCCTTTCTCCAATCTCAGGCTATTGAGGGCTTGCAGGCCAGCATGTTTGAGACCGTGATTACGCCCCTCTTCCACAATGCGGTCATAAACTTGTACCGCATGCTCGGTTGGTATGTACAATTCCCAACCCAACTCACCGACATAAGTAACGCGGATAGCCCAAACAAGGGCATACCCCAAGTCAATCTGCTGTGCGTGCAAATACGGAAACGCTTCATCGGTAACATCGGTTGTGGTCAGAGCCGCAAGAAGGGCTCTAGCGTTGGGGCCGTGAAGATTCAACTGCGCATAGGCGGAGGTCACGTCTGTGACAAAGACGTGCTGCTCATCAGAAATGTGTCGATGCATCCACATATCAACATGACCGTGGGCAGTGTCCGAGCAAATCACCATAAAGCGCTCAGTGGACAGTCGAGTTACCGTGAGATCGGCCTCAATGCCCCCGGCACCATTAGCCCACTGGGTATACACAATGCGCCCCGGGGGCACCGCAATGTCGTTACAGCATAGCTGGCCTAAAGCACGCTCTGCGTCGCGACCCTGAACGAGAAATTTGCCCATAAAGGACATATCCATCAGCGCCACCGTTTCACGACACGCTCGATGTTCGGCCTCGTGATAGGGAAACCAGTTTTGGCGCCCCCAGCTGTAACGCTCTACCTCTGCTGCCTTATCAACAGGTGCATACCAGTCGGCGATCTCCCAACTCGAACTCTCAATGAAATGCGCTCCAGCCTGCTGCAATCGCTCGTGCAAGACTGAACGCTTAACGTTCCTCGCAGTTTTCATGCCCAAATTGGGATAATGGGGCTCGTACATCTTACCCAACACTTCAACGAGTCGGTCGCCCAGATACTGTTGATTAGCCTGACAGGGATGAAACCGGTTGACGTTGATACCCGTCACGTCGACATCAGGTTGTCCATTCACTATCCAGTGCGCCAAAATTCGCCCAATACCGCCACCCGATAATATCCCCAGCGAATTCATCCCGCAGGCGACAAAGTAGTTGCGCAGCTCAGGAGCCTCCCCGACCAGCGGCGCGAGGTCTGGAGTGAAACTTTCAGGCCCGCAAAAAAACTTCCGTATGCCGAGGTCTTTTGCCTCGGGTATGCGCTCGTAAGCGCTCTCTAAAAATGGAATCATGCGCTCCCAATCGGGCTCAATCTCCCCAAAGGAGAAGTCATCGGGTATGCGGTCTAAATTCCATGGCGCTGCCTGAGGTTCAAACAAGCCGATCATCATGCCGCCTACTTCCTCACGAAAGTAAGCATAACGATCGGGGTCTTCGAGAACCGGCGTCTTTGGTGTCATGGCCGGCATATCTTCAGTGATAAGGTAATAATGCTCCGCTGCCTGCAATGGCAGACTTACTCCAGCCAATTTTCCAAACTGCCTTGCCCACATGCCCGCACAGTTAACAACATATTGGGTTTCTACCGTGCCGTGATCAGTGACAACAGCTGAAACCTTGCCTTGCGTCTGCACAACGTCTGTCACACAAACGCCTTCGATAAGCCTTCCACCCCTCTGCCGAAAACCCTTTGCTAATGACATAGTCACATCCACTGGGTTGGCGCGACCATCTTCCGCAGTATAGAAGGCGCCGATAACATCATCCCAGCGCGCGTTTGGCCAATGAGCCCGAGCCTCCTCGAGACTAATCTCGTTACAGTTAATACCGAAATTACGCATGAACGCAGCGGAACGGCGCATCTCTTCAAGCCGCTCGGTGTCGCATGCAATTTGTAAATAGCCGATCGATTTGAAACCCGTGGAAAGTCCGGTCTCTTGCTCTAATGTTGCGTAGAGATTGCGGCTGTAGGTAAAAATATCGGCGCTTGTTTCATCGCTTAATAAGCCAGACACGATCAGACCCGCAGCGTGCCAGGTCGTACCGCTCGTTAGCTGCTCCTTCTCCAGAAGCAGTACATCAGACCAGCCCAGCTTAGTAAGATGGTAAGCAACACTGCAACCTATAACCCCGCCACCGACGACCACTACTTTTGCGTTCAAGGGTGGATTTTTTGACATGTTTTTCCCTAACGGCAGACGTACTGACCCAAGAGCGGTTTACATCGACGACCGAAACGATTTAATAGAGGTGGCAGTGCGGTCGTATTTAAACAAGCGCACCCCTTATCAGCTCCAATGCCTCATGCACCTCGGCTTCGGTGTTGTAATGCGCAAGGCCCAGCCGCAGCACACCTTCAACGGGATCAAGCCCTAAGGCCTTACCCACCTCTACCGCATAATTATCGCCCCAGTGACAGTATAACCCCTGAGCTGACAGTGCTTTGGCAATCTCGCTGGGGGCTTGTTTATCGTGGATAAACGAAAAGGTCGCGACGCGACGCGCCAAGGATTTCGAGCCTTGAAGCCGCAAGCCGGGTATCGACAGCAAACCCTCCAGCAACACTGAGGACAAGTGATCCTCGTACTCACCCATAGCACTGTACGCCGCAGAGAACAGCTCACGGCGACTTCCCGTCACCCCCATAAGGCCCGCTAACCATTGAAAATATTCAAGCGTGCCCAGTAAGCCCGCAATGAGCTCAAAAGCGGGGGTTCCAACACTAAAGCGATAGGGTAAATCGTCACTGGCACAGCGCAATTTATACGCATGCAGTGACTCCAACAAATCGCGCCGCCCATAAACGACCCCCAAATGCGGCCCAAAATATTTGTAGGGCGAGCATGCCAAGAAATCGACACCTAAATTTTTGACATCAATGAGGCGGTGGGAAGCAAATTGCACAGCATCGACATAAACAAGCGCACCTGCCTCCTGAGCAAGACTCGCTAAAGCTTTCACATCGTTGACCCCGCCGGTCATGTTGCTCGCGTAATTAAGCGCAAGAAGCTTGGTGCGCTCGTTGAGCAAAGGGATCAGGGCTTCCGGCTCAACACACCAGGTATCTTGATCAAAATCGAGCCAGCGAACCGTCAAGCCGTTATCCTCCGCCATTTGCAGCCAAGGGGTTACGTTACCCTCGTGTTCCATGCGGGAAATAATAATTTCATCACCGGGATCAAACCGGTGCGCCAAGCTGCGCGACAACTGATAGGTCAACGTTGTCATATTAGCCCCGATGATCACCTCACCAGGATCTGAAGTTCCCAGAAAGTCAGCCAGCGCAGCGGTCGTGTCAGCAAACATTGCATCGACTTCAATCGATGTGGCATTGAACACACCAGTATTGCTGTTGTAGCGCTGAAAGAAGTCAGTGATCCGATCGATAGTGTGTTTTGGAACCTGTGTGCCTGCGGCATTATCA
>AAVV01000001.1 GCA_000169115.1 marine gamma proteobacterium HTCC2080
GGGGGCAACTCAAACAGGTATCCGCTTTGCGCAGCGTCATGGCTTTGATTACGTCATTACTATGGACGCTGATGGCCAGCACCCGCCTGAGTGGGTGCCCCAGCTAGTGAGGGCTATTGAAGCTGAAAGTTCGAATGTCATTATTGGCGCTTGCACCAGTCGAGGCTCAAGATCTCGACGGGTTGCCTGGTTTCTATTAAGGCATTTATCTGGCGTGTGGATTGATGACTTAACGTCAGGGTTCAGAATTTACGACAGGAAGGCTATTCAACTACTAAGCGGCTGGCGTGCGAATTATCTTGATTACCAAGACGTTGGCGTTCTCGCGCTGCTTATCAGCAAAGGATTAACGGTCAGTGATATTCAAGTGCCTATGCTGCCAAGGACCAACGGTGCCTCAAAGATCTTCCGCTCCTGGATTGTGGTTGCCTATTATATGCTCCACACTGCGGTTTTGAGCCTGTCTAAACGCAATATGCTCGGCTTAAGTGGCGCGTTTTCAGGCAAAGGGAGAAGTACATAATGGTCAGTGTGTTGACCGGCTTAATGGGGCTGGTGGTAGCCATCCTCATTTTGTTCCTCATTCGTCGTGATCGCCTACACGTGAGTTACGGGGCACTTTGGGTTGCCGTCGCTTTGGGTTTTGCGCTTTTGGGTTTTGTACCCAGTGTGTTCGATCGGTTAGCGCATTTTCTGGGTGTGGGTTATCCCCCGGTTTTAGGTTTGAGTGTTGCCATTATCCTCTTGGTGATCAAAATACTGATGATGGATATTGAGCACTCCCAGGCGCGTGTGCGCCAACAGCGGTTGGCTCAGCGCTTGAGTTTTCTGGAGGAAGAGTTATTGGCCCTGCAGGCTGATAGCGGTCGCAGTCCTGAGAAAAAAGAGTCGATTAGCGAACATGAGTAGCCTCTGGTCGGCGAAGCGCTGGCCGCCGCATCACTAAACGAGCTTCGGTAGGTGTGCCAACAATGCCGAGCACTACTAAACACTCACTTTCCTGGTGGGGCACTTGGTTTACGGCTCGAAGTGGCCAACCCTGAACCCTGAACCCTGAACCCTGAACCCTGAACCCTGAACCCTGAACCCTGAACCCTGAACCCTGAACCCTGAACCCTGAACCCTGAACCCTGAACCCTGAACCCTGAACCCTGAATCCTGAACCCTGAAGTCGGCTGCCGAGTTTTTTGCACCGCGCTCTGCTCATGTCGATCACTGACGCTACAGTCAGCGCTTATCCAACGCTTCACTGGCTTGTTGATAAATAACGTTCAAGCGCTTGGCTTGATTTTCTAGGCTAAAAATCTCGGTGTTCTCCTCTGAACCACCGTCGTGCAGAACTTCAGGCGTCATGACGCGTTCAATTGCCAACGCTAGCGATTGCGCATCACTCGGCTGAGCCAGTGCAAAGCGGCGGTTTTTGGCGGCAACCCAGGGCACACCACTGTCGGGAATATCGCAAGCGACCACTGGCACATTAAAGTGCTGGGCCTCTAGCAGCACCATGCCGAAGGCTTCGGTTTTATCGGTGGAGGGAAGACAGAATACCTGACAGGCCCGGTATTGATCCCACAGCGCTTCGTCACTGAGGTTTCTTTTGAGGTTAACGCGTGCGCTCAAGCCAAGGCGCAAGATCTGGTCTTCGAGGGCGGCTATTTCGGCACTGTTGCCACTCACCACTAGAGTGAGCGTTGCGCTAGGCAAAAACTCTAGGGCTTTCAATAAATGATGAAAGCCTTTGTACGTGGCGATTCGGCCAACGGACAATATCCGTAGTGGAGCGTGGGATTTTTCTGATGCCTGAGCGGGCGTATCTTGAGTTTTATTCGGTGGTGGTAACCGTTGCCGATCTAAACCCAGAGGCAGCACCTCGCAGCGCGACTCCAGTGCAGTCAGAACTGGAGAACCCGAGCGGTAGGGCTCTGATGTAGCCAGTACTCGTTGAGTTCTGGCCAGTTGTGCGTATTGCAGCGGCCGGTAGAACCGGTAGCCCAGCTTTATTGTAAAGGAGGCCTCAGGAGTCAGAATATCGGCATGCCAGGTCGCAACCCAGGGGAGCCGGCGGGCTGAGGGCAGCAGCAGTGCCCATACGCCGCTGGCGTTTGGATGGTGAATGTGCAGCACGGTGGGACGAAACTCTTTTATAGCCTTAGCCAAAGTCAGCGCGAAGAGTGGCGCGAAAGGTACAACTCCAACATTGAACCAACGTGCCGCACGATAAACGTAGGCAGCTCCGGCTGCGTCAGTGTCGCCCTCCTGACCCTCGTAACTGTCACGAATACCGGGCGAATGTTGATGGACTACCGCGGCTACAGCCATACCCGACGCTTTCTGAACGTGCATCAAGTCAGATAGGTACGTCTCCATACCACCAAAACGCGGCGGAAAATATTTCCCGATGTGCAGCACGCGATGCTCTTGAACACGGCGGTCCGTCATCTCGAAGCCTTTTTCGTGTTACCGCTACGCAAGGGTGTATCGGTCACTGAATCACTCCCGGGCGCCGGCTTGTTTGGTCTGCTGAGAAGGGAGCCTGTCATTGCGTGAAGGGTAACCCGGACCCTGAAAGAGCATCCAATCCTCACCAGCTTGCAGGGGTTCGGCGTTACCGAGAGAGGAAGCTTGCAGGCGATTTAATGTGTTTGGCAAGTTAGCCGGGTTGTCGAGCAACAGGCCCAACCCGGGCCAGTCCTTGGGGAATTTTGTGGTGCTTAAATCGAGCTCAGGCAGCACAGCATACGCGGGCAGCGGCAACAGGTCGTACGCGAGCCTTAGAGCCTGGAAAGACTGGGCTGGGCTCGCCGGGAAAATTAACAGCGGTGTCGCAGCTGGAATATGCGGTTTGAGACGCTGCGCTAATTCAAGGGGTTTGTCAGCGGGTGCGTAAACGCCGCTCGTGTTCATGGGGAGGCGGGCGGTATGGCCGTTCAAAGCTATCGCCTCGCCGAGCAAAAACAACCCCAGCAAAGCAGCGACACTCAGGCCCGCCAGCGGCCCATAACCATTTAACGTTGCTGAGCGCGACGCCCTGAGTATCAGGAGCAGCCCCATAATCAACACCGCCGCCGCTATGACAGCACTGTTGGAAGACGGCCAAGTGTCTGCCGCATCTGTGCTAAGAAAATTAATGGACTGATAGTTGTGGGGTTTGGGCGCGAGCCAGCGACTCATTAAGGTGGCAACATCGGAAAATGACGCAGAGGTGAGTAGTGACACGTCATGAACGATTGGCAGGGGGGTGGGTTCTCCTCCCTGAACGAGCCCGTACTCAATCACGACGGAGCCACGCCAGGCAGAGCTCTGATGTAATGCCAGCAATGTCTGCTTCGCGGTGACAGGAAGGGTATGGAAGTCTCCGGGGGTATCTTGCCGCCGCCAGAAAAAGGATAGCGATTTTGGGGCTTGATTTAATACGATGCGCACATACGGGAAGTCTGCCGCCATTAAGACGTTGCCTCGTCGACCAGCGGCAGCAACCCCTTCACCGGTTGGTTTGAGTTGAAAGCCTCGCTCCAGCCAGCTTACCTGTCCGGCAAAGGCTTGCAGGTTACTTTGGTCAAATCGCTGGGTCGGTGTTTTGGTGCTGTCGGCGTTGACAAAAACCATCATGCAGACAACGCCAACAACGAGCACGCCCGCAAAACCAACCCCGACCAACCACGTGCGATAGCGATGAAGACCGTCGTCATGCTCTGCGCTCAACTGATGAAAGCCTGCACCGATGGTGACGGCCAGCGCTGGTAGCAGGTGCAAGAAAAGTCGGTTGATGGCTGTACCTGAGACAGCGAAGTCACCAAGCTGGGTAAAACGAAAAATGGCGTATTGTGAAAACCAAAATAGCGTTACTAACGAGAGGCTAGCGACTACCAGCGCGCCGTTGCGTTTGGCGAGAACGCAGCAACTAAAGACCCAAAGCAGTATCAGAAGTTGCCAGTTACCTTGCGCAATGAAAGACGCTTGGTACGCACCCAAGACCGCTTGGTTGGAAAGCGCAAAGTTACCCAGCGGCCCTAAAAACAGTTGTTGGTCTGAGATCCCCAGCTGCCCTAAAGGCCCAAGGGGCAATAACCCGTTTGAAAGCAAGAGACCCCCGATCCCGGTGACAATCAGTGCCGAGCACAATGCCGCGCGTATTGGGTAGTGACGAATTATTTCCCAGGCGGCGAGCCAAATCAGGGCGAGCCCAAGCCAAGGGACGCCCTCGCGCTTTATAAACGCCCCGAGCAACAGGAAGATGACACCGCACACCAACACATTGGTTTGGCGTTTGTGAGCCCAACCCAGGCAGCAGGCCAAGCCCAACCCTGTGGTTGCTGTCATCCAGGCATCTGCGTAGCCCGCCATGGCAAAGTGGATATGCAATAACGGCGCACTGAATAGGGCAAGCGCGGCGAACAGTGCGGCGGTACTTGAGATTTTTAACTCGCGACAGAGCCCAAAAACTCCGGCGGCTAGTGCAACGGCGCACAGGCCCCACGGAAGATTAACCCAATGATCAGACCATTCGTTGGCAAGACTTGAGGGGTATAGGGCAATAAGAGAAATAAAAGCCGGATATTCGTGGGCCGCAATCGTACCCTGCGTTGGTCCCCCTTCAGACAACCAGAGTGCGGGCGGTAAAAGCGGCGCTATTTCGCCATTAAAAAACCAGAGCTTGGTTCGATAGATCCACGTGGTCCAGGCGTCCCACGGATAGACAGATCGCGTTAAATTTTCGGCAAGAATAAGCGCCAAATGCAGGCACAGCAGCCCGGCAAATATAACTCCCAACGCAGAGTAAGTGTTGTAAGCGGCGAGCCCTGTGTCGTCCCTCCAAAAATGCTCTTTACTCTTACTGCCGAGGTAAAAACAATACCAAGCGGCGCTCAGCGAGGCCGCGGCAACGCCAAGCGCTATTAGTCTGGGGTGCTCTGATCCGACCATGAAGGCGGCAGCGGTAACCGCAGCTCCCAAAACAAATCCCAAGCTTAGCTGCAAGGCTCGGTGGGGTGGGGCAATAGACAGCCAATGCAGCAGCACCCGCAGCGGCAGCAGGCCCAGAAACACCCAGAGGCTCAGCGCCAGTATGATTAAGCCGGCGCTAAGAGCCATGATATGCAACTGCGGTACTTACGGTGACCCCTATGCCACCCTGACTTGGCCAGTGACACCCTGAGGCTTTACGCAGAATCACGCGTTGTATCCAAGGCCTTAGCGGCGAGCCCCATAATGCTTTCAAGGGCTAAAGACGCGGCGGCGGGAGAAAAATGGGCGGCTATCCAGCTCTCTCTGGTCGAAGAGTTTTCGGCGGTTTGATCCAACTGTTGTATCACCGCCTGGGCAAACATCTCTGGCTCATCGGCAATAGCCATAACGTGGTCAGCACTGGGTATTCCTTCGGCACCAATCTGTGTTGTGACCATGGGTACCCCCATTTGAATAGCCTCCAGTACCTTGCCTTTAACACCAGCACCAAAACGCAGTGGCACCACAGCGCACTGAGCCTGGGCATAAAGCTCCTGCAGACGCGATTCGGTGACATAGCCATGAACCTCTATCTTGTCGTTTGCCAGTGCCAAAACCTCACTAGAGGGGTTAGACCCCACAATATTTAAATGCACGTCAGGTCGCGCGGCGAGCACTAAGGGCAGTATCTCCCCCACTAGCCATTGGGCTGCGTCAATATTGGGTGGGTGATTGAAGCCAGCGACAAAAATGAGTGATGTCACGTCTGTGATTACGTGCTCGAGTTTGAGGTCTTCCAAAATAAACAAAGGTATCGAATTTACATGGGCACTGGGGACTAGCTGCTCCACTTCGGCCACCTCAGTGTCGGAAAAATATAAAGTGTTGTCAGTGGTTTCGATAACTGCGCGTTCGCGCTCGCGCCAAGCCGCGGCCTCGCGCTCAAGGGCGGGGTCGCCCTTCAGCAAAAACTCTCGTTGGGTTCTCAGAAAGTGAAGATCATGACCGACATAAGATATTTTGGGGCAGCAGGCGTGCTTTTTTAAGGTGGGCAGAAATTGCTCGGCAACATGAGGTCGATGCATAAAAATATGATCAAAGTAGGGTAAATTCTCTGCCAGCCAGGCATCGAGTCGCTGGGCAACAGCTTCCCCTACGACAACCTCAACACCGAGTTGTTGCAGCTCATGCGTGTAGGGCTGGTGCGGGAAAAAGTTAGCGCCCATAAACGCAACGCGGTAGCCCATTGCGACCATCTGCTTTAAATACATCCAGGTCGATTTTGAGCCGGCGTCCTTGTCGTAATGTGGCACGTAGTGATCAACAACCAGAACGGCGCGTTGCCCTTTTGTTTTTCCTCGGGCACACGGGACGTGCTCACCATTGGCAAAATTTTCGGCGGTGAGAACCGGTAACCACTTATCGTAAAAGCGTTGCTGATTGATTACCTGATATTGTTTTTGTCCGGTCTCGAGATCAGTGCCATTGGACATGCCTTCATAGTGAACAACGGTAGACGCCGGTTGGTATAGCACCTTGAAGCCGGCTTGGCGTGCTGTGAAACACAAGTCGGTGTCTTCGTAATAAGCCGGCACAAAGGCCTCATCAAAACCATCGACAGCTTGCCACAGTGATTGTCGAATCATGAGTGCGGCCCCGGAAACATAGTCGGTCTCGCGCACATAATTGTATTGGGGTCGGGAGGGCTCGTCGGCTCTTCCGTAGTTCCAGCCTGAGGCGTCATTCCAAATGATGCCCCCCGCTTCCTGCAATTTACCGTTGGGGAACAGCAGTTTTGGCCCGACAATGCCCACTGATTCGTTCTCAAATAGCGCCAGCAGCGGTGGCAGCCAGCCTGCGGTGACGGCGGTATCGTTGTTAAGCAGTAGGATAAATTCGCCTCGGGCTTGCGCTGCGGCAATGTTGCAGTTGCGTAAAAAGCGTTGGTTCTCTGCGTGACGAACGACATGAACGCCCTGTACGTAGGTGGCAATGTTCACGGTTTCATCCGTTGAACAATCGTCGGCGACAATTACTTCATACTCGCCTTCAGTGTGCTGCAAAATTGACCAGAGGCAGCGATGGGTAATAACCCATTCGTTGTAGACCGGGATTACTATAGACACAACGGGCTTTTTCGACGCGGGGAAAATTAATGGCGCATCGGGTGCTGGCGCCACTTCGACAACAGTTGAAATGTCTTCCGCTTCAGGAAATCGCGCCGCGACCCAAGTCTCAAGGTCTTGGGCCTCTGTAGAGGTAATGGTTTTGAAAATTTTACGCACTCTTGGGAGGCTCATACTCCGCACAGAACTTACCGGGTGCTTCAGCGTGTATCGAGCCATCGCCAACACTTGTTGGCGCTTTCTGGGTGCAGGTTTGGGCGTTGTGAGGTTATGGTCAGAGAAAAAGGTAGCGGCAGCCGCTAGGGCATCGTCATAGGCCGTGCCGCGCCCTCTCTGGAGAGTTAATAACCGATAGCAGCGCCGGCTCAGCCGATGTATGCGACCCAGAAATGACGCGTCGTATTGCAGTAGTCGTCCGTAATCTATCTTGAGTAAAGCAAAAAGCCAGTTGGCTTTGCCTTCCATAGCGACCAGGTCATTTTGGGTGTTTTCCAAATCATTGCTGACGCTTCGCAAATCATTGGTCGTATTCTCTAGGTCACTCTCCGTACGCTCTAGCTGAC
The DNA here is from genome assembly GCA_000169115.1 of marine gamma proteobacterium HTCC2080. Lineage (GTDB taxonomy): Bacteria > Pseudomonadota > Gammaproteobacteria > Pseudomonadales > Halieaceae > Luminiphilus. Next base: position 7,634 of record AAVV01000001.1, read on the forward strand.
GGGCAAGCACTGCTTTCTCAGCAACCTCGGTTGACAGCGAATCGGCGAGTTGCTGGCTGGTCGATTTCTCAGCCTCAAGCGCAAGCGTGCCTTTTTCAACAACAGATTGGCTCACGACCAATTCGCTATGAATTTCGGCCTGACGCTCTATTAGCAGATCAATGTGCGCTTCTCGCTCAGCCTTCTGATTTGAGAGATCTTCGAGGTCGAAGCCATGCTGCGCATTTTGTTGCTGTAGTCGCGCCGCTTCCTCATTGGTGGCGTGCAGTTGAGCAAGGCGATCTGACAGTTGAAAGGCAAGCAACTCAGAAAAAGCGCCGATCTCGAGTTCTGCTCCAATGTCCCATGCACGGCCAGCGACCGATTGGTCATTACTGCGCTGTGCCAGTGCCTGTGATGCCCCTGCCAGCGCCGGTGAAGTAGCTGTGGTTTCCTGCAAATTTTCAAGGCGGTGCGCATGATGCTGCATGTCTTCATCTAGAAAATCGTCAAGAAAATGCCGGGTGGTTTGTGCATCGCTTGGTCGTTCCAACCAGGTTGCAATACGACCTAGGGTCACGTCTGGGTGCTTCAAAAATTCGTCATAGCTCACCACAAAGCTATCGGGGTCAGTATCGGTCAGTAGTTGCGACCAATAGGCCTGAGTGAGCCCCAGGCCTATTGAGAGTGGTAAGTCGTTGCGCTGCTGCAGTGACGCTGCCACATCAAGCGGGTCTCTAAAGACCAGGCAGAGTCGCAGTGGGATATTAAGAGATTCGGCAACAGCCCGCCAAAAAGGAAGCAGCAGGCAAAGTCGGGGGTCTTTTATGGCCAGTCTGGGTTCGCGGGCGAGTTTGGCGGTGAGAAGTTTAACGCCGGCGTCTAAGTGTGTCGCATCCCAACTGAGTGGTCCCTGTCCCACAAACACCGGTGCATCCCAGTAGGAGCCGTTATCGCGCAGCAAGTTGTCGTTAAGATTGACGATATCTAGATCTTCAAAAAACCCCTTTGGGTTGTCGCTGCTGGGCGCCATGAGGGTCTCGCCAAGCCCATAACCGAAGCATTCGAAGCACTTGGTCACCAAGCTGGTGCCACTGCGGTGCATGCCACAAATTAGCAACAGTTCCTGTTGGTGCTTAGGCTTAAGTGAGTTCACGGTTACGTTGATCAAAGAGAGTAGGTAGCCAGTCTAAGAAGAGCGCCGAGCCAAGTCCAGAACAGTTAAGTCGGGAGGAGATGGGCCTGCCCGGTTGGGTTACTGCAGCGATACAAGAAAAACCTGTTTGCAATGCGCGTGGACTGATTTTTAACAGCCTGGGATAGGATGCTGGTTCGTCTTGAGATTTAGTGGGCCGTTAAAACTCTGCTGCCAAGTGATTTTATGTCTTTTAATGATCGGGGATTACACCTCTTGGCAGCAATAAAACGTTGAGCCGTGTGTACATTCGGTACCACGCCTTGTTGGGGCGCTAGCTTCGTCGCATAAATCCATGAATACTAACTGACAACAATTACGGTTTGTGGGTAACGTCGGAGTCATGAAGTGAGAGAGCCTTCAGTATTAAGAGCCTGGGTATCTGCGCAATTAGTTCAAATGTCACAGCCTTCGCTGATTAATAGCAGCCAACCCTCGACGACTAAACTGCCAGAGCAAGACTTCAGCCTTGATTTAATTGCTGGAGATGCCAGTCCCCGCAAGTATTACCGGGTGGTAATGGGTCCAAAAGCCACAACACCTGCGCGAAGTTTAATCGCGGTAGACGCGCCAAGCTCGGAGAAGACCCCTGAATTTCTTCATGTTCGACGGCTGCTAGAGGATGCGTTTCTTCGTGTGCCCGCCCTAATCGCCGCAGATGCCGAGGCGGGTTTCCTGCTACTGGAAGATCTTGGCGATGAGGTGTTGTTACCGGTTTTGAGTGATCATTCCGCGGGTGCCTGGTATGCCATGGCCCTCAATATGGCGGGTCTACTAGCCGCAATACCCAGCGCTACGACAGGGCTGGCAGCTTACGACGCCTCCAAGCTTCAGCAAGAGTTAGATTTGTTCCGAGATTGGTTTGTGCCCAAGCTGCTCGGTGTAGCCTGGACGAATGAGCTGGAGCGGTGTTTTGGCGATCTCTCTGAGAGCCTCATTGATAACGCAATTCGACAACCCCAAGTGGTGGTACATCGCGATTTTCACAGCCGAAACCTAATGGTAGTCCGCAATGGGGAGCTTGCTGTTATCGATTTTCAGGATGCGGTAATGGGGCCCATCACTTACGATCCTGTGTCTCTACTCAAAGACTGTTACGTGCATTGGCCTAGGCAGCAGCAGCTGGCTTGGTTGCTTGATCACAAGCGGCTTATGACTGAGCAAGGGCGACTTGAACCTGTAGACGATGCCACGTTTGTGGTTTGGTTTGATCTCATGGGTATGCAGCGCCACATTAAAGTGCTGGGTATCTTCGCCCGGCTCTTCTTGCGAGATGGCAAGCCCGGCTATCTTAATGATTTGCCCCTTGTTCTGGCTTACGTGTTACAGGTGACAGCCATTTATGCACCGTCAATGGATTCAGTGGCGGATTTCCAAAATCTCCTCACCCAGCAGATCGTTCCGGTTTGTCAAAAGCAAGCTTGGTACCGCTCGGTGACATTAACGTGAAGGCTATGATACTGGCGGCGGGCATGGGGCGCCGCATGCTGCCGTTAACACAGGACACTCCCAAGCCGCTGCTGAAAGTGGCGGGCCAGTCGCTGCTGGAACACCATATTGTCAATTTAAAGACCGCGGGAATTACAGAGCTGGTTATCAATGCGGCGTATTTAGCGGACCAAATTGTGGACTTCTGTGGTGATGGCAGCCGCTGGGGTTTAAATATCCACGTGTCGGTTGAGTCAGAGCCTTTGGAGACTGCGGGGGGCATTATTAAAGCGCTGCCCGTCTTAGGTGACAGCCCCTTCCTCGTTGTTAACGGCGATATTTGGTGTCCTTACCCTTTTGAGCGGTTGATTAATGCTGCACCTCGCGCCACGGACGCGCATTTAGTGCTGGTGCCTAATCCACCCCATCATGCTGATGGCGATTTTAGTCTGGAACATGGGTGCCTTCTCCCCAAAGGTCAAATCTCCTTCACCTTTAGTGGTATTGCGGTTTATCGCCCGCAGTTCTTTCTGGGTCTCTCGCCCGTCAAACAGCCGCTCAAGCCGCTTTTAGATGCGGCGATCACAGCCAGTCAAGTTTCTGGCGAAGTCCATGTTGGCCCCTGGGTCGATGTGGGCACACCCGAGCGTCTGCAAGCTGTAGATGAGGCCTGTAGGACGGCCTGGTAATTCAATGTGGGGTAAACGGGGTTGCGAGTTCTAAGCTCTTGGTCTCGGTTCCCGGCCGTGATGCTTGCACCCCATCGTCTATATCGCCCCTTGGGAAACGTGAATTAATGCAAACAGAATCTTTGCCAAGCTTATGTCGCCCGAATCTTTATCAATTTGAGACGCATATCGCGATTTTAATAGCATAAAGGGAAATTTTTGCGATATCTTGACGCATGTGAGCTGTTAAGTTTGGCGAAATGAGCACACAGACTGGCGGGTACTGCACAGTTATCGGTCAAAGGTTGCCACAAACTAAGGACATGAAGTCGTTAGATCAACAACAAGGATTTGTTATGGAAGATTTGCGCCCTGAGCCAATGATGGCTTTTAAACAATCATTTAACACCTTATCTCGTGGATCGAAATGTAATTCACGTGTTAATCAAATATTGCCTTTCTCGGCTTTGGATGCTCTGAAATTTTTATATTTGAGCACCCAGCGTAGTTAAACCCGCATAACGGTCTGGGTTTACAAATGAAAACCAAATTTACAAAGCCCTATGCTGGAACGACAACAGTGTCGTTTAGATATCAGCAGGGGCATTAAAGGCAGGCTGACTTATGAGACGCACACCAATTAAGAAACCTCTAGAGCTACCCCGGTTTGGCAAAGACGCCGTCACAATCAACGGCGTAATGCAGGCGTTTGCATGTTTGGTGGGGGCCTGCCTTCTAGCTTTTGGCGTTCCAGCCCAAGCCAACCCTAATGCCCCATTACTCGACAATACGCCGGTCAAGCGAACGCTGGCCGTGTCTGATTACGACTCTGTTGCAGGCCTGTCAGCCATTGAGGCGGATATAGACATCACTCAAAGCGAGATTCAAATTACCGAGGTCTATATTGGCCTGCAAGGAAGAGCCCCCGATCCCGGAGGGTTAGCCTACTGGGTAAACCAGCTTGACTCTGCAATCGCTGCAGGACAAGCCCGAAGTTTAGCGCTGAAGAAGCTGACGAACGATATTACGCTGAGTGAGGAGTGGTATTCGGGCATAGGCGCGAATGACGGGCTCACGCAATCAGGTGCCGAGGCGATAGTCAGGGCTATGTACCTCAACCTCTTTGACCGACCAGCAACGGCCTCCGATGTGGCTTACTGGTCCGCTGACCTTACAACGGGTCGCGTTACCGAGTCAGAGATGGTGGTGTTGTTGATCTTGGGAGCGCAGTCCAAAGGCAACGCAGATAGTCAGGTGCTTGAGTTTAAGCGCCAAGCCGCCAGCTACTATTCGAGCAACATTACGTCAGCGTCATTCATGAGAGAAGGTGCCACCGAAGCGGTCGCTGGTGTAACTGACGAGCAATCACTGCTGGCTTCAGTTGATTTTACTGATCAGCAATCACTTCTGGAATCGGCCGCTTGTGGATCCACTGCCAAGGCGTGCTATATCAGCGACGTTGAGCCCGTAGTCCAGCAGAGGTGCGTGGTCTGTCATCAGCAAGGCTTAACCGCAGATCAGCAAGGTGCACGGCTGCTTTTTACCGACGATGCGGCCACCAATCACGCCGCCCTCGAGACCTTTGTAACCACCGACGGTGTGGGTGCCGATTGGTTGTTGGGCAAGATTGTCGGCGATTTGGGGCATGGCGGCGGTCCGGTATTGGTGCAGGGTAGCAATAGCTACTTTGCGTTTGCTGACTACCTCACCCTGCTTGTCGGAGCAAATACTGGTGGCGGTAGTGTTGAAGCCAGCTCGATTTGGTCGGGCACCGTGATGGAAAGTCCGGAAACAACTCTGCGCCGGGCGGGTATCCTTCTGGCAGGAAAGGTCCCCAGTGCTGCTGCAATCCGGCGTGCACAATCGCTCAAGCACGGGCTAAAGAGCGAATTGATTGCCCTAATGGAAGGTGAGGGCTTCCACGATTTCCTTACCACTGGAGCCAACGATAGGTTGTTAACAAATGGGCTGAATAATGGCATCGACTTCCAGTTTAATACTTGGCGCTTTCCCACTTTCCAGCAGTTTGAGCGCAGCCTCCCCGAAGATCGCCCAGAGGAGTTTAATACTGAAGAATATTGGGACCGGCCTTTTCTGGATCGAGGAAGTGCAAATGGAGAGTTTAGGCAGGCATTGATCCGCGAGCCCCTTGAGCTGATTGCTTACATCGTTGAAAACGACCGATCCTATAAAGAAGTTGTGACCGCAGACTACACTATGGTCAACCAATTCTCGGCCATGGCTTATCGAGCAGATGTGACTTTTGATGAGCCCATGTATGACGATGATGGCTTCTACGATCGATCGCGCTTAAACACCTTCAAGCCCGCAAAAAATAGCGGGCACATTCCCTCTATTAATGACAACGTTGTCGACCAAGACGCGGGGATCTATTCGATCGCGGAGTACCACGATTGGCCCCATGCTGGGGTGTTGAGCACACCGGCCTGGCTTTCTCGGTACCCCTCTACCGATACGAATCGTAATCGCGCCCGAGCTCGCTGGACCTATTACCAGTTCCTGGGTGTGGACATTGAAAAATCGGCGCCCAGAACCACCGACCCTGTGGCATTAGCAGACACTAACAACCCCACCATGAACAACCCAGCCTGCACGGTTTGTCATGAACGCATGGATCCCGTGGCGGGTGCTTATCAAAGCTTTGGTGATGGTGGCAACTATCTTGATCAATGGGGCGGGCTAGACTCCCTTCCTGACGGTTACAAACGACCTCAAACAGCCGCTGGAGACTTACACCAACTGGAGCATCTGGTTCCCAAAGAAGATACTCAGGTCCATCAGATTTCAAAGGCGGTAACAACACGAGAAGGAGGAACATTCACCGTTAGTAATCCAGACCCTTGCATCCAAGACGAGCAAAATAGTACCGACGAGGAATGGGTTGGCTGGTGCACTAATTTAGCTGTTGCAGACATTACTGTTTACGCCGACGGTTCTGAGGTACTGAAGCTAAGGGCCTCAGAGTTTGACAGATATCTCGGCTTCACGATCTCTACTGGTGCAGATTCCGAAACAGGTGAGCGGTACAACCATGGGAATCTGAATTGGAACGGCGATCTTTATAATCTTTGGAATTACTCTTGGATGGCTTTTGAATTGCCGCTGGACGAGGGTGATTACGAAGTGGTGGTGACGCTAGCAACAAGCCAACAGGAGGGGTATCCCGAAGACTTTGTCGTGGCAGGATTGCGATGGGCGGAGGGCCTAACATCGGCCGATACTTATCAATATGGTGATACCTGGTACCGTGATATGCGCAGCCCGGGTTTCAATGGCCAGGCGGCTACTAATGACAAAGATAGCCTTCAGTGGTTAGGGCAAAAAATTGCCGAAGACCCCAGGTTTTCAGAAGCCACGGTCAAGTTTTGGTGGCCCTCGGTATTTGGCAGTGAGGTGCTTGTGGCGCCAGTGGATCGAAGCCTGCCCCATTATGAGTCGCAGTTGCTGGCATTCAACGCTCAGGAAGCTCTGGTCGATGAATTGGCGACAGCCTTTGCCGCTGGCGACTTTAACGTGAAGAGTCTTCTTGCCGATATGATGCTCTCCCCTTGGTTCCGCACCACTGCGATTGTGGGCAGCCTGTCAGAAACTCAGAAAACCGTTTTAGAGACGGTGGGTCGTGGCCGGCAGCTCACCCCCGAAGAGCTTGATCGGAAAAATCGCGCGGTTTTTGGCCGAACCTGGGGACAGCGGTCGGGTGATCAAGCACACGAATATAGACCGCAAACCAACTTCACAGGGCGGGGGAGTTATGCTGCCTTTTACGGGGGCATCGATGGTGCATCGATAACGAAAAGGAATCGTGAACAGACGCCATTAATGTCAAATGTCATTGAGAGAATGGCCATAGATCTGGCTTGTCAGGCTGTCGTGGACGATTTCTCCAAACCCCGTGAGCAGCGAATTATTTTCACTGAAATTCCGCGGTTGTCGGCCGCAGACTTACTGCTGGACGACTCCTTCGAGCTGCTAGGGCAGGTCCCCGTCACTGATCAATGGCCCGGTAACTGGATGGACCATCCGGTTGTGTCGGGGGTTGTCACGCTGGTTGGGGGGCAGACGGCACTCCGTATCTCTGATTTCACTCGCGACTCCTATCGCAGCATTGACGGTGAGCCCTCGAATGCGGACCTCATCATTCAACAGATTATCCTTCGGAGAATCTCTTCCGGCGAGAGTCTAGTAATTGATGGTGTGAATTTGCCGGAGATGACTGACGTTGTGTTTGATACTTACATCGACCATCAAGGCCAGGAGCGTCTCCGTGGTGACGTTATCGATGCTGCGGGAGGCTTCTGGTTGCACGAAAATGCTTGGGTTGAACTCCTGCTGAACCTTCCTGCCGGTGAGTACGAGATTGATCTAACCCTTGCCACGTCCTTGACTGAAAATCATGTTAACGAGGCTATGACGGTCGGTGTAACGGCACTGGCGATCGATAGCGGTGGGGACACCACGACAAGTCAGCAAATTAGACGGCAAATGACACAGTTGTTGCACAATGCGACGACCCGCAAGCCCAGTGAGGCCGAGATTGACACACTCGTTGAAGCCCTAACCAACCACGCAGATTTGGCGAAGGGCTGGGGCAGTGACTTTAACAATGTTGAGGGCGGCTGCGACAATTGGCAAATCTGGCCTGACCAACAGCCATCAGCTGGGAAACAGCAACTCAGGTTCGAGGACGGGGATGGCATGATGCGGGCCTGGACGATGATTTTACATTCCTTAATGACCAGCTACCTCTATCTGCACGATTGAAGGGTGACGAAAAATGCTTAAGCGTAAAACTGTAGCGACCAGCCGAAGAAGCTTTGTTAAATCCATGGCGCTAGGCGCCGGTGCTTTGGCGAGTACCACAGGCTTTAGAGTGATGGCGTCGGGTTTAACCCCGTACGCGGGGAAGTTGTTGGTGACCCTGGAGCTCAACGGCGGCGCTGATGCGACGCAGCTGTGTGACCCCAAAGTTAACACGCCCGGGGAGCTGAAAATTAACAACTGGGCCGATACGGCCGACCCCGGACAAGCTGGAAATATCTTATTTGCCCCCGTGGCCGATAATTTCAATTTCTTCAACCGTTTTGGTGCCGACATGGTGGTGGTGAACGGGGTAGATGCCCAAACCAACTCCCACGAGACGGGCCGGCTTTTCAATTGGACGGGCAGCAATGCTGAAGGGCGACCCTCATTGTCAGCACTACATGCTGCAGCGAATTCACCTGACCAGCCCTTGGCGTACTCAGTTTATGGTGGCAATACCACCCGAACAGCGGGCCTGCTGTCTTATAACCGCTTTGATGACATAAGCATGCTGCGTAGCCTGGCGACGCCTCACCGTAATTGGTGGGGGGACGGAAGCTTCGCGCGTCCGGAGCCAGAAATTTTAGAGGCGCAGCGACTCACTAAGGAGTCTGTCTCAGTGCTTTTGGCCTCTGCTGACCTTTCGCCCCGTCAGCGTAAGAGTCTTACCACTTTTCAGTCTGCGCGAGCAGACCGCGAAGGTTTGGAAAGGCTAGCGGAGTTTTTGCCAAACCAAGATGAGCTCCAACAACGTGATGAGTTTCTGGCCGGCGACGACATGTTTGGGTCAAATTTAAAGCAGCAAATGCAAGCGGCCCTGACCGTCATGCAGTCTGGTCTGGGCTCTAGTGCTGACTTAAGTTTGGGTGGATTCGATTCTCACGAAAACCACGACGCTATCCATGACGCGCTTTATACCCACCTCGCCGATGCCATTACGTTCTTTTGGGATTACGCTGAAAAGCTGGGCTTGGCCGATCGAATTTTGCTGGTTGTGGGTTCGGATTTTGGCCGCACCAACATGTACAACGACGGCAATGGTAAAGACCACTGGCCCATTGGCTCTTACATGCTTATGGAGCAGGGAGCCCGGTGGGGTAATCGCGTTGTGGGGGCGTCCGACGCGTTACATTTTCCCCGTAAAATCAACCCCAATTCCTTGGATGTCTCAGACGGCGGTATCATTGTCACGCCAGCCCACGTTCACCGCGCCGTGCAAAAGTATTTAGGTATCGATGATTTCGCCACACAAAAAGGCGTTGCTATTCAAAACGTGGAAGATATCCCCCTGTTCTCAGCCAGTTTGCAGACTGGGGTATGAAAACGAGGTGCTAGTTCAATGGCGTTGGCCCGCACTACCGGCTTCGGTGGTGCGGGCTTGGCCAAACTTGTGATCCCGTTGCCCAAGAGCGTCGGATAAGCTAACGAGCCCCGTTAGTGGGGTGGCGTCGATCTCGGCTCTGGCGACCCCTGTTGCTTAGCAAGCCCACCTAATACATCGCGATGCCCCTAGTAGATTTTATTATTTGAAATCTGTAGCACTTTTTGTAAACTTTGACAGCGTGCGTAAAGCTGGCGGTGTATAACAGCTCAAAACAAAAGGCAACGAAAGCGGATAGGACGCCTTCGCCCAAAAACTCACGATTAGTTAAGGCACTAGCCAATCAAGAGCGTTAAAACGCTAGAGACTTTAAGTGTTTATGAATTGCCTAACCGATAAGCAACACCGCTTCGCCCGCAAGCCTGCTGATGACAGTGGGTTTTTCACCAAGCTTGCGATCGCGTTGAGACTTCTCACTGTAATTCTTGCAATGGCACCTTTGGCTACGGTGAATGCCAATCCTCATGCCGCGTTTAGCGGTTTACTGGATACCGTGAGCGAAGTACGAGCAGGCTCCGAGATAGAGTCAGGCGATGGCGCCTCAGCGGAAGCTTGCGATACCTCTGCCAAGGCTTGCTATATCAGCGACGTGGATCCTGTGGTGCAACAAAGTTGTGTGGTTTGTCATCAGGAAGGTTTGACCGCAGACCAGCAGGGTGCTCGGCTGCTGTTTACTGACGACGCATCGTCAAATCACTCGGCCATGGAAGCGTTTGTGACCACCGATGGTGTAGGAGCTGACTGGTTACTCGATAAAATTGTGGGCGATCGTAGCCACGGCGGAGGGCCGGTGCTAACGCGAGGCAGTGGCGATTATCTGGCATTTGCGGATTACCTTACTTTACTCGTAGGCGCCAACACTGATGACGGTAGTGTCGATGCCAGTGCAATTTGGTCGGGCACTACAATCGAGAGCCGTGAAGCTACCTTGCGCCGAGCGGCGATTCTTCTGGCAGGGAATGTGCCCACAAACGCGGCGCTGGAGCGTGTTACAGCCTCTGATGAAGCCCTTAAGTGGGATTTAAAGCGGCTCATGAGTGGCGACGGTTTTCATAATTTTTTGGTGACCGCTGCCAACGATCGTTTGCTTACAGACGGGCTCAACAATGGTATTGATTGGCAGTTTGATTTTCGTTGGCGGTTTCCCGCTTATTATGCCTTTGAGCGCAATCTCCCCGAGAGCATGCCAGAGGAGTTAGACACTGAGGAATACTGGGGAAAACCATTCCTCTCTCAAAACGACGCTAACATTGAACTTCGCATCGCTACCATCAGGGAGCCGGTAGAGCTCATTGCACACATTGTGGAAAACGATCGCTCCTATAAAGAGGTAGTAACCGCCGACTACACTATGGTGAACCAATTTACTGCAATGGCTTATCAGGCCGATGTGGATTTTGATAACCCTATTACCGATGACAATGGCTTTTATAATCGAAGGCATCTCAACACATTCAAGCCTGCAAAGAATGTCGGTCATATTCCGTTCACAAATGAGAACAACTTCGATCAGGAGTCTGGCGAATACACCGTTACCGAATACCACGAGTGGCCACACTCGGGCGTTCTAACCATGCCCGCGTGGTTGGGGCGCTATCCTTCCACCGATACCAATCGCAATCGGGCTCGTGCTCGATGGACGTACTATCATTTTCTGGGTGTCGATATTGAAAAATCTGCCCCGAGGTCGACAGACCCGGTTGCCCTAGCCGATACCAATAACCCCACCATGAACAACCCAGCTTGTACCGTATGTCACGAGCGGATGGATCCGGTGGCGGGTGCTTATCAGAGTTTTGGTGACCAGGGTCATTACCTTAATCAGCATGGTGGTTTGGATTCTTTGCCCGATTTTTATAAGAACCCACAAAGGGCAGACGGTGATCTTTATGAGCTACCCCATGATTCAGAAACGAACTTGGGGCGCTATGAATTTCATGAGGTGTCTCAGGTAGTAACGACAGTAAAAGGAGGCAGTTTTTCGATTAGTAACCCAGATTCCTGTATCGAGGATGTCGAAAGAAGTAGCCAGGAGGAATGGTTTGGGTGGTGCAGCCGGCTGGGTGTTTCCGATATTACCGTCTATGAAAACGGCTCACAGATTCTAAAGCTTCAGGCTCAGGAGTTTGAGGGTTATGCGGGCTTCTCTACCTCTACTTACACTGATTCCGAGACCGGTGAACAGCGGCCACAAGGTGACCTAAACGGTAACGTCTATCAGCTTCACTATGACGTCTGGATGGCCTTTGATTTTGACCTGCCCGAGGGCGATTATGAAATCGTCGTTACGCTTGCAACGCAACAAGATGAGGGATACCCCGAGCCCTTTGTGCTGGCAGGGTTGCTTTGGAGCGAGGGCCTTACCACAGGAACAAAGTATCAATACGGAGATACTTGGTACCGCGATATGCGAGCGCCCGGGTTTAATAGTAAGGCGTACAGAGGTGGGGAAGACAGTATTCAATGGCTAGGGCAGCAGATCGCCGAGGATCCTCGATTCCCCAGAGCTACGGTCAAATTTTGGTGGCCTTCGGTATTTGGCGCAGAGGTCCTTGCCGCGCCAGCTGATCGAAATCTCCCAGACTATGATGCACAGCTTTTGGCCTTTAATGCGCAAGAGAAGCTAGTCGATGAGTTGGCCGCAGCTTTTGTCGCGAGTGGCTACAAACTGAAGAGTCTTCTTGCCGAGATGGTGGTATCTCCTTGGTTCCGTACGACCGAAGTCAATCAAGAGCTGTCTGAGACGCAGCAAAAAGCGTTAATAACCGTGGGTCGAGGACGATTACTGACCCCAGAAGAGCTTGATCGTAAAAATAGAGCCGTTTTTGGTCGCACTTGGGGCGAAAGTTGGCAGGAAGATGGATATAGCTACAATAAACTGACCAACTTTTCATCTGCGTGGAGTGGCTACGCATCTTTTTATGGCGGAATTGATAGCGCGGCGGTAACTAAGCGTAACCGCGAAAAGACGCCACTCATGTCAAACGTAAGCGAGAAAATGGCGGTCGAGTTGGCCTGCCAGGTTGTTTTGGAGGATTTCGCTCGGCCGCAGGCAGAAAGAAGGGTCTTCACTGAAGTTGAAAAGACGACAAACCCTATGAGTCGAGGTGGGAGCACTTATTCTTTGGAGCACAGTAATCCGTCGGAAATCAAAAACGGTTTCTCACGTCAGGTTTATGAGTGGAGTATTGACTTTGACGTGGGAGATGGAGCTGTGGCTATTACGTTACAAGATCAAACCAACCCAGGTTGTGTGCAAGACGAAGAAAATAGTACGGAAGACGAGTGGCGGGGATGGTGTAGAAATGTAGGGGTGTCCAGCGTTGATGTTTACAAATCTGGCCGCTTAGTAAAATCCTTGAGTGCCGATGAGTTTGAGAACAGTGATGTCTTCGTGCCACAAATGTGGACCGATAATGAGACCGGAGAAACGAATCGATCGGGTTGGTTTGAAGCCATTGATAGCGGCAAGACCAGCTTTTACCCGTGGAGTGGATGGGGCTTTACCCTCAATTTTGATTTGAGCAAGGGTGATTACGAACTTAAAGTTGAGCTCGTATCGAGAGTTGATGATGGATATCCTGATTTTGACGCGCTAACAGCTGAGGCTTCTATCGTGTCTCGCAGCTTTGACGCTTCGAGTGCTAGTGCGCGTGCGGTAGGTCATCAGCTTGATGCTCTGTACCTGCGGGCCACCGGCAATGTACTTAGTGATGAGGTTAGAAATCGCCTGCTCGAAGCTTTTGTAGATTATGCGAGCACTACAGTTAGCGAAGATGGCACTTGGTTTAACGGGCATTGTGCTGACTACCAAATTTGGGATACCTCACTGATAACCAATGAAGATAGACAGCGTATCAAGAGTGATTCTGTGGGCAGTTTACGGGCATGGACCTTAATGGTGCATGCCTTAATGACCAGCTATTCCTACTTACACGATTGAGCGAGTGAAAAGAGATGCCTAATCGTAAAACGATATCAACCAACCGAAGACGCTTTATAAAGTCTATGGCGTTGGGCGCAGGGGCGTTAGCGAGTACCACCGGTTTTCGCGTGATGGGTTCGGGCTTAGCGCCTTACTCGGGTAAGTTGCTGGTAACTCTGCAGCTTAGCGGCGGAGCCGATGTTACCCAGTTGTGTGACCCAAAAGTTAACACACCAGGGGAATTAAAAATTAATCACTGGGCCGATGTCGCAGAGCCTGGCGAGGCCGGTAATATTCGATTTGCCCCGGTGGGTGATAATTTTAATTTTTTTAACCGTTTTGGTGCAGATATGGTGGTGGTCAATGGAGTTGACGCCCAAACAAATTCACACGAAACCGGGCGTCTTTTCAATTGGACCGGCAGCAACGCCGAAGGGCGGCCCTCGCTGACGGCGTTACACGCGGCGGCCAATGCGCCAGAGCAACCTCTGGCCTATTCGGTATTTGGTGGAGGCACCTCAAGAACGTCGGGCATTATTTCTTATAACCGCTTTCGAGACGTTTCACGTTTACGTGAGCTGGCTAAACCTACAGAAATGCCATGGGACACATCAAATCAGCTTCGTCCTGACTTGGAGATTAGTGAGGCACGGCGGCTAACTCGAGAGTCGGTAACCGAACTCTTCACCTCGACAAACCTCACGCCGCGTCAGCGCCGCAGCGTCACCCGTTACAAGCAGGCTCTAGATGGGAAGGAAGGCCTATTGCGTCTTGCTGAGGGGCTGCCCTCTCCCGATGATTACGAGGGAGATGAAACGTTCCAGGTTGGCGACAACAATTTTTGGTCTAATTTGAAGCAGCAAATGCAAGGCGCACTGCTCGTGTTTCAGTCAGGTTTGGGTTCGAGTGCAGATATCGCTCTGGATGGTTTTGATTCTCATGAAAACCACGATGACATTCATGACGCGCTTTATACCCACTTGGCCGATGCTATTTATTATTTTTGGGATTACGCGGAGCAACTCGGGCTTGCTGATCGTATTTTGTTGGTGGTGGGCTCAGATTTCGGGCGCACCAACATGTATAACGATGGCAACGGCAAGGACCACTGGAACATTGGCTCTTACATGCTTATGGAGCAGGGGGCACGGTGGGGTAATCGTGTAGTTGGCGCCTCTGACGAGCTGCATTTTGCCAGAAAAATTAACCCTAGTTCTTTGGAAACGTCTGAAAGTGGCATAGTTCTCACGCCAGCTCATGTTCACCGAGCCGTGCAAAAATACTTAGGTATTGACGACTTCGCGGCTACGAATGGCATTGCCCTGCCGGATGTCGAAGATATTGCCTTGTTTTCCACGAGTAAGCAGACGCGGGTATAAACCAAAGCCGGCCATTGCCCAGACCTTTTGGTCATCTGGCATTAGCAAAGTGGCACTGCAATGAGCTTCAGATTTTCGGCGCCATTAGCTATAGGTTCATGTTGGCGTTGGGATGCTCTCAGAGCATTATCGGCAGAATAACCACTGGCTAAGCTCGCGACCACGGCAACTCTGAAGGTAAACTGTACGTCTTTCCGCTTCGGACTTCGTAATGACCGATTTCAAAATTGCCCCCTCAATACTTTCCGCAGACTTTGCCCGCCTTGGGGAAGAGGTCGACACGGTCTTGGCCGCCGGTGCTGACATTGTCCATTTCGATGTCATGGACAATCACTACGTACCTAACCTAACGATTGGCCCTATGGTTTGTCAGGCGTTACGCAACCATGGAGTAGTGGCGCCTATCGACGTTCACCTTATGGTGCAGCCTGTCGATAATCTGATTAGTATGTTTGCCGATGCTGGGGCCACGTACATTACGTTTCACCCTGACGCTTCTACCCACGTTGATCGCTCTTTGCAGTTGATTCGCGGTGCAGGCTGCAAATCGGGTTTGGTTTTCAATCCTGCCGCCTCTTTGGAGGCGCTCAAATACGTCATGGATAAAGTCGACATGATTTTACTCATGTCGGTTAACCCCGGTTTCGGCGGGCAAAAGTTCATTCCAGCCACCCTCGATAAACTCCGTGAGGTGCGCGCCCTTATTGATGCCAGTGGGCTGGATATTCGCCTTGAGGTCGATGGCGGTGTGGGGCCCGGTAATATCGCCGAGATTGCCGCGGCAGGTGCCGATACGTTTGTCGCCGGATCGGCTATTTTTAATCAGCCCGATTATCGCGCGGTGATCGATGAAATGAGACGCGAGCTCGCCAGCGTACACTCATAATGGATCAAAAGACCTTTGATTACTGGGTAACTCAGGGTTACAACCGGATTCCTGTTTCCAAAACGATTCTTGCCGATGTAGAAACCCCGCTTTCTGCCTATATGAAACTGGCGGCCGGTCCCTACTCTTTCTTGTTTGAGTCGGTTCAGGGCGGTGAAAAATGGGGCCGTTATTCGATTATTGGATTACCTGCTCGTCATCGTATTCGCGTACGAGGAAAACGAGTCTCCCTAGAGCGTGATGGGGTTGCCACGACGGTCGTTGAAAGTGAAGACCCCTTGGCCGAGGTTGAAGCACAGCACGCTAAGTTTCGAAGTGCGCCCATCGAGGGCTTGCCGGTCTTTCACGGTGGTTTAGTAGGCTATTTTGGTTATGACGTGGTGCGCTATGTGGAGGCAAAGCTTGAACAGCATGATCAAACTGATGCCCTGAACACTCCGGATATACTGTTGCTGGTGGCCGAGGAAGTTCTGGTTTTTGATAATCTGGCGGGCACGCTGACGATGGTTGTCACTGCCAATGCAGAAGAGCCTGACGCCCGCGTGGCAGCGCTTGCACGGCTTGAAGTCCTTGAACATCAGCTGCCGCAGCCTGGCCCCTCACTTGAGCCTATCAGTCTTGACGGTGCTGGATTGGAGGCCATTGAGGCAACGGCTCGATACCATACCGATCCCTCGCAATTTATGGGGTGGGTCGAGATGATTCGAAAATCTATTCTTGATGGCGATGTCATGCAGGTCGTGCCTTCCCAGCGTATGACCGTTGATTTTAGAAGTGCCCCCATTTCGCTGTATCGTGCGCTGAGAAATTTGAACCCCTCGCCTTATATGTATTTTTTAGATATGGGCGATTTCCAAATTGTGGGCTCCTCTCCAGAAATACTGGTGCGCGCTGAGCAGGGCGAGGTTACGGTTAGACCTATTGCCGGCACTCGCAAGCGCGGTCAAAATCCGGAGGAGGATCAGGCCCTCGCTGAAGAGTTATTAGCAGACCCCAAGGAAATGGCTGAACACCTGATGTTGATTGATTTGGGGCGCAATGATTTGGGTCGCATCGCTCAACCCGGCACGGTTGAAGTCACTGAGTCCATGCTTATCGAGCGCTACTCTCACGTCATGCATATCGTTTCTAATGTAAAAGGGCGGGCGCAAGCTGATTTAACGGCCATGGACGCCCTGCGGGCAACCTTGCCCGCGGGCACATTGAGTGGTGCGCCGAAGGTGATGGCAATGCAAATTATCGATCGTTTAGAGTCGGTTAAGCGCGGCGTATATGGTGGTGCAGTGGGCTATATTTCTTGGGCGGGTGACATGGATACCGCCATCGCTATCCGCACCGCAGTGATCAAAGATGATGAAGTTCACATTCAGGCAGGCGCTGGCATCGTCGCAGATTCTGTGCCGGCTCTGGAGTGGGAAGAGACAATGAATAAGGCTAGAGGTATGTTAAGAGCTGTAGCTATGGCGCAGCCCAAATGACTTCAGTGGAGACAGCAGCTAAAACGCTCGAACAGTTAGAAGCTGAGCTGGAGGTGGCGTTTCGAGAGGGGGACGTTGGTGAGGCTGCCTTGCTCGCTTGGGAATCTACGGCGCGATTTCCAGACAAAAGCTCAGTCGGGCGGATTTATATTAAAAAAATTCTTCGCGACCCCTATGTGGCTAACCTTCGTCTTGAAGACTTTCAAAAAAATGCCAAGGCCCTTCGTGAAGAGGAAGAGCTCGAGGAACTTGCCAGACTTTCAGCTTTGGGTTTGCTGCGCTTCCCGGCACAGCGTTATTTGTCGCTGTCTTTGTTAGAAGCTGCAGAGAAGCTGGATAAGAAGGAGTGGATGCAGCCCGTCATTGAACCTCTGGGGCAGCCCGAAGACGATGACGTCGTGCTTTTAAACGTTGTGGCTAGCCTCGCAAATGTTCTGGGCCATTACGAGCGTGCACAACAGTTTTTTGAAAAGCTGCTGTTACTAGAGCCCGAAAACGAAACTGTTATCCAAAATTACAGTGCCACCCTCACAGGTTTAGCGCAGTACAAAAGGGCCATTGACCTTTTGGAGAACCATCTTCCAAAGGCCACCAAGCCTAGGGAGTATGTTCACCGTCTTTTGCCTTTATATCGTTTGGCAGGTTTTGAGGCAGAGGATGAGCTTGATAAACTCGATCGACGTCTATTCGAAGGCTGCCAAAATCTTGAGGCTTCGCGGGTTCATGCCGATCTAAGGCTTTTTCTTCAGGATACCCCGGGCGTCATTTTTGGACTTGAGCAGTTACTAGGCCATCAATGGGACCCAGAAGCCGCCTTTGACCTTGCTGAAGCTAAATTGGGGAGCGGCGATATAACCGAAGGTTTGAGTCGATATGGGGTTAGGTTCGAGGCTTTTCCCAAGCTTGAATGGTATAAAACTAGTGCGCGAAAATATGTTGGCCAGCCCCTAAAGGACGAATGGCTTTTTATTTGGGGCGAGCAGGGTATTGGTGATGAAATTATGTTCACCATGTTCCTCGACGCGATGGTGCCGCGGGTTAAGAATGCGGTCATCGCCCTCGATCAGCGCCTGATACCGGCTTTTGAGAACCGACACCCCCATTGGCGGTTTGTCGACCGACTTAACTTGCCCGATGATTTGCCAACGTTTGACTATGCCTGCCCCATGGGTGATTTGATGACCTTGTTTTTGCCAGACCTGCTAGAGCAAGGTCAGACATTTGAACAGCCCATGATCAATCCTGACACCAGCCGTTTCGAGCAAATCAGCCAGTTATTGGCCAATAAAACCAAGCCTCGAATTGCGATATCCTGGCGCGGAGGCTCCGATGCCAACGGCATAATTCGCTCCATGGAGCTTTCTGATCTGATGTCTGGATTGCCTTCAGAAACTCAGGTTGAAATTATTTCCTTGCAGTACGACGAGGGGCACGAACAAGAGGTGATTGCCCATGGAGACCGGCGCGTTGCGTTGAGTGGTCTCAACAATCGTTTCGATTTGGAGGGGGTATTTGCCTTGATCAGATGTTGTGATGCCGTCATCACCATAGACAACGCGGTCGCGCACTTTGCCGCGGCTTTGGGCGTACCCGTGGCAGTATTGGTTCCTGCAGCCCAGACGCAGTATCGCTGGAAGAACCAAAGTATTAAGGAACTGTTGTTTCCTTCGGCCCGCCTGTTTGTTCAGTACAAGCCGGGGGATTGGCCGGGGGCAGTAGAGGCCGCATGGCGCTATGCTCTTGAGACCCCCGACGCCAAACCCTCAAGGAGTTGATGCCAGTGTTGAAGGTTTTTGTAGGTTTCGACGAACGACAGCGAGTTTCATTTACTACACTTACAACATCTATTTTCGAGACGGCATCACGCCCTGTCTCGATAACCCCTCTGGTCTTACATACCTTACCAATAAGCCGCAGAGGGCTTACTCCCTTTACCTTTTCAAGGTTCTTGGTGCCCTGGCTATGTAATTTTGAAGGGGCCGCCGTTTTCATGGACGCCGATATGCTGTTAGCTTCGGATATCACGGAGCTAGAGCAGCTCATAAGTGATGATCTGGCCGTGTCAGTGGTGAGATCCCTTGAAACCTATGAGCAGACCTCGTTCATGCTTTTAAATTGCGCTCACCCATCTCATCGTAAGCTAACGCCTGAATTCATACAGGAAACCGATATTGGGCTGCACGCGCTCGAATGGGTGGGTCGGGATGAGATCGGTTCATTGGACTCCAAGTGGAATCAGCTTGTTGGCTACCAAGACGTTGACTTCACTCAAGGCAACATTCACTACACTATGGGTGTCCCCGCATTTCCTGAAACATCCACGTCTCCCGGCGCCCAGTTGTGGCTCAAAAACGCCCAGCTGAGTATGTACACGGTACCTTGGGGTGAAATCATGGGTGAGTCGGTGCATTCGGTAAATATCGAGGGGGTAAGGTTACCTAAGTATGTCTGGGACTTTGAAACGAATCAGCCCAAGGCAGAGCACTTGGAGTTGGTAAAAAAGCTGGTTCTGGCCAGACGGGAAAAATAAAAATAGCCGAGTCAGTGTAGAAGGGCGCGCCACTGTTTAGCGAGTTCTGGCAGTGTGAATGTGTGCAGATGATTTTGTTGGAAGGACTCGCTGCCTCCTCTCCCAACATCAAAACAGTTCAGGAACTGGTTTTCCTCCGGGGAGCCAATGGCTGCAAAATAATCACCGAATTCACTATAACTGGGGAGCGAGGTAGCAAGGGTTGGAAGTCCCAGTGCGAGGGCTGTAACCAACCGGTTGTTACTCGCATAGCGTTTGGGTGATTCGCAGTCGGATGGAATAATGCAATAGTCAGAGGCTTGTGCGGCCTGAGCCACTGCGGGCACGCTCCAGGCAAACGCAGTGATACGCACAGTGGGTGTTTGAGAAAATTTATAGCGCTGCAACATATCGAGTGTTTGCGACGAGGACACAAGGTTGATGGAATGCCCTTCCAATTCCTGTCGATGTGAGTCAATAAACTGGGCAAGAAATGTTGCGTTGGTGGGATGTCCAAACCACAGTCCAACGGGTTTCGCGTTAACGAGTTTGTCCTTGGGCTTCACTGGCTCGTACTCGAGAAGGTCGGGCACCACCGCAATACGACTTTGAATTTCAAATTCCTCGGCCAGCGCAGATTGCAGGGCTTTTGTGGGGACACAAATGATATCGGCAAGTTCACAGGCGGCACGATAAAAGGCCGTCATAACTGAGTTATTAGCGAGGTGATGGTCGGTGTAATCAAGGATAACCGGCACCCTGAGCCCCTTGCACCGCTCAATCATGGAAAGCCATTTGTGTTGCCGTTCTTCGATGTCGTTAGCGCCTATTTTTCCTACAATCAGCCGGTCCAGCCGCTCTGGGCACTGCTCGCCAATACTGACACTGTGGCCGAGCTCCTGCGCTGCCGTTGCAGCGACTGCGAGTCTCAGTCGTGCCGAGGCTAGCGCAGAAGCACGCAACTCTGAGCCAGATCGATTGGGACCTCCGATCAATATATGGGTGGTAATAGTCATAATTATTGCGCGGGGGTAGCGTCGGCTTTGATGCCTGTGATGCGCATGTCCCGAGGCTCTCTGAGCTTAAACTGCGCGGGTTCTTGTTTGAGGTCGGTCAGTCCCGCTTGATGCATAACTAAACCTAGCGACCGGGGTGTATAGGCCCAGCGGTGCACCATAAGCGGGTCTTGCCAGCGCGGATCACCGTAGAGTACCCACATGCTTCGCTGACCCTCTTGACCAGGGAGCGTAGCTTTATCGGGATCTTTAAGTACCTCCTGGCAGGCCGATATGAGGTTTGGGCACTCTAGAATCATTTTACCGCCGGGCTTTAGCACGCGCATCCACTCCTGAATGATGGCCTGTACTTCCCATCGCCAGAAGTGCTCAACGACATGCACTGCTAAAATTTCATCGGCATAGTTGTCCTCAAAGACGGTCAGCTGCCGGACATCGCAATTAATGTCGGGCTTATTTCCTGCACGCTCATCAACAATATCAACGTTGATGTAACCGTCGAGGATCTTGTCACCACAACCTAAATTAAGCCTGACAAACGTAGACATTTCTATAAACTCACCGCGTACCCCAGTACAGTCTACTGAATGAGCTGCACGGCGGCTATATTGCTGCTCTTTATCTCTATAATTTCACTCTGCCTACAAAGTTCGCCCTAGCATGATTGATAGACCGGAAGATAAAAAAACTCCCCACCCCGTGCTTTATAGACCCGATATTGACGGTCTGAGAGCGATCTCCGTTTTAGCTGTCATGCTGTATCACGCCGAATTTCAGGTTTTTTCGGGCGGCTTTATCGGTGTTGATGTTTTTTTTGTAATTTCGGGATACCTCATTACCCAAATGGTTCTGGGGGATTTTGAAAAGGGCTCTTTTAGCCTGTCTCACTTTTATGAGCGTCGGGTGCGAAGAATTCTCCCGGCCTTGCTGGTGATGTTGGCTGCCACGGTACCTTTGGCTTATGTTTTTCTCTCAGCGGATCCCCTTGCAGATTATTCTGCGGCTCTTTTGGGTGCAACTTGGTTCAGCTCGAACTTTGTATTCTGGAGTGAAGCGGGCTATTTCGATCGGGCTTCGGAATTTAAACCGCTACTGCACACTTGGAGCCTAGGGGTTGAGGAACAGTTTTATCTTTTTTTTCCTGCCTTCTTTTGGGTTTTGTACAAATTTAAATGGCTGATACCGGGTTTGAGTGCGGTGGTAGTCATTAGTTTTTTGATGGCGCAGTTTGGTTTGTCTAGAGACGCAGAATGGCCCTTTTATATGCTGGTTTCCAGAGCGTGGGAGCTTGGCTTGGGCGCCATGTTGGCTGTGGTATTGGCGCATTCTCGACTGTCAGACGTTCGGGTCACAGGCCTTTTGGCAGAGCTGCTGGTGCTGTCAGGTTTGTTGGCGGTTATTGTGCCAGTGCTTATGTTCTCAGAGCTGACAGCAACACCGGGTCCATTGCTACTCGTTCCTACCCTAGGCGCATGCTTGTTGATTTGGTTGACCCCAGCCACGAGCTATGTCCGTCGCTTGCTCTCTTTGAAATGGCTAGTGGGTTTGGGCTTGATCTCATATTCCTTGTATCTTTGGCATCAACCCGTATTAGTTTTTGGTCGTATCATCATCGGTGAGGCGCTTGGCTTTGAGTGGCGAATTGCTATGCTTCTTGGCACTTTTCCTTTAGCAATTCTCTCTTGGCGTTACATTGAGAGGCCGTTTCGTAACCCTGGCCAGATCGTCACACGGCACCTTATATTTTTAGTTTGCGCGATGATGATGATCACCACATTAAGCGCTGTGACCCTGCACCATTTTGCTTCGACCGATGAGAAAACCTCGACAGGAGTGGTGGGGGATATCGGCCACGGTCGTTACTATGAAGTTGTGGATCAGCGTTTTGATCGCTGTGAGGCAGAATACCTGCAGTACCGAATTGAACTGTGGGAGAACGTGCCTCGTTGCCACAAATCCAAACGCGCTGGCGCGCCTGGTATCGCGTTCTATGGGGATAGTCATGCTGAGCAATTGTTTGTCGGCGCTGAGGCGCTTCTCAGCCAAGCCTCTATTTACCTCATTCGTGGCGGTATTCCTTTCCTAGGTAATGACAGGTTCAAGGGGCCGCTGAGGTATCTAGAAGAGCAGAAAGGCATTAACGTCGTGGTGTTCTCGGCTTATTGGCTGGAAAAAATTCAAATTCTAGGTGGGGACCAGTTTTCCGAACAGTTGTTTAACACCGTTAAGTGGATGGTTGGGCGGGGTTTTAAAGTCGTGCTTATGATGGACGCCCCTGATTTTGGGTTTGACCCCGCCCTGTGCGTTTATGAAACTACACTCAATGATGTGCGATGCGACATCTCCCTAGAACAACACAACGGCGATCAAGCGATTTACCGAGCGCTGTTTGTTGCAATTGCTAAACACCCCAATGTGGAGCTGGTCGATATTTCCGACGCAATTTGTAATAAAAATACATGCTCTATGCTGAGCGAGGGACGTCTTTTGTATCGAGACAATGATCACCTAAACCTTATTGGCTCCCAGCTTGCCGGGGAGATCTTGATTCAGAAGTCAAAGTTTCTGTCACAATAACCCCTCATGTAACGCTGATTTTGCTAAGGATCTAAAATGCACCCTTCAGCCATGAATAATGCCGCACAATTTTTTGATGCGTATAGCGCCTCGATACCTATGGAAGGTCAGCCAAGGGTTATTGATATCGGTGCTCAAGATGTCAACGGGAGCCTTAGGCAGGTGGCGCCACCGCAATTTGAGTATGTTGGCCTCGATTTCCAGAAAGCCAAAGGTGTCGATGTTTTATTGGAAGACCCTTACGTTTTGCCTTTGGATGACGCGTCTGTCGATATCGCTTTGTCCAGCTCATGTTTCGAACACAGTGAAATGTTTTGGGTTGTTTTTTTAGAAGTGATGCGGGTGTTAAAGCCCACGGGACTCTTTTACCTAAATGCACCATCAGCCGGTAGTTTTCATCGTTATCCGGTCGATTGCTGGCGCTTTTATCCCGATAGCGGTAGAGCACTGATTTCCTGGGGAAAAAGGAATGGTTTGAATGCTGAACTCTTAGAGTCTTTTACCCAGATTGGTGGGCGCTGGCAGGATTACATTGCTGTTTTTTTAAAAGATTCTGCAGAAATTGAACGATTTCCCGCGAGAATTTTGGACCGTAAAAAGGACTTCGAAAATGGGCAGCGATATGGCGCCCCCGAATTGCTCAACCAAACGCAAATTTGTCAGAATGACCGGAAGCTTGATGCGATTGGTTCTATTGCCGCAGAAAAGATGTTTGTTCGTTAATTGGATCGATATAACCCGATGATTTTAATGCTCGACAACTACGACTCCTTCACCTGGAATATTGTTCAGTACCTTTGGGAGCTGGGCGCCGAGGTTGAGGTGCACCGTAATGATGAAATCGATATCGAGGGTATTGAGCGGCTTGCCCCAGCTGGTATTTGTATTTCTCCTGGTCCTTGTTCGCCAAAAGAGGCGGGAATATCTATGCAGGTTATTGAGCACTTTTCCGGGAAGTTGCCAATATTTGGGGTTTGCCTCGGGCAGCAGTCGATAGGCGCCGTTTTTGGCGGTGACGTTGTGCGCGCCGAAAAAGTCATGCACGGAAAAACCAGCGCGGTACATCACACAGGTCAAGGCGTTTTCAAAAATCTACCCAGCCCGTTCAATGCGACGCGTTACCACAGCCTCGTGGTGGCAGAAGCGTCTTTGCCCGAGTGCCTTGAAATAACCGCATGGACTGAAACCCCCGATGGAGACAGAGAGGCCATTATGGGGTTACGTCATCGTGAATTAGCGGTTGAAGGTGTACAGTTTCACCCGGAGTCGATTCTGTCCGAGCATGGTCACGCCCTGCTTCAGAACTTTTTAGACCGTTTATGAAGCTGTGTTTGATTACGTAAAGAGCCCAATAAATTCAGGACCGAAATTGCAGTGATGAATATTAAGCAAGCATTGCACCATCTAGCCGATGGGCAATCACTAACAAGAGATGAAACGCGCGGGGTGATGACAGAGGTCATGACCGGCGCAGCGTCTCCGGCTCAAATTGGTGCGCTTTTGATCGCTTTGCGTATTCGAGGGGAGACGATTGACGAAATCGTCGGTGCTGCGGAGGTGATGCGTAGCCTTGTGACTCGGGTGCAGGTATCCCAAGAGCGTTTGGTAGACCTCGTTGGCACTGGGGGCGATGGTGCGAATCTGTTTAATGTTTCAACCGCGGCGAGTTTTGTTGTGGCCGCCGCAGGTGGTCGAGTGGCAAAACATGGCAATCGCTCTGTTTCAAGCTCGAGCGGCTCCTCCGATGTTTTGGAGACTCTGGGGGTGCCCCTTGATCTCTCCCCGGGCCACATCGCCAAAAGCATTGAGACGGTTGGTTTGGGTTTTATGTTTGCGCCGGCGCACCATGGGGCCATGAAGCATGCGATAGGTCCCAGAAAGGATCTAGGAATGCGAACCTTGTTCAATATCTTGGGGCCGTTGACGAATCCGGCTCACGTTGAGCGTCAGGTTTTGGGGGTATTTTCCCCCCACCTTTGCCAAGCCATAGCGGAGTCGCTGAGTAAACTGGGCAGTAAGCACGCACTGGTCCTCAGCAGTACCGATGGTCTCGATGAGATTTCTATTGCGGCGCCCACAGCAGTTTGGGAGATGCGCGGCGGAGTGGTTGAGCGCTTTCAGATTGATCCCTCTGATTACGGGCATGGCCATAAAAGTCTTTTGGGTCTGGAGGTTGCCTCTGCGCAGGAATCTGCTGACTTGATCAAGTCTGCGCTTTCTCTTGCGCCGGATGAAGGAGCCCAGCGAGCGCGCTCTATGATTGCCCTGAATGCCGGTGCAGCAATCTATGTGTCGGGGGTTGCCGAGACATTGAAGGCAGGGATTGCCGCCGCCGACGACGTGATTACTTCTGGGGCAGCCTTAGATAAGCTTGACGCCTTTGTAGGCTTCACTAACCAGTTACGGGCTGAAGCATCATGAGCGGCAAACTAGCGACCCCCACGGTTCTTAAGAAAATTATTGATCGGAAAGTTGAGGAAGTGAGTGATCGCAAGCGTCAGCGGGATTTAGCTGGGGTAAAACGTCTAGCTACCGAGGCTTCACCGACGCGGGGCTTCATCAGGGCGTTACAGCATCGAGTTGCTGAGGATAAGTCGGCGGTTATCGCCGAGGTAAAAAAGGCAAGCCCGAGCAAAGGTGTCATCCGCGCAGACTTCCGACCCGCAGACATTGCCGCGAGTTACGAGGCGGGTGGGGCGGCCTGTTTGTCTGTACTCACGGATATCGATTTTTTTCAGGGTGCCGATATGTATTTATCAGAAGCCCGCAACGCAAGTTCACTTCCGGTGATTCGCAAGGATTTCACCATTGACCCCTATCAAGTTTGGGAAGCCCGGGCACTGGGGGCAGATGCAATTTTGTTGATTGTGTCTTGTCTTGAGTTCACTCAGTTACAAGAGCTATATGGGGTTGCTGAAGAGGCGGGGCTCGATGCCCTAATTGAGGTTCATGACCGATCAGAGCTTGAGGAGGCCCTGCGGCTAAAGCCTGAATTGATTGGCATTAATAATCGAGATTTGCACACCTTTGAAACCGACTTGGCGACGACCCTTAATTTGCTGTCAGATATTCCCGAGTCTATTCAGGTGGTCACTGAGAGCGGTATACATATCAGCGAAGACGTAAATCGTATGCGAACTGCCGGTGTGAATACCTTTCTTGTTGGAGAGGCATTCATGCGGGCTACAGATCCCGGTGCAGAATTGCAGCGGCTGTTTAAGATTGATTCGTGAGTCTCAGAGGGCGCTGATCGGTATTTGACGAGGCGCTGGGCTTTTTAAGCGTTACTTACTATAAATTACGGCATTGATTCGTTACCCCTTTTTAAACTCAAAGTGCATGTAAATGGCGCATCGTTGATGCCGTGAGTAATTCTCAGAATCCAGCGTACTTGAGACTGTGCTTACATTGACGCAGGCCTCAACTGCGGCTTTTTACTGGAATTGAAAAAGATCGGGGCGCCTTAACTTTAAAGCGGCACCAAATTCTTTAGCGCCTAAGGTCGTAAAGTGAGAATTATCAAAGTACAAAAGCTCGCCAGTTTTGGACGACACAATATCGCACTGATGAAAACTTTCACCGCATTGCGCCTCTAACGTATCGACATAGTAGATGCCAAGGGCCGATAGCGTTGCCTCGTCAAAAGCATTTTGTAGTTTCTGGCTGAGTTGTTTCCGTTCAGGGAAAAAGGCTTGCGTGATGGCATATTCATTTAAACCCTCAAGGCTATTGTGCTCATGGGCAATTTGCAGCACGCTTTTTTTGAAGGTCAATCGAGGCCCCAAAAGGTAGATAGGGGAGTCCGTGGTTGACCTCAAAGATTTGAAAAATTCAAAGAGGTCGGTTATCCATTCTCCGTTAAAATCCTCATGCAAATAGATTTTCTTGGCATCTTTGAGAAGCGGGCTGTCCAATAAGCTCCTTCGGTGTTCATCACACATCTCGTCATCACTGGGCAGTGTGCCGACACCAAAATTGAAGCATTTAAACGGTGTGATTATGACGCGAAGATTTCCGGGAAAATCATTTTGCCTCAGAGCATAAACAAGATCTTGGGCATGAGAGTTGCCGATGACCAAGACATATGACGGGTCGTTGTTTATTTTTAGCTTGCTTTCATCATTGCGGCCAAACTGGCTCCAATAGCGCTTTCTTTCTTCGTAAAGGTCGTCTTGATTCATTTGTAACGCGCTGGAGAAGCGGTCGGGGTATCCATCGTGTGACAGTGTCATAGTGGAGACTGCTGTAAGCCCAGCAAGCGCTATTAACGCTGCGAGCATAAAAACTTTCGGTTGGTAGATGGTATTGGCGGGATTTCTAAAAGGGCCTTCTATAAGTCGATAAGAAACGTAGCCCAAGGTAATGGAGCTCACGAAGATTATCAGACGGCTTATCGATCCATCAGGCGCGTTTGTAGCTCGTTGACTAAAAGCTATCAGGGGCCAGTGAATAAGGTAGATCGAATAAGACGCTAGCCCTATGTGTTTAAGAGGCATCCACGTTAAAAAGCTACTGAGAAATCTCGGTGGAGAGTTGAGCAGCAGCAAAGCTATGCCAAAAGTTGGGAGCAGTGACGTCAGTCCTGGAAAGGTTGTATTTTCATCGATCACAAAAAAAGAGCCTGCGATCAGTACGACTCCAACTGCAGCGAGTTTCCCTGAACCAATAGCATTGAGGCGTCGCTGTTGAGTGGCTCCAAGCTGGTAAGCCAAGCCGCCTATCAGGAATTCATGAAGTCGAAAGGGCAGTAGGTAAAAGGCTGCATCAGGTGCAGTCTTAGTTGCCCATATACTGCTGACGACTGACGTCACCAGTAGGATCAGCAATGCCCAGCTACGCCCTCCTGGCGTTAGGCCTTTGATGAGCACGAGTAATAATAGAGGCCAAATGAGGTAGAACTGCTCCTCTACTGCTAGGGACCAAGTGTGCAACAAAATATTACTTTGAGAGATATCTGAAAAGTACCCGGCCGTACTCCAAAAATAGATGTTGGAGTAAAAGAATGCACTGGACAGGACTGACTTTGCGAGCAATACCAACTCGTAGGGCGGCAGCATATAAAAGCCAATAATCATGGACATTAGCAATATTGTGACAAGTGCCGGCAGAAGCCGTCGGGCCCTTCGGAGATAGAAGTTCAGTAATGAAAATTTGTTCTTTACAGCAAGCCGATTGATTTGACCTGTAATTAGAAACCCTGAAATAACGAAGAAAATATCCACTCCCAAAAACCCACCCTGAGCGCCAGGTACATGAAGGTGGAATAGCAGTATTGCTAAAACGGCAATAGCACGGAGTCCGTCGATATGGGGTAGGTACGGTGCGTTCATAGTTTAGGGTAGCGGCTCACCTTTATGTACCGATGTTCATTAGGGCTGCAGCTATTAATTGAGAGGTTAACGGGTTCATAGCGGTTGCAGTTCCCTGGCCGCTTCGATACTGATAATGCCTGTATGGAAGCTGACTGGCTAGCTGATAAGACGAGGGTCCTTATCAACGTCAGCGGGAGCGCGCTGAGGCACGCTTTTGTCAGAGGTTACGGGTCTGTGAGCTTGTCAGGCAGTAGGGGTGTCATTGCGTGTTTCGGGCCCGGCCTCCTAACCAATCTCACTCGGCATAGGTTCCTTAGGTTCTCTTAACACCACAATCGTTTTCCCTGCAACTTCAATGAGTCCGTCTTGGCGCAGAGCTTTAAGTACTCTGCCAGCCATTTCTCGGGAGCAGCCCACAATTTTGCCCAGCTCTTGGCGGGTGATGCGAATCTGCATGCCTTCAGGATGTGTCATCGCGTCAGGTTGCTTCGTCAGGTCGTTTAATGTCTGGGCGATCCGCCCTGCGACATCGACAAAAGCCAGGTCAGTCAGCTTACGGGTGGTGGTTCGCAGTCGATGTCCGATTTGTGTGGCCAACACGAACAGTATCTCGGGGTAACTGCTACGTACTTGGTGAAAACGATCATAACTAATTTTGGCGACTTCCACGGGTGCTCTGGCGACCAGATTAGCTGTGCGGACCTCTTCGCCAAACAAACCCATTTCGCCAAAAAAATCTCCGGGATTAAGGTAGCTCACAACCATTTCTTGGTGAGCGTCATCGTCGTCGCCATCGATAATGACCGCGACCGAACCCTCCAAAATTAGATAAATGGAATCGCTAGGATCGCCCTGTTTCACAATAGTCTGACGCTGCTTGAAGCTAAGCCGCTCACATTGCCGAAGGAAATTCTCAGCCTCAGGAATTTGGTGCAGGACTTCAGCTTTCATTATGGGATCTTCCTCACATTATCGCCTTGCCAGTCTGAGCCAATAATCACACCAGCTCAACGGCTAAGTTTAAATAAAATATATCCTGTCTACTCCATGATTAACAATTTTTAAATATTTTTAACTATAAATTCCTCATATTGTTCAAGAGAATGTTCAGCGTCTGGCAGCTGCCGTGAATCTCACGGATTGGTTTTGTGATATTGATCACGGTCAATCGTTTGCAGCTTGGGCTAATGACCCCCGCACCTCAACGGATGATCGCGTCTTATGACGGCG
The DNA here is from genome assembly GCA_000169115.1 of marine gamma proteobacterium HTCC2080. GTDB lineage: Bacteria > Pseudomonadota > Gammaproteobacteria > Pseudomonadales > Halieaceae > Luminiphilus. The sequence continues at coordinate 37,418 of AAVV01000001.1, forward strand.
CCTGCGGAAGTCGTTATCATGCCCTGCCAATTAGGGTAGACAGCGTTTTTTTTACGTTAGCGACGCGGAGTGTTAGGACGATGAAGGGTACGGTGAAGTGGTTGGATGGTGCGATGTTTGTGGCCGAGTCAGGCAGTGGACACACTGTGGTTATGGATGGTCCTGAGGATCTAGGGGGGCGTAATCAGTCTCTTAGGCCCCTAGAGATGCTGCTTTTGGGTACCGGCGGCTGTGCCATTTATGACGTCATTGCTATGCTCAAAAAGTCGAAGCAGCAGGTGACTGATTGTCGCGTTGAGCTTCAGGCTGAGCGCGTTGATGCGGTACCAGCGGTCTTCGAGTCGATGAATTTACACTTTGTAGTGACTGGTCACGGCGTCAAGGAAAGTCAGGTCCGTCGAGCGGTTGAGCTATCGGCAGAAAAATATTGCTCAGCGTCCATTATGATGTCCAAGGCCGGTGTTCAGGTGTCTCACAGCTTTGCAGTGGAGGCGGCTGAAGAGCCTAAGTCTTCTTAGTGTAGTCAGGCGGGCGTCAAACCCAATAGGTGCTGCCGGTCATAAGTTTGGAAGCCTGAGTCATAACACGCTTGATTGGCTGGGGGAGTTCCTGACCACCTGCTTTAAGCGCATTTGCACCGTGTCGCTCCTCGTCCTCGAGCATAGTTTGAAGAATGAGCTGCGATTTGCGATCGGTTTCCGGTAAGGTTTTTAAGTGGCTGCGCAGGTGGCTTGCAACACGCTCTTCGGTGGCATGAACAAAGCCTAGGCTCACGCTGTCACCGACCAAGCCGGCAACGGCTCCCATAGCTAAAGATGCGCCATAAAATAGTGGGTTGAGTACGCTGGGTCGGGTGCCTAGCTCCTCCAAACGCTGTTCGCACCAAACGAGGTGGTCGATCTCTTCCTGAGCCGCTTCCTGCATTTCGCTTCGGGTGCCGACTGACTTGGCAGTCATTGCCTGTCCCTGATACAGGGCCTGAGCACAAACTTCTCCCGTGTGATTCACACGCATAAGTCCCGCCGAGTGCTTTCGCTCTTTGTCTGAGAGCTTGCTGTCGCTATGACCTGCGGCAGGGGAGGGACGCATCGCTGAGGCGCCCTTACGTGAAAGGGTTTTAAGCATCCCGTCGACTTCCACTAATAAGCGATCTACTGGGGTGAGTTCACGTTGGTTCATAACCCAATTCTCTTGAAATCCTGCTGCTACTTTAGCGATCTATGGCGCGCCAGCCAATATCACGTCGCAGGGTCTTACCGGGCCATTGAATTTTATCGGCCGCAATATAGGCCGATGCTTGTGCGGCAAGCGTGTCGATGCCTAACGCAGTTACACACAAGACTCGGCCCCCGCTGGTGCAATACACCCCGTCTTTATTTTCCGTGCCGGCATGAAAGACTTTTACGTTATCCGAGTTAGCCTCGTTTAGGCCTTCGATGACAGATCCCTTCGAATAGTTCCCGGGATAGCCCTCGGCGGCGAGCACTACTCCTAGAGCGGCGCGATTATCCCAATCGGCGGTTGTTGTGGCCAAACTTCCCGCTAAGGCAGCACGGCACAACGTATCCAAATCGCTTTGCAGCCGCATCATGATGGGCTGTGTCTCCGGATCTCCAAAGCGGCAGTTAAATTCTATGACCCGAGGATTGCCCGCATCGTCGATCATTAGCCCGGCATATAAAAAGCCCGTATAGGGCATGCCATCTGCCGCCATTCCGGCCAATGTCGGGTTAATCACCTCACGCATAATGCGCTCGTGAATGGCTGGGGTCACAACCGGCGCTGGGGAGTAAGCTCCCATCCCTCCAGTATTGGGTCCCGTATCGCCCTCACCAATACGCTTATGGTCTTGACTGCTGGCCATGGGGAGGGCGTGCTGACCATCGGCAATGACGATAAAGCTCGCCTCTTCACCGGCCAGAAATTCCTCGATCACCACTCGGCAGCCGGCCTCTCCAAAGGCGTTCCCCGATAGCATATCGGTAACAGCCTCCTCGGCCTGAGCTAGCGTTTCGGCAACAATAACCCCCTTCCCTGCAGCGAGGCCATCAGCTTTGACGACAATGGGTGCACCCTGGGCGCGCAAGTAAGCTAATGCGGGTTCAAGTTCGGTGAAGTTGGCGTATGTGCCGGTTGGGATATGGTGGCGGGCGAGAAAGTCCTTGGTAAAAGCCTTGGAACCTTCCAATTGTGCCGCTGCCTGACTGGGCCCGAAGCAGGCGAGGCCCCGAGTGGTAAAGTAGTCAACGACCCCGCCCACCAAGGGTGCTTCTGGGCCGATCACGGTAAGCGCAACGTTATGGCTCTCTGCAAAGTCTGCCAAAGCAGTAAAGTCTAATACATCGATTGCGACGTTAGTCACCGCGGTCTCACCCGCTGTGCCAGCATTTCCAGGAGCGGCATAGACGTGATCAACGTGCGCCGCCTGGGCAAGTTTCCAGCACAGCGCGTGCTCGCGACCGCCGCTCCCCACAACAAGAATATTCATCTTCAGTCTCCTCGTTGCTTGTTAGTGACGGAAATGTCGCATGCCTGTAAATACCATGGCCATCCCTGCTTCATCGGCAGCCGCAATTATTTCGTCATCTCGAATTGAGCCGCCAGGCTGGATTACCGCAGCAATGCCACGCTCGGCGGCATTGTCGATACCATCGCGAAAGGGGAAAAATGCATCCGAAGCCATGATCGCACCCCGAACTTCAAGCTTGGCATGCTCTGCTTTAATCGCAGCAATCCGCGCAGAATTGACCCGGGACATTTGTCCTGCACCCACGCCAATTGTCCGGTTATTGGCCGCATAAATGATGGCGTTGGACTTCACAAATTTGGCGACTTTCCAAGCGAAAAGTAAATCGAGCCACTCTTGTTCGGTGGGCTGGCGTTGGCTGACCACTTTCAGGTCGTCCCGATTAATCATCCCGTCGTCCCGATCTTGTACTAGCAAGCCACCATTGACCCGCTTAAAGTCTTGGGCGCCGACTGGCGCGCTCCACTCACCGGTTTTGAGAACGCGTATATTTTTCTTTGCTGCAATCACAGATAACGCCGCGGCATTGACCTCTGGAGCGATAATCACCTCAACAAATTGCCGGTCAACAATTGTCTGGGCGGTAGCGGCGTCCAATTCGCGGTTAAACGCAATAATGCCACCGAAGGCCGATTCGGGATCGGTGTGAAACGCGAGATCGTAGGCATCACCTAGAGAGTCTGAGACGGCAACGCCACAAGGGTTTGCGTGCTTCACAATGACGCAAGCGGGCTCGTGGAAATTTTTAACGCACTCCAATGCAGCATCGGTATCAGCAACATTATTGTAAGACAGAGCTTTCCCTTGCAGCTGCGTCGCGGTTGCGATGCCAACTTCTTTTGGGGAGTGCTCTTTGTAAAAAGCCGCTTGCTGATGGGGGTTTTCGCCGTAGCGCATGGTTTCAGCTTTGACGAGTTGTAGGTTAAGCGTGCGAGGGAAACCCTCGCTACCACTACCTAGCTGCTGGCCAAAATAGTTGGCAATAGCGCCGTCATAATGTGCCGTATGTTCAAAGGCTTTTATAGCGAGATCGAAGCGGGTTTCGTGTCTGATGGCATTGTCGTGGGCGTCGAGTTCTTCAATAAGACACGCATAGTCCCCTGCGTCGACAACAATGGTCACGTCGCGGTGGTTCTTTGCCGCGGCACGGACCATGGTGGGTCCGCCGATATCGATATTCTCAATCGCATCCTCGAGACTGCAGTCCGGGCGAGCAACGGTGGCCTCAAAGGGATACAGATTGACTACGACCATGTCGATAGGGGCAATGTCATGGCTAGCCATCACGCCATCGTCGGTACCGCGACGACCTAAAATACCGCCATGAATAGTGGGGTGAAGTGTTTTAACACGCCCGTCCATCATTTCCGGAAAGCCGGTATGGTCAGAAACTTCGGTAACAGGCAGCCCCGCTTCACGGAGCAACTTGCAGGTCCCTCCAGTAGACAGTAACGCGACGTTACGATCGACCAGTGCCTTCGCAAAATCGACGATGCCGGTTTTGTCAGAGACACTGATTAGGGCGCGGCGTACAGGGGCAAGGTGTGACTCAGTCATGGTGTGAGGGGTCCTAAAGAGCGAGGTGGGTAAGTGTTAAATAAGATGGTACTGACGTAGCTTTTTACGCAGCGTGCCTCGGTTGAGGCCTAGTATCGCGGCGGCTTTACTTTGGTTGCCGCACGTTTCTTGCATAACCGCTCGAAACAGGGGCTCTTCAACTTGAGCAAGGACTAGTGCGTGGAGATCGGTGCAGGTGGCGCCATCAAGTTGTTCAAAAAAATGTGTAATGCTCTCCTTGGCACTTTCGCGAAGGGGGCGGGGTTGGACAGGGTTTTTTTCTGTGGTCACGCCGCGAGCTCGTTATTGCGAAGAGCAGAGGGGTTATCAGTACATCTTAGTTCAAGGGTTTGTAGCAGCGTCTGCTGGGCATCGGCATCTTGCAACGCGTTGAAGTGGCGTTTCCATTCTGTGAAAGAGCTGGCTACGTCATTTTCAATCGCGTCTATAAACCAGCCCACGTGTTTCCGGGCAATACGAACGCCCATGAAATCACCATGAAAGTCATGGAGCGCGGTCAGGTGGCAGCGCATCTGTAAAAAACGTTCAGCTAATGAGGGCAGAGGTGTTCGCAGGCCGGCTAATGATTGCGCGATAGCGCCGGGCAGCCAGGGGCGCCCAAGGGCTGCGCGGCCGATCATGATGCCTGCCGCACCGGTTTTCTGCAGAACCGCCAGAGCCTGCGCTGGCGTCGTGATGTCACCATTGGCCAGAACCGGAATACTGACGGCATCGACGATACGCTCGATCGTATGATACTCGGCTTCTCCTTTAAAACGGTCTGCTCTCGTTCTACCGTGCACCGTCAGCAATTGTATGCCGGCGTCTTCGGCAATTTTGGCAATGGCCACACCATTGCGCTGTTGGGGGGAGACTCCCGTGCGAATCTTCAGCGTTACCGGCACGTCGACCGCCGACACCACCGCTTTTAAAATTTCAGCAACTCGATCTTCATCGGCTAGAAGTGCTGAGCCTGCTGCCTTCTTACATACCTTTTTAGCCGGGCAGCCCATATTGATATCAATAACGTCGGCGCCGTCATCGGCGTTGAGTCGCGCAGCGTTGGCCAACTGCTGAGGCTCACTGCCAACAATTTGCACCGATCGGAGACCGCCTTTGGCACTGTGACGGCGGCGTAAAGAAGATTTGCGTGACGCAAGTAGTTTGGGGTCAGAGGTAAGCATTTCAGCAACGGCCATGCCTGCACCCAGCTCCACGCACAGCTCTCGCATGGGCAAGTCAGTGACCCCAGCCATTGGTGCAAGAGCCACGGGGTTAGCCAGCTTAAAGCCACCAATCTTTAAACATGTTGGGATAACCCTTTCTGTCTCTGCCGAGTAGTGCAAAGACGAGAGGACTTCTTTTGGGGTTGGTGTTTCAGTCACTAAGACTTACCAGGGTGCGAACTGGGGCTGCAAAGCATACAGCGCAATGGCGATAGGATGAAGCGGAAAGGTTAAATTTTAACCAGTTGCCGGCCATGTTAGCGCTAACTCTGCCATGATTTTTCGCGCACAAGGTGCTACTAGTTTGCGCCAATCCATTAGACAGCTCGAAACGTATGGTTCAGAATGTTCCGAAAATTAATATAACTGACGTGAACTAGCAGCGAACTGTCGAGATGTCTGATATTTTGTTAATCAATGGACCCAACCTTAATTTGTTGGGGTCACGAGAGCCCGATCGTTACGGGAGCGAATCTCTTGAGGCGATAACGTCTCGGCTGTGTGCAGAGGCAGAGCGCGCAGGGATTTCCATCTCCTGCGTCCAAAGCAATGCAGAGCATGAGTTAATAGATGCCATCCATAGCGCTCCTTCAGGCAGTACGCAATTCATCATCATTAATCCTGCCGCATTGACCCACACCAGCATTGCTTTGCGCGATGCCCTGTTGGCGGTGGCCATCCCGTTTATTGAGGTGCATATATCCAACCCTCATGCCCGGGAAGCTTTTCGCCAGCACAGCTATTTATCCGATATTGCCGAGGGCGTTATTTGTGGCCTAGGCAGTTTCGGTTACGACTGCGCCCTCGCCGGTGCATTGAAAAAACTTACTCCAAATTTTAAGCCTGCCTGAGGGTCGACACTATGGATATTCGCAAAGTCAAAAAGTTGATTGAGCTCTTGGAAGAGTCAAATATTGACGAAATTGAAATCATCGAGGGGGAGGAGTCAGTTCGCATTAGCCGCAACAGCTATGCTGCCCAAGCGGCCGTAAATTATGCACCGCCTGCTGTTCCCGCACCTGTGGCCGCTGCACCAGCGCCCGTAGCTGCTCCCGCCGCAGCAGAGCCAGTGGCAGAGACGATCTCAACAGACAATGCGGTGCTTTCTCCCATGGTGGGTACGTTCTACCGCTCACCCAGCCCAGAGGCTGGCGCTTTTGTTGAGGTGGGGCAAGTAGTGCGAGTTGGCGATGTTCTGTGCATTGTTGAAGCCATGAAGATGATGAATCAGATTGAAGCCGATCGGGCTGGTACTGTGACGGCGATTCACGTGACAGATGGCGAGCCCGTAGAGTTTGACCAACCCCTCATCACCATTGCCTGAGCCTGTAGGTAGCTCATTGCGCTATCGACCAAGAGGAATCATTTGATGTTAGATAGAGTTTTGATCGCCAACCGAGGCGAAATTGCCCTGAGGATTTTGCGCGCTTGCCGAGAGTTAGGCATTGAGACGGTTGCGGTTCATTCAACGGCAGATCGTGAATTGAAGCATGTCCGCCTTGCTGATCAGGCCGTTTGTATTGGACCGCCAAATTCAACGCTGAGTTATTTGAATGTGCCTGCGATTATTAGTGTGGCTGAGGTGACAAATACTGACGCCATCCACCCGGGCTATGGATTCTTGTCCGAAAATGCCGATTTCGCCGAGCAGGTCGAGAAGAGTGGCTTTGTATTTATTGGTCCCACTGCAGAAACCATTCGCCTGATGGGTGACAAAGTGTCGGCAAAGCACCAAATGCAACGCTCTGGTGTGCCAACGGTGCCGGGTTCAGAGGGGGCTGTTCCCGAGGACCCCGACGAAGTTTTACGTATTGCTCGAGATATTGGCTACCCCGTTATTGTGAAGGCTGCAGCGGGTGGAGGCGGGCGTGGTATGCGTGTAGTGCACAACGAGGAAGTGCTGCTCAGCTCGATTCAGGTGACGCAGTCTGAGGCTAAGGCAGCTTTTGGATCACCGGTGGTTTATATCGAGAAGTTCCTCCAACGGCCGCGTCACGTAGAGATTCAGATTCTTGCCGACGGTCAGGGCAACGCCATTCACTTGGGTGATCGCGACTGCTCGCTGCAGCGGCGTCACCAGAAAGTTATTGAAGAGGCGCCGGCACCCGGTATTGATGAGAAGCTGCGCGCTGAAATCGGCGATGCCTGCGTCAAAGCCTGTATCGACATTGGTTATCGCGGCGCCGGTACGTTTGAGTTTTTGTACGAAGACGGCGGTTTTTATTTCATTGAGATGAATACGCGGGTTCAGGTAGAGCATCCGGTAACCGAGATGATTACTGGCGTGGATATTGTCCGAGAGCAATTACTGATTGCCTCAGGTGAAAAGCTCTCGATTCGTCAGGAAGATGTGGTGTTCAAAGGGCACGCTTTAGAGTGTCGAATCAATGCCGAAGACCCCCGAAACTTCTTACCTTCTCCTGGCAGGATCAACACCTTTCATGCGCCGGGTGGCCCTGGGGTTCGTGTTGATTCACACGTTTACAGTGGTTACACCGTGCCTCCCCATTACGACAGCCTGATCGGCAAGCTGATCACCCATGGGGATACCCGTGCTGGGGCGCTGGTTAAAATGCGTCAGGCCCTTGATGAGCTGGTCGTCGAGGGTATCCGAACTAACTCAGCGCTTCACCGACAGTTGGTTGTTGACCCTTCATTTATGGCGGGTGGTGTCAGCATTCACTACCTCGAGAGTAAGCTGGAACACGAGAATTGACCGACACGGGTTGGCAAGAGCTGCGCTTCAGTACAGTCCCTGATCACCTCGATAGCCTGGAGTCATGGTTGTTTGATCAGGGAGCCCTTGCGGTGACGCTTGAAGACAATGCTGACGAACCACTTTTAGAGCCAGGACCTGGTGAGACGCCGCTTTGGCAAAACATCAAGCTGGTCGCCTTGTTTGAAACGGGGCGCGACCTGTCTCCAATTCTGGCGGATGTGCCATCACAGTGGGTGACCGCATCTGCAGCGGAGGCCAGTTTTGTTCCGGACCAAGACTGGGAACGTGCTTGGATGGCAGATTTTCAGCCATTGAAAATGGGTCGTCGGCTTTGGATTTGCCCCAGCTGGTGCGAGCCGCCGGATCCAGATGCCGTCAATATTCATCTGGATCCCGGCCTTGCCTTTGGGACGGGGACACATCCCACCACTGCGATGTGCCTAGCTGAGCTCGACGCCAGCATTCGGCCCGGTACGAACCTCATCGACTATGGCTGTGGCTCTGGCATTTTGGCTATTGCCGGTTTAAAGCTGGGCGCATCTAAAGCCTTTGCAGTCGACAATGATCCGCAGGCTGTGACCGCCACACTCGATAACGCTCAGCGCAACGCGGTTACTCAGGAGGACCTAGATGTTTTTTTGGTTTCTCAAGCAGATACTCAGGCACGGTTGCGGCCTGTTGATCTGGTAATAGCCAATATACTTGCAGGCCCCTTGGAGGCGCTGGCGCCGACATTAGTAAATTTAATGAATCCCGGTGGCCGTTTGATTTTGGCAGGTCTGCTCAATGAGCAGGCAGCGGGCCTAATAGCCACCTATCAGCCTTGGGTAGCTCTGACTGCGGTACAAGAAAAGGATGGCTGGACGCTGCTAGCTGGTGAAAAGCTTCCAGAGTAATTCCCCGAAAGGTTCGCCTTTTTCGTCGATCGATCCAACCCCCAGAGCCCCAAACACTTGGCCTAGTGACTGCGCGTTGTAGAGAGCTGGCCCTGTTGCGAGCCTTGGGTGACCAATTTCTGACAGTTAGCCCTGAGCCAACAACTCTCGCAGGTCAATTAGGGCGGCGTTTGCCCGTGAAATATAGTTAGCCATGACCAACGAGTGATTGGCCCATAAGCCAAAGCCAGAACCGTTGAGAATTATTGGACTCCAGACAATGCCCTGCGTTGCCTCCAACTCTCTAATGATCTGCTGCAAACTGACCCGGGCATTCTTTTTTTCTAAAACGCCGGCGAAGTCTATTTCTGCACCCTTTAGAAGGTGAATTAAAGCCCAGGCGGCCCCACGACTTTCATAAAATACATCGTCAATCTCGGACCAGGGCGTTTTGATTTCTTGTTCTTCGGGGTCAATGGTTGCAGCCGATGCCGTGGGGTCCCCCGCTAGGTCAGTATTTAACCTTCGTTGTCCAACACTTGCCGATAAACGCTGGGACAGACTGCCCAAACGTTTTTCAATCATTCCCAACCAAAAGCCTAAATTGTCGGCTCGCGCATAAAATCGCGCGCCTTCAGGGCCCTTCTCAGGTAGCCGCGCTAAGTAGGCCTTAAGGTACTTATTGGCGCTGCGGTATTCTCGTTCAGAAGCGGGCAGTATCCAGCTGTCTGATTGAAAGTTGATCCTTGGCTCGGCCAGGGTTAGGTCTACATCTTCACGAGATTGGCTTTGTGAACGACTTAAAACCTCGCGTAGTGCTCTGGCAAGATCTCGTGACTGCACGAGTACGCCGTATTCCCAGTTGGGCATGTTGTCTATAAATAAACCCGGCGGTAGCAGGTCGTTATGAGTGTAGCCCCCGTCCTTTTCGAGCAAGGTATCGATCACTTCGATCAGTGCAAGAGTGGTGGCACTGCCAGGCACCAGCGGCTGTCCACTGGCAGTCGAGTAGTCCTGAGTTTTGGTGGTCATGTCAAAAGCGGGGGGAGCCGCACTCCACCAGATGGCAAGAACAATCATCACAATTAGATACAGGGCACCTACGCCGGCGACAATCTTGCCCATGGGGCCGTCTGTCTTGGCGAACCCCGATAAAACTAAAGAGTCTCTCGCTTGCTGAAAGAAAGTACGAACTCGGGTGGCTACAGACATCAGGCTGAATTCCTCAATGGTGGTGATGATTCATGCTGTCGGCATCCCGTTGCACGATGGCGGTTGCACAGGTTTTATCCTCTGCGCTGAGCAGACAAATCTCCACCTCTGAGCCGGTGGCTGGCATCGCATTAATACCTGTGAGCATTAAGTGTAAACCAGCGGGTTTGAATTCAACGACTTCACCTGGTGCCAAGGTAAGGTCGGTCACAGGGACCATTCTCATTCGATCACCGGTTTGCACGCTTTCGTGCAGCGTTGTGTCCGCTGCAAGACTCGAGCTAGCCCCGGTAATGGTTAACGGTGTATTGCCTTGGTTAGACAGTTGGCCATAGGCGGCCGTCATCGATTGTGTCGGGGGCATTGCTCGCACCCAGAGTTGTTCCAGCTCTAATTCAGCGGCGGCCATTGGGCTGACACCGACACTCAGAAATATCACAAGCCACCCGGCTTTAACGTGGCGCCGCGAAGAAAGGGCGCTCGGGCCCAGTGAAGTACCTGGGGTCATTTTGCAGGTCCTATGCTCGAGACGCGATCAAGCGCGCCAAGTACAATTCCGGGGGTGAGCAGTTGGGGCAGTATAAAAGGGTCGCCCTTTGGCGGGTACATAACATACAGCGGAATACCACTGCGACCGTGACTGGTTACAAAAGTGCCAATCACCGGATCATATTGAGTCCAGTCGGCGACCATGTAGACAACGCCTCTTTCGGCAAAAGCTGCGGTCATTGCGTCTGTAAATAAGACCGCTTGCTCGTTCGCAAGGCAGGTAATACACCAGTCGGCAGTAACGTCGACAAACACGGGAACACCCTCGTCACGCAGGCCTTGGAGTGTTGTCTCTGACCAGGTAATCGTACCCTCGCGCTGGGTTTCAGTGCCAGTGCCGGGTGTAGGTCCTCGCAAAGTCGCGAGAAACAGCGCGAGGCCAATACATGCCAATGCGATAAAGCGGCGAAGGTGGCTGCCACGATAAAGCCATAAGCCCAAAGCGAGCATGACGAGGCCAGCCAATGCTGTAGCCATGGTATCAACTCCGGCTTGCTTACCCGCTACCCAGAGAAGCCAGACTGCTGTGGCGTAGAGAGGAAAGGCCAGAAGCTCCTTCAGTGTCTCCATCCAAGCGCCGGGTTTGGGCAGGACTCGACGCGCCAGTGCACTGTAGCTGAGAAGTACCATAGGGCTTGCCATACCCACTCCCAAGGCGGCGAATACCGACAGGGCAATAGGTGCGGGCTGAGTCAGCGCGAAGCCCAAAGCTGAACCCATAAAAGGGGCGGTGCAAGGACTGGCGACGACGACGGCAAGAACCCCTGTGAAAAAGCTGCCGCGGTTACCGCCCTGACTGGCTAAATTACCACCGAGGTTCATGAGACTGCCGCCAAACTGCACCATGCCCGAGAGCGATAAGCCCATAGCCGTAAATAAATAGGCGAGGGCAATGACGAAGCCGGGTGATTGCAGTTGAAATCCCCACCCAATTGCTGACCCCATACCTTGTAAGGTCATTAAGACACTGGCGACGGCCACGAAGCTGACAACCACACCGATCAAGTACCACCACGTGTGGCGATGGTGGGTGCTCGGGTCACCGGTAGCGAACCCCAGAACCTTGAGTGACAGAATTGGGAAAACACAGGGCATGGCATTGAGAATAACGCCGCCCAGAAACGCGAAAACCAGTGCTAGCCAAAGAGAGGGGCCTGCAGTGTCGCTTTGCTGCGCTTGGGAAGTAGGCGTTCCACCGGCGACTTTCGTTCCCAAGGTGCCGCTGCCGTCATCCTTCGTAACGCTTCCAGTTTGTCCATTGACGATAAAATTTTCGGTGTAAGGCGGGTAGCAAAGTCCGGCATCAGCGCAGCCCTGTGACGTGATCGATAACCTTGCCTCGGAAAAATCTTGGTCACTTAGCAGTCGGATATCTGCATAGGTGTAGTAGACACTGACATCACCAAAAAATTCGTCGTTCTTGTCTAAGGCGGGAGAAAATTCAAAGGTAGTGTTAATGAGCCCTTGTTCGTTCTCTAATTTGGCCTTGAATCGGTGCTGATAAAGATAGTAATCATCCTCGATCTGCCAATAAAGGCGGATTTCTTGCCCTGATACTATTTCTACCTCTAACTGGTATGCCTCGTTAACTGGCAGGAACTCGTCAGACTGCCCAACGAGATCGCTCAAACCCTGACCTTGAGTCAGCAGCGGTATGCAAAGGAACAGTCCTAGAAAAAATGACCGAAGCCCCAGAGATCGAAGCCTAGATGATCGAGACCCCGGTGATCGAGATATAGCCACTGCCATAGCTGATTCAGCTCTTTTGTTCATAGCGGAGACGGGTACCCGTGTTCAGGGACAGTCGAATTTCCTCGGGGCTCAGCTCTGATGGGAAATAAACTCCGGATACCTTGGCATCCATCAGGCTTGCTCCTCGCAGATTGGTCTCACGAAAATCTATACCCGAGAGGTCGGCATTTCGAAAATATGCGTTGGAGAAATCTAACCCTGCCGCGTTTAGCTTACGCAAATCCCGACCTCGGTAGTCCCCACTTTTTAAATGGCTGGTATCCATTGTGTCGCGACTCGCGTTAAAGGCGTCAACATCTTCGTGCCTCAACATCTGATACAGCGGATCGGGTTTAATTGCGGGCTTAGTCGTCTGCTCAGTCATGATTTCGATCTCATCCTTCAATCTGCTGCGTTACTTTTTACATAAGGCAGCGGCTATTTAATCACCAAAAAATTCACGGCGCAGCGCAGGGTAGCCCTCGGCTTGCAAGCGTGGTCCAAAATATTTTACGACTTCGCCCGCAGCGCGGACTGCAAATTCTGCAGCTCGCCCATAATCCTCGCCCCGTGAGATCGCATATAAAAAAGCACCGGCGAACATATCGCCAGCGCCATTGGTGTTGAGGGCGTCGACAGTGTGGGCATCAACTTCGAAGAGCTGGCTACCATCAAAGGCTATCGCGCCTTTGGCTCCCAAGGTCACAACAAAGCTCTTGGCGACCTTTTTGATGGCTTCCATGGCTACGTCCAGGCGGTCAGTATTACCCCACTCGAGGGCCTCTGCTTCATTGCAAAAGACCAGATCGACACCGTCCCCAACCAGCTGCTCCATATTGTCGCGAAAGTACATAACCATACCGGGATCAGAAAAACTAATAGCGGTTTTAACGTTATTGGCTTCGGCAACCTGGCGTGTATGCAGCGCAGCGTCATGTCCGGTGGGTGACGTAACTAGGTAGCCCTCGAGGTAAACCCAGTCGGAGGTGGCAATAGCCTGATCATCGACCTCCGCAGTGGATAAGGTCTCAGACACGCCCAAAAACGTGTTCATACTGCGTTCAGCATCGGGGGTAATAAGCACCAGGCATTTGCCCGTTGTACCGCTTCCCCGCTTATCGGTCAGGCTGTGGGCCACCCCCGACGCTTCGAGATCAGCGAGGTAGATGTCGCCATCAGCATCGTCGGCTACCTTGCAGCTCATAAACGTGGGGGCGCCAAATAAGGCAGTGGCGATCATGCTGTTGCCAGCGCTGCCCCCTGAAGCGTGACTCGCGCCAACCAAGTGACCTTGAAGGTGACCCATTAGCTCCGCTTGACGGCCCTCATCGACTAAGGTCATGACGCCTTTTTCAACGGCCATCGCTACTAACTCGCTGTCATTCACTTGAATTTCGGTGTCGACCAATGCTGCCCCAATGGCGTAAACAGAATACTGCGTCACTTGTGCTGTCCTTAAATGTGAAATTAAGGCTCGATGATAACCGATGTCGCTGCGTAAGGCCCCGTAGCAAGTCCGCAATGCTGTCATCTTTACATTCCCAGCCTCGGCAGCGCAGAACTTTCAAGGTGTGTAAACTTAACGGCAAATATTCCAGAAGTTCTAAAGATGTTGAATGAACTTGCACTGCCCCGCTTAAATGTCGAGAGATAAGGGTCACGATGGTCTTTAACCAGCTTATGCCTCGTCTGCAGCGTTATGAAAAACCAGATCGTGCCTACGGTGAGGTGACGCGACGCGCTGCGGTTGCGATTGTCTTACACGAGGCTCAAGGCGAGCTTTGCCTTCTTATGATTCGTCGCGCCCAGCGCGAGGGAGATCCCTGGTCAGGGCACATGGCCTTTCCCGGAGGCCGGCGAGATCCCGATGACATCGACGACCGGTTTTGCGCTATTCGAGAAACTCGCGAGGAAATAGCCCTAGACCTTGATGCGTTGGGGCGTGAAGTCTGTGCACTGGGTGAAGTTAATACCGGATGGCGGGCAGACCGCCCCGAAATGCTGGTTGCCCCATTTATTTATAGGGTCGAACAACTACCCGAACTCGATTTGAACTACGAAGTCGACGCTGTCGTGTCAGTGCCCTTGAGGTTTTTAATGGATCGCAGCAACCGTGTGCCGCTGGCGTGGGAGTGGCGGGGTACTCAAGTTGAGTCTGACTCGTACCTTTATCGGGACAACCGCATTTGGGGATTGTCTCTTATGATGATCGATGAGTTGATTGAAGCAGCTGAGCGGTAGCTAGTGTGGGCTGTTAATAGGCGCTTTGTTATCGGGTAAAAGCGTGTCCTGCCCGCGTAAAAAGCTCCGCGTGTTCAGCATCAAGGCGCGAGCCTCGGGGTCTTCCTCGGCTGCACTTTTCAAGTTTTCAACATCCACGCTGCCCGTCAAATGGCTGCGTAGTAGATCGATAAGAACAGGGTTCATGTCAGGGTCAAAATCCCAACGGGGCGTTCCGGGGACAAGATTGCCGCGAACAGTCCTGCCATGGGCTTGAAGAAAATACCCTCCGCAACTGGAGAGAACCCAGTCATTGAGGCGCCCGTAGCTAATATTGGGTGTCAACGGATCAAAGGCGTCGTCAGGCAGCGTTTCAATATGTTGCAGCGCCATAACCCAGCGGCTGCCGAGAGGAAATTTTTCAATCGCAGGGCGGCAGTAGTTTCTGGCCTTGAGCCACACTCTAATGTAAGTGTGCCAATCGGGTCCCCGAAGCACTTCTTCAATGGCAAAATCTGCTGCGTTGCCCCGGTGTTCGGTTACGGCTCCAAGGATGATGAGATCTGCGCTGTCGGCAACTTCAGTAAAACTGCCCTCCCAGAGACAGGTGCAGACATCGATCGGATTGCTTTCCTGCTCGTCACCGGCTGAAGCGTAGGGCGCCAGCAAAAGCCCCGCGACAGCCAGCAGTGGGTTCAGTACAACGGTCCGCACAAAAATCCAAGGAGTCACAGCGATCAATTTTAGTTTGATATTACTTTGTGAGGAGCCGTGCGGCTTCCAAAGCAAAATAGGTCAAGATGCCGTCGGCTCCTGCGCGCTTAAAGGCTAGCAACGATTCCAAGGTGACCGCGTCGCGGTCGAGCCAGCCCTGGGCGAAGGCCGCTTGGTGCATGGCGTACTCCCCACTTACCTGATAAGCGAAGGTCGGTGCATGGAGTTCATCTTTAACCCGGCGCACTACATCGAGATAGGGCATGCCAGGCTTGACCATAATCATATCGGCGCCCTCCTGAAGATCTAGGGCACACTCATGTACGGCCTCGTTCAGGTTGGCTGGATCCATTTGATAGGTCTTTTTATCGCCACCTTTAAGGTTACTGGCTGAGCCTACGGCATCTCGGAAAGGTCCGTAGTAACTTGAGGCATATTTGGCGGCATAGGCCATGATTAGGGTGTTGCTATGCCCTGCACTTTCTAAGGCGTTTCTGATTGCGCCAATTCGACCATCCATCATGTCTGAAGGCGCCACACAATCGGCACCTGCTGCTGCATGCGAGAGCGCCTGCTTGACTAAGGTCTCGGTAGTGATGTCATTGAGTACGTATCCTGCCTCGTCGATAATGCCGTCTTGTCCGTGGGTGGTGTAGGGGTCTAGGGCGACGTCAGTCATGATCCCTAGCTCAGGCACGGCTTCTTTAAGTGATGCAACGGTGCGCTGTACCAAACCGTCAGGCGACCAGGCAGCCTCAGCAAGCAGCGACTTGTGCTCTGAGCCCACGACTGGAAACAATGCGAAGGCTGAAATGCCTAGGGCAGCGGCCTCCCGCGCTTGCTCAATCAAAAGATCAACGCTGAGTCGCTCGATACCAGGCATAGAGGCAACAATTTCTGTCTGGCCTTTACCTTCTAAAACAAACACTGGGTAAATCAGATCTTGCGGGGTGAGGGTGTTTTCGGAGACCAACGCCCGGGAAAAAGGTTGAGCTCGTAGGCGACGCATGCGCGTTTGTGGAAAGGGTCCTCTTGCCGTGGTCATAGTGATCTCCTCACAGGCTAGAAAAAGCTTTGGTCGCAGCGTGAATAGTAGCCTCAATATCGGCGTCACTGTGTGCTGAAGACATAAAGCCTGCCTCAAAGGACGCTGGAGCGAGGTAAACGCCGCTTTCAAGCATGCTATGGAAAAACTGGCTGAAGCGCTCGGTATCACTGTTGATCACCTGTTCGTACCGGGTGACCTTGGGCTCCTCAGTAAAAAATCCGCCAAACATAGTGCCCGCATGGTTGGTGGTGAAGGGAACCCCGGCCTTGTCTGCTGCGCCTTGCATACCCTTTACCAGCTCTTGCGTGTGGCGGAAGGGGGTATCGTAAAAGCCATCCCGACCAATAATTTTTAAGCAGGTGAGTCCCGCGGCCATCGCCACTGGATTTCCCGACAGAGTTCCCGCTTGGTAAACAGGACCCAAAGGAGAGATGTGCTCCATAATATCTCGGCGGCCGCCAAAAGCTCCAACGGGCATCCCACCACCAATAACCTTTCCGAAGCAGGTGAGGTCAGGCGTGATGCCCAGCCAGCCCTGAGCGCATTGCGTGCCGAACCGAAAGCCTGTCATCACTTCGTCGAAAATGAGTATCACGCCATGTTGTGTGCAGAGTTCTCGAAGCGTCTCGAGAAAACCCGGCTCAGGCAGGATGCAGTTCATGTTACCCGTTATGGGTTCAATGATGACGCAGGCGAGTTCAGAGCCCATTTCTTCAAAGGCGACTCCGAGAGCCTCGATATCATTAAAAGGTAGTGTGATTGTGTGCTGCGCCAAAACCTCGGGAACTCCCGGGGAGCTGGGCACCCCAAAGGTGAGGGCCCCCGATCCAGCTTTTATCAGCAGTGAATCCGAGTGGCCGTGGTAACACCCTTCAAATTTTACGATCTTATCCCGGCCGGTTGCGCCCCGCGCCAACCGCAGCGCACTCATGGTGGCTTCAGTGCCCGAGCTACACATCCTCACCAGCTCTACGCTGGGAACATAATCGATGATGAGCTCGGCGACTTCACATTCAATTTCAGTGGGGCAGCCAAAGCTCAAGCCAGTTTCGGCGGCCTTGATCACGGCCTCACGGACTTCGGGGTGATTGTGTCCCATAATCATCGGGCCCCACGACAGTACGTAGTCGATATAGCGCTGGCCGTCCGCGTCCCAAATATAGGCGCCGTCAGAGCGCTCCATAAACCGTGGGGTTCCCCCTACGGCTTTAAACGCTCGAACCGGCGAATTGACTCCGCCGGGTATCGTATTTTTGGCGCGCTCGAACAGTGCTTCAGATCGGTTCATAACAACTCAGCTTTGTTGACATTAACAGCGGGACATTATTGCAGGGCTGGACTCGTGCAGAAAGTCCTGAATTAAAACGGGCGCAGGTAAACGAGGCCAACAATAGCGAATAACACTAAAACTGGGGCTTCATTGAAAAACCGATAGAAAACGTGTGACTTATTGTTCTCACCCCGGTTGATGCGGCCCATGTAGATGCCACATTGCACATGGTAGGCGATTAAAAAGGCCACGCCGCCCAGCTTAAATTGCATCCAGCTGGCGCTGATGTAGTACTCCCACTGATAACTGAGTCGCCAAAGTCCGAAGATAACGGTCAAGACCATGAAAGGCGTAACAAACTTGAAGAGTTTACGTGCCATGGTCGCAAGGGTGCGTTGGGTGTCGATATCGTCGGCTTGTGCGTAGTACACAAAAATTCGTGGCAGGTAGAAGAGGCCAGCGAACCAGCAGACCATAAAAATTACATGTAAGGCCTGAACCCAGAGCATGGCATCCTCGACGTATAATCTCCGTTACTATGCGCACTACCATATCAGAACACGAGGATCTCATGGTCAAGGTAGGAATAATTGGAGCAACAGGCTACACCGGAGTCGAGCTGCTGCGACTGTTGCTGAGGCATTCAGATGTGACCGTGCAGGTGGTCACCTCGCGAACTGAAGTAGGTCGACGCCTTGATGCGCTTTTCCCGACACTTCGAGGCCACACAGAGCTGGTTTTTACAGATCCTGACTCTACCGAGCTAATGGGGTGCGACCTGGTATTTTTCGCAACGCCCCATAATGTAGCCATGCGTAGCGTGCCTCGGTTACTGGAAGCGGGGGTTCGCGTCATCGACTTGTCAGCCGATTACCGACTGCAAGACTCAAAGGTTTGGTCACAGTGGTATGGAGAAGATCATGTCAGCCCAGATTTATGTGCCGGTGCTGTTTATGGGCTGCCAGAGGTAAATAGAGCCGCTATCGCTGATGCCAGCTTGGTGGCTTGCCCGGGTTGTTATCCCACAGCAGTGCAACTGGGTTTCCTGCCACTTCTAAAGGCAGGCGCGGTGGAGCTGCAGCAATTAATAGCGAGCTGTGCTTCGGGTGTTAGCGGTGCGGGCCGTCAAGGCAAAATTCCCAGCCTTCTGACAGAGGCCAGTGAGAGCTTTAGAGCCTACGGCGTTATGGGTCACCGGCATCTGCCCGAAATTGAGCAGGGCCTCACACAAATGGCCGATATACCGGTGCAGCTGACCTTTGTGCCGCATTTGGCTCCGATGATCGAGGTATTCTGCGACATTATTTGCGCAGTAAAAGAAGATGCTGAGATGTCAGGCGCTGTCGAATCCACTACGCGAATGAACATTCGTCGATGTTTTGCCGGCAGGTGAGCAACTGATACTCGCTATGTGCGGGGCAATAACCGCTGTCAGCTGTCTGTGGCTGTCCCTCAGGGCCGCAGAACGGTGGTGGTGACGGCAGCAATAGACAATCTCACCAAAGGTGCTTCGGGCCAGGCGGTGCAGGCCATGAATATCATGCTCGGGCTCCCAGAATTACGCGGCCTTGAACTCATCTCGGTCACCCCTTGAGGGATAAAAGCTAGTGGCGCGACATCACCCCCGTACCATCATTCGACGTGATCATCCGCGTCGCGCGCTCGTCGTGCGCGCTCTCTTTATCGTGGTGCTGGCCGGGCTGCTCGTTAGCGCTTTTTTGTTGGGCCATCGCACGGGTTTGATCACTCATGTTCCAATCAATGATGGCAGTGACGATTTCAGAGCCCGTGTTATCGAGCTCGAAACTCGAGCCGAGCTCGATAAGCGGGCGCTGATTACCTTGATGGAGTCTTTGGCTAACAGCCGGGGCGTCGTTACAGAGCTCGAAGGGGAGCTCGCGTTTTACCGTGAGGTGATGGCCCCCGAGGAACTTGCTGAAGGGGTGCGTTTACGAATGCCTCGATTTATCGCTACGGCAGATCCTTTGCGATGGCGTTATGAGTTGGTTGTGCAGCAAGGAAGGCCAGCAGAGAACCGTTTTATCGGTGAGCTGAGGCTGCGACTCCAAGGCACGGTACTTGAACAGCTTGAGGTCTTAAACCTTACAGACCTCGATGAGCGGCTTGCCCGCGAGCCCTTACCTATCAATTTCCGCTATTTCCAACGGTTTGAGGGAGAGATTCTTTTGCCGCCGGGGTTTACCCCAGAGCGCGTTGAAGTTGATGTTGTGTTGCGCAAGCCCAAGCAAAAGAGCGTATCGGTAGCCCATGACTGGAGCGAAGTAATGGTGTATACCTCTTAATGTGAAAAACACCAGATACAGGAGATAACTATGATGGGCCGTAAAGAAAGCCGACCTCTAACCAGCGTTCAAGGTTCAACTACCCTGATTGCATCAGATGCAGTGGTGACAGGTGATATCAGTTTCTCGGGAAATTTAGATGTTGAAGGGCGAGTGGTGGGCTCGATTACGTCAGCCGAGGGTAAAGAGTCTATGCTGCGAGTCATGGAGGGTGGGCATGTTGAAGGTTCCATTCATGTGCCTTCAGCGATGGTCAATGGCGCGGTCAAGGGCGATATCCACAGTGCAGAGCGCTTGGAGTTGTCAGACAAAGCCGAAGTCGATGGCGATGTTTACTACAATCTCATAGAGATGGCCGTTGGCTGTAAGGTGAACGGGGGACTGCGCCACGTCAGTGCGCGTGTTGAAGACTTAGCGGTGCAGCGAGAGAAACGCGCTGCAGAAGAGGGTCAGTAAGCCCTCGATCTTGGTTGTGGTATGACCTTCCCGAAACAGTCAGGCGATCGTCGTATTTTGTCGGGGCCTGTCTTGAGGTAAACTTTACCTTGTTTTGATAATCCGGTGAGCCTTGTGAGTGTTGTAGAAGCGTTTGACCCCAATGAAATCCGCCTTAGCGAAAACGCTGTTCGCAAGGTTTCAGACTTGGTCACCGACGAAGGTAACCCGGCACTGCAGCTGCGTGTGTATATCACAGGCGGCGGCTGTTCGGGTTTTCAATACGGTTTTACCTTTGATGAGGTTCGTGCCGAGGACGACTGGGTAATTGAGCGAGACGGCGTTGTGGCGGTGGTTGACGCAATGTCTTATCAATACCTGGTGGGCTCTGAGGTCGATTACACCGAGGGGCTTGAGGGTGCGCGTTTTGTGGTCAACAACCCCAATGCGGTCACGACCTGCGGCTGTGGCGCCTCTTTTTCAATTTAAAGACCCAGCCTTGTGGCGCTTTGATACACCCTTGGACGTTCTCGCAATACCCCAGCTCTTACGCGGTCTTAGCCTGGAAAAATCGCTCCTAGAACACGATAGCCGGTTGCGCCCGTGACCGATGGTTCGTTACCGGGAAGGTTATCTACCGTTCTCGAGGCGAGCCAAGCGAAGGCAGCCGCTTCCACCCAATCAGGATCAATTCCCAGCGCTTGTGTTGTGATCACTTGAGTGGGGTAAAGAAGCTCGCCGAGGCGGATCATTAAAGGGGTATTTTTGGCACCGCCACCACACACTGCGAGCTGGGCGATGGATTCATTGTCTAATGTAGCGGCGATACTTCTGGCGGTGAGCTCCAGCAACGTCCGCTGCACGTCTTCGGATCGGATTGGTTCGGCCAGCATGTCCAGTCGTTCTTCCAACCATGCTGGATTGAAATATTCTGGCCCCGTGCTCTTGGGCGCTGGAGCAGAGAAATAGGGATCATCAAGACATCGTTCTAACAGATCTTCATCGACCTCGCCGCTATCGGCCCAGCCACCGTTTTGATCGAATGCCTGATCAAGGTGTTTGCGAACCCATGCATCCATAAGCGTATTGCCGGGACCACTATCGAATCCCACGAGGCTGTCGCCATCGTCAAATAGGGTGATATTAGAAATGCCTCCAATGTTAACCACAGCGGTGGCATTGCCACTAATGCCAAAGGCGACGCGGTGAAAGGCAGGGGTCAAGGGAGCACCTTGCCCCCCCGCGGCGACATCTCGTCTGCGAAAGTCTGCAATGGTGGTGATTCCTGTCAATTCAGCGATTCGATTGGCATCACCAATCTGTAAAGTGAAGGTCCTGTCTCCGGAGGGGCGATGTCGAATGGTTTGCCCGTGACTGCCGATGGCCGCGATATCGCTGACCTTTAGTCCGGCCTTGCCAATGACCGCGAGGGCTGCTTTGGCAAAGCTATCGGCGACGTCTCGGTCAACGATACCCAGGCGATCTATTTCATTAATGCCCGGGTGACAAAGGCTGAGAACCGCTAGCCGCAGCGTTTCGGGATAGGGTTCATCATGGCAGGCAATGATTTCAAGCTGATTATTTCTAAGGGCTAAAACGACGGCGTCTATTCCATCAACGCTAGTCCCTGATATCAGGCCGACAAAAAAACGCTGCTCACTCACTCGCCACCGGAACTACTACTTGTGGTCTGACCCATCGCCAACCGATTGTCTTGATACAAGGCCGCTAGCTGCTGCAGGGGCGCTTGAACTGTCGATTTAAAGCGCGCCATTTCGCTATCGGGTAGCGACTTCGCTTTGGGTAGGGATTTGTGCACCCGTCGGGGGTTTTTGTGCACACCTCTCACCAGAAATTCGTAGTGAAGGTGCGGACCCGTTGCGGCGCCGGTAGAGCCGACGGTGCCAATAATATCGCCCTGGGTTACGCGTTGGCCCTGCTTTACTTTACGTTTGTCTAGGTGAAGGTAGTGGGTTTTGTAGTTTTCGCCGTGCTGGATGAAGACATAGTTGCCGTTGGCCCGGGTATAACCCGCCTCTAAAATACGACCGTCTCCCGCGGCGTAAACGGGTGTGCCTCTGGGGGCGGCGTAGTCAGTGCCCCTGTGTGGCCGTTTGGTTTTGTAAATTGGGTGAAGTCGATTGGGATTAAAGTTGGAGCTAACGCGGGTAAAATCTAACGGCGCCTTGAGAAACGCCTTACGCATGCTCACGCCTTCGCCGTTGTAATAGCTCATATCACCTTGGCTATCGGTGTATCGGAAAGCATCGAAGGTGGTGCCTCTATTGGTAAATGCTGCCGCGACAATGGCGCCATCGGAGTACTTCTCACCATCGAGCCACTGCGCTTCGTAAACGAGCTCAATGGTGTCCCCAACCCTTGGGTCTAGCGCAAAATCAATAACACCCCCAAAGACATCAGCAAGCCCCATGATGACTCGACTAGACAGTCCTGCTCGTTGTCCAGCTAAAAAAAGTGAAGACTGAATGCGCAAAATGGCACTCTCTTGGCGTAGCTCAGTACTGCGTTTGGTGACGCGGCTTTTAAAGTCATTGCCGTCCCGAGTGAACACGGTCCACTTCAGCTTAGATTCAATGTGCTTGACCTTGTCGAGTTCGCCATTGGCTGCAGTCATGAAGGCGATGGTCTGTCCGGGATAAATTTTACGCAGCCCTTGCCCTCCATTTGTGCGACTGACCTCGTAAACATCCCGCTCCGAAAAGCCCGCTCTGGAAAAAATTAATGACAGGTTGTCGCCTTCGCGGACAGTTTCTTCATGCCATGGTGGTGGTGTAGGGAGAGCCGCTGCGTCAACAACGATAAATTCTAGGGTGGGTTGGGCAGTCTTTTCAGTGTTAGCGGCCACTGAGCTTTCGGTCAAAGTGGGGGCGTTATCAGAATCAGGGATCGCAAAAGCCACCAACATCACACCCACAATAGCGCCTGCCACCCAACCCCAAGGGAGCGACCGGGTAGGCGCGCGGCTTGGCGCTGTTAGTGGTGTAGCGCCTCTGCGTTTGGGTTTCCGGCGTTCGAACAACCTAGGGTTACTCCAATTTGCTTGTCAGCAAAGTATACGCGAGTTCACCAGCCGTCTAAAAGTGTAGACCGAGTGCCCGGACACAGTTCATGGGCGAAAATGTGGGATAATGCACAATCACTTTGCAACCAGACTTTTCGCTATGTCCAGCGCACTACTTTCTGACCTGCGCGCCCGAGGTCTTATATTTCAAATTGCCGGGGAAGACACCCTGGCCGAGTGGCTTGATGCTGAGCCCCGCACGCTCTATTGCGGCTTTGATCCAACGGCTGACAGCCTACATATTGGGTCGCTGGTACCTTTACTCATGCTGCGGCGCTTCCAGCTTGCGGGGCATCGCCCTCTTGCTTTGGTGGGGGGCGCGACAGGATTGATTGGTGATCCTAGTTTTAAGGCCGCGGAACGAAACCTGAATACTCCCGATGTGGTCGCAAACTGGGTCAGTAAGTTGCAGAAGCAGGTCAGTCAGTTTATCGATTTTTCCGGTAAAAATAGTGCCAAGGTGGTGAATAACCTCGATTGGACCGCCGGGATGGATGTCCTCACATTTCTTCGCGATGTGGGTAAATATTTTTCAATTAATAATATGATTCAAAAAGAATCGGTAAAACAGCGAATCGAGCGTGAAGGTTCGGGGATAAGCTTTACTGAGTTTACCTACATGATTCTCCAATCCTATGATTTTTCCGAGCTGTATAGACAACACCAGTGTGGTTTGCAGATTGGCGGCTCTGATCAGTGGGGCAATATTACAGGCGGTATTGATCTGACGCGGCGGTTACATGGCGGGCAGGCCTTCGGTCTGACGATGCCGCTGGTAGAAAAAGCTGACGGCACCAAGTTTGGTAAAACCGAGAGCGGCACTATTTGGTTAGATGCACACAAAACGTCGCCCTACAGTTTCTACCAGTTTTGGCTCAATACATCGGACACAGATGTTTATAAATTTTTACGCTACTTCACCTTTTTGTCCGTCGAGGACATCGCGGCTATTGAAGCGGCCGATGCCACTCGAGAAGGGCGGCCTCAGGGTCAACAGATATTGGCGGACGAGGTCACCAAACTCGTGCATGGCGAAGAGGGGCTGGCGGCGGCCCAGCGTATTACTCAAGCGTTATTCGTGGGAGAGGCTTACACACTGGGTCCCGATGACTTAGAGCAGTTAGCCCTTGATGGTTTGCCAACGACCGCGCTCAACGCGGAGTCGCTAGCACCTACACTTACTCAGTTACTTTGCGATGTTGGTATGGTGACCTCGGGCAAGCAGGTGAAAGATGCCTTGAAAAACAAAGCGGTGTTTATAAACGGGGTGCCGGTAGATGGCGCACCGCCCATCGACACAGCAGTCTGTTTTCAGTCTGATAATGCCCTGCATGGTCAGTATTGGATTGTGCGCTTGGGAAAGAAAAAATATCACCTTTTTACGGCGGCCTAATTGGGTGTTTGTTTTAAAGGCCAATTCATGAGCAGGGGCTGGGATTGTTGGTTTCCGCCCCATATGGACGGTGAGTCTATCCCGTTAGTTGCGGGGGTAGAGTGCTTGTGGGCTCGTTTAGGCGCGTGCTCATTGCTCTATATTTACCCTGACTACGCCGGCAATTTGGCGAGGGTTTACCGCTAATGCTGCCGGCCATTTTTGGTTTGTCGGGCCTCATACTTACCCCTGAAGAGGAGCACCTGATTCGGCGGGTAGATCCTCTGGGCTTTATTTTATTTGCGCGCAATATCGAAAGCCCTAGGCAGGTTAAATTACTAACAAATTCGTTAAAAAGTCTGACAGGACGGGAAGACTTACCCATTCTCATTGATCAGGAGGGCGGACGGGTCGCTAGGCTTGTACCGCCTCACTGGCAAGCCTGGCCCCCCGCTTTGGACTTTGCCCATGCCTACGCAAAGTGCCCCGAGCGAGGAAGAGCAGCGGTGGTGTGCAATTATCAGGCGTTGGCCCTCGATCTTGTCGCACTGGGGATTTCCGTAAACTGCGCGCCGGTCCTTGATGTGCCTGCAGTTGGTGCCCATGACATTATTGGCAATCGTGCTTTTGGCGCTGAGCCCGAGGTTGTTGCTGAACTCGGTGCGGCGCTGCTTGAGGGGTTTGCAAATGCAGGTATCGTGGGTGTTATTAAGCATATTCCAGGGCACGGCCGCGCCCTTGCAGATAGTCATGAGGCGCTGCCTAAGGTGACGGCGTCGATTGACGCTTTGAATCGGGATATTGCGCCTTTTAAGGCCCTCTCGTACGCTCCAATGGCAATGACCGCTCACATTGTTTACGACGCCTGGGATGAGCAGCAGTGCGCCACCCTGTCAAAGCGTGTTATCGACGAAGTGATTCGTGGACAGATCGGGTTTGATGGGCTTTTGATGACCGATGACCTCGACATGAAGGCGCTTAACGGTCCTATTCCATTGTTGGGCCGACAATCTTTGGAGGCTGGCTGCGATGTTGTCTTAAATTGCTGGGGTCGAATGTCAGATATGCGTGGACTGGCAGAGCAGCTACCTGAAGCCCCGCCAGCCTGTCAAAAGCGTTTATCCGATGCCATGATGATCTGGCGCTCACCGCCACCGGCAACTGAAATAGCCGAACAGCAGGCCGACCTCGTGGCACAGCGTGACCAGTTAATGCAGAGCATTTGAGAATTTAGTAAAGCGCCACTGGAAAGGTCTCGTCGTCATGGACAGGCTCCGTGGTAGGGTGGCAAGTGCTGGGATTTGCGGCGTGCATCTGATGAGCCGCCTGATTATTATCCTAGGATGAGCGTCCCGAGGGCGCTGTATAACTCAGTCGTTTTAAGGAAAGAGAGTCATGATGCGTGTTGTACTGCCCCTGTTTTTGGTGAGTGTCCTTGTGAGCTGTGCACCGATGTCGGGAACTGGGGTGTCCAAAGACGATAATTCCAAAGATGCTTCTGAATTAGGACATCCTGCAAGCACTCAGTGTCGCGACCCGCGGCCTATGGTTTGCACCATGGAGTATCGCCCGGTTTGTGCCACTTTGGTGTCGGGAGGCACAGCAACCTACCCGTCGGGGTGCAATGCTTGCGCCGATATTGTGGTTGATAGCTGGACCGGTGGTCCTTGTGAGGAAATGTAAATGTCGCTGACGAATCGAATCTTAACGGCCATGGCTGCCGGCATCGTGCTGGGGTCGGGCTTGGAAGTGCTGTTGACGCAAATAAGTGCCGATTCGTCACTGGCCCAATTTATCAATACCTACCTCATCTTTGGATTATTCGATGTTGTCGGCAGGATATTTATCGCTTCGCTTAAATTACTGGTCGTACCCTTGGTATTGGTGTCCCTAATCTGCGGTATGGCGTCTTTGGGTAACAGCGCAAGAATGGGTGCCATCGCGGGTCGAACGATTGGCTTGTATCTGGTGACAACTGCAACCGCAGTGACTTTGGGTTTGGTAGGCGCGTCGCTTCTGGGTCCGGGTAGGGGGCTGCAGGTTGAGGCTTCGACGGGCTTCGAGCCGAAAATGCCGCCGCCACTAACCGACGTTTTGGTCAATATTTTCCCATCAAACCCTTTCGCGGCTATGGCTCAAGGCGAAATGCTGCAGGTTATTGTGTTCGCGATTTTGGTGGGCTATTCCCTGACCCGAGCGGGTGAGGCTGGCCAGCGGGTAGCGAGCTGGTTTCGAGATATGGAAGCCATTGTCATGAAAATGGTGGGGGTCATGATTGAATTAGCCCCTTGGGGCGTATTTGCCCTACTGGTGAAACTATTCGCGACCATGGGCTTCGGCACTATCATCAATCTTGCGGCGTATTTCCTCACTTTGTCGGGCTTGCTGATTTTCCATGGGGTCGTGGTTTACGGGCTGCTACTCAAAGCTACAACGGGTCTTAGTCCGGGCATACTTCGCAGCAAGATGCGCCGTGTCTGGGCCTTTGCATTTTCGACGGCTTCCTCGGGGGCGACGCTTCCTATCACCTTGCGCACCGCAGAGAAGCGGCTGGGGGTGCCAAAAAGTGTGGCCGGTTTTGCCATTCCATTGGGGGCCACCGTCAATATGGACGGTACGGCGATCATGCAGGGCGTTGCTACCGTATTCATCGCTCAAGTCTATGGCATCGAACTCAGTGCCATGCAGCTGCTCATGGTGATATTAACCGCGACACTGGCCTCGATTGGAACGGCCGCTGTCCCAGGTGTGGGGCTCATTACGTTATCCTTAGTGCTCACCCAAGCGGGCCTGCCCGTTGAAGGGGTTGCGCTCATCATTGGCGTTGATCGGTTGCTCGATATGATTCGTACCGCGGTCAACGTCACCGGCGATGCCACCGTAGCGACTATCGTAGCCTACCGTGAGGGGCAGTTAGACGAGACGATTTATAACGATCCCGATGCCGATAGTGAGATGGCGTCAGAGGCGGCTACTGCCGAGAGTTCGGAGGTTTCATGACACTTGCGGTTACGATAGTTCCCGTTACGCAATACCAACAAAATTGCTCGATTGTGAAGTGCCAGGCAACGGGAAAGGCTGCCATTGTCGATCCGGGCGGTGATATTGAAAAAATTCTTGCCGCTGTCGAACAGATGGACGCACAAGTTGAAAAAATATTACTGACCCACGGCCACATGGATCACTGTGCGGCAAGCGACGTGTTGCGTCAGCGTTTGCAGATCCCCATAGAGGGCCCTGAAGAGGGCGATCGATTTTGGATCGATAAGCTGCCCGAATGGTGCCAAATGGCCAACTTTCCCCACGCCGATGCCTTCGAGCCCGATCGCTGGTTGAAAGATGGAGAGACTGTCACCGTGGGCGAAGCGCAGTTTCAAGTCATTCACTGTCCCGGGCATACCCCGGGGCATGTCGTGTTTCTTCACACCCCGCAAAAGTTAGCTTGGGTGGGCGATGTTATTTTCGCAGGGTCGATTGGCCGAACGGATTTCCCCATGGGTAATCATGACGACCTCATAAACTCTATCCGGGAAAAATTGTTTCCTTTAGGTGACGATATTCAGTTTATTCCCGGCCATGGTCCTGATTCCACTTTTGGTCGTGAGCGCGCTTCAAACCCGTTTGTGGCTGATACACGTTTCGGTTAATCGTTTTTGATAGATCGCGAGCAAATTGGCGGGTTTAAACAGGCCTATCTGGCTATGTTTGACCAGATCGCTGATCCCGATGGCAGCAATTACCCGCGGTTGCGCCAACTCATTTGGGGTGCCATTGACCAGCAAGCCAGTGCGCTAACCAAGCGTCAGCAAAGTCAGGCTTTATCTGTATTGACCTACACGACCCTCGTAACTGCCGTTGCTTGCGCAGCCGCAGATGCAATGCGTATTGGTAATGAAGGGCAAGGACAGCAAAAAAAGGTCGAAAGAGCCGGGTGGTGTCTGGGCCTAGGATATGCCCTATCCATGACGCATCCGGAAACGGTTTCCGGAGAGACGGCGCTTGAACTTCTGGGTGCTGAAGCGATGACAGACCTCTGTGGCATCGCTATTCCCCCGGGAACTGATGCCACCTTCTGGGGTGAATTCAGAGTTATGGGTGAAGCGCTAGTCAATCGCCTTTTTGCACTGTCTCCGCTGCGTCCAGAGCGACCTGAGACGCTGCTCTATGCTATGGGCACGGGCATGGGTCTTTGTACCCGAGAAGAAGTTGGTCTCCGGCTCAGGTTGGTAAGAGGGTTGGTCGCCAGAGCCTACGAATAAGGCAATGCTTACGCCGAGAGCCTGCCGTAAGCACCGCCCTTCAACTTTGTGCTTGTGAAGGGTGGAGGCTTCTACCCTAGGCTGGTCTGCTCTGCTAGATGGCTCAGCTTAGTCAGCAACGAAGCCTTTCCAACTGGCCATGTAATCAATGAAGGGTGGGCCAAGGCGCTCCTGTTTCAAGTACTCCCGTGTAACGGGTAAGTCAGCCATGATAAATTCTGGATCCGCTAGGGCGCGCTCAGGGAAGTCATGATGCAAAATGCCCCCGCGTCCGACCATGACAAAATCGAGACCCTGATCGATGGCACTCTGGCACTGGGCCGCACTGTAAAGCTTACCGGCTGCCCCCAAAGCAACGCCTTCACGGGGTAGTTGAGTGAAAATCTCAAGCAGCGACTGGCCCTCAAATTCTTCATCATGGGCCGGCTTAGTGAGATCCCACAGGGACATATCGAGGTAATCGAGTCGGTTATCGCTTAGCAATGCTGCGGCTAAATCACGAATCTCAGCGGTGCGTTGACCGAAGCGCTCGGGGGATAAGCGCACGCCCAGGCTAAAGTCTCGGCCACAACGTTCATTGACACCCGCGATGACTTCCCAAAGTATCTGGGCCCGATTTTCGGCATTACCGCCGTACTGATCGTCTCGCTGATTATATTGGGGACTCAAGAATTCAGAAAGCAGGTAGCCGTGAGCGCCATGAAGTTCCACTCCGTCAAAACCCGCTTTTTGGCAGCGTTCTGCCGCGGCAATAAAATCGTTGATGAGCGCTTGTACTTGCTCGTCACTCATCGCTTTCGAGCCGGTTTCTTCATCGTCTGACGGACACTGTGGAACCCCGGAGCAGTAGTCGGGTTGAGAACGCATGCCGCTGTGTTGCAGCTGCACCACCGCATGACTGTTGTGGGCTTTGATGCCCGCTGCCAGACGGGTTAGGCCCGAAATATGCCGGTCATCGTGCGCCCCAAGTTGCCCGGGAAATCCAACCCCTGAGTGCTGCACCGAAGCAGCACAGGTCATGGTGAGTCCAAATCCGCCTTCAGCGCGATAAGTCAGCCAGTGGTATTCATCATCACTTAATACGCCATCGGCGCCACTTTGAAGATTGGTTAGTGGGGCAAGCATAAAGCGATTTTTAAGCTGGGCGCCGTTGTTGAGCGTCAAGGCATCTGATAGCTGGGCAGTCATGGGTATTCCTGTAGCGCCATCAACAGCGCGGTCATGAATTCAATTGCCAAGGGACAAGTTTGTCGGCAAGCGTGTGGACTGGCGGGTAGTTGTGATCACGCAATACTACTCCCGCCTTAGCCTTATAAAGCCGTAGCAAAGTATAGGCTGTGAAGGGGCCCTATTTAAAGCGGGCAGGGTAGGCGATCGACATGGAGTGCCATGTCGATTGATCGTTAAAAGCAGACCGCCGAATGCCGGATAATTGGTGCTAGGCCACTCGCCCCATGGCCAGATGTACGCCTTTGACCCGAGTTTTTTTCAGGTGCTTCAGAATTGACTTGGGAATGCCTTCCGGCAGGTCAATGGTGGAACACTCCTCCAGAATATTGATCATGCCAATATACTGGCCCTCGATTCCCGCTTCGTTGGCAATGGCACCCATCAGCTCACCGGGTTTAACGCCATGCTTGCGACCGACTTCCACGCGAAAGCGTTCCATCGGCACGTCGGGGTGATCCCTGAGAGGCCGTGCTTCACCTAGATGCTTTTCGTTCTTTGGTGCCGAGGGTGTCTCTGACTCAGACGTGGCTGCCTTCTTTTGCAGGCCTTGCCGACGTTCTTTACGGTTGGGTTTGCTGGATTTTTCATCCCGTGCATCCCGAGTTCCGTAGGGCGTGTGCTTCTCGCCTTTGGCGTGCTTCGGCCCTTTGCTGGCACCGGGGCTGTGCAACATGCCGGCCAGGGCAACCGCGATACTGCGATAGTCCGAGTCTTTATTCAGTGTATCGATAATTTCTTCAAGCTCTGCCTGCATCGGATCTGCAAGGGCAGTACGAATGCTGTCGGCAAAGGCTTCACGGCGCTTGGCATCGATTGCCAACACCGAAGGCAGCTTAATTTCCGGGATGGATTGCCGCGTTAGGCGCTCGATATTGCGCAGCATGCGCCGTTCTCGGGGCACGACGAATAAAATCGCTTTGCCTTTGCGTCCTGCACGACCTGTACGACCAATACGGTGAACGTAGGCTTCTTCATCGAAGGGCACGTCATAGTTGATTACGTGTGTGATGCGCTCAACGTCGAGGCCGCGAGCGGCGACGTCGGTGGCGACTAAAACATCGAGTGCCCCGCTTTTTAAATCGCTGACAGTTCGTAGCCGCATTTTTTGGTCCATATCACCATTGAGTGGCGATGCCTTAAGACCAGTCTGGCGGAGTTGCTCGGCGATCACCGTGGTGCTCTCACGGGTTCGGGTAAATACAATAACACCCTCGGTATCTTCAAAAGCCAGCAGGCGCTTTAACGCTTCGAGTTTGCTGGCGCCTTTGGCCAGCCAGTAGCATTGTTCAATGTTCTCGTTGGTTGTTGCGGCGGCAGCTACTGATATTTCAGCGGGATTACTGAGGTGTTTGTTGGCAATGTCGCGAACCCGCTTGGGCATGGTGGCTGAAAACAGGGCGACTTTGCGCTCTTTTGGGGTTTTCGCCAAGATCGTGTCGACATCGTCGATAAAACCCATGCGCAACATCTCATCGGCCTCATCGAGGACGACGGCATTGATGCCCGTCAAATCGATGCTGCGACGCTCGATATGATCCAATAGTCGTCCTGGGGTAGCGACAACGATATGCGTGCCCTCGCGTAAAGATTTTAGTTGCTGCCGCATATCGGCGCCGCCAAAAATGCTTAAAATTCTCAGCCCCCCCATGCCTCGGCCATAGCTACGGAAAGCCTCGGCGACCTGCTGGGCGAGTTCTCGAGTGGGGCACAGTACTAGCGCCTGTGGGCTACGAACTTTGACATCGATGTTTGCGAGGATGGGTAACGCAAACGCCGCGGTCTTCCCAGTACCAGTTTGAGCCAGGCCTACAACGTCTCTTCCTTCCAGTAACAGTGGGATGGTGCCTGCCTGAATCGGTGTGGCTGTTTCGTAGCCAAGACTCTGCAGGTTTTCCTGTAGGAAGTCTGGTAATCCCAACGAATTAAAGCGGCTGGGCTGTGTATCTGGGGTGCTCATGACGGGTAGTCCTCTGAGGGGATGCACACCCTACGCGCCACGGCATGGCTCGACAACCTAATTAACAGCGCATTTTTCCGTGTTTTTTAAGTGATCTTCCGGTGTTTTCAGGGGCTTATAGAACTTAATAGAGGGGAGTTCACCCCCTAGCGTGTCGGTTTGATTTATTTTGAGATCGTATAGGGTTGCCCTGAAAATACGGTGCCAAGTACCTGAATGTTTCTTAATTCCTCGTCGGGCACTGTCATTGGGTCCTCGTCGAGGATTGTGAAATCGGCGATTTTTCCGGCACGAATTGAGCCCAAGTCGTCTTCCATACCTAAAATCCAGGCAGCATCGAGGGTTACGCCGCGCAGGGCTTGCCCCCTTGAAAGGGCTTCACTTGCGATCCCCGGGGTGCCGCCAATGGTTTCTCTGGCGGTCGCGGCCCAGATTAGCGTTAGCGGTGATAGGGGTGCCATGGGGCTATCTGAATGTAAGCCTATGGGAATTCCGGCGCGCTCTAAACTGCCCAATCGCACCATTTGGCTAGCGCGATCTGTGCCTAGCCAGCTCTCGGCGTAAAGCTCTGAAAGAATGTAGTGATAATACGGATTCGCTGAAACGAGGGCCCCCAGCGTCTTGAGCTGGCGGGTTTGATCTTCCGTACTGTAAGCGAAGTGCTCGAGGGTCATGCGATGGTCAGATCGTGGCGACTCGCGTAGCAGGGTACCCAACAGATCAATGAACCAGCCTGCTGCCGCATCGCCATTGGCATGAGCATGCAACTGAAATCCGGCATCCCAGAAAGTTTTGGCATAGTCGTATGTGGCTTCTCGAGGTGCCATCCAAACGCCTTCATGACCGTCGAGGTAACCCGGGGGACCAAACTGGCTGAGTCCACTGAATATCGCCCCATCGAGCATGAGTTTGAAGTGATTACCGATTTTAACGCGTTCGGAATTGTTTAATTGCCATGCCTTTACTTCTGCCAGTGCGGCCTCGGGAGGCACTTGTCGTGCCATGAAGTCGAGGATAATGGGGGTCAGAATAATGCGCGACGGTACGGGATAGGCCTCGGCAACGGCTCGAATACCTGCAATTTCCTGCAGTGGGTTACCAAAGACACCGGTGCCCATGTCCAGCGCAGTGGTGACACCGCTTCGGTGCATCATGGTGAGGAAGTTTTGCATGCCTTTACCAAAGCGGGCCGGCTCGAAGAGAAAGCTCAATTTTCCAACCACTGCCTTCAGGCCGCCTTCATAAAAATGGCCCCTTTCCCAGTTGGCTTCGGGGGTTAGCGCTGCGTCCTCAGCGGTGACCCCGAGCATGGCCCAAGCCGCATCGTTACCGACGATTTCATGGAACGATCGGTGCCAAATCATGACGGGCTGGTCGCCAAACCACGCATTCAGCTCATCGCGCCAAATCTCGCCGTGCCAAAGAGGATGATAGCCCCAGGTAATAAAAGGTGTTTTGGGGTCTCGGTGTTCCGCTGCCAGAGCCTTGAGGCGATCTTTGTAAGCCTCGGGTGTCTTTGCCCCGGGAAACTCGCCCGTTGGTAACGACCAGTCATCGGGGGCAAGGAACGGGAACTGCGTCAAAATTGCCGGTAGCGAAGGGTGTACGTGGGGATCGATGAAGCCGGGCACGATGACCTGATTCTCAAATCG
Source organism: marine gamma proteobacterium HTCC2080 (assembly GCA_000169115.1). Classification (GTDB taxonomy): domain Bacteria; phylum Pseudomonadota; class Gammaproteobacteria; order Pseudomonadales; family Halieaceae; genus Luminiphilus. The sequence goes on from AAVV01000001.1 coordinate 71,356, forward strand.
ACGGTCGATCTTGCCGCCTCGGATTCGCAGAACCGGTTCCATATCTTTAAGCGAGCCCACCGCAACAATACGTCCGTCTTGAACGGCGACTGCTGTGGCCTCAGGTAAAGCGGGCTCCATGGTACGAATTAAAGCTGCGGTGTATATCGTGACTTCAGCTTGTGCGGTAGTGAGCCAAAAACTGACGATCAAACATAACACTGGGCGTATTAAGACTTGCATGGCGTACTCTAAATGTTAGGCAGTATTTAGAGTCTCGCTCAGCGAATTGTTTTAATCCAGTCGCCAATGCGGGGTTCGCCCACGGGGTAATAGCCGTTGATCAGTCGCAGCTGATCCTCAGCATCTGGAACCCGGGCGCTGGAAGCGAGGCTTTTTAGCGTGGCACCTCGGGGCACTTGAACGTAGTGCAGCGTGCGGCTAGGACCCTTTGCTTTTTCTTTGGGTACCAAGGGCCGGAAACTTTCAATAATGACCAAGGCATTGGCGTCACTGCCTGTGCCCTCAAAAAGAAAGCGATACTTGTGATCGAGCACGGCCAAGCGCTTCGTGCTCTCACCGGCTGTTGCCTGAGCCGTGCCGCCTTTGAGGCCAAATTGCTCGAGTTCACGTTGATCGCTTAACGCCCCTGATGCTGTGCTGGCCAAGTAATCAACGGGAGTCACCCCCGGGTCTAAGCGGGAGAGGGTGATCGCCATTGAGGCGTTGCCATCCTTTGAGGTGACGGTGACGTCTCTTGAACCTTGGGCTACCGACCAGCCTTCGGGGTAGCGGAAGGTGAAATCTAGCTTGTTGTGATAGAACCGATTGGACTCGGCTTGCGACTGCGCGCTGGCCCCGAAGACAAGTCCCTCAACGCGATTTCGAAACACACCGGGTGCCTCGGGATTTTCCGGCTGGTCATCAAGGTCAAGGGTGTTGGCCGTCTTAATGACTGTCTGTAGGCGCAGGTCATTTCTGGGGTGGCTGGAGTATAAACCGTGGTAGGTGCCGGTGGGTTTGCCCGAGGCCTTGGCTTGAACGCGTCGGTACATTTCTTGATCTTTTAATACACCAATGACAGACAGCAGGGCATCGGCGTCATAGCCGGAGCGGTGCATGAATTCCGCGCCCGCAGCGTCGGCTTCCAGTTCCATGTCACGACCGAAGCCGCTGACAACTTCGGCGCCGTACATTTGTGCCGCGTCATAGAGATCGCCGCTGCCGGTAAGGATGTAGGCGGTGGTAGCAAGAACTGTGGAGGTCGTTTGTTGGGTCGATCGCCGGCTGTGGTGACTTTCTGTGATGTGGCCTATCTCATGGGCAATAACACCGGCCAGCTCGGCTTCAGTTTCTAGATAAGCCAATAAACCTCGGTTCACATAAATAAAGCCTCCCGGCAGTGCAAAAGCGTTGATGTCGGGTGAGTCGAGCAAGGTAAACGTAAAAGTATCGTCGGGTCGGGAAGAGTTTGCGACCAAACGCTGTCCAATGGCGTTTATATACGCCGCGGTCTCGGGGTCGTCATAAATGCCAATGGTATCGATCAGGCGCTGGTGCTCGTCGCCTGTTACCTCAGGCACCTTAACCTGCCTGCCGCCCACGGTCACGGTAGAGGAGGACCCTCCACTGCCACCGCAAGCAGCCATCATGGAAAGCAGGGTTATGAGTACAAGAATTTTCATGGGTCGCCCTACATTTTGGCGGACAAATATTTGAGCAGTTGGTCACCCAGACTGTCACATGCGGTGCCCTGCACCGGGGCAATGATAGGTATGGGAACCACAACGGCTGGCATGTAGCTTTGACCACTAGTGTTGGCGCTAATGCGACCCACTTCAATTTCGTCCGTGAAATCCCAAATCGTGGCCTCGTAGTCGGAGGCATTGCCCCAGGTGCCAAAACCAAAGCACCCTGCTCCACCGGGACCCACCCCGCAGGTCATTGATCCTGAGCTATTGGTTTCGACCGTGGAGCCGTCAATCCAAATCATGTACTCGAGTTTCAGTTCTTCAAAGCGGTCGGCGACGCGTTGTTGAGCAAGAAGCTTGTCGATGTCATCGGTACGTAGCGGCGCGGTGCGCGGTTCGAACCACGGGTACATCATGTTAATAAACTCAAGTTCATGTAATACGGAAATCGAGTTATCGCCCCGACGAATGTGGTCACCGATACATTCAATAAAATCGAATTCGGTTTCATAGTCCGGGGCATGCCGGCGTCCCATGATCACAACAGAGGCATCACCGATACCCTCGGTAGGCTCAAGAAAAGTCATTTCATCAACGGTGGCGTTGACGCAGCCTTGAAGTATTGAAGCCGCAACAACCAATCCGGCGATCAGGCACCTTTGCGTTATCTTACTCATCGCTTGCCCCTTTATTCTCTGTCGCTTCACTGGGTAGAGGCTGTATCTCCTCTGTCATCCAGGTGGCAATATCGGGGACACGGGTAAAGGAGGTGGCGAAGTTGGCGCCCGCGTCGCGCAATGCCACAACCGCGGCAAGATTGACCGCCTCTTCGTCAGACTGCAAAAAAGCAGTGGGGGTTTTGCCGTAGGCTGTTAGTGTCCAGTCGGCAAAGTATTGGTCGGGGTTAATGGATAAATCACCGTCTTCATTGCTATGAACATTTTCCAGAGCAACCATTTTGAAGCGGTACTTCATCCATATCTCGTAGATCTTAATGTTGGTGTGTAACGGAATGGTGTACTGAAGGTCGGCAACGGCCGGGATGATGACAGCATCAACCGAATTCTGATGAGCCGCCAGAGATTGGCTGTCCTTTATTAGAACCACACCTTCAAACATGCCATTGAGCAACGTATTCCAAAATTCGACCTGGGCGTCCCCAGTTTTGACCAACCAGTCTGATTCGGCGCGCCCTGCGGCTTCGTCAAAAATTTCGTGTTGAGCGAACTCATCGGTGTAGATCACCCCGACCGTCAGGGGCAGTGGGTCCATAAGCGGTTTGGGGAAGTTGCCTTGAACAACAACCTCCCGAGCACCACAGGCCGTTAAAATCAGCGAAACGCCTAACGCGCCTAGTACGCGTTGGTATTTATTAAGGCCTGAAGTTATTAAGTCCAACAAACGTGCCACCATTTTTGTAGGTCAGCTCTCGCATCAGTGTAGCAAAACGTACGCCAGTTACCTGCAGCGCTGGCGGTCTTATAAATTGTACGGGAAAGCCCACGCCGTGGATTCTGACGCGCCTCTCGCCTCCAAAATTCTGAGCATTGAGGCGATCAACGGTTTCAACCACGCTACGTATAGATTCCCCGGTAAATTCGTCACCAAAAACATAAATTGACATCTTTTTCTTGGGATCATAAAAAGTACGCACGGCGGCGGTAATACCCTCAACGGGTGAACTATTGGAAAAAACGTTCCAATTGGTGAGATTTCGCAGTATCAGGCTGCGCCTGGCAGGAGTATCTGGGATCCATTGACCACGGTATCGAGAGAACAGGTAGTTACCCATGTCGTTCAGAACCTGTATGCCTTTAACTTCTGGATAGATGTTAAGCGTCGCCTCCATCTCGATAAGCATTCTGTCCCAAGCATAGGAGAACATGGAGCCCGAGGTATCGATGATGAAAATGATGTATTCACTATCAACGGGTATGCCGCCGATTAACTGGTTCTTCCGCTGGCTGTTGACGCCCAGCAGTCGTTTTTCTTCCTCGCTGAGCTGCTGCCGTGCTATGGCCAGTTCCTGTTCAATGATGCTGTTTGAATTTCTGGTCGTTTCTAGGCTGTCATAACGCGACCGAGTGCTAGCTAGTGCGCCCTGTAAAATTGCAATGCGCTCGCGGTATTCAGATATTTGCTCCTGTTTTGTTTTGAGGTCGCGATTAAGGACGGTTGTTTCGCCGCGAATCTCGAACAGCTGCTTAGTTAAATCTGCAACGCGGCCGTCAGCCACAATGGTCGAGCGCTCCAATATCTGGGGTTGCACCGTTTTCGTGATCATCAATAAGAGGATCACTGCACCAAAGCCACAGCAGATAACGTCAAGGAAGGAAATAGAAAATTCCGGCGTTCCTCGGCGTGTTTTCATGATGTGCAGCGTCTTATTACAATCATGGCCAATCCCGGGAAGGTGACATAAATGATCCGCCGCTGACCTGCGCCAGCTGCCAAAACTCGGAGGCGGCCATGGGGTCTCCCTCCATGGGCGCCAAAATAATATTTACGGGCACGCCCGATGGAAGCCGCTGGACCGCTTTTCTAAATAAGTTAAGTCGATCTCGGCCAGAAATTGTAGTGCGTCGTGGCGGTTCATAACTTTGAGTGGGCAGCCCGTCGGTTATGAGAAAAATATTGTCGGGTCCACCAGGAAGCGTGCCGACCGCATCAAAAGCACCGTGCAAGTTGGTACCACCGCTGGGGAGGCGGTCGCGCAATGCCTCAGTAGCCGCCTTTAGTTGTGGCGCGTCTGCCACTTCCAGCCATTTTCCAGCGGTACCCGAAAGAATGGGCTGGGCTTCGGTATTAAAGGCAATGATTTGATATTGGGAGTTAATGGGAAGCTGTGACGTTAGCCAGTCGACGGTATTGAGTGCACGCTGCCATTTATCAGCAGATCGCTGTAGCTCAGGATCCATGTTACGTAGCCGAATCACGTTCACAATTGAATCAGCAAGCATGCTGGCTGATGCATCGATAAGAATAACGATACGGTTGCCGCCGAGGTTCAAGCCCGTCAGGTATTGTCGGTTGCCATCTCCGGTGAAATCCCGGGCACTTTGTCCCGCTTCCTCCTTGGCCGCCTCACGAAGCTTACTGACCCGGTCCTCGAGGCGGTTGATTTCTGCCTTGAGGGCTTCGACATCGGTTGTATCGGTAAAGCCTTCTTCCTCTAGCGAAGCAATTAGCGCCTCGTAGCGGTCGAGATCTTCGGTGACTCGAGTCGCCAGGCCTTGCGCTTCAACAATGTCGACGTCGACGCTTGCGAGGGCATTACGCAGTGCTACAAGCCCCAATTGTCCCTCTTCAATATCATCCTCTAAAAGATCAATTTCCGAGAAGACTTCAGCGTTGAGGGTAAGTTCTTGGACTTCCATGGAGTGATCAATAATAAGAAATACCAGCACGACCGCGCCGAAGCCACAGGACATGATGTCCAGGAAGCTGAGATTAAAGGTCGATGCTTGGCGCTTGCGCCGGGCCAATGATCAGTCCTCGACCACAATAAATAGCGCGTCTAAGCCCGTTGCATCAGTCAAGTGATCGCCGACCTGCAGCAGCTGCCCAACAACAGCTGCTTCAGCATTCACCGTTAGTGTGTTCGATGCAGCGCTTGATAGGCTGACCCCGGCGCCGGTTTGCTGAAGCATGGCACCATTATCTAAGGTGGTCGTCTCGTTGATGCGCTGGGCTCGAGAGTTCAGGAGTATATGCGTGGGTATTGCGGTTGCACTGGAGACCGCAGCCATGGGCGGCATCCCGGGCTCTGTCGTTGTTGTTGGGGCACTAACAACAGGAACGGTGCGATTTAAAGTGAGTTGCTGGGCATCCTGTAACAACTGGGTTTTACAATCGGCAACGACTTTGGCGATGACTTCTCCAGAGGTGTTTTGGTGGGGAACAGAAAGTGTCAGGCCCGGTAGTAGATCCAGCGGGTTCTCCAGCAATACGGGCGTATCACCGGGGAGCAGCGGTTCTAGCATTTGGCCATAGGCTGCACCCACGCTGCGTAGGTCATCTCGAGTGATGCGTGCAGAGTAACCGCTGATCGCTATTTGCGTCTCTGTTTGTTGCTGAAGTGTTGTGAGTGCCAGGGGTAGGGCATCGTAGAGTGCTTGCTCAGCATCAGCGCTGCGCAACGGATCGAAACGCGTTTGCGCTACAAAGCTCGCTGCAATAGCGTTGGCGAGTCTATCTTGGAGGGCTAGCATGCCTTCGCTTGGAATGACCTGACTCGCAGCGACAGTGACGCTGTCGCCTTCAACCCTAAATGGGGTTATCAAGGTTTGGTGTAACTGTAACTCCACATGAAGCCCATCATTTAATCCGCTGGCTGCACCGATTAGCGCGCTGCGGTGGACCAGCCCAGCGATATCGAAGGGGAGGTGTTCGGCAATTCCCAGTAATAGCGACAGAGCCTCGCGATCCATACTACCCGGCGCGGTCATGAGTACTGATTTGGGTTGATTCGCGAGCTGATGTAACTCCTGTAAATGCGCGTGAACAAGGTCTGCCCCATGTCGAGCCTGCCCCAGAGGGGGAGATAGAGGTTGGGTGCTCAGCTGTGACCAATAACGCGTATTGACGTCTCGCGGTGTGCGCCGTTGTGTGTGCATTGCTGGCAGGCCAAAGCGGAAATGATTGCCGTCATGCCAGGCATAGCCGGGAGACTCGAGAAAGGTGTCTTCGTGCCAGAGGCGAAGGGAACTGTCGTGTAAATCTAACAGTGCGGTCATGAACGTGGTACCGCTAAGTGACGAAGTAGCTTCCGGTCGATATAACGCTGGGCGTTTAACACCAATCGCTCCTGAGAAAGTTGTAGTTGGTGCAAGGCAAACATAATAATGATGGAAAGAACGAGCGCGACAAAGGTACTGTTGAATGCGACACCTAGACTCACCGTAACGCCCGATATATCGCCTTCTACAGCCTTATAAGCTTGGCCTAGGGCATCACCAATACCTCTGACCGTGCCGATAAACCCAATCGATGGAATAGCCCAGGAAATATAGCGCACCATTGATAACTCGGAATCGAGACGGTCAGCTTCAATATCACACTGTTCGCGCACAGATTCTGAAACCGCTGGAATCGATTGCGTAGTTGCAAATCGCTGCAGCGCATTCATGAGTGCCCGAGGCAGTAAAAAATCTTGTTCATCTTCGGATAGAGCTTCGAGAGGTCGTGAGTACTCGCGGCTGTCCTGTGGTAGCAGACTGGTGCCCGTGGGTACTTCGATGAGGTTTTTATCCAGCATATTTTGTTCATCGCGGGTGCGTTTCGCCTTCATGCCCATAATGGCAAGGGCCCAAAGCAACAAAATAAAACAGGCTTCCTGCTCGAGATCTCGAATAACAATAGCGAGGGTGCGCTGTGAAACCACGTCCTCGCCCGCCGCTTGCATAGCGGCTTGAGCAGCGAGCTGGGCATCGGCGGTGGGTCTGATGACACCAATGTAAACGCCGTGAACCACAATGACGGCTAGCAGTAGCGCGAAGATCTGGTAGAGAAATTCATTGTTTAAACGCAGATTCATACCGGGTTAGGCCTTTTCAGATATCGACAGGGAAAGACACCGAGCTGTCTTCAGAAATACGCTCGCTAGGTTCATACTTGAGACTGGGCCGGGCTGTGGCTGCATTCTCGATCGGTGGTTCTGGCATGTTTTGACTAGAATCAGCGCCATTAGTTGCAGATGCCGCAGTGCTCGTTGAGGGTGCGGCTGAGGGAGCGTCGGGTACTGGAGTTTCAGGCGCCCCATCCTCTGCTGCAAAAGCGCGGCTGAGCGCGATGACAAGAAATGCGAAGAGCCAAAGGAATCGTTGTAAGGGCAGTTTCTTATTCCGCATAACGTGCAATCCTGAATCCCAAGTCGTCTCGTCCTGATGCGCCATAATCTCTAAACGTTAATCTTAGCTCAGCCAAACGGCTCAAAGCCCAGCTGGCACCTCTCACGGTGTAATTATCGCCTTTGAGAGCACCCAAAGGGTCTGTGGCAATTTTTGCATTGGCTGATGGTATGACGTAAACATCATGAACCCACTCAGCGACATTGCCTCCCATATCAAACAGCCCTCGATGATTCTTCGGAAAACTCCCCACAGGTGCAGCGACGATGTAACCATCAGCATAGCCATTGAGGATGCGTCCTGTCACCAGTGCCGAGGTGTTGTCGGCGACATTGACCACCGGCAGGTTGGGGGGGAAATCTTCCCCCCAGGCGAATTTACGATAGCTGTCACCATCGACTCTTCCCGCAAAAGACCACTCAGCCTCACTGGGCAGCCGGTAGCCCGTACTTGATGGGTTGTAACCATCAATAATGCCCTGCGTGTCTCGGTAAAATGTGGGAAGGCCCTCTTTAACGCTAAGCCAGTTGCAAAAGCGCGCAGCCTGCTGCCAGCTAATTTTGACGACCGGCTGCTGCTCACGATTGAGGCTGTTACCCTCGATCTGTCCACTGTCATGGCTCTCTAAAAATAAACGGAACTGAGCGTTGGTGGTTTCTGAGGTCGCCAGGTAAAACGCACGCTCTAAAGTGACATTATGCAGTACCTCATTCGAGCGCCGTCCGGGCTCTCGACGCGAAGCCCCCATACTGAAACTGTTCAGGGGTTCGGCCAAAGGATCGATTAGTACAAGAGTTTGCCCCAATGCTGATGTGATCTCGGGTTTTAGCGCAGCTTTTCGGGCTTCAGCTTCAGTCAGTAGCGTTACAGTCAACGCTTGTTCTAAACCTTCTCGAGGCGTGACGCGCAGGCGCTGGCTGGCGTAGCCCTCTAGCCTTACTTCGACACGCTGCTCTACCGCTGGCAGGTCTAGAACTTGGTTGCCGCGCCCTTGTGGGCGGCCGTTGATGACTAGTTCGGCATCGCTGGGGGACAACTTGAAAGCAATATTACCAAGCTTGGGTTCTAACGTGATGAGGCGATTTGCCGTCGCTCCTTTCTTTAATGAGAGGCTAAAGCTTTTTCGAGAGTAGCCCACTTTATTCAGCTGTAGCCGATGATCACGACCCGGCGCCAGCTCGACGGACAGTGGCGTAAGGCCCACAAACTCGCCGTCAATCGTGACATTGGCGGCAGTAGGGTTTGATTGCAGGTCTAGTACACCCGCGGCGGGGACGAGTATCACCGGTTTGAGAATTTGATCGATGCCCGCGACGACGTTCAAATCGACAGAGGCCTCGATATAGCCCGGGGCACGCAACGTCAGTTGGTGCTCACCGCTCAAGACTTCAAAACTCTCACCCGCAGTAGCTGTAGGCTCGCCATCAATCCATACGGTGGCATCCTCTGGTGTCGCGACAGCTGTGATGTTGGCCCAATCAGGCTTCAAAGCTATTGATAAGGTTTGTTCGATGCCACGTCCGGTAACTTCGAGTGACTCTTGTTGGGGCTGATAGCGCGGTAGGGTTATGTCGAGAGGTGTGGGTCCGGCTTCAAGGTTTAGTGCTTGCAGCGGTGTACTGCCAATGACTTGCCCAGCTATTGATATGCTAGCTCCGGGGGGGGTAGTTAGTAGTGAGACGCTCCCCGGTAATATAGCGGGAGTCACTACGAATTGTTGGCTGTCGGCATTGGTAACGACGGCCTCCTGCTGCCAGTCGCGATATCCGGGAACCTTCACGGTGACAAGATACTCCCCGGGTCGAATTAAATAGCGCTTTCCCAACGGCACATTGATGCCGTCGATATCAATGGTCGCCGACCCTATAGCGTCTACCTGTACTTCCAGCGATCGCGCGGTGAGCAAGAAAAAGAGCAGGCCTGCAACTGTCAGCCCGATAACGCCCACGATGATTTTTGGCCATATGGGCGCACGCTCCGGGCGTTTGCCGGGATCCAGTGGTTGAAAGCCCGAAGGTTTGAGGGCTTCAGCGCTGTCTCCTGAAACCGGAGAGAAACCTCCGGCAGTGAGGGGACGCGTATCGTCATTTTTAGTCATAGGGCTTCTACTTAGATGGCCTCTAGGCAACGCACATCGATCTCTGCACGGCTCTCCGGTTTGATGTCAAAGTTAATGCGAACATCTCTAAATCCGTTTCGTACACCGAGTGCGGTGTAGCGCCCCGGGCGCAACGTGAGTTCTGAGGTTACAAAACTGCCAAGGCGCTTTACACGCAATAAGGTGACATCGGTTTGTTCGTCGGATATAAATTTGACGGTGACCGGCGTCTTTGCCCATAGCAACAATTTTTGGAGTTCTGACAATTGCGCTTCAAGCACTGGTCCTTTGGGTGAAATGGCCATTGCGTCGGCAAACACAGCTTCAGCCGCTTTCAGTGCTCGCGCATCGACTAATCGCTCAGAGTCTTTCAGTACGTTATTCAGCGCTGTCGCTAGTTCAGCGCGAGGAGCTGCTTGCTTCAATCCATCCTGGGCATAAATGAGAGTACTGTCGATACTCAGCGCCTCTTCGTAGGTTGCTACCGCCTCGGTCCATGCTTCATCGAGCTCTTGTGATTTTCCTGTATTGGCGAGCTGGCGAAGCTTGGCGGCTGTTTGAGCTGTGGCTAATTCAACTTGTGCAGATTGGGGTTCTGAAGCGCCGGGACGAATCTGCCCCGCTTTGGCAAAAAACTCGCTAGCTTTTTCGAAATTTTCGGCCTCTAAGGCCATATATCCTTGACTCATGGCCCCGCGAAAGCGCGCTAAAGCATCAGCTTCTTGATACTGCGCTAGTAGCTCAGCGACGCGCTGGTGCTGCGGGTCTGCCGCGCTTGCGGTCAATGCCGCTTGCACAGCGGCCGCTGTATCCCCTGATCTAGCCGCGTCGGCAGCGGTCTCTACTGCAGCCGCAACCTCGGGTATTTTGGCGATGCGTTCCAGTAGGCGAGGGAGCTCGGGATCGCCGGGCTCTAGTAAGCCGAGCACACGGTACTGATTTTGTGCCTGGAGAGCTTTTCCTGATTCGATAGCGGCAAGGGTTTCAAACCGCGCCTCTTGTGCGCGCTCCGGAATACTATCTTCAAGGACCGCGAGAGCTGCTGCTGCCTCTTGATAGGCTGCAGCAGCGTCGACAAAAAGTCGTTCTCGGTAGGCTTCATCACCAGCTTCCGCAATGGCGAGAGCTGCTGCGTAGGCTTCAGGTGCCCAGCTATCTACTGAAAACTCCTGCAGCGCCTCCTGAGCTTCAAGCACAACTTGCAGGGCATCTTGCGCCAGTTTGCGCAATTTCTGCTGCTGCGCTTCTGCGAAAGGGCTCCGCTCTTCTCCTGGGTCATCGCTGCCGGACGCGGCGCTCTGTGAGGTGGGATTCACACTCGCAGTGTCTACGGGTGTTGAGACGTCGGGGGTTGAAATAACGCTGGGTAAAATAATAAAGACCGCGATAGCCGCCACCAATAATATGACGAAGGCCGGTATGAGCCATTGAGGTCGTCGATTGCCTGTCTCGTCGATCGCTTCAGGCGTGGTCGACTGGGGGCTAAAGGCGGCAGCCTTTAACGGCTGTTCGTGGGAATCAGTCATAGTAAGGGCAGCTGTGAGGTCAGTCGGTTTCGGGGTTATTGGTTGCCCCGGCTTCAGCTTGCGCATTGGGCATATCGAGCGCCCCAATTTCAGTGGCGTAGATGTCCGCCATGAGCTCCCTCCATTGGTCGTATTGGTCTTCAACGTTTCCAGAAAGCCGAACTGTTCGATCTTCTAGCTCGATCACTCTGGGAGTGATCTCTGCCGATAAAGACTGTCCCAACTCCTCGATGGCCAGTGAATGAATACTGGACTCTGCGCGCTTCTCAAGACCGCTTTTCAGTAGGTAGGCTCCCCCTGCAATGCCAACCACGCCGGCAGTATTAGCGTAGTCACTGCTAGAGCCTTGCGCAGCGATGCCAGCTATTACCGCCGCAGCACCTGCAATTAGTCGTTGATTGGCCTCAGTTTGTAACTCCCGTTGGGCTACGACTTCGTCGTAACTGAGTTTCCGCCACTCTTGGTAGGGCGTATACATCTCTTCAGAGAAACCCGTGTAATAGCCTTGCAGCGTGTCGACGAATATATAGTTGCGTTGTCGTAAATTGCGCACCCGCTCTAACATGGGGTCGTTTTCTGCTGGTAGACGCTGAATTTTATAAACCCCAGCTTCATCTTGGGTTAAGTAGTCTTGAAAGGCGTCTTGAGCGAATGTTCGAGCAAAACGCAGTTCTGCGACCTGTCTAATGGCTATGCGATCTCGAGCTGGAGTTCTGTTAAATACCGTGAGCATGTCGTTGGCTATCTGCCGATACACCAATAAAAAAGGGTCACGATCAGCGGTGGCACGGTTCTCGTAAGCGTAGCGGCTAGTGACACCTTCGTAGGTCTTTTCGATCCAGGGTATACCTCTGGCATCCGTCACTGTAACGGCGACTTCCAGATGCTCCCCATCACTGTGCAAGATTTTTCCAGTAACGAGTAAGTCTGTAAATTGACGGGTGTCGGGAACGACGCGAACCGCACCCCATGCGCCGACCTCTTCTAGGGTGGTGGTCAGCTCTCTAGCGATAAAAGTCGCCTCGGCACGACGAATTTCCGGATAAACCCGATTATCGTCTTGCAGTTCACCAATGCCTGGATCAAGGATTGCAACGCCAACGTCGAGCACTTGCGCATCAGGTATTGGCTGGGGAGGCTGGGCTAGTGGCGGCACCGAAGTACTTTTGACCGTTTGGTTTACGCATCCCGAGAGCAACAGCGCCAGTAGCAAGAGGGTTATCCGAAGGGTCATGCTTTAGGAACCTCTAAGCCCGTGTATTTCCTGTATTCATTCCACAGCCGTTCTCTAATTATGGGGTCAGGCTCTCGCATCGCGGCCTCGCGCAGTTGTCGAGCGACAACGTCATCGTCAGCGCCATCGGGTATATCTACGGGCGGTTTATAAATAGCAGGATTCTCTGGAGGAGCGCCACCACCACTGGCACCTCCCAGTCCACCGCCAATACCACCGCCGTCACCCATGGCAACATCGTCTTGATAGGGAGATCGGCCTGATGTTCCGGGACCTGCAGGCTCGGGTTGAGCTGAGGTTGTGCTTTGTCTGCTGCGTTCCATCTCTCTCTGACGCTGCTGCTCTTCTAGAATTAATGCGTCGAAATCGCTGGTGCTTTGTTCGAGCTGTCGATCCAGTATGGCAACCTGCTCCATGGAAGTCAGGGTGCCATCGGCACCTGCTATTCCCTCCATGCCTCCAGCAGCCCGGGTGCCCTGGGCAGCAGGACGCTGGCCATAACTACCGCTCCCCGAACTGCCCTGGGGTCCGTCTTGTCCTTGGCTACTGCCCGATGGATTTCCCGATGCTCCGTTTTGCCCTGCGGTATTGCCGGCAACGTCCCCGGCCCCCTGAGTCTCAGATTGACCCTCTGAAGACCCTGACGCATCGCCATAGCTTTCATCGAAGGTTGGCAATACGTCACGCATGTCTGGCAGGGCTTCCTGACCCGAAATTTCTCCGAAACCTGGCTCGCTGGTACCTCCCTCGGAGGCCGCCCCCTCGGCGCCCGCCCCAGGCAGGTCTGCATTACCAGCGCCTGTAGACGCGCCGTCTGCCGCTGCCACATCGCCTGCAGGTTGTGGAAAGGAGTCGTTCCCAGGCTGGGTGCTGGACGTGCCTCCGGGGCTGGACGCACTGCTCTGAGACGCCCCCCCTGGACTCGAACTTGAGCTGCTACTTGAACTTGGGCTAGAGCTGCTACTTGAACTGGAGCTTGAACTCGAACTTGAGCTGCTACTAGCGCTAGAACTGCTACTCGAACTTGAGCTGCTACTTGAGCTCGAGCTCGAGCTAGAACTTGAGCTAGGCGGCGTTGATGCGCTGGGTGACGAGGGCGTGGAAGGCTTGGTTGGGGTGCTTGCGCTAGGACAGCCACTGAGCAGTAAAACGGCGCTTACAACGCTGACTACCCCGATACTCTTATGAATGACTCGCTGCATCATGCCGATTTTATTCCTCTGTCTCAGTTGTCGACGCGGCGGTAGCCACTGGCGCTAAGCCGCGCCATGCTACGGGTTCAAAGGACCAGACAAGGCCCTCTTGAGCAACCGGCATACCATCGGCGAATGGCGGTCGGAATCGCGTATTTTTCAAAGCGCGTACCAGTCGCCGTATAGCCTTCTCTTCTTCGACCTCAGGTTCCCGCAGTCGTTCCAAATTGGTCACTCTTCCTGTGCCCGAAATGTCAAAGCCGAGGACTAGTGTGCCATCTTCCCGCGTCTCGTGTTGAGGTAGTGGCTCACTGCCTGCGAGCAACGGTAGGGGAGTGGGTTGGCTAAACAGCTGGCTAATCTCGTGGCTACGTTCCTCTTCGGGTATTTCCTCTATCAGGCTTATAGCTTCACTGTAATACACCTGAGCGCGGTTGAATTTGCCAAACCACCAAGCCCAATCGCCCAAAGCAACGGTATCGTCAATATTTTGCTTGGGGCCCATTCCATTAATGGTGTTGACCTCAAGAATGGCTTTTAAAACCGATTCGCCGCGACGATAGGAGTCGTTATTAAGAGGTACCAAGTTGTCGTCAGCGCTAGTAGAGGAATTTTTGCTGGGTGAAAAAGCTCGATAGCCCGCAAAGAGGTACTGAGTCTCCATCATGCCTGCCAGCGGTATCTTTAGCGCCAGCGACCGATCCCCGTAGGTATCGATAGTTTCATTGAGCGCCATTCGGTAGAGATCCCAGCTGAGCATTAATCTTCCCGCCTGAGTTTCAGGATCCCCAATTCCCAAGAGGTAAGCCTCGCGTTGCCATTGTGCTTGACGCAGCAGCGCTTGGGACGAATCTGCAGGGCTTGTCAAAGATCGGCGTTCTACGCGATAGAGATAACGCTGTCGTTCGTCGACAACCGCGAAATCACCCAGTGCCATGTGACTTAATATTTCACCTCGCAATAATGTTAGCTGTTCGGCGCTATAGAGACCTGAGTTGATGCGCGCCAGTTGAACACCGCGCTTAAACACCTCGACCGCTTCTGCATGGCGCTTAAGCTGCTGCAGAGTGGTGCCCAAACCCACCAAATGTTCTGTGAGTGCTGGGGCATAGGCGCCGCCTGCAAGCTCTGCCTGCCTAATAGCTTCGCGATATTCTTCTACCAACCTCGACTCGGGCGCTAACACTGCCGCTGGCGTTGGGGTACTGTCGAGTTGTCCACGCATATCGATAACTAAAGCCGCTGCTTCATCGGTCGCGCTGTCGTCTGTGACAGAAGTCTGGGTTTTGTCACCCGAGGGCTGACGCTCAGCATCGCCTTGCTCCAAAGGGTCTTTGGGGGTGAAGGTGCCAGTTAATGGCACGTTGGGTGCCTGCGGCGCTTCTTGTTTCAGTGGTTCGGCAGAAGCCGGTGCAGACGCGTTTAAAGGCTCCTCATTTGCCACAGCGGACGGCGTTACAAACAACGCGAGTAACAGCAGGTATTGGTAGTGTAATGGCTTGGCATGCTGCAGCACGATCGTCGCCTCTTTAAGTTATGGCTACTTTAATAACGCTAGGGTGAGCTACCTATCATTGGGTGAGCGCATTGTGTCTTTGATCCGTATAATTGCTCTACGCTTCACAGCCCTAGTCGGAGCACCCCTTTAAATCTAGCAGAGAGAGTGGTTTTGGGACAATTTGAGCGCGATACCGCAGTGAGTCGCTTATCGGACAGTCGCTGGCAGTCAGAATTTCAACGTGGGTGGCGCATAGGCTCTACAATGAATGGGGGCTATGTTTTATCTGTGATCGCCCGTTCGCTGCGAGAGGCACTGCCGCACAAGGACCCTTTGTCGATTAATGCCTTCTATCTTGCCCCCTGTAAGTTGGGACCCTGTGAAATAGAAGTCGAGAGTCTGCGTGAGGGGCGAGGCACTAGCTTTGGCTCTGCCAGCTTGTATCAAGATGGTGAGCTAAAGGTTCGTGCGACTGCGGCATATACCGACAATGAGCGACTAGACGGTGAGACTTGGTTAAATAGCGAGCCGCCAGTGGTGCCCCCCTTTTCAGAAACTGAGGGAATGAGCGCGCAACACCTCGAGATTCATGATCGCATTGATATGCGGCTCATTCACGGCCAGGAAGTCTTTGAAAAAGGAGTGGCTTCGGGTACGGGGGAGTTTGTCGCATGGTTACAGCACCGCGATAAAAGCCCTTGCGATACGCTCGACTTAGCGATGTTCGCCGATATCATGCCGCCACCACCCTTTACGCTGTTTGGCCCCTTTGGTTGGGTGCCTACGATTGAGCTGACCGTGCAGTGCCGTGCCAAGCCCGCGCCAGGACCGATTTTAGGGCGTATGCGTTCTCGCCATTTAACCCAATCTTTGGTCGAGTCTGATGCAGACCTTTGGGATTCCAACGGTGCTTTAGTGGCGTTGGCCAGGCAAACAATGAAGGTCAAACTCCCCGAGGGCTGGGAGACGCGACCGAAGTAAGCTCGGTAGTCGCCCTCTAGGCTTTTTACTTTGCGACATGGCCTCCAGGTCTGCGCAAGTCGGAGTACCCGTAGCGCCAAGGACCATCCAGTTGAATTGAGTTCGTTCGTCCCAGCGTCCGGCGAGTTGACTCAATGTTGTGGCCCATGCCTTCGAGAATGTCGAGGGTGTCTCGACTGATACCGGGTTCGATTAACACCCGATCCGGCATCCACTGGTGGTGCACTCGGGGGGCTGCGGCGGCTTCGGCGATATTCATATCAAAGGCCATGGCGTTGAGAATGGTTTGCATAACGGCCGTGATAATGAGGGATCCCCCTGGACTTCCTGTCGCAAGCCAAGGTTCACCATTACGAAAGACCAGCGTCGGCGTCATTGATGACAGGGGCCTGCGACCCGGTGCGACAGAGTTTTTCTCACCCTGCACTAACCCGTAAGCATTAGGAAACCCGGGCCTAGCGGCAAAGTCGTCCATTTCATTATTCATCAAAATCCCTGTTCCAGGAATGGTGATGTGTGACCCGAAACTAAAGTTTAGGGTGTAAGTGTTGCTCACGACATTGCCAGCGCTGTCGGCTACCGAGTAATGGGTAGTATCGGGGCTTTCAGGGGAGGGCATAGCGCCGGGGGCGATTTCCGATGAGGGTGTGGCAGAGTCTGAGTTGATTAGCCCTCGTCGGTTGCTGGCGTAATCTTTTGCCAGCAAAAAGTCTATGGGGGCTTCCATGCGTTCGGGATCACCCAAATGCTCACTGCGATCGGCGTAGGCCAGTTTCATTGCTTCGATGACGTGGTGGAGGTACTGAGCAGAATTGTGGCCCCAGCTCTTGAGGGGGTAAGGCTCGAGAATATTGAGCATTTGAATTACGTGGATGCCGCCAGATGACGGCGGCGGGGCCGAGACAATCGCGTAATCTTTAAACTGTCCGGTGACGGGGGTTCGTTCCACGGCAACGTAGTTAGCCAGATCGTCTTGGGTAATTAGGCCGTCGTTGGCCGCCATGTCCTTGGCGATTAGCTCAGCAGTATGCCCTGCGTAGAAGCCATCTCGGCCTTTTTCGGCGATTCGCTGCAATGTGGCGGCTAGGTCGGGCTGCTTAAAGCGACTGCCAATGGCGGGAGCTTTACCTCCCTCGCGCAGAAAAATACGTTTTGTCTCCGGATCTTGAGCCAGTCGTTCGGCGCGAGCGCTAAGATTTTGATGCAGTGTGATATCCATGACAAAGCCATCTGCGGCAAGATCAATCGCGGGCTGAATGACTGTCGCAAGGGGCAGTGTCCCGTATTCCTCTAGGGCATGAATCAGCCCGGCAACGGTTCCCGGAACACCGGAGGCTTGATGGCTAAAGTAAGCACGACGCTTATCAACCTTACCTTCAGGCGTCAGAAACATGTCACGAGTGGCAGCCGCAGGTGCCATCTCTCGATAATCAATAAATACATTGCGATTTTCAGCGGCAAGGTGCACCAACATAAAGCCACCGCCACCAATATTGCCGGCTCTGGGCAAAGTGACTGCCAGAGCGAAGCCAGTGGCGACTGCGGCATCTACGGCATTGCCTCCCTGTTCAAGCATAATAAGGCCCGCCTCGCTGGCAAGCCGTTCAGGGCCTACAACCATATTGCCGTTTGCAGCCACGGGCACAAAGCGGCTACGAAAATCTATGAGGGGTGAGTCGCTAGAGGCCACCTCGGCTGACTGGGTCTGTGCGGTGCCTAAGAAAAGTAGGGTGCTCAATGCGGCAATTTTGAATCGGTCAAACATCGGGACAGTCCATTATTTGGGGATGAAACGCTAACGCGTAATTTCTGTGAAAACCAGCCTTATCTGTCTCGCTCATCAAGCGGGTTACACTACATCGGTGCGAACTGAGTGAGTGTACTGGAACATGAACTACGAAGAACATCGGCGTAACTATGTGTTGGGCGGTTTGCGTCGAGAGAACTTAACCGATGATCCCTTTGCGCTGTTTGAAAAATGGCAGGCCCAGGCGATCGCAGCAGAGCTCAAGGATCCCACTGCAGTTTCATTAGCAACTCAGGAGCCCTCAGGCAATCTGTGGCAAAGAATTGTGCTGCTAAAGGGGTTAAGTGAGGGTGGTTTCGTTTTCTTTACTAACTATGAAAGCAACAAGGCTCGTGCCTTAGCCCAAGATAATCGAGGCGCTTTGCTATTTCCCTGGCACGAACTTGATCGTCAGGTTACCGCCAGCGGCCATCTCAATAAAATTGGCGATGACGAGAGTGACCGGTACTTCGCAAGCCGCCCTCGAGCGAGCCAACTAGGCGCCTGGGCCTCTGATCAGAGTCGACCTATTGCTAACCGAGAAGCCTTAGTCAGTCAGTATGAGTCGGCTGAACAACGATTTGGGAACGGTATAATTCCTCGACCGGCCCACTGGGGGGGATATCGTTTGGTTCCTGAGCAAATCGAGTTTTGGCAAGGAGGGGAGCATCGCTTACATGATCGCTTTCGCTATGTGCATACTCCCAGCGGTTGGGTTGTTAACCGTTTGCAACCTTAATCGGGATTTTCTGCGGATCTGGCCTGGACGCTAAAATTCCTAGGCTCAAGTCAGGCCTGACGCGAAAAATAATGCGGTAGCGATGGCAGCTCCTGTAAGTGACGGCGGATGAGATCCAGGCAAGCCGCGGCGATGATATTCTGAAATAAACTCCTTGAGCCTGATACCAAGGTCGTGTGGGTACGCAGATCATCTCGGGTTCCCCAGGCAATCCAGACAGTGCCTACGGGCTTATCCTCAGTACCACCTCCGGGACCGGCAATACCCGATACTGCAACGCCAATATCTGCGCCGGAACGCTCAAGTGCGCCCAGCAACATCTCTCTTACTACCGGTTCACTCACTGCGCCATGTTCTTTAAGTGTGGTTGAGGCTACCCCCAGTTGATCACGCTTGGCTCTGTTAGCATAGGTCACGAAGCCGGTGCCAAGTACCGCCGATGAGCCGGGTTCTCTGACCATCATTGAAGCGATTAAGCCGCCGGTGCAGGACTCGGCGGTTGTCATGGTCTTGTTTTGATTTCGGAGAACGGCTTGTAATTTTTCGGCCAGTCGCGTGCTGCCCTTGCCCAGTATGTGGTCACCGAAATCCTCTTCGAGTAGTGCTAGGGCCTCCTCCTGAGCCGGCAAATGCGCTGCACTAGGCACGCTGAGCTTCAGTTCAAGCTGGGGCATTCCGGCCCGAAAGCCTAGGGTCACCGCGTTGGGCCATCGGTCCGCATATTTTTTGATGCGCTCCTCGACCGAAGATTCGCCAATACCAAAAGTTTGCAGGCGCAGAATTTGCCGGGCTTCACCGCCGACCTGAGCTTCTAGGTGAGTGACGAGTGCTGGCAGCATGGCCTCGAGTTCACTAGGCACCCCCGGTGTGGTTAACACTAAACAGTCCTTAACGTTAATGGCAAATCCCAATGCGCTACCCAAGGGGTTGTGGATGAGCTGGCAGCCTGCGGGAACAAAAGCCTGTTTGAGGTTTGCTGGATTAGGTTCAATTCGTCGGCGGGCGCACCAGTTTTCTACGTGGGCTCGGGCTTCTGGGTTTTCAGTGAGCTCGGTATCGGTAAGAGTGGCAATCACTTCGCTGGTTAGATCATCTCGCGTCGGCCCTAAGCCGCCGTTAACAATGACGGCCGGATACTGTTGCGCGAGGCGTGCGAGAGCGCTTTGTAGCAACGTGGGATCATCGCCAACGGTGCACTTCTCCCCTATCTCGAGCCCGTGGTCACCTAGGCAGGTGGCAATCATGGCCGAATTACTGTCGACGGTATCCCCTGACATAAGTTCGTTGCCGGTAAGCAGTAAAGCAATGCAGGGTGTTTCCATGGTGATGTCTCCTCAGGGGACACAAGGATAACCTGCTACGCAGATTAAACCCACGGACTCTCTTAGGCTTTTGAGGCCGAATCGAAATAGATCGTCTACACTAACTCCCTCAGAATTTTTGCCTTGGGGTACCCATGCATCGCGTCATTTTTAATCAAAAAGGGGGGGTAGGTAAGACTTCGATTACCTGCAATTTAGCGGCAATCAGTGCTAGTCAGGGGTTGCGTACCTTGGTGATTGACCTTGATGTTCAGGGTAATTCAACCCATTACCTTATTGGCGCCGTCGATGCAGAGCAATATCCAGCTGAGGCTCAGGGCGTAGCTGGCCTGTTTAAGCAAACAGTAGGATCGCGCAGTATGCGTAAAAACCCTGATTCCTTTGTTTGGGAAACGCCCTTTGAAAATTTATTTTTGCTGCCGTCTAGCCCTTATCTCTCCGAGATAGAGAAAGAATTGGAGGCGCGTTACAAGATCTATAAACTGCGAGACGCTCTGGCCAAACTGGATACGGAGTACGATCGCATCTACATCGATACGCCGCCTAACTTCAATTTTTATTCAAAGTCTGCACTGATTGCAGCCAGCCGTGTATTGGTCCCGTTTGATTGCGACTCATTTGCGCGTCAAAGCCTGTACGAGCTGATGTTAAACATAGAAGAGCTGCAGGAAGATCACAATCCAGAGCTTGAATTGGAAGGTATTGTGATTAATCAATTTAATGGTCAGGCCCGGCTTCCCGGAGAGCTCGTGGCGGAGCTTCAATCTGAAGGCTTTCCCGTAATTGATAGCTTCTTGAGCAGCTCAGTAAAAATGCGCGAATCTCATCACGAAATGCGGCCGCTCATTCACCTTGCTCCCAGCCACAAACTCACACAGTCTTATATCGCACTCCATCAGGCCCTTGAAAAAGGCGTTAAAAAGCGTCGTCGGGGCTAAACGCTACGAGCTTTTGACTCATGGGGCAATCGTCAGGGCAATCGACAGGGCAATCTCAACAGCGCATTGGGAAAACCCTTTATCGATCTGGAGGCGCGAGTTTACGACTAGACCGTCACGGCTTTTTTTCAGCACTGACTAGTTTTAAAAGTCGGCGCGGCCGGGGGTTCTGGGGAAGGGGATGACGTCGCGAACGTTTTCCATGCCCGTAATATAGGCGAGTAATCGTTCAAAGCCTAAACCAAAGCCGGCGTGGGGCACGGTGCCGTAGCGGCGCAGATCCCGATACCACCACAAGTCTTCAAGGACGGCTTGATCCATGCGACCTTCCAACACATCTAGACGCTCTTCTCGCTGACTACCACCAATGATTTCACCGATACCCGGAGCCAATACGTCCATTGCTGCTACGGTCTTGCCGTCGTCATTGAGTCGCATGTAAAACGCTTTTATATCGCTGGGATAGTCGGTTACTACAATAGGCCTCCCTACATGCTCCTCAGCGAGATAGCGTTCATGCTCTGAAGCCATGTCAATTCCCCAGTGCACGGGGAACTCAAAGGATTGACCGCAATTTTCGAGAATGGCAATCGCTTCTGAATAAGTCATTCGTTCAAAGTTTGAATCGACGATTCCCTGAAGCCGCTGCAGTACCGACTTATCAATGCGCTGTTGGAAAAAAGCCATGTCATCGGCGCAGTGCTCCAGAACCTCCGCAATAACATGCCTGAGCAAACCCTCTGCCAAGGCCGCATTGTCATTTAGATCGGCGAAGGCGATCTCTGGCTCTACCATCCAGAACTCCGCGAGGTGCCTCGTAGTATTAGAGTTCTCAGCTCTAAATGTTGGACCAAAGGTATAAACCCGCGACATCGATAAGCAGTGTGACTCAACCGCAAGCTGACCAGAAACGGTGAGAAAGGCCTCGCTGCCAAAAAAGTCCTGACTATGGTCGACGCTACCATCGGGGTTGCGGGGCAGATTGGCGTAATCCAATGTGCTGACTCGAAATAGCTCTCCTGCGCCTTCGCAATCGCTCGCAGTAATGATCGGCGTATTGACCCAGTAGAAGTCTTGCCGGTGAAAATATTCATGAATGGCTCTTGCCAGTACATGCCTAACCCGCGTTATTGCCCCAAAGGTATTGGTGCGCGTTCGCAAGTGTGCCTGTGTTCGAAGGTACTCAAAGGTATGCCTTTTTTTAGCGATGGGGTAACTCTCGGGATCATCGACCCACCCGATCACAGTAACTGCGGTGGCTTGGATTTCTACGGATTGGCCCTTGCCTTCGGAAACGACCAGTTGTCCTGCGACTTCTACGGCGCAGCCAGTAGCCAGCTGCAAAACTTCTTCGTCATAGTTGGACAGAGTATTAGGCACAACGGCCTGAATGGCATCGAAACAAGTGCCATCATGGACTGCGAGAAACGAAATGCCCGCCTTGGAGTCGCGCTTACTGCGAAGCCAACCTTTCACAGTTATTGACTGACCAACCTGACTGGGGTCAGCGAACAAGGATTTTATGGGTAACCATGGGCTCATCGTGGGCTCCTTAGGGGCTTGGGCAGCAGTTTGGGTCGTTCAGCCGGGCATCAGAGCCCGAGACTATCGCTTATTCTTTGGCCGGCTTTAAGGCACACCCGGGCGCGAGTTCAAATTGGGGGGCGGTGCCACTACCGGCGTCAGGGGTACTTTGATAATCAACCTCCACTGTTTGTCCAAGCTGGAGCTTGCGAGTGGACGAGGTCAGGCTAGCCGTCCATTTATCAAAACTAAATTTCTCAGGATCTTTGCGCAGATCCACCTGCCCTTCCAGTCCCAAGCCTGCAAGTCGTACGGTAAACCCAGCGCTAGTGACATGGGCAATTTCACCGGTATAGCGGGTTTCCCCCGAGGATTTACAGCGATCAAGGTAGTTGCCTGTCAGCCAGCGTTCAGCGGCTTGAGTGGCACCTCTGCCCCGAGCAATGGCTGAGGCTGTGCTTTGCAGCTGCAAATCTGTCACGGCGTCGCCGGGCTTTTTCGAGAGCACTCTTTTAATTTGTCGGTGGGTCAAAAAATCGACATATTTACGCAGCGGTGAGGTGAAGTTGGTATATGCGTTAAGCGCCATTCCCATATGCTCTGCCGGCGAAGTACTAAATACCGCTCGGGTTAGCAGCCGGTTAACCATGCCTCTTAAGGGGAGCGTATGGGGAGCGTTGAGGGCGGCAAATATCTGTTGATAACCCGCCACAGTATGGGTGGTAGTGTCAGTTAGGTCGGGCAGATAGCGCTTCAAAAATTCTTGCGTTTCACTGGCTCTGTCTTTACGAAAACCGGGATGAACAACAAATGGTCCGGTTGCTTCAGACATTGCTAGGAAATGGGCTGCACTTCTATTGGCGGCAATCATGCATTCTTCTACTAGATGTTGTGATGCGAGTTTTTCCGCGGTTTCAATGGTTCCAATTTGGCGCTCGTCATTGAGCTGCCATCGGTACTCGGTACGATCTTCCATAACCAATTCATGACTTTCACGATGGCTACGCAGCGCCCGATAGGCTTGCACCAGCGCTTCCAGAGGGTTCGACCATGCAATTAACTGATCGTTGTGACCAGTAACATAACGATCGACCGCAGCGTAAGTCAGTTTAGCTTTGGACTGAATTTTTGCTTGGATGAACTCGTAGCTACCGACTTGACCGGCGTCACTAACATTAATTTTACAAACCAGTGACGGGCGCGCTTCTCCTTCAGACAACGCGCAAAAATCTCGACCAATAGCCTCGGGAAGCATTGGCAATACATCGCCATGAAAGTAGGTGGATGTCGCTATTGAGGTCAGTGTTTCGTCAAGCCCTTCCATGCCATCAAGATAGGCAGTGGGATCAGCAACAGCAACGTAAAGTACCCAGCCTTCACTGGTTACTTCGGCGTATAAGGCGTCATCAATATCCTGAGTTCGTGCGGCGTCAATAGACACAAAATTTAGGTGGCTTAGATCTACACGCTCGGGATCTGATAGTGGCTCTCGTTCCTCGGCAAATTTAATCCAGGTAGCCGACTCTTTGTCGCTCCACGCCCAAGTCAGACCAGCCCTTGCCGCGCAATAACGATTTTCCAGTCCCGGAGTGCCCGGAGACCCGAACACAGACAGCACTTTGGCCGAGGGTTTGCCATCTTTGAAGGGGTGACGCATTAGGGCGCAGTCGACCTTATCACCGGGCTTTGCGCCGTTTCGAGCGTGGGGAGGAATAAATAGCCAGCGTTTTAAATCGTGGAGGTCGGGCTCAACAAAAACCGCTTTGCCCTTAACAACGATGGTTCCAACAAAACGATCTAGCGTGCTCTCAATAAGCCGCTCTATGTCGGCAACCGTTCGTCCATCTTGGCTTTTTTTTCCGCCTTTACCCTTCTGTGTGGCGGGGCGAATGCAAATGCGCACCTGATCACCGGGAAGCACTTTCAGCATTTCATCAGGAGGGATGAAGATCTCACGGCCGTCGCCAACTACAGCGAAACCGTAGCGATTTTGTGTACCTTTAACAGTGGCTTCGGCGTACTCTTTTTCCGCCTCTATCTTCTGTTTCAGGCCCTTTAATTGGGCCATGGCGTCGTTGTTCAGCATGGCCGTTTGGAGCTCCCGGGTATCGCAGCTGTCAGCAAAGACGAATCTGGCTTTCAGCGCCGGATTCAAAGTAGGCGTGAATGCTAGCGAAATTTCACTCTGCTGTCAGCGTCTGGCGCACTTCTTAGAAGTAAATTACTACACTGCGTTGACAGGTGGCACGTCGAGAGCTTTACTGGACACAGGCCGAAAATATATGAGTAGGGCGGATATTGTTTGAGAAAACGAGCTGATCCACAGTGGAATTTCCACAGCAAGCAGT
The DNA here is from genome assembly GCA_000169115.1 of marine gamma proteobacterium HTCC2080. Classification (GTDB taxonomy): domain Bacteria; phylum Pseudomonadota; class Gammaproteobacteria; order Pseudomonadales; family Halieaceae; genus Luminiphilus. The sequence goes on from AAVV01000001.1 coordinate 96,062, forward strand.
TCATCACAACCTCGCAACCTCCTGAAAACAGGCTGGGCTTCAGCAGCAGCGCTCTCCTGACTAAGACCTCACCCCCGGATCAACTTTCTCGTACTAAGGAGTCTCCTTATGGAAGCCATTAATGCTGCTTGTCAGAATGAAACCCCTGTTGCTGCCTTGTCTGGACGCAAAACCTACGTGCTCGATACCAATGTGCTCTTACACGACCCCACTGCAGTCGCTGCGTTTATGGAACACCGCGTGGTAATTCCTATGACGGTGCTTGAGGAGCTGGATCACATCAAGGATCGACGGGATAAAACGGTAAGCCGAGAAGCACGTATTGCCATTCAAATGATTGAAAAAGTTGTAGGAGGTGCCAGCCCCGGAGCGACACAGGCCGGTGTCGAAATACCCGGCTCAAACTTCAACGGGCCTTTAGGCACGCTGGCTATTTACCCTGATCAGCTGATTCAAGAAGACGGAGTCGTGCCATTTCTGAATGCGACACAGGATCAGGCCAACGACAATCGCATCATTAATGTCGCACTAAAACTGCAGTCTGAGCAACCGGACTCCCTAGTGTGTCTTGTGACTAAAGACATCAATATGCGCATCAAGGCCAAGGGCTCTGGACTTAACCATGTCGAAGACTACCGGCACGACCGCGTTTTAGACGATATTGATCTACTCACAACGGGCTATGAGCACGTCAGTGGCGATTTTTGGTCGACCATTGCTGAGGTGGATACGGTTCGAGAAGACGGTGTCACCCTGCATCGGCTTGCCCGGACGGCCCTGCCCAACGCCTACCCCTGTCAGTTTATTTACGATGATGAAAAATTTCTGGCCTATGTGGTCAAAATGGATGAAGAGTTTGTCTATCTACGCGTGGATAGCAGGGACAACCTCATGAACCAACGTTTCTGGGGGCTGGCGCCTAGAAACCTCGAGCAAGCAATGGCAATGCGCCTGCTGGAGGATGGTGATATTGATATGACGGTTCTCACGGGACCTGCAGGGTCTGGTAAAACGCTACTCGCGTTAGCTTACGGCCTTCACGCTATTCTCGAGAAGCGCAAGTTTTCCAAGTTGATCGTGGCACGCTCAACCCCGCCGATTGCCGAGGAAATTGGCTTTTTACCGGGTACTGAAGAGGAGAAAATGGCCCCGTGGCTGGCAGCTTTTGAAGACAATCTGGAGATACTGCACGGAACCGATGAATGCGCCAATGGCAGCATTGATTACGTGAAGGAGCGTGCCAATATCCAGTTTAAATCGCTTAATTTTATGCGCGGTCGGTCATTTAACAACGCCTACATTATTATCGATGAGGCTCAGGGGCTGACACAGTTTCAGTTGAAATCTATCATCAGCCGAGTGGGGGCTGATTCCCAAATCGTGGTGTTGGGTAACCTCGCTCAGATCGACAATAAATATATATCGCCTCTAACGTCAGGGCTCACTTACCTTGTAGAACGGGTTAAAAGTTACCCACATGCAGGCACCATGTTTATTAATGGCATCTTACGCTCAAGGTTGGCCGCCTTCGCTGAGGAAAATCTTTAACGCGAGGTTTAGTCGGCGAGTTCGGCTTTTACCTGAACCGACGCTCCTGCCTCGACGGCCCAGTTCAGCTGCTCGGAGGTGAGTATGATTACGGTAGAGCCTAAGAAGAAGCGGCCTACTTCATCCCCCGCTGCAAATGTTAGTGCGTTATCGTCGTTCCACACGGTTTCTCTAATAGCTTTTGGAGAAGGTGCTTCGACACCGCCCCAGACGGTTTCTATGCCCGCAACGATAATGGCGCCCACGAGCACAAGCACTAACGGCCCATTGGCAGTATCGAAGTAACAGACCAAGCGTTCATTTCGGGCAAATAGCTGGTCGACGGTTTGCGCGGTGCTTTTGTTGACGGCAAACAGATCGCCAGGAATGTAGCAGGTGCGTCGCAGCGTGCCTGTGGTGGGCATGTGAATGCGATGATAGTCACGGGGTGATAAGTAAATAGTGGCGAAACTGCCGTTTTCGAGGGCATTCGCCGCTACTGAATCACCCCCGAGAAGAGCGTTCGCCGTGTAATAACGCCCTTTCGCCTGAATCATGAGCCCATCGGCTATGGGGCCTCTTTGGCTCAATTCACCGTCAGCGGGCATGACAAAGCGATTTGCTGCAAGGGGGCGCGCGGTATCTTTTAGAGCACGGGTAAAAAAGGCGTTGAAGTGAGGGAAGTCATCAGGGTGTTCAATCTCCGCGTCTGCTAACGAGACGTTGTAGATGTTCATAAAAGCTTTTATGAGTATTGTCTTCAACCAGCGTGGGGTTTCCAAATGGCCAAGCCAACCCGCTGCTCGGGATAGATGATGTTGCGGGAGAAGAGCTTGTAGCGCTGCAAAAAATTTCATAAATAGATAAACACGGCTGCGTGGGAATCTTGGTATTCTAACGGGGCAGAGGCCTTAGGTTCAGTGAATTTAGCACTATGGAAACAAAGTTCATGAAAAATAGTTGTCGGCATCGCCGCGCTGCAAAGGGCTATCTCAGGTTTTTGTGCTTCATTGGATTAACCATTGCGTTGCCACTAGGGGCCCAAACCTCCCCGGAGGAAACCACTGGTGTGCCCACCGGAGTGGCCACAAATGCCATGGCCACCGAAGCCAATGCATCGGAAGCTGTCGGGTCAGAGGCCACAGCCACAGACGATGATGGCCTATCGGCGGAGATCATCGAATCCGATGAAGAACAGTTTTTTGAGGGCACCTCATGGTTGGACGAGGGGCATGGGCTGGTTACGGATAGGGCTGACGATTTAACCCAATGGTTTGATGCTTATTTTGGAGGCGGTGACGCTGAGGACACCGAAGCCTATTCACGACTCCGGCTTCGTGTCAGCAATGAGTGGGATGAGCGTCTTGGTAATGACGTTCGTTTTCGACTGGGCGGCAAGGTTAATCTGCCACAAATTTCAAAGCGTCTTGATTTGGTGTTTCAAGGGGATGACCCGCTCAATGACATCAATGGCGAGCAAGATGAGTCGCAGTCTAGAGTGGCTCTTGAATTAAAAGTTAACCGTTTTGAAGATTCCGACGTCGATTTCAAGCTCACCATGGGTTTTGGCTCCAACGGACCGAAGCCCGGTATCAAGCTTACCTATCAACGGGATTTGAGCGAGCGCAACAGCCTGCGATTTATTGAGCGGGTCCAATTCGATGCTGGCGACGGTACCACCAGTACGTCTCGCTTGCTTTTTGACCACCAAATTGATGACCAACAACTTATTCGCAGTTATTCGAGAGCGCTTTACGGCACTAGCACAGATGGGCTTGAATTGAGTACGAGCTTGCAATGGATCAATTTTTGGAATGCAGATCCTGCGAAAGGGGGTCCCACCGAGCGAGGAATCATGGCTTACGGTGAAGTTTGGGGCGCGACAGAGCCTTACGACTATGTTTCCAATTACAAGCTCGGCGTGAGGTATCGCCGTCAAACCTACCGTGACTATTTGTTTATAGAGTTTGAACCAAGCTACAACTGGCGTGTTGATGAACCCTACGACCCTCGAGAGGGCGCTTGGGAGGTGGTGTTGCGCTTCGAATTTTTACTTTTCCAAGATTTACGAAGAGACCGAACCGATTCATAATCTCTGAGTGCATGGCTACTAGCGGTATTCACCTTTGCCGAGCGGCCAAAAATTTTGCCCAAGAACCCAAAAAATTCGCCATCTAATGACAGCCGGGATAATGGCTCAAATGTGTTGATTTATTGACTCATCGACGCCACGATTTGGCGATAACTAGCTAGGCGGTCACTGCTGATTTCGCCCCTTTCATGGGCTTCAAGAACGGCGCAGCGCACCTCATGGCTGTGGCTGCAATCTCTAAAGCGACACAGGCCAAGTAGGGGTTCAAATTCGACGAACCCAGACTCTATGGCATCTTTGGGTAGGTGGCTCAGGTGAAATTCTCGAACCCCAGGAGAGTCTATTAAGCGACCGCCCCCTGGTAAATGGTAAAGTGCTGCGGCTGTCGTCGTGTGTCGCCCCAGCCCAACCGCGTCAGACAGGGCGCCAATACGGATTTCTAAATCGGGTAATAGCCGTTTTATAAGTGACGATTTTCCAACCCCCGACTGTCCGACAAGCGCGACGGTTTGAGTCGCCACCATATCCATTAACGTTTCCGCCCCTGGATCGCTAAGTTGACCGGTCGTTACTACCTCAACACCCAATTCGCTGTAGGTCTCGGCGAGCTGCACGACCGAAGGGGCCTCGGATAATAGGTCAGCTTTGTTGACTATTAGGCTGGCGTCGATGCCCGCGTGAGACGCTGCCACTAAATACCGGTCTATTAAATTGGCCTGAGCAAGGGGCTGGGGTGCTATTACAATTAATAATCTGTCGATGTTGGCCGCTATGGGTCTGAGCGCTCCCTGACTGTTGGGCCGGGAGATGATCGTGCGACGGGGTAATAAGGCTTCAATAACGCCATGTTCACCTTGAGGCGTCCACACAACTTGATCACCCGCTACCGGGTCCTCGGCGCGGCGACGCAGTGTGGTGGTGCGCCGATCGCCATTTTCCTCCTCAATCAGCACCTGCTTACCAAAGCGTGCGATTACCAGTCCAGACTCACCCCCCAATTCACTTTCACTGCGATAGCGCTCCTGCGCTGCTTGAATGCGCCGGTTTTGCTGTTTGCTGAGTTGCGACTTGGACATGGGTTAAGTCTACTGCGTCCCGGCAACGGATGTGAGAGAAGTTTTAAATCATCTTGTGGAGGCTCTGATAGACTTAAGTCATAGGAGAGCTTTATGTCAGACGCACAAAATCTCATTTGGGTTGATTTAGAAATGACGGGTCTCATCCCCGAACAGCACCGCGTTATCGAGATGGCCACCATCATTACGGATAGTGATTTGAATGAGTTGGCTCAGGGGCCAGTGATAGCTATCCATCAAAGTCAGGATGAGCTTGACGCCATGGATGAGTGGAATACAAGTCATCACACAGCTTCTGGGTTGGTTAAAAGGGTTTGTGAGAGCGCCTATGATGAGCACAGGGCAACCCGAGAAACCTTGGCCTTCCTTGAAAAGTGGGTGCCAGCGGGCAGATCCCCCATGTGTGGCAATTCAATTTGTCAGGATCGACGGTTTATGGCGCGTCATCTGCCCGACCTCGAAGCTTTTTTTCATTACCGCAACCTCGATGTGAGTTCTTTGAAAATTCTCGCCACTCGCTGGCGGCCTGATTTATCGGGTTTGAAGAAGCGTAATGTCCATTTGGCGCTCGACGATATTAGAGAGTCGATCGAAGAGCTGCGTTACTACCGAGACAACTTCCTTCAGGTGCCATCTTTATAGGATTGCGCTGAATATAGGGCAGCCCTGAATAGATCAGGCTTAAGCGTGATGTTGTGAGAGAGCCCAGCTCACGTGTTCCCTGACCAAGGGAGAGGGGTGATTGCGGCGCTGATTTAAGGCGGTAATGATGTCTGGTGTTGTTGTGGCGTTCCCCAGAGCAATTGCGATATTTCGCAACCAGCGTTCATGGCCGATACGGCGTATTGGGGAACCCTGCATGCGCGTCTCGAACTCTTGATCGGTCCAAGCGAACAGGTGGATTAGTGCTTCATCGTCGAGATTGTGACGGGGTGCAAAGTCTGCCTCGGCGGTCGGTTGGGCAAATTTATTCCACGGACACACCAGTTGGCAGTCGTCACAACCGTAAATGCGATTTCCCATGAGGGGGCGCAGCGCTGGATCAATCGAGCCCTGATGCTCAATAGTGAGGTATGAAATGCACTTTCGGGCATCTAAAACATGAGGTGCGACGAATGCTTGGGTGGGGCAAATATCCAAGCAAGCCGTACAGCTGCCACAATGTTTAACCGTTTTGGGCGCATCTGTTGTAAACGGTATGTCGGTATAAATTTCACCAAGAAAAAACCAGGAGCCCGCTCGTTCGTTAATCAACATCGTATTTTTTGCGATCCAGCCCAGCCCCGATTGTTCGGCTAGGGCGCGCTCCAAGACTGGCGCACTGTCAACAAAGGCACGGTACTGCCCTGACGCCAGCTCGGCGTCAATTTTTTTTGCGAGTCGCGCGAGTCGGTGCCGCATCAGCTTGTGATAGTCGCGACCTAAGGCGTAGCGCGAGATGTAGGCCCGATCGTTTTGGCTCAATACGGACTCGGGATCGGCGGCGGACTCGGGCAAGTAGTCCATTCGCAGGGTCAGCACGGTGCATGTTCCGGGGATGAGCTCAGCTGGGCGGGCTCGTGTCAGTCCATGCCGGGTCATATAGTGCATGTCCCCTTGATAGCCCGCGTCTAGCCATTTCTGCAGATAGCCTTCGTGCTGCTTTAAGTCCACGCCAGTGATGCCTAATTGCTGGAATCCCAATTCTTGCGCCCATTGGTGCAACTGTGATCGGATCGTAGCCAGCGCGTCTGGTTTTGTTTCGTTAGGCGTCATCTGCGCATTCTGACAGACCCACATTCCCCCGTCGTGCTAATGCTTCGGTACACTTGCGCAATGATAGACACAACTGAACTCAGTATTGACTTACCAGACGAGCAAAGCACGATCGCTTTTGGGGGTAGGTTGGCTCAGGTTTGCAAGCCGCCCCTCAGGATTTACCTGAGTGGCGAGCTTGGGGCTGGCAAGACCACATTGAGTCGCGGATTTCTCCGTGGATTGGGGCACCCGGGCAACGTTAAAAGCCCGACCTACACGTTAGTAGAGCCGTATGAGTTCGATAGTGTTATGGTTTTTCATTTCGACCTGTATCGAGTCGCCGACCCCGAAGAGTTAGCCTACATGGGATTTGAGGATTATCTGATGACTCCTGCAGTGTTGTTAGTCGAATGGGCTGAGCGCGGCGGTGATTGGTTACCCCAGCCAGACTTGTTAGTTCATTTATCACTCACCGGTGGTGGGCGGAACCTGAGTCTAAGCTGGGGGTCCGAAGAGGGTAAGCAGGTTTGCCGACAATTAATTGCAGAGGCTTAGAGCGCTCTAAACGGCGGAACAAAGGTTAGGTCAGGTTTAAAAGATTGGGTCAAGGTAGTGACTCATGATTAAAACATTGAGATACGGGGCTAGCATGTCCGTTGAAAAGTGAGCGTTTCATTGGCGTCAGAGCGACAAAAAAGGTGCAAAACAGCGATACCTGCGGGTGCTTTGCTTTGGCTTTTATTGTCAGTTGTGATGCCAGTTCAAGCCGCAGACATTCTTGATGTGCGCCTTTGGAGGGCGCCAGATCACACCCGCGTGGTGTTTGACCTCTCAGACGCTATTTCTTACTCGATACTCGAGCTGGATAATCCAAGGCGGCTTGTTATTGATGTTGCCGATGCGCGTTTAATCAATGTTTTGACTAACCTTCCCCTTGAAAATACGCCGATATCTCGGGTGCGTTCGGGTGTGCGCTATGGCGATAACTTACGCATTGTTTTTGACCTTAAAGCGAAAATTCGCCCCAAAAGTTTTCCATTAGAGCCCAATGAGCGGACTGGCCACCGTTTGGTGTTAGATCTTTTTGACGAGGACATTAAAGGCACTGAGGTTCCAGCAGTAAAAAGTGTGGACCAGCTATCGAATCGTCGAGATATCATTGTGGCTATTGATGCAGGACATGGCGGAGAAGACCCGGGCGCCTTGGGCCCCAAGAAGCTGTATGAGAAAAAAGTTGTGTTAGCGATAGCGAAAAAATTGAGTGCGCAGCTTGAAGCTACCCCGGGGTTAAAGCCCGTGATGGTCCGCGATGGCGATTACTACGTGAGTCTTCGTGGTCGTCGGGATCTTGCGCGAAAGTCTCAGGCAGATTTATTTGTTTCGATTCATGCCGACGCTTTCAGTCAGGCTTCAGCTAGCGGGGCCTCGGTTTATGCGCTTTCAACTAAGGGAGCCTCGTCGACGGCGGCGAAATATTTAGCGGATCGTGAGAATTCTGCTGATTTAGTGGGTGGCGTTCGGCTCTCCGACAAGGACGATATCTTGGCCGGGGTCCTGACGGACTTGTCGATGACGGCGACCCTTGACACCAGTTTGAGCTTGGGCGCGAGGGTGCTTGCTGAGATTGGTGATTTTGCAAAGCTTCACAAGCCCAAAGTTGAACAAGCCGGATTCGCAGTTTTAAAGAGCCCTGATATTCCATCAATACTGGTTGAAACGGGATTTATTTCGAATCCAACTGAGGCTAGCCGTCTGAATACTTCCAGTTATCAGGACAAAATGGCAGGGGCAATGCACCAAGGGATTTTAAGCTGGTTTAAATCACACCCTCCTGCCGGAACGCTTCTGGCATGGCAGCGGAGTAATCAGTCAGATGGGCGGGTTTATGTCATTGCCCGCGGCGACACGCTGTCCGATATTGCCGTTAGGTACCGGGTGCCCCTAAAACAACTTAAGGCAACCAACGGACTTAGCGGTTCGACTATTCAAGTCGGCCAAAAATTAAAGATACCTGACGGCCCATGACACAGACTCGAATTCACAGATTAGCCACTCGTCTTGCTAACCAGATCGCTGCGGGTGAAGTGGTGGAGCGCCCGGCCTCGGTGATTAAAGAGGCCATAGAAAATAGTTTGGATGCGGGAGCCTCTCGAATCGATATCGAGCTGGAATCTGGAGGCGTTCAGTTAATGCGGGTGCGTGACAACGGACAGGGGATTTCGGCTGAGGATTTAATCCTAGCGTTAGCTAGACACGCCACATCTAAGATCGACTCTATAGATGACCTAGAGGCCGTGGGCACCTTGGGGTTTCGAGGCGAAGCCCTGGCGTCCATCGCGTCAGTGTCGCGATTATCTTTGACGAGCAACGCCTCCGAACAGGGCGCTGCAGGCATGATTGCCCAGTCAGAGGGGCGTGATATGACCGTCTCGGTAAGCCCGGCGCCTCATCCTCGTGGCACCACCCTTGAGGTTCGAGATCTTTTTTACAATACCCCTGCGCGGCGGAAATTTTTACGCACCGAAAAAACCGAGCTGGGCCACATTGACGAAGTGTTCAAGCGACAGGCATTGGCGAGGAGTGATGTCGCTTTTTCACTGCGACATAACGGTAAAACCCTCCACAGCCTTAATTGTGCAGATGACCAAGCGGGACGTGAACGAAGGATTGCAACCGTTTGCGGCGCCGCATTTATGGAGCAGTCCGTTGCCCTAGCTCGGGAGGCAGGACGTCTGTCGCTGCATGGCTGGGTCGGTTTGCCCACGTTCTCTCGCAGCCAAGCCGATTTACAGTACTTTTTTGTGAATGGCCGAGTGATTCGCGACAAACTTGTGACCCATGCCATTAAACAGGCTTACCGTGATGTGCTTTTTCACGGACGTCACCCCGCTTATGTGCTGTTTTTAGAGGTCGATCCTGCGGTGGTTGATGTCAATGTGCACCCGACCAAGCATGAAGTGCGATTCCGCGAGGGGCGCGAGGTGCACAGCTTTATCTTTAGTACTTTGCACCGAGCGCTAGGGGATCTCCGCCCGGGTGATGGCGGGGCTGCTGATGCTTCGGGTGAGGATGCACAAGAAGGAGTGGGCTGGTCGACAACACCGCAACAGGCGCCTATGGGGTTATTGACGCCGCCGGGAGGTCACTGGCAGCCCGAGGCTCAGGCGGGCACAGCTGATCTTGACGCACTGTCTCGGCTTTACAAAAGCCCGACTTTCAATCGCGGCGGGCATGGCACCCCAATTATGGAGCAGTCACCCCGGGGCGACGATGAATCAGAAGTGCCGCCTTTGGGGTTTGCGTTGGCGCAGCTGCATGGAGTTTTCATCCTGGCAGAGAATGCTGAAGGGTTGGTATTGGTGGATATGCATGCCGCCCATGAGCGAATTACTTACGAACGGTTAAAGCAAATGCGGGACGATAGCGGTATTAGAACCCAGCCCCTGCTGGTCCCTCAAACAATTACTTTGTCATCACGGGAGGTCGCTGCAGCTGTTGAAATGTCTGAAGCCCTGATTGCTCTGGGTTTGGTGCTCGATGCGACAGGGGACGAGCAGCTGGTGATTCGTGAGGTGCCAATTGCGCTAATCGGTGGCGGTATTGAAGCCTTAGTAAGAGATGTTTTATCTGATATGTTGGCATTTGGGACTTCAGACCGAATTGCGGCCCATGAAGACGAGCTGCTATCTACTATGGCCTGTCATGGGTCTGTGCGAGCCAATCGAAGATTGACCGTACCCGAGATGAACGCTTTGCTTCGCGATATGGAAATGACTGAGCGGTCAGGGCAATGTAATCATGGCCGGCCTACATGGGTTCAGCTGGGGATGCAGGATTTAGACAAGTTGTTTTTGAGGGGACGTTGATTGGCAGCGTCGCCTTTGCTCTGTGTGATGGGCCCTACTGCCGCGGGTAAAACCGATTTGGCGGTTTCTCTGGCAGATTCGCTCAATGGAGAATTGATCTCAGTTGATTCAGCGCTGGTGTATCGAGATCTGAACATTGGCACTGCGAAACCTGACTTCCCCCATCACCTCATCGATTTGAGAGCCCCCAGTAATCCTTACAGCGCGATGCAATTTGCGCGCGATGCTACCGCTGTGATTGCTGAAGTAAGAGGCAGAGGGCGACTTCCTATATTGGTAGGTGGGACAATGTTGTACTTTCGGGCATTGCTCGAGGGACTTGACGATATGCCCGCGAGTGACCCTGTAGTACGGCAGAAAATTGAGGCCGATGCTGCCGCCGAAGGCTGGCCTGCGCTGCACGCCAGACTTCAGCTGGTCGACCCCGTTCTAGCTGCACGGCTGCACCCTAATCACAGTCAGCGAATAGCTCGAGGGCTAGAGGTCTGGCAGATGACCGGAAAACCTTTAAGTGACTGGCAAAGTGGTAAAGGCCATGGCGGTTTGGGTGAGACACCGATTTCGTTGGTTATTTGTCCAAAGGAGCGAAGCGTGTTGCATGCGCGTATTGCTGATCGACTCGACAAAATGTTGAGTGCAGGTTTACTCGACGAGGTGCGACAGCTTTGGTCACGGGGTGACCTTAGTCCTGACTTACCTGCTATTCGAGCAGTGGGCTATCGACAGCTCTGGAAATATTTGGATGGAGAAGCATCACTCGACGAAGCGGTTCAGAACGTGCTGTTTGCGACGAGACAGCTCGCTAAGCGCCAAATGACCTGGCTACGTCGATGGCCCGCAGACGGGTGGCTACTAACGGGAGAGGATGGCGAGCTTTTAGAAGCGGCGCATTGTTCTACGCCGATTTGGCGCCGATTTGCCAATGAAGTGGGTCGTCGGGTTGAGGAAGGAAACCCCCTATCCCGGAGCAAAAGTATAGCGACGGCACTCGCTGAACCCATTGGCGCGTCGTTTAATGTGTTACATAGCCCAACTATTGAGAACTAATGCGGAACTAACTCGCGTTTTGACGTGCCTAAGCGCTATAATACGGCCCGCTTATATTTAGGCTTTTTGCCGTCGCGGCTTTGCGGCGCACGCGCTACGACAACTAGGAGTTATCATGTCAAAAGGGCACACGCTACAAGACCCTTACCTCAATGCTTTACGCAAGGAACGGATTCCCGTTTCCATTTACTTAGTCAACGGTATCAAGCTGCAGGGTCAGGTAGAATCCTTCGATCAATTTGTGGTTTTGCTGAAAAATACGGTGTCACAGATGGTCTATAAGCACGCCATCTCCACGGTGGTGCCTGCGCGAAACGTGCGCATCCCACTGGACGGTCCCGAGGAGGACAACGCCGATAACGGCTAAATCCTCAGACGCGCAGCTTTTTGACCGCCATGCTGGCGGTGAAAACGTCGTCATGGTGCAGCTTGCTATCGATGACGGCGCACAGGCCTTAGACGCCCAAGAGTTCGAGGAGCTGGTTGTTTCTGCGGGGGGCAAGCCTGTCGCATTGGTGACGGGGCATCGGCGCTCTCCCACAGCAAAGTTTTTTGTGGGTACAGGCAAGCTTGAAGAAATTCGCATCATCAAAGAGGCCGAAAATGCCGATCTGGTGGTTTTCAACCATCCGTTATCCCCCTCTCAAGAGCGCAACCTTGAGGCAGCGCTCGAATGTCGGGTCATTGCCCGGACGGGGTTAATTCTTGATATTTTTGCTCAGCGTGCGCGAACCCATGAGGGTAAGTTGCAGGTGGAGCTCGCGCAGTTGCAGCATATGAGTACTCGATTGGTTCGAGGTTGGACCCACCTTGAGCGACAGAAGGGCGGAATTGGTCTCAGGGGGCCGGGCGAAACTCAGCTTGAGACAGATCGACGTTTATTGCGTGTCCGAATTAGTGCCATCGAAACCCGTCTGGGCAAGGTTAAAGCCCAGCGCGCGCAAAGCCGCAGGGCCAGAAAGCGAGCGGAACTGCCGTTGGTATCTATCGTAGGCTATACCAATGCTGGAAAATCGACATTATTTAACCGTTACGCTAGCGCAGATGTTTATGCCGCAGACCAATTATTCGCCACCTTGGACCCGACGTTGCGCCGCGTTGAAATTCCGCACCTTGGCGATGTTGTCCTCGCCGATACGGTTGGTTTTATTTCTGACTTACCTCACACACTGATTGATGCTTTTAAAGCGACGTTGGAAGAAACCTTAAACGCCGATTTACTGATACATGTGATCGACGTTTCCGCCGATCAGCGCGAGTATTGGATGTCGGAGGTTGACTTAGTGCTCTCTGAGATTGGAGCGGGTGATGTCCCTATGCTGTGTGTTTTCAATAAGCTAGATTTGCTCGAGCAACAGCCACGAATTGTTCGAAATGAGGAGGGCTTGCCTACTGCGGTCTACCTTTCGGCCCGGACAGGTGAGGGGTTGCCACTTTTAGAAGAGGCGCTGAGGGAGCGGTTACAAGATGAAGTATTTGAAGGCGAAGTCGAATTGACCCCCAGCCAGGGTAAGCTCCGTGCAGCGCTTTTTGATCTAGGCGCGGTGCTTGATGAGTCGTTTACGGCCTCTGGTAACACCCTTTTAGGGGTTCGCTTGCCACAAAAAATTTGGAATCGCTTGCAACATCAATATTGAGTCCCCATGTCGTTAGGTACACACGGCCAATTTTGCTAGACTGTAGTGGTCAACCACTAAGGAATAAACCATGTCATGGAATGAGCCCGGGGGCGGCAACAACCGACCTCGCGATCCGTGGGGCGGCAACGATCAGGGACCTCCTGATCTTGATGAAGCCCTGAAAAAGCTGCAACAGCGACTATCTTCCCTTTTTGGGGGCCGCGGTGGCGGTAGTGGTGCTGGCAGTTCCGGCGGCTCCGGTGGACGCATGTCGGGGGCGCTGCTGGGAGTTATTGCGGCCGGTGTTATCACCGTATGGGCGCTTCTAGGCTTTTATCAGCTGGACGAGCAGGAGCGTGCCATCGTTTTGCGGTTTGGAAAGTATGCGGGAACCATGCAGCCGGGTTTGCAGTGGAATCCCCCTTTGATCGACGAAGTGATCAAAGTGAATACAACCAAAATCCGCGCAGCTCAAGTTAGGGAAGTGATGCTCACGCAAGATGAGAACATTGTTGAGGTCACCATGTCTTTGCAATACATCATTGATGACCCTGAAAAGTTTGTGTTGGAAGTTCGAGACCCCGAAGTATCCTTGCAACATGCGGCCCAAAGTGCCCTTCGTCACGTTGTCGGCGACAGCACAATGGACCTGGTACTAACCGAGGGTCGTGCGGCCATTGCGGGCGATGTTCGCGATCGACTTCAAACTTACTTAGACACTTACGGAACCGGTATACGAGTGAGCAAGATCAACATTGACGAGGGCAAGCCACCGGCACAGGTGCAGGGCGCTTTCGATGATGTTATTAAAGCTCGTGAGGACGAGGAGCGGGTGAAGAACGAAGCGCAATCCTATGCGAATGGCATCGTTCCGGAAGCTCGAGGCCGAGCGCAGCGAGTTTTTGAAGAAGCTAGCGCCTATCAGCAACAGGTTATGGCTCAGGCTGAGGGTGAAGCGTCTCGCTTTACACAGCTTCTCGCTGAATATGAGAAGTCGCCCAAAGTCACCCGTGATCGGTTGTATCTCGATGCCATGCAGACTGTAATGGCCAACACCAATAAGGTCTTAGTCGATGTTGAAGGCGGCAATAATGTAATGTATCTGCCCCTCGATAAACTCGCCCGACCTTCTGGGGTTGGTGCTGCGTCGGGAAGTTCTCGAAGTGGGTTGAGTGAGCGCGACCTTCGCGACATTACTGAACGTCTCAAACAGGAGTTCCGTCGAGATATCGATGTGAACGACACCCGAAGGAGTACTCGCTAATGACAGTTAAGCAGCTTTGGGGCGGCATACTCCTCGCCCTCGTTGTCATAGTGGCGTCGAACTCACTGTACGTCGTGAAAGAGACTCAGCGCGGTGTGTTGCTGAAGTTCGGTGAAGTCGTCAATCCTAATTTGCAACCGGGTATCCACATCAAAGTACCGTTTGTTAACAACGTGCGTTTGTTCGACGGACGAATACTGACAGTAGATTCGCCTGCTGAGCGCTTTTTCACCCAAGAGAAAAAAGCACTGATTGTCGATTCTTATGCCAAGTTCCGAGTACTCGATACGGCTACCTACTACACCGCAACAAACGGTGAAGAGGCGCGTGCTGCTGGGCTCTTAGCGCAGCGCATCAACGATGGCCTACGTAACGAAGTCGCGGTTCGCACGGTGCAAGAGGTTGTGTCCGGCTCGCGAGACGAGGTGATGGAATCCATCACACGGAGGCTTTCTGAAGTAGCTGCTACCGAGTTGGGCGTGGAAGTTATTGATGTTCGCGTCAAAAAGATCGATTTGCCGCCCGATGTTTCTGACTCGGTTTACCGTCGGATGAACGCCGAGCGGGAGAAGGAGGCACGGGAATTACGTTCAGAGGGCCAGGAGCTCGCTGAGGGAATCCGCGCTTCGGCAGATCGCGAAGTCACTGTGCTCGAGGCCAACGCGTTTAGAGAAGCTGAAATGGTTCGAGGTTTGGGAGATGCTGAGGCAACGCGTATCTACGCGGACGCCTACAATCAAGACCCTGAATTTTATGCCTTCGTCCGCAGCCTCAAGGCCTACCAAGAGACCTTCAATGCGGGTAGCGACATTATGCTAATCGAGCCTGATAATCAGTTTTATCAGTACTTGAGAAGCCAGAACGCCGGCAGCAAGTCTGGCAAGTAAGTCTAGTTATGGCGTCTAACGAGCGTTGGTTACTACCCGACGGAATTGATGAATTGCTGCCCGAAAGGGCAGCGTCTGTTGAAGCTCTGCGCAGGGCTTTGCTAGATGATTGTGCCCGCTGGGGATATCGCTACGTTATTCCTCCTTTGGTCGAGTTCACTGATTCTCTGTTGGTGGGTCTCGGTGCAGATCTCGATGTGCTTACCTGTAAGTTTTCCGACCGTACCAGCGGCAGAATGCTGGGTGTTCGGGCAGACATAACGCCTCAGGTGGCAAGAATCGATGCCCATGCACTGGGAGAAGCGGGTGTTACGCGGCTGTGTTACACCGGATCGACGCTGCACAGTGCTCCGCAGTCGACGTCTGCCGGGCGATCGCCTATACAATTGGGGGCCGAACTCTACGGCTGCGCGGATATCAGCGCAGACCTTGAAGTTATCGATCTGATGCTAGCCTTGATGGCCCGTGCTGATACCGAAGAACGCCACGGTCCCATCACCCTAGATGTAGGTAATGTAGGCGTTTATCAGGCTGTACTTCGGCACTCAGGGATTGAGGATGATGCAGCAAATACAATTTTCGATGCACTGCAACGCAAGTCATTACCCGATCTAGATGAGGCGGTAATAACGATTGATGTTGAGACTGCGTCAGTGTTGAGGGCGCTGGTCAATCTTCATGGTGGCCCTGAGGTGCTTGATCAAGCCCGGGCGTGCCTTGTGAATGTGCCTGCAGCGCTTGCCGCCTTAGACGAGGTTGAGCAAGTCATAGCGTTTGTGCGGTCCGTTCATCCGTCGGTCTCGGTTTACGTTGATCTTGCTGAATTGCGCGGATTTCAGTACCACACCGGCCTAGTGTTTGCGGCTTATTTAGAAGGCGTTGGAACTGCGGTAGCAATGGGTGGGCGCTACGATAATGTGGGTGCAGTTTTTGGGCGCAGTCGTCCGGCCACGGGTTTTGCCTTTGATCTAAAAGCATTGATGGCAACTGCGAAGCCTGCAGTTGCCAATGATAAACCGGTGTCTGCTCCGGATTTGAGGGACGCCGAGCTGTTACAGGTTGTCCGTAATTTGCGCGCGGCCGGTCGGTCCGTGATAACGGCGCTTGGCGGGGTGCACGATGCCCGCTGCAGTGAATTGCTGGTGAAGGGGGACGACGGCTGGGTGATGCAGCCCCTAAACCCAGGAGAGAATCAATGAGTAAAAATGTGGTGGTCCTGGGCACTCAATGGGGCGATGAGGGCAAGGGCAAGATCGTGGATTTGCTGACAGAGCAAGCGTCTGCGGTGGTTCGTTTTCAGGGCGGACACAACGCGGGACACACGTTGGTTATTGATGGCGTTAAGACGGTTTTGCACGTTATTCCATCGGGCATCTTAAGAGATGGCGTGCAATGCTTAATAGGCAATGGCGTGGTTCTTTCGCCGGCCGCTTTATTAAAAGAGATGGGTGAGTTAGAAGATAAGGGTGTTCCAGTGAGGGAGCGCCTGGTCATTTCTGCGGCTTGCCCGTTAATTTTGGCTTACCACGTTGCACTCGATAAGGCCCGAGAGCAACGACGGGGCACGAATAAAATTGGAACTACAGGTCGGGGCATAGGCCCTGCTTATGAAGATAAAGTCGCACGGCGTGGACTACGACTGGGCGATCTAAGAAATCCCGTGCGTTTTAAAGAGACGCTCACTGAGGTGCTCGACTACCATAATCATGCTTTGGTGCACTACTACGGTACCGAGCCACTCGAGCTTGAACAAGTATTCGATCAAGCTATGACTGAAGGTGAACAGTTGCTTCCCATGATGGGAGACGTGACCTCAATGCTCCATGATTATAGAAAATCAAGCGAGCGAATTCTGTTTGAGGGTGCTCAAGGTTCACTGCTTGATATTGATCACGGCACCTATCCTTTCGTCACTAGCTCCAATACCACCGCAGGGGGAACCGCCACGGGGTCGGGTTTTGGTCCTTTGTACTTGGATTACGTTCTGGGTATTACCAAGGCTTACACAACGCGGGTGGGCTCTGGGCCTTTTCCAACTGAGCTGTTCGATGGGGTTGGCGAGCGTCTTGCTGAGCGCGGGCATGAATTTGGTGCCACCACAGGGCGACCGCGACGCTGTGGCTGGTTTGATGCTGTAGCTTTGCGGACCGCGGTTAACATTAACTCGATTTCTGGTTTGTGTTTAACCAAACTCGATGTCCTCGACGGTTTGGATGAAATCAAGGTGTGCGTTGCCTATCAGGACAAGCAGGGGAACGCCGTCGCAAACCCTATCGATGCTGTCGATTATGAGAAGCTGACGCCAGTCTATGAGACCTTGAGCGGCTGGGATGTATCTACAGTTGGCGCGCAGGACGTGTCGGCATTACCAACGGCCGCTCGTGATTACATCGCGCGTCTTGAGGTGCTTGTGGGTGCCCCCATCGATATTATTTCCACCGGCCCGGATCGTGCGGAGACCATTGTGCTTCGAAGTCCGTTCAGCTAGATCGTGTTATTAGCCACTAAACTTCTCTCATTATTGATTTATCCGCTGTCGTTGGGGATGTTGCTACTGCTGATTGCGGTCATTTCAGGGGCGATTGGACGCAGGGGTTTAAGCTGGCTTATGACGCTGCTGGGCTTCTTGGTTATTTATTTCCCGGCGACTGAGTTTGGCTCTGAAGCGTTAATGCAGCCCTTAGAGGGGCGCCACCCCGCATTCTCACCCGAGGAGTTGCCTGCAGCTCAAGCTATCGTTTTATTGGGTGGTGCTAGCAACGGGGCGGCGCGTTTTGGCCGGGGTGCGGATCTCAACGATGCCGCGGATCGCGTGATGTTTGCTGCAGAACTTTATTTTGCCGGTAAAGCCCCGATCATCCTTATTTCAGGGGGCGCTCCTGAGACTATGCAACCTGAAGCTGAGCTTCTCGCGCAGCAGTTGCAAGCGTTGCAAATACCGCGCAAGCAACTGCTTTTAGAGACCCAGAGCCGCACGACCTTCGACAACGCGGTTATGGCGGGTGAAATGCTCAAAAACGCCGGGTTACAGCATATTCTATTGGTCACTAGCGGCGCACATATGCGGCGCTCTTTGGCGTTGTTTGAAAGGCAGGGGCTGCAGGTGACCGCAGCCGCGACAGATCATCAAATTCCAAAGTTTTCAGATCCTTATATACCCGGCTGGATACCAACTTACGCGCGGCTTGCGCGCTCTAGCCGCGCGATTCACGAGTGGGTCGGTTACTGGGCCTATGACAACTCCGGTAAGTTATAACCCAGCTCATCAAATAAACTGAAGCTTCATGTCGCTATAGCTTGAACCCGTCCAGCGTTTGAAGGCTCGGTAAAAACTGTTGACCTCGGCATAGCCAAGCTTCCAAGCCAATGTTTTACCGGGCACCCAGTGATCCTCGAGTTGGCACTCGCAATGGTACTGACGCACTTGGTCCAGCAGCTCCTGATAACTTATGTTGTCGACTCGCAGCCTTCGGCGCAGGGTTGTGGGGCTAATGCTCAATTCATCGGCAATATGTTCAGAGCGAAGACGACTGAGGTCTCCAGTTATTAACAGGCTAAGCACTCGCAGTGTGGTTTGTGAAAAAGAGGCTGCAGGTCGTTGCGTGACACGTTGGACCTGTTCTTGATTGATTTCTGGCTTTGGAACGTTAACCCGGATAACCCGCTGGGTGCGGGAAAGAGAATCTCTGGAGGTTTCTGTATAGAGCTGGGGGTGTCTTCTAGTTTCCATAGTGCGCGTCCTTGCGGTTATGAAGTTTTGTTACGGCAAGAGCAATTGCCTGCCGCGATTGTCGATCGGGCACCTTCCTTGGTAGCCGTCTTGTGTAGATTAGGCTGCTTTTAAATAATTACCAGCGATTTGCCATGATCTGCCTGTTTTTGATGGCAAGTCACCGCGTTAGCTTGGCGTTGTGCAAGACCTGATTGGGTAAGGGGCAGTCCATGACGGCCGCAATGGCCTTAATGAGTGTGAGTTCCTTAGGTGAAATTTGGCCATCTTGCTCAGCGACCTTAATAAGAGCCTTGAGTATGGTGACCTTTAGCAGCGGGTAGCAGTTTGCAAGTTGCTCAATAGCTTTTCCAAATTGCTGTACGCCCATTGCTTCCGCTGCTGGCATAACGAGCGGGAGGCCAATGATTTGCAACCCAGATCGGAAGGATGCGTCAGTATCGCCGTGCCCCAACAGCGCGAGGGTACCCAGCGCAACCGCCAGTGATTCGCTGACAGCCTTCAGTTGGGCATGCTGGGGACTTGATGACCGCTTAACAAAATGCGGATCAAGATAGTGCCGTACTAATTGATAAAGACACCATTCAAAAAGCTCGATTTGCCCATCGGCTTTGACGAAGTTAATTAACAGCCCTTTGAATTGATGGTATTGCGGCGGGGATAGGGTCTTTAGGGTGGGAAGGCACAGTTCTATTATTGGTAGTCGTAATTCCGGCTTCAAGTGCTGAAGTTCTCTACCTCGTTCAACAACCAAAGCCTCCAGCCCTGAAATCTTTGCCGCCTCAATTGCCGCGCGTTGCTTTCCCGGGTTGTTCTCATGCCAGAGCAGCGCTAATAGTAAGCTCATCGCGCCCAGTGGCTCCCGGGCTTCTTCGACGATTGCAGCTGTCAGATCGGCAGGGGGTTGGTCAAGTGAGGTGGCCGGCAATGCCTGTTGATTGGAGGCAGCGATACTGCCCATTTCTGGCGCCATGGCCGAGGGCAGGGCTGCTGCCAAACTGCGCTGAGCCTGCGCCATACCGGTTTCACTATTAGCTTCAGCTTCGGGAAAACTGAGGTTATTTTTACGTGTTATAAACTCTCCGTTCCAATGTGGATCAACCCGACGGATACGGTTTTCCAGTGGGGGGTGGGTGGCAAACATAAGCCATAAACGATGTTTTACTTGGCCAAAAAATAGGTGCGACATTTCCTCAGCACGGGCGGTGTCTACCAAAGTACCCGGTGTGTAACCTCCAATTACTTTCAGTGCGTCGCTGATGCCGCTTGGGTTGCGGGTAAACTGCACCGAGGAGGCGTCAGCTAGATACTCTTTTTGCTTAGAAATGGCGGATTTAATAAGGCCTGCCATGACACCGCCCAGTAGTCCGACAAGATATAAAACGAGGCCAACTAACAGCAGGCCGATAGTATTGTTATTACTACTCTTCGTGCTCCTGCGTGCTCGATGTGAGACGGCGCTACGCATTAAAAGTGCGCCCATATCCCCAATAAAAGTAATGCCTCGCAACATCGCCATGAGCCGTATGCTCAAGCGCATATCGCCATTTAGAATGTGGCTAAATTCATGCCCAATAACGCCTTGTAGCTCATCTCGGGTCAGCTGGGTCAGGGCGCCCTGGGTAATTGCCACCACCGCATCTCCCGGTGAAATACCTGCTGCAAAGGCATTGATACCCGGTTCTTTATCGAGGATATACAGTGGAGGCACCGGCATATTGGCGGCCAAAGCGATTTCTTGAATGACATTCTGGGCCCGTCGCTCCAGAGGGTTCTCGGTGTTTGAGCATACTGGTCTTGCGCCCAAGGCCTCGGCCACACAGCGACCGCCCTGAGAGAAACGAATCCAGTTATAGAGGACGACAGCGCCAATCACGACAATTAGCGCGATGCTAACAAGTAAAGTAAGCCTGATATCAAGATCGCTTAACTCGAATGTTGTGGGATCGCCACTTTCCAACGTTTGGGAAGCTGTCAGCACGAAGGCGAGGAAGATATTGATGACAGTGATCAAAAGGAGGACTGCCAAAACGAAAAGCGCTGTCAGCAGACGCGTATTGCGTCGCGCAATCTCCTGATCATGGAAGAAATCCACAGTTTAGTATCGCTCAGGAAAAACTAATGCTGGGGGCATCCTGAATGACAGCGCTGTCGGCAAACTCTAGCAGTGTGGCATCTTCTCGGTGCCCAAAAGCATTACCGATAATCATGTTTGGGAAACTCTGCCGGTAGGTGTTGTAGCTCATCACAGAGTCATTGAACCCCTGACGGGCAAAGGCCACCCTGTTTTCAGTTGAGGTGAGTTCCTCAGAGAGCTGTTGCATATTCTCGCTGGCCTTAAGGTCTGGGTAAGCTTCCATCACTACGTTGAGCTTGCCCATAGCCGCTCCCAACGCGCTTTCTGCACCTGCAAGGTTCTTGATTGATCCTGAATCAATTCCGCTATCCCCGACGGCCTTTAGCGCTGAAGCGGCTTCATTACGTGCTTCCACTACCGCTGCGAGGGTCTCTCTCTCATGGCTCAGATAGCCTTTTGCACTTTCTACCAAGTTGGGGATTAGATCGTAGCGGCGCTTTAGCTGAACCTCAATTTGCGCAAAGGCGTTTTTATAGCGGTTAGACAAGGCCACAAGCTGGTTGTAGATCGCTATCCCCCAAATGAGCAATATGGCAATCGTTGAAATGAGAATAATGAGCGTGGTACTCATAATATGCATCCTAAAGGTTTGGCAGCAGCTCTATAGAGTAGCGCTGCTTTTTAGCCGCGTCTAACTTGGCGGCGCCAGAAAAGTATATGGCGCGAATTTGAGGCTCAAAAATCGCTGTTTTTTTATCATTAGCAACCCGAAAAATTTTATCGGGAGTGCTCACTCATTTCTCTGTTGTTGTAGAAGGCTGCTTATTTACCCTTCAGAAGCCGATTTCTCTGCCCAGTATTGGCTGACAGTTTGGGCTCCAAAGTCGGCAACTGCTCCAAAAAATGTCTCGGGATCGGCATGACGCATTTGTGCCAATCCCAGCTCCATTTCTTTGGCAAAAATAAGTTCAGGCAGGTCGTCTTCTACCGCCGCTAATATGGCCTTTGCACAATCGAGAGGGTCATCACCCGCATCGATAATCTCGTCGGATAAACCGCGTCGGTCACCGTCACCGGTGATGGCATTGCGGGCGACGTCGGTGGCGACGGAACCTGGTAGTATGTTGGTGACCCGAATCTTGTGCGGTTTATCGACCTCGCTGCGTAGCGCATCCATGTAGCCGATGAGACCATGTTTTGCAGCGCAATAAGCGGTTCGCAGAGGCGCACCTATGCGACCCGCTACAGAGCTTATTGCCACAATATGGCCGCCCCCAGCATCGGCCATACGCCGCAGCTGCAGCTGCGTCAGCCAAATGGGCGCAATAAGGTCAACGTTGATAAGTTCGGTATAGATTTCTGGTTTTGCATCAATGGCGATACAGCGCTGGCTAATACCCGCGTTGTTAATCAGAATATCTACCCGACTTCGCCATGCCCATGCACGGCCCACGATATCAGCGAGTTGATCATAGTCGGTGACCTCAAAGGGTAATACCAAGCAATCTACGGGTAATTCGTCTGCAAGTTCTTGCAATGCGCCTTCACGGCGACCTGACAATATAATTGAACAGGGATTCTTCGATGCCTCGATTGCGAGTGCTTTACCGATGCCCGACGAGGCGCCTGTAATCCAGAAAACTTTTTGATTTAAATCGGTCATATCAGGATCCTCTTGCTGAGTTTAAGAACTTACGGCTTAAGCATGCACCGGATACCCCTCGGCTGCACTGCTGCCTCAATTACGTGATGGCTGTCCGGATAGTAGCTTTCTAGTAGGGAAGGTTAACCTGATCTCGATAATGTCGACCCTTAGGTCAGATGCACAATTTCAGCACGCTTAGCTCGCGAGCGCTATTGATCTTCATCAAATATCTGTGCCTGAGATATTACCCACCCCGAAAAGAAATGTAGCGAAAGGACTGATTATCTATAAACGTACGTCACGCTTGAGTGTATAGCGGCATAATGATTTGGGCGCATGCGCCACTGGGCGCGTCCAAAAACTGTAAGGTGCCTCCGGCGGCGGTGATAATGCCGTGACTGACCGATAAGCCGAGACCGGTGCCAGCTCCAGCTTCTTTGGTGGTAACAAAGGGTTCCATGATGCTATCTCGCAGATTTTCTGGGATACCCAGTCCATTATCAGTCACCGTGATCTCAAGGTGATCGACGCCACAATGCAGGGCGATAATAATATTTCCCGTCAGGGTGCTGTTGGTGTTTTTACGATGATCAAGAATGGAGTCTTTTGCATTTCCAATTAAATTTATAATGACTTGCTCAAACTTAGTCAGGTTGCACGGCAGGATCACAGGTTCCGTTAAATCACCGATGGTGAGTGAAATATTGTCGACCTTGAGGGTTTGCATACTCATTTGAGCGCTATTTTCAAGCGCCACCTGGGGATCACAGTAGTTTTCTGTATCGTCGGCTTCTCGCCCATAAAGCAATAGCTGTCGTACGATATTTGCTGCGCGTTCAATTTGGCTATTGATCCGCGTCAATGAGTCCTCAGATTTGCCCTCTAGCACTGAGGTTTTCATCAAGTAGTTGCGTAAATTGACAGTGGCAAGGCGAATAACGTTAAGAGGCTGGTTGATTTCGTGGGCTATGCCTGCGGCGAGCTCTCCAATCGAGGCAAGTTTTGAGGATTGAATCAGCTGCAGCTCTTGTGCTTTTTTAGCGGAGACATCTTGTATGGTTGCGCATAGGTACGACTCTTTTGACGTTGGGTGATCCATTAAAAATAGAGAGTAGCTAAGCCAAGTCTTTTTTCCGTTAACTGTAATCAGCCGCTCCTGCAAATGCTCGGGACTTCCACTGAGCACCTTTGCTATTGAGGTTTCTACTATTGAGCGTAGTTCTGGCTCCAGGGTCGTTATGATATTTTTTGCCTCTAAGTCAGCTCGAGAAACCCCCAAGAAATCTAAGATTTGTTGGTTGGCAAACACGACCTCGCCACTGGTCTTCAAAATAGCAACTCCGAGATCGGCTGCACTCGCGAATGCTTCAAAAAAACGCGTATCTTGTCCTAAGTTTTGGAAGATTTTCCTCTGTTCTGAAATATCGCGAGTTAGCCCTTCTATCGCTATGGGAATATTCTGTGCGTCATAAATAAGCTTGGCCGTTGTGGCTACCCAGAAATTTCCTTTAGGCCCTCGCATTTCAGCTTCAAAGTTGTCGACAGCACCCTCGCCCTCAGCGAGGGCCGCCATAAAGCGCTCCCTACCGTCGGGTTCAACGTAATAGTCGCCAAGTTTGACGTTCATAATTTCTTCTACGCGGCCGTAGCCAAACATCTGTACCGCATTTGAGCTGGCAGCAAGCACGTGGCCGTCGAGGTCAGCGCGGTAATAGGCAAATGGGAGGTCATTTATGAAGGCGATTGCGTCTTCATATGAAAGCGATTCAAGGTCGGTAATGAGGGTTAGCTTATCTGGCATTAGCGATTTTCGGGTTCAATGTGAGGTGTCGTCTACGTCGGGGTGATACTTGATATTGCCAGCGCCGCTAAAAATTTGGAATGTCTTTCTCTCTAAATACGCTAAGAGAGGGTGTTTTGGGCGAGCAAACATCATTCGCTATTCACAGGTATTGACTCCCTGCTTTATTAAGTTTGCGTAGGTTATATCCTAGGGATGCAAAGACTGAGGGTTTGGTATCGTGCCTGATGGAGTATCTGCCGATTAACCAAGGCACTGAGCGATGCAGTTTTGTGTTAGATGAAGATGTCTTTTGCGTAGATCTCTATGACGCTTGCAGTGCCAGCAGTCGATCGATGCAGGCTGAAATAAAACTGTTTTTAGAGTACCAATAAAAATGAAGCTAGCGGAATTTAGTTCGATTCACTAATGACGCGTTGATGTGATCTCGTGATGCTCAAGCCAGCCCATCGTAAGACCTATGTTCTGCTTGATCTCGTTAATGCTGCGTACGTCGTGGGTGTTGGCTAGGTGCACTGATAGCGGATTAAGAAACACGAGGAATGTGATGACTTCGTTGCCACTCGCGCCAAACTCTATCGACTCCAACCGCTTGCGAGCGACCTTCAGAAAAGTCAGGCAGCTATTGATGGTGACGACCATATTACTCGCGAATAGCTTACGGTCATCGTGGCTCGTGCCCTCGCTAAGCGTGTCGTACTGCTTAGCGGTAAGCCTGATGTGGTCTAGTGCATAGTTTTAGTTATCTAGCAATGTTGGCTTTTCGTAAAGCCACTCCAAGTTTCCAGCAGACTCCAGATGGGTGCCCTCTACAATAGTGCCGATAGTTCGACGGCTTGGTCGCCAGGGGCCAATACAAAGCTCATCGTTGAGTTTCCCCAAGCACGCCTGGTTGATATTGACCTTGACTGACTCTAGATATTGAATTTGGGTACAGAGAGTGTCTAATCTTGCGCGCTTAAAGCACTGCCAGCTAGTTTCGGTGTTATCGCCTTGGGGTAAGGCTCGGTCGATCACGTCCAGCAGTGAAATGGTGGTGCCAGTTACGTAGTCCAAGCGCTCCAATAGGCTTAGGTTTGCTAAGTTTACCGCGTCGGGTGCGATCTTATGGCTGGCCATGTCAAAAATCTGTAGCGTTTCAGCCGCTGCAGATGGCTCTACGAAGCTTAGATTGCATGAGTGCTTTATAGATGGTGCCCAGAAGAGGACTTGAACCTCCACGCCCTTGCGAGCACTAGCACCTGAAGCTAGCGTGTCTACCAATTTCACCACCTGGGCACAGGGGCAACCCGGAAATCCGAGGGCGATGAGACTAATCTGGGTCGCTGCAGTTGTCAATCTAGGGGTCAATTAGGCCCATGGCGTACAGACTACTTCTGTGCGCATTTCGCCCCCATTTGAACGTGCGAAGCACAGGCTCCCGTTTTAATGTGGACCACGTATAAATAGATAGGTCGCTCCCTTTATGAATGCAATCTGTTCGACCGTGCTTGATGCTATCGGCGATACACCTATGGTGTCGCTAGCAGCATTTGGTAAAGACACATTGCCGCACTTGTACGCCAAGCTTGAGTGTACAAATCCGGGTGGCAGCATGAAGGACCGTGCTGCAAAAGGTATGATCGAGTGGGCAGAGCGGGAGCACAACTTAACCTCGGGTGCCAGAATTGTCGTATGTACGTCTGGCAACATGGGTGTTGGCATGGCAATGGTCTGTGCCGTAAAGGGTTATCAACTCATGTGTTTGGTTGATGCCAAAATTAACCCCGCAACTGAAAATTGCTTGCGAGTCTTGGGCGCTGAGGTCATTAAAGTTTATCAGCGTGATGAAACCGGGGGCTATCACCTCACACGGCTGAGCAAACTTGATTCGGTTCTTGCGGAGTATCCCGACGCAATTTACCTAGATCAATACGATAGCCCTGCGGCGGTGATGTCGCACAGCACGTCAACGGGGCCGGAAATCTACAATGCGTTTCAGGGGCAGGTGCGAGCCATTGTCATGGTGGCTGGTACGGGCGGGAGCTCCATGGGCATTGCGCGTTTTTTTAAAGAGCACTCTCCCCAAACTGACATTTGGCTGGTTGATGAGGCCGGCTCTCTTGCACTGCCGGGTAATGGGGGTGCAAGCCCTAGGCATCTCAATGGCATGGGTACCAGTATTGCACCGGCCAATTACGGGCCAGCTGACTTTCACACGTTTATCGATCATGTTGTTTACGTGAATGCAGAAGACAGTATTCGTGCGGCTATTGAATTGGCACGCTGTGAGGGTATCTTGGTCGGGGGCTCGGGCGGTGCTGCTGTACAGGTCATGCGCGACGTTGCTGCCGCGCATTATGGTGCTGACGACAATCTAGTTGCCTTGTTACCTGATCATGGTAGTCGATACACCGAAACACAGTTCGATCCTGATTGGCTTGCGGCACGAGGTATAAACGTGCCAGAGATTTTCAATGTGGAAGATGAGTCTTAATGAATGAACAAACACTCCTTCTTACTCAGGGTGATTTACAGCAATGTGGCGCAGCCGATATTGAGGTTGTGGGTAAGGCTCTAGAAGACTGCTTTGTTGCGCACGAGGCGGGCCAGTTCACCGCCCCCCCAAGTAGCTTTTTAAAACGTCCAGAATGTCCTCACGTCGCCGATCGTATTATTGGGCTTGCGGGTCATCTAGGCGGGAGTTTTGACATTGAAGGGCTGAAGTGGATAGCAAGCGCCCATCAAAATCCTGCGCGAGGTCTGCCTAGAGCCAACGCGGTGATTGTTCTAAACGACCCTGATACGCGCCTGCCTTTGGCGATTATGGAGGGCGGCCTGATCAGCGCGATGCGAACCGCTGTGGTGCAGGCGCTAGCAGCCCGTTACCTTGCCAGACCTGATTCCACAGTGTTGGGCCTGGTGGGCGCAGGAAGAATAGGGGCACTATCGGTTTGGGCAATATGCCAGTGGTTTCCTGGTTTGCGCGACATCCGGGTATTCGACCTGTCAGAGGCTCGTGCTGAGGCCTGTTGCCAGCACTTGCAGAAACTCGGCTTAGCGGCGACCACTGTGTCAAACTTTGAAGCGGCACTTGCGCCTGCGGACATTGCCTTAACGGCTACAACGGCCTACGAGCCCTGGGCTACCCCCGCTTGTTTCAAATCAGGTTCTCTATTTCTCAATGTATCTCTCATGGATCCAGTGTTTGAAACAGTTTCTCTGGCGGACAAAATTGTTGTTGATGATTGGGAGCAATGTATCCATTCCGACCGTGTTCTGGCGCGAATGCATCGTGCCGGCCTCGTTGACCGTGAGTCTGTTCACGCGGAATTTGGCGAGATAATCACGGGAAACAAGTTGGGGCGCGAGCACGCTGATGAGCGAATTTTCTTCAACCCCTTTGGCCTAGCTATTGAAGACCTCGCCGTGGCAAAGGTGGTTTATGATCGAGCCGTTAAGGCTGGCTTAGGCACGCCTATTCATCTCGTTGATAAGGAGTGGGACGTCTTATTTTGAACGCAGTTCAGCGCTACCGGGAGGTTGATGTCCTTCGGGGCTTTGCCCTTTTCGGCGTGCTGTTGGTCAATCTCTACGGCTTTGGTGCCGATTCATTGGCTTGGGATGGATCCTTAGATCGAGCTTTCTGGCAGTTTAAGCACGTGTTTTTTGAATCAAAATTTTGGAGTCTTTTCAGCCTGCTGTTTGGCATTTCTTTTTGGTTGCAGATTCGGATAGCTCTGCAACCCTGGCGCCTGCTGCGGCGCTATGGAGCCCTGCTGCTGTTTGGCTGCTGCCACGCGCTATTCTTTGAGGGTGACATTTTAATGCTCTATGCAGAGTTTGGCGTGCTGTTGCTGCTGTTGCATAGGTGCTCCACCCGAGTTTTGGTGGTCATTGCCACTGCACTGCTGCTGATTTTCCCGCTTGCTCACTATTTGGCGCCAGATCGCGGATTTAGTGACTCACCAAGTACTGTTATCGAGGCGAGGCAGTGGTTGGAAGAAGATCGCGAGGACGGTTTATATAGCACAGGATCTCTCGATGAGATCTTTGCTGAGCACGCGAGCTACCTACCTGAAATTCCCTGGCAAGACTACCAATGGCCCGATTCGGGATGGGCGGTATTTGCGCTGTTTTTATTGGGCTTTTGCTTCGCTCGAGAGGGTGGCTTGCAGTGGTTTACCCAAAGACCGGAGCGGGTGTTTAACACAGGTCGTTGGATGTTCTTGCTGGGCCTCAGTGCTATGGCGATCGAGGCCTGGATGACCTACGCATTGAGTTATCGCGTTTTCGGTGACACAGCCTCCGGTGGCGTAACGCAGCTCATGGGAGACCTGGCATTTCTGTTCGGCACCTTACTCCTGACCGCCGCGTGGTTTTGTTTAATGCATAGTTTTGCCACCCGCTGTCCCGACTGGTGGGTAGTGCGCGCTCTGGAGGCGGCTGGGCGAATGAGCCTGACGACATATCTTGCCCAAACGCTGATCTTCACAACCCTTTTTTACGGTTATGGCTTGGGCTGGGCCTACTGGCTGGGACCAACATCCGTCACCGGCCTCGCCGTCGTCATTTTCATGTGCCAAATTCTGTTTGCGCAGTTTTGGTTTTTACATTTTGTAATTGGTCCCTTTGAGTGGCTTTGGCGACTTGCCACAGACCTGCATCCCCCGGCATTGCGGGTAACGCCAGGGCAAGGTCTAAACCCTTAAAGCGGCCTTCGAAGAACGCCGATGCTGTTGAGGCGCGCTGGCTGCCTTTAGGGTTCTGACAAACAGCGATTCCGCCTTCAGGGGTGGGTATGAAAAGCGTGTCATTGAGCCCTTCGGCAAGGCCGCAATTTCGATACTTTAGTGCCGCCTCTTTCAGCCGCCATATTCGGTAAAACAGGTCTGCTGCAGTTCTGGGGTCAGCTTGCTTTAGAGCCGTTGTCTCTGCGTCAGTAAAAAGTGCGTCCGCTACGGCGAAAATATTTTCTTTTTCATCGGCAATTTCTACATCAATGCCAATTCTTTTTATACCTGAGCCGACGGCGTAGATGGCATGTGTCCCCGATGAGCTGACGCTAATGCCACAATCATTCGTGGGGTGACTATGGTTTAAACCCAATTTGGTGGGCCCGGATGTGGCACCGAAATTTTCGCGAAGAAGCCACCCTAAATAAGCCCGTCGTTGTACAAAAGCGCTTCGCCCGCCGGGCGCATGGAGTTCTTGCGCTCGTTGACGCTCTTGGGTGCTCAATTCGACGAGGCAATCTCGCTGAAAGGAGCGATCGTCAACATAACGCCAGAGGTAAATGTCGACAGCATAGTGACCGGCCTCCATCGTGCCTCTGCAGCCAAGGCGCTCAAAAGCTTGAGCCAGATTAGGATTGATTGCCCTCACAGTGATCGCTCGAAATTGACGGGGCTACCGGCATGAACCCCGGTGGTCAGCGCCATGCCTTTCATTACCAAACCCAGACTCTCAACGGTAGTTTGGGGCTCTAGCACAGCACCTCCCATAACCGTGGCGCCAAAATTAATAGCGCTTTTTGACTTGATGACAGTTTGTTTTACCGACAGAAGGCGATGCTCAAAACTGTGCAGCTGCAATTGGCCTTGAACGACGCAATCATTGCCAATATCGACCGCATGCCAATCGAAGGCCTGCAAAGGTTCGTGGATTAGTGTATTTCGGCCAATTCGGCAGCCAAAGGCCCTCAAGAAGGGATTGGCTAAAACCGTGCCTCCTAAATGTCGCAACGTGGGTCCCGACCATTTGAAAAAGCAGTCTTGGGCTAGGAAATAGGTGAAGTGTCTCAGCGACCAAAAGGGTGTTTGGTGGTCTTTTCCCCAGTGTTTTGGGACCAAAATTTTCTTGATACTAAGGGCCAAAACTTGCAGACATAGCGTGGCTGCGATGACGGCCGCTAGCGACTCTAAAATTACTGGAGAGTTTAAAGGCTCTACGAGCAGGAGCATTAGCGCCAACATGAGTATGGGCATAGCGGGAATAAGGGCGACGCCAATCAGGTCGCCAAATAAAATCCGCAGTATAAACAACGACCAGGTTGGTATTTCTGTGCCTGAATTTTGACCTGCAGGTTGCGCAAATTCGATGACAGGGTTGCCGGCGAGAACCGTCACTGCGGGCTTTGAAATTTCTGGGAGACGGCGAAATTGGTGATCGCCCGTGGGTGTGCTGACTCCTAGTAGGAGCTGATTTGGCAGGGTGCCAGATTCAGCCACACTGTTATTACCCAAGAATGTGTTGGATCCAAAATTAAGAGGTCTTAGGTAAAGGTATTCACCTTCATCGTCAAGCATATTGCTTCGGCAACCGTTGGCCATAAAAATATTGGGTTGGCTGGTAAGCATTTCCGGGACAAGGTTGACCATAACGTCGCATTCGCTGGCGCCGGTTTGGCCGTAATTAACGCCTGCAAGGCGTCGTAAATATTGACCTGTTAAGGTCCAAGTCCATAGGCGTTGTATTTGATTCATCTTCTCCTGTCGGTAGCGCAGCATCACGGCCGCGAGGCTAGATCCTTCTAATACGCCAGGCTTATAAGCCGTCATTCTCAGAAAGAGGCAAGTCAGAAATGAGGTCACTAAAAGTGTGAGCCAAGCGGCAAGAACGGCGCTGAGGAAAAAGTCTGAAACAAGCTGAAACAGGGTTGTAGCATTGGTGTTCGCAGCGTTGGCGTAGTCACCCAATAGCCATCCCGAAATGCCGCTCAAAATTAACGCAGCAGGTAGGACAAAAAGAAGGCACTCAACAAAAAACTGTAGGGAAATGCCCTTGATCTCGGAAACGTATCGGCCGGCGGAGGGAGGCATTAAAAGGCGGTTACGTTGCAACGGTAAGCGGCTGCCCACCGGGTCGACATTGACGCCGTCGATTATTTTAAAATCACCAACGGTGGCATCTTGTCGAGCCGCGCTTAGGGGAGTGAGCCAGCAGCCTTGGCCCAATGTGACGCCCGGGCCAATCAATGCACGCTGTCCCACCTTGGTGCCCGCGCCCACTATGACCTTATCTACAATAAGCAGATCACCCTGCCAGCGCTGGCCGCTGAGTTGAGCGCCGCTTTGCACAATGACACCGTCATTGAGCGTTAGCATGGTGAGGGGTCCTAGAAATTCGGTGCTTTGAGAAATATGCGTGCCTTTACCAATATCAGCCCCTAGCATCCTTAATAGCCACGCATAGATTCCGGGAGCGCGTAACCATCGACTCATCGGCTGCAATACCATTCGCTGCTGGGTGTCCAGCCACCAAACTTGCAAGTGCTCCCGACTCCACTTTTGATAGTGACCGCTTTCAATATCGGTCGACTTAAAAAGTCCCCGCAAAACGGTCACCCAAGTCAAATTTAGGAACGGAATGCCTAAGTAAAAAACAAAGGCGAGTAAGGTATAAATGATGAGTGTTCTGGCATCTCCATCAAGGAAGGTCACCTCGGGGTCGCCCCAGGCTAGCAATAGGATCAAGCCCGACAATGTGGGTAGGCGTAGTACCAAAATGCCCACTGCCTGCAGCAGCGCGAAATGCCTAGGGTTTAGTCGCTGCTTCGTCGATTCTTTCAACTCTGCTCCGGCAGATTGCCGCAGGTTTAACTGCGCTTCCTGAGTGTCAGAGGTTTGGCTCAAGGGGAGTTGGGCGACAAGTCTGGGTGTGCGAAAGTCGGTTAGGAGGTCACGAACAGATACGCAATAGCCCGCCTGGCGTAGAGCTTGGGTGAGCTTTGCCATAGCAATAGAGTGTGCCCCCCAATCGATGAAATCATCGTCCCAATTCAGTGTGGCGCCCAGAATTTCGCGACAAATATTTAACGCGCCTTGGCCCTGGTCCGGCTCAATTTCCGTGCTCTCCTGCTGCAGTATCTCGCTAGTCGCGGGGGCCTCGTTGTTTAAAGGCATTGAGGGTAGTTGCTGACGGTCTATTTTTCCCGAAAGGGGCTTTAGGACAAACTGGGGCACGAGAAAAATTCTTGAGGGTACTGAGTGCTCAGGAAACTGCTGCCGTAGTTCTAATTGAATGGAACGTGCCCAGTCCGCTGGAGCTAGGAGTGTGGAATTATGCTTGAGATCCGCCGGCGAGCGGTTTGGTGCGATGACAAAGGCGATGAGCTCATCATTGCGGTAGTCGATAACTGCGGTATCAATATCATCAATAACATCTTGAAGGAAAGACTCGATGCCCTGCGCTTCTACGCGGTGCCCCCGGACTTTAATTTGAGCATCGAGACGCCCCAGAAACTCAACCTGTCCTGTACTAGGATCAATACGGCAGCGATCGCCAGTGCGGTACAGGCGGCCATAGTTTGGGTGCTCAATAAATCGCTCAGCTGTAGTCTCCGGTTGATTACGGTAGCCTTTGGCGAGATGGCAACCCCCAATACAAAGCTCTCCGATTTCACCCCAGGGCAAAGCTTGGTCTTTATCAGGTTCGATAATGATGTAATCGACCCCCGGGAAAGGTGAGCCTATGGTGACAGGCCTACCGGGACGCAGTAGCTGACGGCTGGTATCGGTGCTGGCTTCGGTGGGGCCATAAGTATTAATGATTTGGCGTCGTGATCGAGACCAAGGCTCCACTAAGTTGGCAGGAAATGCCTCGCCTGCAGGGATGATATAGCGACAGATCGGATAGGGCAGATCATGTTCGGGAGCATCACTGAGGGTGCTCAACAAAACAGGTGGGCAAAATAGCGCAGTGACTTCTTGCTCTCGCAATATCGTTACGAGGTCGGGTCCAGAGCGTACTTCATCTTTCGTCAGCAGCACTACCGCTGCACCGGATACCCAGGCACTGTAGAGCTCTGAAATACTTCCGTCGTAGCCCAGCGAAGAAGTGAGCGATGTAGCGTCTACCCCGGCCATAAAATCAAAAAAATACGCGTAACTTCGTGCTAGATTTATGTAGCCTCTATGCGGGCACTCAACGCCTTTTGGTTGGCCTGTTGTCCCGCTGGTATAAAATACCGCGGCCAAGCAGTCCTCTGGATTATCAAGCCAAGTGGGGAGGGAACGTTTAACCGTGGCATTATTTAAGATCAGGCTAAGGTTTAATAAAGGCAGCCCATTATGCTTTGGATCATCATCATTACTGATCAATAGGACTGGGCCGGCATCCTCCATCATTAGTTTTTGCAGCGAGATTGGTGACGCTGGATCTAAAAACAATTGGGTGGCCCCTGCTTTTAGAATCCCCAAGTGTGCAGCAACAATGTCGGCGCAGTTTTGTTCCATAGACACTGCAACGACCTGATCCGGCCCGTTGACATAGGGGGCGATTGCGGCGGCGATTTGTTCTGCTCTGTGGTTGAGCGCTTGATAAGTTATGTGCTCGCCAGTCGCCGGTACCTGAAGGGCGGTAAAGCTGGGGTAGCGAGCGGCACTACGCTCAAAAATTTCGTGTAACCATGTCACGCCGTTTTGATGGTCTGCGCGAACCCACAAATCATCCGTGGGTTCACACTTGAGACAGTGCAAATCTGAATTGGGGCTTGGTTTTGTGTTCTCAAGTACTCGACGGTACCGCCACCACGCTAATGATGACAGACCCAGCATACCCAGTATGGTTGCAGCGGTTGTGAGCATAATAGAGACGCTCTAGCCGGGTGATCCCTGAAAGTAGCCCTCCAGGGTGCCGCGGCGTCGTACATCGAGGGTGACGCAGTGAAAGCCTCCCCCAAGCATACGAGAGTGGCGAAGTTTCACGGGCTCAACGTTCATGCCTTTGCTTTCAAGAAGGGCTATTAACTGGTGCTGATCACTGTCGACGACCACCGTGTCGGGATCAATGCTAAATAGATTCATGTCGATCCACTCACTACCAATGGCTTTATGCAGGTAGTCAGCACTATGGCGACCTTGATTTTCCATGGGAGGGCTATAAATCACCTCCCACTCTTTTAGAAAATCTGGGAGTGTTTCGTCTGAAAGTCGCTCCGGGTTTGCCAACACCAGGCCTGGTCGCAGAGCAACGAGAGTTGAGTCGATATGGCTGCCAAAATAAACGTCTTTCATGAAGTGTACGCGGTATTGATCCCCTAGAATGGATTGCAGCCAGTGCCCTCCCATCTCGTTTCCTGTGGCGCTCACCAGATACAGTAGGTCTCGCCCAAAGCGCAAAACATTAGCAGCGTCAAAAGCGGGTTCAAGGTCCAATGGCGTGAGATTTTCATTCTCGGGTGCAAACAATTCATCTTTCAGCATAGGTCTTGGGGCACTGAACCAGCGTGATCCCGAAGCCATGTACTCCAACAGCAATTCGCGATAGCTAAAGGTCTCCTGGCTTCTGCCTCGAATGACGTTGGGAGTCTCTAGAATTTGATCACCCACGGTGAGAAGAATGTCCCTGGGGCAGTAATTGTAATAACCAGGCGTGGACCAGTGGATGGTGCTAAAAACACTATCGTGATCCCAGGGGCTTGGTCTACGAACCGTCACATTACCCTGCTTGAGGACCGAGGCAAAAGTTGCAAGATCTTCTTCGGCTTCCTCTATAATTTTTGCTGGAAAAGGACCTTGTGGAATCGTATTGAGAGGCCGCCCGGGATATTCGGCGAGTTGCGTACTGGCATCAGCATGGGGAAATCGCGCCCCGGCAGCGGTACCAATGATCACCTCCTCTAGCGGATCCCATTCATTACAACTCCAAACTAACGACATGCGGATACTCCTTAAAAGATCGAATCTTGACTGACTTTTTGAACCTTGTCCGCTGTCGAGTTCACCACAAAAAAGCCGCCCCGTGGGCGGCTTTACGAACAGCGTATGGAGATCGCTTAATTCATGGCTTCCCAAAGCGAGCTACCGTGACAGCTCATAGCGCCGCCTTCCATCCCAGCGGCATCAGATTCGGGGTAAGAGTCCCAGAACTTACCGTAATCACCAAAGTTGGGCCAAGATGATATAAAGATAAGGTCAGTACCTGTGCCGTCTGCTCCTGCTGCAACGGGAAAGTAAATCTGGCTCTTCATTTTCTTGCCGCCATCAACTTTAGCTGCGGCCTTCTGCCAATCATTGGTGTATTCGACTAAAGCTTCTTCAGTCATATCGTCGTTAATCTGGCACTTCCACATGTGTACGGGGCTGCCAGCCATAGCTTGCATGGCTGTAAGAGACAGTACAGTGAAAGTAGCTGCAATCAATTTTTTCATGGAATTTCCTTTTGGCAGTTGTCAAAACGGTGTGCCCCATTCTGCTACAAAGCTATTTCCTT
Organism: marine gamma proteobacterium HTCC2080; assembly: GCA_000169115.1. Lineage (GTDB taxonomy): Bacteria > Pseudomonadota > Gammaproteobacteria > Pseudomonadales > Halieaceae > Luminiphilus. Next base: position 131,623 of record AAVV01000001.1, read on the forward strand.
TTGCCGTAATTCGGCGGCAATTATTTATCGAATCGCGACAAATGTGCTGGAGTGCCGGCTATGTTGGGCAGTTATTGGTCTGAAAAACGCTGATTTTGATATTTCTGTCATTTTAGTTTTCACGCAATAGCACGTGCCTCGGGTTCCATTTGCTGAGCGCCGCGGCATGTTATTTTAATCTGAAGTTGGGTTTTCGTGCTTAGGTATGATCTGAGTAGGATCCCATGCGACCGTGTGAGCGAGCTCCTGGTATAGCTCGCTCGTCGCGTCTCAAACTGAGGCGTAGCACTACAGAGAAGCCCATGGCCTCGCGGTCGGTGGGGGACCAAATTGTGCCAATAGTGCGGCGATTTGTCGCCGGTGAACTGGTAACCTAAGGCGACTTAAGGATCACTATTTTATGGGGCCCTTGCCATCCTAAAAGGGTGGTTTATTCGCGTACAGGAGAGCCTGACTCAACTTGAAGAAATCTGACCCTTCACAAAAATCACGAAAGCCTAAAGACCCTAACGCAGCCGTAGAGGCTAGTCGCTATGAAAATCCGATAGCGAGTCGTGAGGTGATTCTGGGGATACTAGAGGATTCTGGAGAGTTGTTTCAGCTGTCGGCTTTGGCCAGCAAACTCCATTTGTCCAGTGAACAAGATCTTGAAGCATTGCGGCGCAGGGTGATGGCGATGCGTCGCGACGGACAGGTGCACCTAGATCGGCGGGGACGCATTGGCCTCTCCGACCGCCTTGAGTTGCAAACCTGTCGTGTCATTGGGCATCGCGATGGCTATGGCTTCGCCACGCCGGTCGAGGGCGGTGAAGACCTTTATCTCAGCAGTCGAGAGATGCAGAAGGTCTTTGATGGCGATCGCACTTTAGTGGCAACTATCAGTACGGATGCCAAGGGGCGTCGAGAAGGCAAGGTTGTTGAAGTATTGGAGCGCGCGGTATCGGTACTGCCGGGTCGCTACATGGAGGAGAGCGGTATTGGTTTTCTCCTGCCCTACAACACCCGTGTCACCCAGCATATTTTAATCCCACCCAATCAAAAGCGCGGCGCTCTGCCCGGTCAGATGGTGTCGGTGCGCATTACCGACTATCCCACTCAGGTGTTGGGTGCTAAGGGTTCAGTGGAAGAAATTTTGGGTGACCACCTCGACCCTGGGCTTGAAATTGATATTGCCATACGGGCGCATCAAATCCCTTGGCAGTGGCCCGACGCGGTGCTCGATGAGGCGGCGTCTCTGAGCGAAGAGCCCGATGCTGACGACAAGCGTGGTCGTATCGATCTGCGAACTAGACCCTTCGTAACGATCGATGGTGAGGATGCTAGAGATTTTGACGATGCCGTGTACTGCGAGCCAGAGGGCAACGGTTTTCGATTGTGGGTTGCTATAGCCGACGTGTCTCATTACGTAGCGACCGGCTCTGCGCTTGATCAGGAGGCTGTTGAGCGGGGCAACTCCGTGTATTTTCCTGAGCGTGTGGTACCCATGTTCCCAGAGGTGCTCTCCAACGGGCTTTGCTCGCTAAAGCCGAAGGTGGATCGGCTGGCTATGGTTTGTGAAATGACCATTAATCAAAGCGGAGAGGTAGTTGGCAGTACATTTTACGAGGCGGTGATTCACTCTCACGCCAGGTTGACCTACACCGAGGTAGGTGAAGTACTAGAGCAGGGTTTTGCTGATTCGGTAGCCTCTGAGCGGTACCCCGACCTGATGCATTTACATGCCCTTTACGACTGTCTCCGTGGGGCGCGTGAGTTGCGCGGCGCGATTGATTTCGAGACCGTCGAAACGCGAATCGAGTTCAACGCTGAGCGCAAAATTGAAGCTATCGTTCCTGTTCACCGTAATGATGCTCACAAGCTAATTGAAGAGTGCATGCTCGCAGCTAATGTCGCAACGGCTCAGTTTTTGGAGGCCGCCGGTCTACCCGTATTGTTTCGGGTGCATGAGGGGCCTAGCACCGAGCGGCTCACTAATGTGCGCGAGTTTTTGGGTGAGTTAGGGCTAGATTTGGGCGGCGGTGAAAAGCCGACGCCCGATGATTACCAGCGATTATTGGCTACTGCGAAGGATCGGGACGATGCCTCGGTGATTCAGACGATGCTGTTACGCTCGCTCAGTCAGGCGGTCTATCAGGCAGAGAACAAGGGCCACTTTGGATTGCATTACCCGGCCTATGCGCACTTCACATCACCAATTCGGCGATATCCCGACCTGTTGGTGCACCGAGCGATTCGCAGTCTCATCCGGGGAGGCAAGTTCACCAAGCAGACCCGCCGCGCTGAAGGTGCGCAACAGCAAAGCCGGTCCTCGTACCCTTACGAGTTGGCTGCAGTTACCGCGTTGGGAGAGCGCTGCTCGTTGACCGAGCGTCGTGCAGACGATGCAACGCGTGAGGTTGATGCCTGGCTCAAATGTGAATTCCTGAGGGATAGGGTGGGCGAGCAATTTTCCGGGGTTATTGTGGCAGTGACGGCTTTTGGAATCTTCGTCGAGCTTAAGGATCTGTACATTGAAGGGCTGGTGCATATCAGCGCTTTGCCTGGAGATTATTATCACTTTGATGCGCCTAAACAGCGGTTGGTAGGAGAGCGAACACGTCGTACCTTCCAACTGGGCGGGGGAGTAGACGTCACTGTGGCTAGGGTTGATTTGGATGAACGAAAAATCGATTTGGAAATGGTGGGAGCCTCAGACGCTAGGCCGTCTAAAGGACATAAAGGGGCTGGCGTCTCTGGCAAGAAAAAAAGTGCAGCAGGAAAATCTAGCGCCATTGGACCACGCAAAAGCACCAAAAAATCGAGCAGCCAAGGGCGCTCTAAAGTCGCCAAAGCCAAAACGGGTAACAAGGCGGGTAAAAAGCAGGGCAGTAAGTCTCAAACCGATGGGGCTAAGTCGGGGCGCAGTAAACGGTGAGTGATTGGGTTTATGGGTTTCACGCGGTAGAGGCATTACTGCGCAGAGAGCCTAGGGCGATCGCGACACTGTGGTTAGAAACTAACCGACGAGATAAACGCGCCCAGACTCTGCTGCAGCTTGCGGCAGATCAGGGTGTAGCGGTGGAGCGCGTTTCTGGAGCTGCCCTTGACGAGGTGGCTGCCGGACGCCATCAAGGCATTGCAGTTCAGGTTAAATCGGGCGCTACCACCGAGGCGATCGACGAAGCCGGATTAATGGTCTTGTTGCAGCGCCAGGATTCTCCCCTGCTTTTGATTCTCGATGGGGTCACTGATCCACACAATCTGGGCGCCTGTCTGCGAACAGCAGATGCAGCTGGTGTCACTGCGGTCGTGGTTCCCCAAGATGGTGCCGCCGGTCTCTCTCCCGTAGCGCGCAAGGTGGCCTGCGGTGCCGCAGACACCGTGCCCTTTGTCCGAGTGACTAACCTCGCGAGAACGCTGGGCCAGCTAAAAGCGGCTGGTGTTTGGCTAATTGGTACCAGTGATAAAGCCTCCCGCACGCTGTTCGAGCAGGATTTCTCTGGGCCCGTGGCCATAGTTATGGGCGCTGAAGGGGCGGGGATGCGACGCTTAACAGAGGAAAACTGTGATTTTTTGGTAAGTTTACCAATGCAGGGAGCTGTTTCTAGCCTTAATGTGTCGGTGGCCACGGGTATCTGTCTGTTTGAGGCGGTTAGGCAGCGACACAGCCATTAATTTTGATGCGCAAATATAAGTAAGGCGCCAAAAAAGGCACAAAATAGCGGCATTGCATTGTGTCTTGGTGCTGGGTAAACTCCGCGCCTCAGAAAATTAGGCGGGGTGCAAACCCCATCTCCTTGCCATACCGCTGAAGCGGGTGGCGCAATCCGAAAGGAGTGATCGAGTGCGACACTACGAAGTTGTGTTTATGGTTCATCCCGACCAGTCAGAACAGGTTCCGGGCATGATCGAGCGTTATTCAGCCGTCATTACGAAAGACGGCGGAACAGTCCACCGGCTCGAGGACTGGGGTCGGCGTCAGCTGGCATACCACATCAATAAGGTGCATAAAGCGCACTACATTTTGATGAACGTTGAGGCTTCCAATGAAGCAATGGAAGAGTTAAGCACTACCTTCCGCTATAACGACGCCGTTATCCGAAATCTCGTTATACGCCGCGATGAGCTGGTGGCCGAAGAGTCACTGATCATGAAGGCAGAGAAAGAAGATCGTGAGCGCAAATCCCGTTATCAGGAGCGACAGGCGGCTGAGTCAAAGCCCCCAGAAGCTGAGAAAGATAGCGAAGACGCTCCGGCAGATGCCGAAGACCCATCAGATTCAGACAACAGCGAGGAGTGAGATATGTCTCGTTTTTTCCGTCGACGTAAGTTTTGTAAGTTCACTGCCGAAGGCGTCAAAGAGATCGATTACAAAGACCTCGAGACTCTGAAGCAATACATCACCGAGACTGGCAAGATTGTTCCCAGTCGTATTACGGGTACTAAAGCCAAGTACCAACGGCAGCTGGCTACGGCTGTGAAGCGTGCACGATTTTTGGCGCTGTTGCCGTACACCGACGCTCACCAGTAAGCCGGTGAAGTAATGCGCGGCCTCGCAGAATTTATTATGCGTGGCCGCTGGCAGGCGCTAGCGGTCGCGGTAGTTGGTGCGGGGAGTTTGCTTTTTGGCTGGCTCAGCGCGGCGGCAATCGCGTTGGTAACGTTACGCAAGGGCGTTATCGATGGAAGTTGGCTGGTGCTTTGGGCATTGTTGCCGGCACTGCTAGCCGCTTGGATGAGCGGAGATGTCGGCAGCATAGTGTTGCTTGCTGGCACCTTTGTGCTGGCGGCGACACTGCGAGTTACGGTAAGCCTGGCGATGGCCATTTTAGCCAGCGTGGGGCTTGGGTTAATCGGTGGTGCAGCGCTGTTGTTGATCAGCGGCGAGTTTTTAGATCAGTTGGTGTTGGTATTTTCCGAGCTAATCGGAGAAATCGAGGCCAACATGACGGGAGCAGGCGAGGCAATAGCATTGCAGCGCCCAACCCCCATGCAGGTCGCCGGTATCTTGGCTGCTGGTAATGCTGTTACTGCGGTGCTGAGTTTGCTGTTAGCTAGGTATTGGCAAGCATTGTTATACAACCCGGGAGGTTTTCGGGTTGAGTTCCACCGGCTTCGATTGCCGGTTGGGGCCACTTTAAGCTTGGGTGCTTTGGCGATCGTGTTGTGGTTGCAGGCCCCCTGGATAAGTGGATGGGCGTTGGTTTGGGCCGTGCCTCTTATGTTTGCTGGGTTTGCCTTGGTGCATGCCTGGGTTGCGGCGACTCGCCGAGGGAACGGCAGTCTCGTTATGTTTTATGCGATGTGGCTGTTCTTTGACCCCGTTAAAGGGTTGTTGTTGGGCGTAGTCATGGCTGATGCGCTATTGGATTTCAGACGCCGGTGGTCTTCGGCGTCAACGGATGGGGAAGCCTGAGGCTTCAGGAATTTGTCGTAACGGTGTCGGTTAATCCGACTGCGAGGATTTGAGATGGAAATTATTTTGCTGGAAAACGTGGGTAACCTAGGCAGCCTTGGCGACAAGGTTGAAGTAAAAGCAGGTTACGGACGGAACTTCCTAATTCCCCATGGCAAAGCGGTACCTGCAACGGGTGATAACGTGGCTAAGTTTGAAGCGCGACGGGCTGATCTTGAAGCGGCGGCCGCCGCTTCACTGGAAGCCGCTGAGAAGCGTGCTGCAGCTATCGTCGAGTTGGCCGCTATTTCTATTGAAGCGACCTCGGGAGAAGAAGGGAAGCTCTTCGGCTCCGTCGGTACTCGAGATATTTCCGACGCAATCACTGCGGCGGGCGTTGATATTGATAAAGCTGAAGTTCGCTTGCCAGAGGGTGTCATCCGGGAGCTAGGCGAATACGAAGTTATGCTGCAGTTGCACGGAAATGTAGCCACCAGCATTGCGGTGTCAGTCGTCTCTGCCTAAGTTTGCGAGCAGGGCTTAGCAGCTAGGCCCGCTATTTTCATCGGTGCAAACCAACTCGGGCGTACCCAGTGCGCCCTTGCATAGGTTATGCTGCACTGCCGGACACCGGATAGCTGTTAATGACACAATCTTCATCCCCTTCTTACCCAACATCATCGGGTGATTTAGACCTCGAACGCATTCGTATGCAGCCGCAGTCGGTTGAAGCCGAGCGTTCGGTTATCGGCGGACTGCTTATCTCTCCAGAGGGCTGGGATGCAATCGCTGAAGTCGTGGTTTCCGAAGATTTCTACCGGCCCGAGCACCGGGCTATTTTCCGTCAGATCGCAAAACTCGTCGATTTGGGACAGCCTGTCGACGTCATCACCGTTGCTGACAGACTGCTGGCTACCGGTGAGCTAGACGCCGCCGGCGGCCATACTTATCTCGCTGAATTGGCAGAAACAACACCTACCGCGGCAAATATCCGTGCCTATGCGACTGCAGTGCATGAACGCGCGGTACTCAGAAAATTGATTGGCGCGGCACAGGATATCGCCAGCACAGGCTTTCACCCCGAGGGTCGTTCCGCTGAAGAGCTGCTCGACGAGGCCGAGCGGCGAATCATGCAAATTTCAGAGGAGGGCCCTAAGACCGGGGGAGCCCGTGCCATGGAACCTCTGCTTCAGGGTGCCCTTGAGCGCATTGAAGAGTTGTTTCAGAGTGGCGGCGAAATTTTAGGCTTAACCACGGGATTCATAGACCTCGATCGCATGACTTCCGGCCTTCAGGATTCTGATTTGGTTATTGTGGCGGGTCGTCCCTCAATGGGAAAAACTGCTTTTGCCATGAATCTGGTCGAAAATGCGGCCTCGGGCAGTGAGAAACCTATTTTAGTCTTTTCGATGGAGATGCCGGCAGAGCAGCTGGTTATTCGAATGATGTCCTCCTTAGGCAAGATTGATCAGACGCGTGTGCGAACGGGAAAGCTTGAACAGGAGGATTGGCCAAAACTCTCTGCCGCCATGGCAAAGTTAAAGGAAGCGAATGTTTTCATTGACGATACACCAGCGCTGACCCCTACCGAAGTGCGTTCCCGTGCACGACGGGTCGCTAGGGAGCAGGGTTCCTTGGGGATGATTATGGTGGATTATCTGCAGCTCATGCGCGTTGCGGGCTCGAACGAAGGGCGCACCGCAGAGATCTCAGAGATTTCTCGCAGCCTCAAGGCGATTGCTAAAGAGTTTAAGTGTCCTGTTGTTGCGCTATCGCAGTTGAATCGAGCACTTGAGCAGCGACCCAATAAGCGCCCCGTAAACTCTGATCTACGTGAATCCGGCGCGATTGAGCAGGATGCTGATGTCATCATGTTTATTTATCGCGATGAGGTCTATCACGAAGACTCCCCGGACCAAGGCACTGCCGAGATTATTATTGGCAAGCAGCGAAACGGTCCTATCGGCACCTGTCGTCTCGCATTTCAGGGCGAATATACTCGGTTCGATAATCTGGCTCGAGGTGATTACGGCGGTTACGCTTAATAAGCCCAAAGCCCAAAGCCCAAAGCCCAAAGCCCAAAGCCCAAAGCCCAAAGCCCAAAGCCCAAAGCCCAAAGCCCAAAGCCCAAAGCCCAAAGCTTTTTCCCTTTAAGCAAACCTGTCATGCCGCCGTTTGCTCAGGCGCACCAGACGAGGTATTAAAGATTTAGTGCTTCTCGAAGCGTGTTTAGGGCCGCTTGCCGCTCTTCGGTGGACATCGCGACAGTGGTTGGCTCTGGCAGCTCAGCGTGTGCGGGCAAGGCGATGGTTTCGCCCCGACTCAACCGCGCTACCCAGCGATCATAATGGCTTTTAAAAACTGGCAAGGTCATACGCTCGGCATTGTTGCTCAAAAAAAACCAATCGCTGTCCCGGCCCGCGAAGTACACCACAGGGTGGGACCAGGTTTGTGTCAGCTTTGGCGAGGGCTTCTCGCAGGCTTCTATAAAAGCTTCTCTTAAGGGTGGTACGCCCAGGCGCTCAAGTGCCAGCTGACAGCAGTCGAGCATGCGCTTGAGTGTAGGTAAGTATTCACTATCTTCAATCGCGCGTTTTGCTCCGGTCAAAATTGACTCAGTGGTAAAGCTCGATAGGGCTTCTAGCCACAGGCGCTTAATTTGGTTGAGCTGGGTGGTATCGGCATAGGCGGCATAAAACTGGTTGTGGTAATTCAACCTAAACAGGGCAAAAACTTGGTTGATTGCATCAGCGAGATCATCTCTCGGTATCGCATCAGTTGGCCCAGCTCGTGTCGCTGAGGTCGTCAGCGATGGATCGGTCCCGCGTACGATGTTCTCCGCCAGACTGCCCACGTCCTTGCTGTCCGCCATGGTCGCTCCCTTTTTTACTTATTTGGCCTTGTTCCCAGCGCCACTGATGTTTTACGTGTTGCAGAAATTTACTGTTCCAAGATGTCTGAAGGTCACCGGAATCGCACCAGAACACGCGAAACTCTCCAAGCCTGTCCATGGCGTACGAGCGGTCAATGTTTGATAGAGCGAGCACCTCAAAGACTTGCTCACTGGGTTGCCAGTCGCCGGTCATGGGCCGGGGCTCGGGGCTGTGTCCCAGGCCAGCTTGAAAGCGCACCCATCGTTGTCGAACCCAGCCGATAAATTTGCTGTTGACCTCCTTTGGAGGTCCGCCTCGTTCGCGCCAGTACAAAACAAACTCCGGTCGCATTGAGTCAATGAACTCAAGATCGACGCCATTACCCGTCATGATATCCAACGCGTCGTCGCTGGGGCGCCAATTTTGATCGAAAGCGGGTGGGGGTGCGATTTCAAAAGCGGGGTGTTGGCTTTGGTGGCGCCTCCAGGCGCTGAGAACGTGCTGCCTGAAGCGGTTATCTGGCGCCGGATCTGCTGCAGCAGGGCTGAAGTTGGGTAGCTGCGACAGCGCAAACTGTCTGTCAATTCCATGACTTAAGTGCAGCAGATCCAGCAGATCTTCCGATGGCTGCCAAGGCCGAGTAGCTGTTCTTCCCAAGTGGTTGTTTGGTTCGCCTTTGAGCGCAGACGGCGCGTCAGAGACTGCTTGGGTTTTTAGTTTGGAGTGGTGCGATGAAGGCTGGGCTTCGGTTTTACCCAGTGCCTGAGCCGACTGAGATGCCACGGCTGAAATTCGCATCACATTAGAGTTTTGGCTTTCATTGCGTACATGAATGATACCCAAGGCTTCAAGCCGAGCAAGAAGCTCACGAATTTTAGGCCCCTTCCAGAAAGGGAAGTTACGCTCAAACTCCGCTAGGGCAACGCATTGACTTGCCTGAGGCCTTACCGAGAGCAGCTCACCTAGCCCTTGCAGTAAAATAGCCTCTTCCAAGCCTATGGTTGCCGCGAGATCTGGTGAAAACGTCAGCTGACGATCGGGAATGAGAGAAGCTGGTGGCATGCAGTTAGGGATCTTAGGCTTGGGTTTGCTAGCATACCGCTGTGGAGCCTGTTCGTGCACCTTCTTGTCGTTAATCTTCTTTAGGAATCGTTTATGCCCAAATCAAAGACTGCATTTGTCTGCAATGACTGCGGCGCAGATTACGGCAAATGGCAGGGACAGTGCAGTGAGTGTTCGGCATGGAATACCATTACAGAAATTCGCCTCGGTCCGGCAAGTACCGGAAAAACCGTTCAGCGGGGGGGGCGTGGTGGATATGCGGGAACTCGAGCCGAAGTTAGAGTTCTCAAAGATATTGATCTCGTCGATGTGCCGCTGTTTAGCAGCGGTTTCACCGAACTCGATCGGGTGCTTGGTGGTGGATTGGTACCCGGCTCGGCGATTCTTATTGGCGGACATCCCGGGGCCGGGAAAAGTACCTTACTGCTACAGACACTCTGTCACCTCGCTGCAGGGGGGGCTGCGTTGTATGTGACTGGCGAGGAGAGTCCGCAGCAAGTGGCCATGCGCGCCGATCGTCTCGATCTTGCGGTTGATGCCCTGCAGCTGATGGCCGAAACTGAAGTTGATGCCATTCTTGCGGCCGCCGATGAGTTTCGTCCACGAGTGATGGTGGTGGATTCCATACAGGTTATGCACTCAGAGGCCATCACTTCAGCGCCGGGTAGTGTGTCGCAAGTGCGCGATTGCGCTGCACAACTGACGCGATACGCCAAGCAGTCCGGGGTGGTTCTAATCTTGGTCGGCCACGTCACCAAAGATGGCAATCTGGCTGGTCCAAAAGTTCTGGAGCACATGATTGATTGCTCCATTTTGCTGGAGGGAGAACATGACTCCCGTTTTCGCACCCTGCGTAGCAGTAAAAACCGGTTTGGCGCGGTCAACGAACTCGGTGTTTTTGCCATGACCGACAGAGGCATGCGGGAGGTAAAAAACCCGTCGGCTATTTTCCTAGACCGAGCTGAGGAGCCTGCATCCGGGACAACGGTCATGGTGGTTTGGGAAGGTACTCGTCCTCTGTTGGTCGAGATTCAGGCGTTGGTCGACGACAGCTCTCTTGGTAACCCTCGACGGGTTGCTGTGGGGTTTGAGCAAAACAGGCTTGCGATGCTTCTAGCCGTGCTCCATCGGCATGGTGGCATCATGGTGGGTGATCAAGATGTCTTCGCAAATGTCGTGGGAGGTGTTCGAGTCACTGAGACCAGTGCCGATCTCGCGCTACTGGTTGCCGTTGTTTCCAGTCTGAAGAACCGTATTTTATCGGGAGATTGGGTCGTTTTTGGCGAGGTCGGGTTGTCGGGAGAAATTCGCCCAGTTCCCTCGGGGCAGGAGCGGCTGAGCGAGGCTGCAAAACACGGTTTCAAGCGCGCTATCGTGCCCAAAGGCAATGTACCTAAGCAGCCAATAAAGGGCCTCGAGGTCATTGGTGTCGCCCGGCTCTCCGAGGCGTTAGAGGCCCTGCTGTGACTCGGCGCTTTAATGGCCTGATGTCTCAGCAGGGCTTAGCAATGCAAACTGTGCGCTCAGCCCATTAATTTGCGGTGCTTCACTCGGCTAGGCATATCGGCGTCCTTGCCTAATCGTGCAACTCGGTCTTCTTCATATTCAGTAAAGTTACCTTGGTGAAACGCTACGCTTCCGTCGTCTTCATAAGCCAAAATATGAGTGGCGATACGATCTAAAAACCAGCGATCGTGGGAAATGACCAGTGCGGAACCCGGGAATGCGAGTATGGCCTCTTCCAAAGCTCGAAGGGTTTCAATGTCGAGGTCGTTAGTGGGCTCATCGAGCAGCAGTACGTTGCCACCTTGTTTGAGTAGCTTGGCTAGGTGCAGGCGATTACGCTCACCCCCCGACAGGTCTTTAACAAATTTTTGTTGGTCTGTGCCCTTAAAATTGAAGCGTCCAACGTAGGAGCGAGAGGGCACTTCATAGCTGCCAATGCGCATAATATCGAGGCCGTCAGAGATTTCCTCCCACACAGTTTTGCTGCCATCAAGATCATCTCGGGACTGATCGACATAGGATAATTGTACTGTTTCCCCAAGTTCGACCTCGCCGCCGTCGGGAGTCTCTATACCCATTAAGAGCTTAAACAACGTTGACTTACCCATGCCGTTAGCGCCAATGATGCCAACAATGCTGCCGGTAGGAACGGTGAAACTGACGTCGTCAAAAAGGAGTCGGTCGCCGAAGGTTTTTCTGAGATTTTTAACTTCAATAACTTTGTCGCCCAGTCTGGGTCCGGGGGGAATGTAGATTTCATTGGTCTCGTTACGTGTTTGGAACTCTTGAGAATTTAATTCTTCAAAGCGTGCAAGACGTGCTTTGCTTTTGGCCTGGCGCCCTTTGGGATTAGAGCGCACCCATTCGAGTTCGGCTTTAATCGCCTTTTGATGGGCCGCCTCGGTGCGCTGCTCTTGCTCAAGCCGAGTTTCTTTGGCTTCAAGCCAAGTTGAGTAGTTGCCTTCGTAAGGAATGCCTCGACCCCGATCGAGTTCCAAAATCCAGCCCGCGGCATTGTCTAAAAAGTACCTATCGTGAGTAATTGCAACAACAGTGCCAGAGAAACTTTCAAGAAATCGCTCCAGCCAGGCAACCGATTCAGCATCGAGGTGGTTGGTAGGCTCATCGAGCAAAAGCATATCGGGCTCAGACAACAATAAACGGCATAACGCGACCCGCCGCCGTTCGCCACCAGACAATGTGGTGACGTCGCTATCCCAGGGCGGCAGTCTTAAGGCGTTAGCCGCAATGTCGAGTCGTGTATCAAGGTTGTGAGCATCCTTTGCCTGAATCACATCTTCATATCGCGCTTGCTTTTTGGCAAGCTCATCAAAATCGGCATCGGGCTCCGCGTAGGCGGCATAAACAGCGTCGAGCCCTTGCAGTGCGTCGATAGTTTCTTGCACGCCTTCTTCGACATTGCCGCGCACGTTCTTTTCGGGGTTTAGCTGAGGTTCCTGAGGGAGGTAGCCAATGTTAATCCCTGGCTGTGGCCTAGCTTCACCCTGAATATCGGTGTCGATGCCTGCCATAATTTTCAGCAGTGTCGACTTTCCGGCGCCATTGAGGCCGAGCACGCCTATTTTGGCGCCGGGGAAAAAGGACAAAGAGATATCTTTGAGGATTTCACGTTTGGGTGGGACCATTTTGCCAACGCGGTTCATGGTGTAAACGTATTGCGCGCACATAGGACAAGCTCGTTATTTATCGGGTGGAGTAAGTGTGGTTATTGTACGGACGCATCTTAACCGATGGCGACGGTCAAAGATGACTAAAAGTCTTTTGTATTGAGTTTTTGCATTTAGTTAGTTAGCCTAACTAAATGATTAAGCAGCCTACAAGCCCTTCCGTGGCCTATCGAGCCTTTAGGTTCATGCGCATTATCAGCGAAAACGCCCAGCGTGAATTGGATAACCGCCTCCCTGACACGCTGACATCCCGCCAGTTTGAGGTTCTGAACCGACTCTATTTTGTAGGTGATCAAACGGCTTCTCAGTTGGCTACCGCCTTTAACGTATCGGCACCTTCCATGAGCCAAATGATCACGCGGCTTAGGGCCGTTGGAGTCATCGAGATGAGTCGTAAATCTGATGATGCACGCGCCAAGCTGGTTCGCATAACCGAATCCGGCAAGGAAATTTTGGAATCTACTGTGCAATCTTTGATGTCCGGCTTTGAGCCGTTTGAGGAAGCCCTGGGGGCTGCGCGGTTGCAGCATCTGCTTGAAGAATTGGAGGCGGTGCAGGGTGCTCTCAGTGGGGTCGCCGCGAAAGCTAAGGGCAAAGACGCAGATGCTGAGCTCTAGATCACGGCAAACTGAGGATTCGGGGCGCCTGAAGGCCAACACGTATAAGCCACTAAAATCGCACACCGCATCGCGTTGGTTGGCAGGGGGAGCGCTGTTGTGGGCGGCCAGTGCGCTTACTTTTTTTCTGGCGGCACGATCTTCGCAGTCCTTGCCACCGATAGCCCAAGGCGCATTGTTAAATTTACTCTCGCTCTACTTTCCGGTTTTTTTCCTGGCCGTGTGCTTGCTGCTCTTCCTTACTCATAAACGCTCGGCTATCGATTGGAGGCACAATTTCTCCCTTAACCAGTTGACGGCGGTTAAAGAGAGCGTTTTCGTCTTCAGCTATCTGTTAATCACGCAACTACTGTTGGGGCTTTGGGGGCATGCAGGTTTGCATTTCCCCGGACCCGATATCTATGATCCGAGTCGGCATGATCTGTTGGATGTCGGTATCTGGGTCGGGATGTACTTTGCGATCTATGTTGTGGTGCCTCTTGTTTGGCTGTTTTTTCGCTCTTTTGACTGGAACCGCTTGTTTGCATCGCTGCGGTGGAAGCGCGACCTCTGGATTATCGGCGTGTATTGGGCGCTGGATTTCTTTGGTCCCATCGTATTCGGAGCGCATTTCTTTGGCCTCAATCCCTGGCTGTATGCTCTGGGAATTCCTGGTGGAATTATTGTAAATACCTTGGGCGCAGGATTGCCGGTCGTAATCGTAATGCACATTATTTTGATACCGCGCTTAGTGCTTATTTTTGAAAACAAGTTCACGGCCATTGCTGCTGCTGGGCTGTTTTATGCCATCTTTAGCCTGTTTGATCCCGGCGTCGACTACAGTAATGGGCAGCACGCGCTGTTGAGTGTGACTTATATTGTTATGACTCAAACGCTCGTCGGCATGGGTAAGGCAGCTTTTACTGTCGTTACCGGCAATCCTTTTGTCCACTTCATAACACTCCACGTGCTGAGTGCCCGAATTCCTCTAGACACCGCAATGTATGGAGAGATTTTTAGCGGACGTTAGGTCCACTTCAGCCACGAAACGAACGTCTGGCAGCTGTCGGTTAAGCGCCGGTTTTCATGATCGTTCCATCTGATCGCTCACAGAGACCGTTTTGTCGCTTATGCCTTCATGTCGACGACCACAACCATTAGCTTGCACAGGCTAATTAATAAAAAGTCTAAAATTTTTGGAGATGCTCAACACTATGTCCCAGCAAAAAAGTTTCAAAAAAGCACCACTAGCGGCAGGTGTCGCCCTGGCAGTAGCGTCGCAGCTGAGTTTTTCCCAGGACGTATCAAACGAGGTTGACAGCGGTGCTTCAGATTCCGCTATGGAAGAGGTGATCGTAACCGGAATCCGTCAGAGCCTTCAGAAGTCAGCGGATATTAAACGTGATAATGCGGGTGTGGTCGACGCAATTACGGCTGAAGACATTGGTGCATTCCCCGATACCAACCTAGCCGAAGCGCTGCAGCGTGTTACTGGCGTGGCGATTGATAGAACCCGTGGCGAAGGTCAGTATGTGACCGTACGGGGTTTTGGTCCGGCGTTTAACTTGGTAACGCTCAACGGCCGACAAATGCCAACAACCGGCGGGGATAGCCGCTCATTTGACTTCAGTAATCTGGCTGTTGAGGGTGTTTCTCGGGTTGAGGTCTACAAAAGTGGTAAAGCTGACGTCCCAACAGGCGGCATCGGTTCTACCATAAATATTGTAACGACACGTCCTTTGGACGCGCCGGGGTTTAATGCCACGGTTGCTGCATCGGCGATGCACGACACCTCAACAGAGACAGGCGATGACTTCACCCCTGAAGTTTCTCTGCTGATTTCAAATACCTTCCTAGACGACACCGTCGGTATTTCTTTGAGTGCAGTACGTCAAGAGCGCAATAATGGCGCTGCTACTGCGAGTGTTGCGGGTTGGCGTAGTTTTGCCGGAGACGTGGATAACTGCTGGTGTAGCGCACGGCCTTCCGAGTGGGGTGGTATTCCCTACGACCTGGCAACACAGCAAAACAGGCCCACAGGTGCTGATGAGCAATATTCAGTTCCGCAGAATACAGGCTACGAGTTTGCCGAGTGGGATCGTGTGCGAACTAACGGACAGTTGACTATGCAATGGGCACCTACTGAGCGCCTGACTGCAACCGTTGACTACACCTACTCAGAAGTAGAGCTCGAGCGCACCTTCACCAATTACTCAGCTTGGTACAACTTTGGTGGTCAGGAAACGGCTTGGGACGGCAACAATAGCAACGCTTCTCCCACCACCTACGCTGAATTTAACGGTGGTAGCGGTGACTTCGCGATGGCTGGTGGTAGCGATGCGACCGTCGCTGAAAATACCTCGATTGGCATTAACTTGGCTTGGGACGTGACTGATCGACTGTCACTCATGTTTGATTATCACGATTCTGATGCCGAGCAGCGTCCCGATAGCCCCTTTGGCAGCTCTTCGCAGCTTGCCATTTCCGCATTTTCTCGAGACAAGACAACAACTTATTTCGATCGTGGCGATTTGCCAGTCTTGGCTTTGGATTTGTCTAACCCGCTCAGTACCGACGACATGATTGTTACCGGTAGTGTTTTCGCGAATAACTACGCCAAAATGGAAATCGAACAGGCGCGTTTTGGTGGCTCATTCGACTTTAACCCCGATGGCGTTGTAAAGAGCATCGACTTTGGTGTTGAGTTTACTGAAGTCAACAACCGCTCAGCGGGCTCCGTCGTTCAGCGTGACGCTTGGGGTGGCGTATCTCAAGTAGGTGCTATTGCAGATTTATTGACCGAGGTTTCTTCTGCTGGTCGATTCGATGAAATTTCAGGTGGCAGTGATCCTGAGCTGGTGACAAATTACTACGCTTTTGACATGCCTGCGCTTATCGAACGCACTGAGCAGTTGATGGCCAGTGGTGATGCTGCCACTTTCTCAGTGCCTGATATGGGTGATTGTGGAACGGGCCTGTGTGCTTCGAGCACTTACAGCTCCGATAGACGCACCACAGAAGAGCAGCTCGCGGCTTACTTCCAGGTGAACATGGGCTTTGATATAGGCGCAGTGCCTGTTGATGTTCGTCTTGGCGTGCGTTACGAGGAGACGGATATCGACTCTCAGGCATTGGCACCTAGCTATTCGAGAGTCGATTGGGTTGGCGGCAATGAGTTCAGCGCCGTACCCGGAGAGGCAGATTTTACCGAGCTGAGCGGTAGCTACGACAACGTACTACCTAACCTAGATGTCAGGGTAGGCTTGACTGAAAATATCGTCGCTCGTTTCTCTTACAGCAAAACAATGACTCGTCCCAACTATGCCGATATTCAGGGTGGCCAAACCATTGACCAACTGCTACGAATCGATGGTGGAACGGGGTCGCGGGGTAACCCCAACCTAAAGCCGTTCGAGTCTGACAACATTGACCTCTCTTTCGAGTGGTACTACGGCGACGCCAGCTATTTCTCGGTAGGTTACTTCACCAAAGATGTTGAAAACTTCATTGGTTTTTCTGAATTCAATGAAACGCTGTTCGACCTTCCACACCCGGGTAATGGTAGCTATGCCGATGAAGCTCGGGCAGCGTTAGGCAATGCTGCGACGTCCGGTGAACTTTACGATTGGATTCTTGCCAATAAAGAAGGATCTCCAGGTGTTAACACGGCTAACGGTTCGATAACTGGTCAGTCTGGCGACAGTCTTGCTAACTTCCGCGTGACTGCACCGGTTAACCAAGATGACGATACTGTTGACGGTTGGGAAATTAACCTTCAGCACACCTTTGGTCAGACTGGCTTTGGCTTTATTGCAAACGCCACATTGGTTGAATCAGATACCGAATACGATAATACGGACCGTACCCAGCAGTTTGTGGTCTCTGGAATCGGTGATTCCGCCAACCTGATCGGCTTCTACGAGAACGATCGATTCTCAATTCGAGTGGCTTACAATTGGCGTGATGATTTCCTCGCTGGTACCGGTCAGGCTAATGTTGGCGCTATTCCACCGACCTACGTTGGCGAATACGACCAGTGGGATATCGGTGCGCAATTCCACGTGAGCGATAACCTGTCGATTTTTGCGGACGCGATCAACATTACGGACGAAACGACCTACGTCTACGGACGTAGCGAATCTCAGCCATTGTTCGTTGCACAACAGGGTGCTCGTTATAATGTAGGTGTTCGCTATACCTTTTGATCCTGCAAGGTACTGATGATAAAGCTGCCCTCGGGCAGCTTTTGTCGTTTAAAGAGCGTTAAAATAAGCGCTGGAAGAAAAGCGCACGGGTAATTGATAAATGGGTACAACTGAGCATGTTGTTATTGTAGGTGGCGGTACCGCTGGCTGGCTGACTGCTGCCAGGTTGGGTGCAATGGCTAACCGTCAATTCGACATCACGCTGGTGGAATCGCCCAGCGTTCCCACAGTGGGTGTAGGCGAGGGTACCTGGCCATCAATGAAGGCCACGTTGCAGGCTATTGGGCTATCCGAGCGGGTATTGATTTCAGAGTGCGACGCCAGTTTGAAGCAGGGTACGCTGTTTCACGGCTGGCGCACGGGAGCTGCGGATGATAGTTATTTACACCCGTTTAGTTTGCCCCCTGAGTACGCCTCAAAAAATATCGCTGAATATTGGCGTCGCGATGGCTTGCGCTACCCATTTCATGAGGTTGTCACGCCCCAAGCACTCATTGCGACCACCCACAAGGCCCCTAAAACGGCGGATACTCCTGACTACGCCTTTGCGCTGAATTACGGATATCACGTCGATGCAGTGAAGTTCGCAGCGCTGTTGCGGCAACACAGTGTCTCGAGGTTTGGGGTGCGACATATTGAAGGCCATGTTGCCGGTGTTAGCAGTGATTCTGCGGGGTTTCTCACGAGTCTAGAGCTTGAGGGTGGTGATCGTTTATCGGGTGACTTTTTTGTTGACTGTTCGGGTCAGAAGGCACTGTTGATTGGTGATCACTTCAAGGTGCCATTTGAGTCGGCACGTCACGTACTGCCCAACAATCGCGCCGTAGTGGCTCAGGTGCCTT
The DNA here is from genome assembly GCA_000169115.1 of marine gamma proteobacterium HTCC2080. Lineage (GTDB taxonomy): Bacteria > Pseudomonadota > Gammaproteobacteria > Pseudomonadales > Halieaceae > Luminiphilus. Next base: position 149,769 of record AAVV01000001.1, read on the forward strand.
ACAACGAGCCCAACGATGAAATACATTCTTGTACTCAATCGAGCGCTCAGGACTGCGGTTGGATTTGGGATATTGGTCTTCAATCTCGTCGAGGCGTTGGCTATGTCCATAACGCCGACTTTATTTCCGAGGCTGAAGCCACTCAAACCCTACGAAACTATGCCGAACAATCGGTGGGCGCCAAAGTGGCGCAGGATTTAGCGTGTCGTACACTGAATTTCGAACCCGGATACCGCGGTACCCCTTGGACGCATAACTGCGTGGCTGTCGGTTTGTCAGCCGGCTTTATTGAGCCTCTCGAGGCCTCAGCGCTGGCTATGATTGAACAGGCAGCTTCGTTTTTGGTGGAAAGCTTTCCTGTCAATCGAGATCTTATGGGGCCCGCTTCCCGCGCGTTCAACCGAAAAATGGAGAGCAATTGGGCCAGTATTCAAGAGTTTCTTAAGCTCCACTACGTGTTAAGTGATCGTGATGACACGCCCTATTGGCAGCAGGCATGCGACGAGACTAGTATTTCTGAAGGCCTATCAGACAAGCTGGCCTTGTGGCAGATTCGCGCCCCTTGGCATCCCGACACGCCGCGTATTGACGAGCTGTTCCCGGCTGCGAGCTATCAGTACGTTTGGTTGGGTATGAACGGCCACCTCAATGGCGTGATAGGGTCGGCAGGTCAGGGTGGTAAAGATCACGCTTCAAGCAGCGCTGACCTTGATCCCATCTTATTTAAGGTGAGAGAGCGAGCGCTGCAATTGTCACGGGCTATGCCGGGGAATCGGCAGTTACTGAATGCCCTTCGGATGAATAACCCTTCAGCAACGGTAACAGCATGAGCAACTTTCAAATTCTTAATAATGTTGATCACAAAGATCTGCGTATTGTGGAGGCGGTTGGTCCCGAGTTTGGTGATGTCATCCATAGCTGCCCTGCGTACACCTTCGAGTTCAGGGATCTGCAGGTAGATTTTCCGATTTTATTGCAGGTAACTGAGCAGGATGGGCTCATACCCGTGGCGGTAATGGGGTTTGAGTCAGGTGAGAATCTGTTTGTAAATAACGCTCAATGGACTGCGCTAAGCCGGCCTGCTTTTATGCGCAAAGGGCCTTTTTTGATTGGTCAGCACCAATCTCAAGAGGGTGAAGAGGTGCGGTTGTTAAGCGTCGATATGGCGCATCCCCGAGTGTCCCATGGAACAGAAGGGGAGGCTGTTTTTCAGCCCCTAGGCGGAAGGACCCAGTACCTCGAGCAGCAAGCCGACTTGTTGGAGCAAATTCATGAAGGCGCGGGCCATACTCAGAGATTTACGCAGTGTCTCGCTGATCTAGATCTGGTGGAGTCCATTACCCTCGACATTAGTTTGCACGATGGCTCGAAAAATCAGTTGCTTGGTTTTTCTGCGATCAATGAAGATGCCGTAAGAGCTTTGTCGGCGGAAAGCCTCGAGCAGCTGTCGCAGCAAGGGTTTCTTATGCCTCTGTTTATGATGCTGGCGTCATTGTCGAACATGGGACGGCTGATTCAATTTAAACAAAAAGCTCGAGATGCCAATCAGTGACAGATCAGGCGCCCAAGCATGTTGAAACCGTTGAGGGAATTTCCCCGGATGCGATTCCATCCTGGGTATTTGAGCGGGAAGAGCCTTTGGTATTACGTGGACTGGTAGCCGATTGGCCGGCGGTTCCTGAAGGTGATGGTGACCTGGAGCAGCTTGAGACCTACCTTTCCAAGTTTTGGACAGCAAAGCCTGTCACTGCGTACGTGGCGCCCACTGAAGTGGCGGGTCGCTTTGGCTACAACGGAGCCTTCAACGGTTTTAACTTTCGCAATGGCAATGCCCCGTTGGAAGATATTTTGCAGCGCCTACGCGAGCAGGCAGATCCGGAAAACAAAGAGCCCTTGTCGATTTACGTTGGATCGACACCTGTTGCAGGTTGGCTGCCGGGCTTTGAAAAAGCGAACGTACTAAAAATTCCGGGTGATCCCTTGGTCAATTTTTGGCTTGGTAACCGCACGACGGTCTCAGCACATTACGATTTTCCTAGCAACATGGCCTGCGTGGTCTACGGGCGTCGCGAGTTTACGCTGTTTCCTACGGATCAAATCGGCAACCTTTATGTCGGCCCTCTCGACCGAACTCCGTCGGGGCAGCCCATCAGTTTGGTTGATTTTGCTGCGCCTGATTTTGATAAATTCCCGCGCTTTCGCGATGCTATGGCGGCTTCTCAGCATTGTGAGTTGGGTCCGGGTGACGCTATTTTTATTCCAAGTATGTGGTGGCACCACGTCAAAGCGATGTCTGATTGTAATTTGCTGGTGAACTACTGGTGGCTCGATCACGAACAGCACTTTGGTTCGCCATTTAACGCGTTGTTACATGGGGTGCTGTCTATCCGGAATTTGCCGGAGGCGCAACGTTTGGCCTGGCAGAAGCTGATGAATTTCTATGTGTTTGAGTCAGGCTCAGAGGCCACTGGCCATATCCCAGAGCACGCCTTGGGTTGTCTCGGTGAAATGAATAAAATTGAGGCAGATCGCCTTCGCGAAGAATTACTCAACAGATTGAAGACATAGCTGCGCCCAGTAGGGACTTGGAGTCAGGTTAATGGAGCATCAAAAAATCAAACATGTGGTCATAGCCGGCGGTGGCACCGCCGGTTGGATGGCCGCTGCTGCAGTAGCCAAGCTATTGGGTAAAACGGTCAAGGTTTCACTCGTAGAGTCCGAGGAAATTGGCACGGTAGGGGTGGGAGAGGCAACGATCCCTACGTTACTCACCCTGCATGAATTGCTGAAAATTAAGGAGCAGGACTTTATCAGCGCCGTGGGTGGCACCTTTAAGTTGGGTATCTCCTTTGAAAATTGGCACGATGTGGGAAAAGACTACATCCATTCATTTGGTTACACCGGTAAAGATTGCTGGGCAGCAGGGTTTCAGCATTTTTGGCTCAAAGGAAAAGAGCTGGGAATAAGCAAAGACTTTGGTGAGTACTGCAATGAGTGGGCGGCTGCCAAGCAAAATCGATTTGCCGTTTTGCCTAATCAAAATCTGAACTACGCCTATCATTTCGATTCATCTCGGTATGCGACGTTCCTTCGGAAAATTGCCGAGGAGCATGGTGCTGTTCGTATTGAGGGTAAAATTGAAGCGGTACAGCAACATGAACAAACCGGTTTTATTACTGGGTTGCGTTTGGAGAGTGGTCAGCAGGTCGACGGCGATTTCTTCGTGGATTGTACCGGGTTCAGAGGGTTACTGATCGAACAAACCCTACATGCCGGCTACGATGATTGGCAGCACTGGTTACCCTGCGACAGTGCCTTGGCGGTACAAACAGAAAATGTCCAACCGCCAATTCCTTACACGCGCTCAATAGCTCATGAGGCCGGATGGCAGTGGCGCATTCCACTTCAGCACCGCACTGGAAATGGCTTAGTTTATTGCAGTAAGTTTTGGTCTCGAGATGAGGCTGAGGCAAAATTGCGAGGGAATCTTGAGGGTGAGTTGGTTACCGACCCGAGGCCCATAAAATTTCAAACAGGAACTCGGCGACGTCATTGGGTTAAGAACTGTGTGGCTGTCGGTTTGTCCAGTGGCTTTATGGAACCCTTGGAGTCAACTAGCATCCATCTCATTCAGCGCAGTATTGTGCGGTTCATGCAAATGTTTCCTTCGGATGGGGTGCGTCAGCCCGACATAGAAGAGTTCAATAATCAGATGAAGTTCGAGATTGAAAATATCCGGGATTTCATCATTCTTCATTACCACGTCACTAATCGCACGGATACGCCCTTCTGGCGTCATTGCCGCACTATGGAAATTCCTGAGTCCCTCCAGCATCGTATCGATCTGTTCAAGGAGACAGGGCGTGTGTTCAAGGTGCCAACAGAGCTGTTTGGTGAGAACTCCTGGACACAGGTCATGCTGGGACAGGGCCTCAGCCCCGAACAGTACCATCCCATCGTTAACATGATGGATGAACAGGAATTACGTGACTTTCTTGGAGGAATCCACGGCTCGGTTGAGCGATTGGTAAGTCAGCTGCCGGAGCACCAGAGATTTATCGATCATTACTGCCGTGAGGCCTGAGTTTATTCCCTTTGGGCTTACTTTTTTACCCTCTCATCGCATCTTGCTAGAACAAGCAGACGGCCCACAATAGCCTCGGTAGAGTCTTGTCTATTGAAGGATAAGTCCCAATGCTAACGACTAGGAAGACTCGTATCATGAGATGTTCAAGCGCCCTGGCGATATTAACCCTAAGCCTTTCGTCTCTGGTACTGCTGCTTGGCTGCTCAAACGATCAGTCGCCACTATCGGCCAACAGTGAGGCCGAACAAGCGGCAAAAGCATTGTTAGAGACGCTTTCCTTGGAGCAGAAGATCGGCCAAATGATTCAGGGAGAAATTGCACACGTTACCCCTGATGATCTCCGAAAATATGGCCTAGGCAGCGTTCTCAATGGGGGCGGATCTTTTCCCGGTGGTGAGAAGGGCGCGTCTATCGAGGACTGGCTGACCCTCGCAGATGATTATTACCAGGCTTCCATCGATACGAGTCAGGGCAGCGCAGGGATTCCTGTTATCTGGGGCACCGATGCTGTTCACGGGCACAATAATGTCATTGGAGCCACGCTGTTTCCCCACAATATTGGGCTGGGTGCCGCTGGCGATCCCGCGTTAGTGGCGGCGATTAGTGGCGCTACTGCAAGGGAAGTGAAAGCTACCGGCATCGATTGGATTTTTGCGCCTACCGTGGCCGTTGCACAAGATTATCGTTGGGGCCGCACTTATGAGTCCTATAGCTCAGATCCTCAAGTGGTGTCTTCTTATGCGGGTGGTATGGTTGAGGCGATGCAGGCGGAGGGCATTGTTGCCACGACCAAGCATTTTGTCGGTGACGGAGGAACTTTTTCGGGTGTTGACCGAGGTGATACCCGGTTGCCCCTGAACGTATTAATTGAAGAGCATGGTGCGGGCTATAAACCGGCGATTGCTGCAGGTGTACAAACTGTTATGGCGTCTTTTAACAGCTGGAATGGCGAAAAGGTGCATGGCAATAAGCAGCTGTTAACCGATGTACTGCGTGGTGACCTCGGGTTTGGCGGATTCGTCGTTAGTGATTGGAATGGGATTGGCGAGATTGAGGGCTGCGCTGATGACAATTGTCCACAAGCGATTAACGCCGGTATTGATATGGTCATGGTGCCTGAAGACTGGCTGTCCGCATTGGAGAACCTGGTAGCCCAGGTTCAATCAGGTGAGATTTCAGAGGCCAGGATCGACGAAGCTGTACTGCGCATTTTAAAGGTGAAGTTTGAGTCAGGTCTCATGCAGCGGGGCCTGCCGTCGACGCAAGGGCGTCCTCTACGGTCGCAGGTGGGAAGTCAAGAGCATCGTGACTTGGCGCGAGATGCTGTACGTCGATCACTGGTACTCCTCAAAAACGACGACCAAATGCTGCCACTCGATCCCGCCGGACATTACTTAGTGGTGGGCGAGGGTGCTGACAACATTGGTATGCAGTCGGGCGGCTGGACAATCAGCTGGCAAGGCACCGGCAATGCTAATTCTGACTTTCCAACGGGTACCTCACTGTTGGATGGCTTCGCGGAGCAAGTCGCCAAGGCTGGTGGCAAGGTCTACCACGGTGAACCTGTGCCGGAGGGGATTGAGGTTGACGCGGTTATTGCTGTTTACGGCGAGACACCCTACGCAGAAACCCAGGGCGACATCACTTCATTGGCGTGGCAACAACCAAATTTTGAGGATCTTGCGCTGCTCAACCAGTACCAAGATCTGCCTATTGTTTCGGTTTTTCTATCGGGTAGGCCACTTTGGGTGAATCGTGAGATCAATGCATCCACTGCGTTTGTTGCTGCTTGGTTACCCGGCAGTGAGGGCGCAGGGGTTGCTGATGTTTTATTTCGAAATTCAGACGGCTCTGTGCAACACGAATTTGAAGGCCGACTTCCTATGGCTTGGCCGAGTGCCGATATCAACGGCAGCGATAGAGATTTGGCCGTTGTTGATGAGGCATTCGCCAGGGGATACGGTCTAACTTCCAGTGCGTCTCAACATCTTGCGTTCCTTAATGAAGAGCCCAGGGGAAAGCCCCTATCTCTTGACCGTCCAGTGTTTGCCGGTGGTGCACGGGGTCAGTGGCGGCTGTACTTGGGCAACAGGCTAGATTGGGCAATTGCGAGCGGCCCCCGTGGCGGAACCACAAAAGATAATCAATTGTCTGTGTCTGTCATTGATCGCCGTATGCAAGAAGATGCTAGACGAGTGGAGTGGACCGGCGATGGCAAGCGTTCCAGTCAGGTTTACTTTCGCGCCGACGTTCCCATTAATATTGAGAGCATGAGTGCAACCGGTGGAGCGGTTGTCATGGATATTCGGTTGATTCAAAAGCCTGTTGAGCAGGTGAAAATGCGAATGGATTGCACCTGGCCCTGCAACGGCGAGCTTGATATCACACAACACCTGAGAAGCTTGGAAACAGATGTTTGGCATCGGTTAGCTATTTCATTGGCTTGCTTCGAAGCTGTTGGTACTAATATGGGTGCTGTAGATGTACCGTTCCTTATCAGCACGCCGGGCGTCTTCACAATGGACCTAGCAGAGGTAACTCTGGTCGAAGAGGTGTCGGGCGCAAATTTGTTGAACTGCCCCACGCAAGAAGTGGCCAGTCTTAAGTAGAGCGGACGTAAAGCTATGTTGTCATCACTCGATATCACCATTGTTGCAATTTACGCCATCGCTTTGTTTGGTTTGGCCCAGTGGGTCTCTCGTGAAAAACCCGGACACGAAAAGGATGCGTCAGATTATTTTCTTGCCGGTAAGTCTTTGCCCTGGTGGGCAATAGGCGCGTCGCTCATTGCTGCCAATATTTCTGCTGAACAGATCATTGGCATGTCGGGGTCTGGTTACGCCATTGGGCTGGCAATTGCGTCTTACGAGTGGATGGCCGCCATTACGTTAATTCTTGTGGGCAAGTTTTTACTGCCTGTATTTTTGAAAACGGGCATTTACACCATGCCCCAGTTTCTGGAGCAGCGCTATGACCATCGCGTACGAACGGTGATGGCTAGCTTTTGGTTGGGCGTTTATGTCTTTGTAAACTTAACCTCTATCTTATGGTTGGGAGCTCTTGCCATTAATACCGTGGCAGGTGTCGACCTGACATTGGGTCTGGTGTTGTTAGGACTCTTTGCGGTGTCGTATTCACTGTATGGTGGGCTCAAGGCCGTTGCACTGACCGATATTGTACAAGTGGTGCTTTTGGTGGCCGGTGGTCTCATGATTGCGGCCATTCTCTTGGAGAAAGTATCCGGGGGCACCGGCGTGCTCAATGGGTTTGTCACGCTGATGGATACCGTGCCGGACCGGTTTGACATGATACTGGCGAAAGATCATCCGCATTACATGAGCTTGCCAGGGATCTCGGTCTTGATTGGCGGTATGTGGGTTATGAATGTGTCATATTGGGGCTTCAATCAATACATTATTCAGCGTGCGCTTGCGGCAAAAAGTGTGAGTGAGGCTCAGAAGGGCATTGCGTTCGCGGCTTTTCTCAAGCTACTTATGCCCCTCATCGTGGTTTTGCCCGGTATCGCTATGTTTGCATTGAATGCTGATTTGGCCACTCCTGATCAAGCGTATCCATCGGCCATGGCCTTGCTACCTACGGGCATAAAAGGACTGGTCTTTGCTGCCCTTCTTGCGGCAATTGTCTCGTCACTGGCGTCAATGTGTAACAGCATTTCAACAATTTTCACCGTCGATCTCCTTCCTTCTATGGTCTCTAAGGATTGGCTGGATCGTAATCTTGTCTTCAGTGGACGCCTCACTGCGCTGGTGGCAATGGCCATCGCGATGGCAGCTGCACAACCACTACTGGGCAATTTCGATCAGGCGTTTCAATACATTCAGGAGTTCACAGGATTTTTTACTCCCGGCATCGTCGCAATATTTTTGCTGGGTATGTTCTGGAGTAAAACAACAGCAACGGGTGCGTTATTGGCTGCCGTCGGATCGGCAGTATTGTCTTTGGGTATGAAGCTGCTTTTACCCATGCTGCCGTTTATTGATCGAGTCGGGCTTGTTTTCTTGCTATGCGTAGGCATTGCTTTGCTCTGGTCTCTGGCAAGACCTCAACCGCAACCTGGATACATCGAGCCTTCGGGCGTGAGCTTTTCCACATCAACTGGCTTTAACGCCGCAGCGATTGTTGTGATTTGCATACTGGCGTTTTTCTATACCACCTGGTGGTAATTTGCCGAGTTAGCCCAATATGATCACGAGACTTATTTTTATTTTCGTGGCGCTGAGTGTAGGCCAGAACGCAGCGGCTGAACCCGTGCAGTGTGAAGCAACGCTGATCGAAAATTTCGACAGCCAATTGGATTCCAATATTTGGCGCATTGTTGAAGGTGACGGCTGTGATGTAGATTTATGCGGCTGGGGTAATAATGAGGTTCAGCATTATTCCACGCAGGCTGTCAGGGTTGTAGACGGCGCACTGTCGATTACGGTTGCTGAAACAGAGGGTCATATCACGTCCGGTAAGCTGGTTAGTGATGAACTCTTCCGTCAACACTATGGTCGCTTCGAGGCGCGAATTAAGCTGCCCGCCGGGCGGGGATTGTGGCCCGCATTTTGGATGATGCCCCAGAGCGATAGCCCATGGCCCCTCGCCGGGGAAATCGACATTATGGAATGGACGGGCAATGAGCCCAATCGCCTCATAGGTGCTGCCCATTTTGGACCCTTGCCGCCCAATAATGTGCACTATAGTGAAACGTTGCGGCTGCCAACCCCCTGGAATGAAGATTGGCATGAGTTCGCGGTAGAGTGGGCCCCTGGCCGCATTCAATGGGAAGTTGATGGGCGCATTCATAGCACAATGACTCCTGACAATATTTTCCCCCATCCATGGGTCTTTGATCGTTTCCCGTTTTATCTAATACTCAATGTGGCTGTTGGCGGCACTTTGGGAGGCGAAGTTTATCTTGAGGATTTACCAGCGACCATGCTGGTTGACTGGGTTAAGGTTTACCCCCTTAGCTGCGTCCGTGAGAACGGCTGAGGCTCGCGCTCGCTGTTAGCGCTCTGGGCATCGTAGAGTTTTTGATACAAGAGCCGTATGAGTGTGAGCAGGCAGCTTTTAACTTTGCCGCAGCGACATCATCAAAGGTACTCCTTCTCATTCTATTTCTTGCCACTTATGGGGTGCCTTAGGATGAGCTAGAATAGGTTCCGGGTGCGAGGGGCTTTACCTACACATCACCTCCAGAGATGAGCTTTTCGTCCCAAAATTATTTAATGGTCGTTCTCGGCGCCCACTATTTTTCTGTCAAATCAGGATACTAACCATGAATCAAGCGGCATCTCAGCCTTCGAACTTTCTGGATGATGACGTACAGTCCATCCAGGCTTTTGATCCAGACCTTTGGAAGGCTATGCGTTCAGAGGCGCAGCGCCAGGAGGACCACGTCGAGCTGATTGCGTCAGAGAATTACGCTAGCCCCCGTGTGCTCGAGGCGCAGGGTTCGGTTTTGACCAACAAATACGCAGAAGGCTACCCGGGCAAACGTTACTACGGTGGGTGCGAGTTTGTTGACGTAGCAGAGGATTTGGCGATTGAACGGGCTAAAACGCTCTTTGGCGCTGCCTATGCCAATGTTCAACCGCATTCAGGATCGAGTGCCAATATTGCGGTGTATCACGCCTTGCTTGAGCCCGGCGACACTGTAATGGGAATGAGCTTGGCCGACGGTGGCCACCTCACCCATGGCGCATCGGTCAACTTCTCCGGAAAAATTTATAACGCGGTGCAATATGGCATTAATCACGATACGGGTCTCATTGATTACGATGCCCTGATGGAATTGGCCAAGGCTCACAAGCCGAAACTCATTATTGGTGGTTTCTCGGCTTACAGTCGCATTATGGACTGGTCTAAGTTCCGTGAAATTGCAGACACCGTAGGGGCTTGGCTGCTGGTTGATATGGCTCATGTTGCGGGTCTTGTTGCGGCAGGAGTTTACCCGTCACCCATGCCTTATGCTGACGTCGTGACGTCAACGACGCATAAAACTCTCCGTGGGCCTCGCAGCGGAATTATTTTAGCGAAGGACGACGAGGCACTGCACAAAAAATTGAACAGCGCGGTTTTTCCAGGTGCTCAGGGTGGCCCGCTAATGCATGTGATCGCTGCTAAGGCGGTAGCTTTCAAGGAGGCAATGGAGCCTGATTTTGCTGACTATCAGCGTCAGGTGGTTAAGAACGCCCAGGCAATGGCAGCTACCTTCATTGAGCGTGGGCACAAGATTGTGTCTGGTGGTACCGACAATCACCTCATGTTGCTGGATTTGATCGGCAAGTCTTACACCGGTAAAGATGCCGATGCGGCTCTGGGTGACGCTTACATCACTGTGAATAAAAATGCGGTTCCCAATGATCCACGCTCGCCTTTTGTAACCTCTGGCTTACGTTTGGGAACCCCGGCCATCACAACCCGCGGTTTTTCTGAGGCTGACACAGCCACGTTGACGCATTGGATTTGTGACGTTTTGGCTGCGCTTGAAACTGGCACTGGGGATAAGGTGATCCCTGAGGTTCGCCAGAAGGTGTTAGAGGTTTGTGGTCGTTTACCCGTGTACCGACGTTAGAGGTCTGCAATGCAGTGCCCTTTTTGCACAATCGATGAAACTAAGGTGATTGATTCTCGCCTCGTTGCTGATGGTGGCCAGGTTCGCCGGCGGCGCGAGTGCCTTGGGTGCAAAGAGCGCTTTACCACCTACGAGCTTGCCGAATTGGTAATGCCGCGCATTATCAAGCAAAACGGTAGTCGCGAGCCTTTTGATGAGCAGAAGCTTCGCGGTGGTTTTCTGCGTGCGTTGGAGAAACGTCCGGTATCGGTTGAAGAGATCGAAAAATGGATAACGCAGATCAAGCATCAACTGCGTGCTACGGGCGAACGCGAGCTACCGTCAGACGATGTGGGCAGTCATGTGATGGAGGCCCTTAAAGCTATGGATCAAGTGGCTTACGTGCGTTTCGCCTCGGTGTATCGGAGTTTCCAAGATCTTTCCGAATTTAGGGATGCCATTGAGAGTCTGGAGGCGGAACCCCCCGCAGAAACTTGAGCAGCTCCTCGGTACAGCCGCAAGACGCAGGGTTTATGGAGCAGGCTCTTGCAGAGGCCCGCAAAGGGCGATTTTGGGCGACACCTAACCCTCACGTGGGTTGTGTCATCGTGTCGGATAATAAAATACTTGGGAAAGGGTTCACTCAACCTGTCGGCGGTGCACACGCTGAAATTATGGCGCTTGGGGCCTGTGCATCGCCCCAAGGCGCAACAGCCTACGTTACCTTAGAACCCTGCGCCCATCAGGGGCGCACCGGTCCCTGTGTCGAGGCGTTGATTAGTGCCGGGATCGGCCGAGTTGTGGGGGCACTGGAAGATCCTAATCCCAGTGTTTCAGGAAAGGGCTATGATCGACTGAGGGCCGCGGGCATTGCAGTCACTCAAGGTGTCTACTCCGAGGCTGCGCGGGTAGAGTTGGCGGGTTTTTTATTGCGGATGGAGCGAGGCTGGGGTCGTGTACGTCTGAAGTTAGCCTGTTCCCTAGATGGACGCACGGCCATGGCCTCTGGCGAGAGCCAGTGGATTACGGGCGCGTTGGCCCGTCAGGACGTTCAGCGCCAACGCGCGGCCAGCTCAGTGATTATTACGGGCATCGGCACGGTGCTAGCCGATGACTGCTCGCTGACCGTTCGATCCGACGAGTTGGGTTTACGCGGCGAAGAATTAACTCGGGCACTGCACCGGCCACCAACACGTGTGGTGCTCGACAGTAATGCCCGCACGCCGGGGGAAGCCCGGGTTTTATCGTCTAACGCGCCGACCCTAGTGGTAACGGCAAACGAAAAGCAGGTGCCTGCCGGCGCCCTGCACAAGACGGCACCTGTTACGGAGGCGGGGCTCGATCTTGGGGATGTATTGGAAAGTTTGGGATCACAAGGTGCTAACGAAATTTTAATTGAGAGCGGTCCTTCGTTAGCGGCGGCGTTTTTAAAAGCAGACCTGGTCGATGAGTTGCTCATTTACCAAGCGCCCGTGCTTTTGGGAAGCTCTGCGCGACCACTCGCAGATCTCGCCTTTTCCGAGTTGAAAGATGGTATCCAATTGGCTTATCAAGAGTTGAGTCCCTTGGGCTCCGATCTGCGTATCATTGCTGCTGTTTTAAAGGGAAATTAAAGACGTGTTTACAGGAATCATTCAGGCCGTTGGCGAGATCGCGACGATGGAAACCCGAGGGGGTGACCTTCGGTTAAGGGTGCTTACGGGAAAGCTTGACCTTAGCGATGTGCAACTGGGTGACAGCATTGCGACGAGTGGGGTCTGTCTGACGGTCACGGGATTACCCGGTGACGGATATTGGGCGGATGTTTCAATTGAGTCTTTGAACTTGACAACACTGGGAGACCGCAAGCCCGGTGACCATGTCAATCTAGAGAAGTCTCTGACGCCTACATCACGCCTGGGTGGTCATATTGTAAGCGGCCATGTCGACGGGGTGGGCAGCGTTGTATCGGTAGCTCAAGAAGGGCGATCATGGCGCTACATTATTTCCGCACCGCCAGAGCTAGCTCGCTATATCGCGCACAAAGGTAGTATTACGGTCGACGGTACTAGCCTAACGGTCAACTCCGTCGACGGTGCGGAGTTTGATCTTAATATTATTCCCCAAACCTTCGAAGAGACCGTCTTTGGAGAGTATCGTGCAGGCTCCCGGATAAACCTAGAGGTCGATGTGATCGCGCGTTACTTAGAACGACTACTGCAGGGAGACAGTGCGTCTCAGAGCTCAGGCCTTTCAATGGACACCTTACGTGCTTCGGGGTTTATTCATGACTAATTCACTCACCTACCGCGATCCAGAGGGTCTGATTAGTGACCTTCGCCATGGACAAATGGTGTTGCTGTTGCTTGAGGACAGTAGCGGTGGTGTTACGGGTATCGTCACTATTGCCGCAGAACTTTGTGAGGCAAGCCACATTACGTTCATGGCTCGGCAGGCCAGAGGGCTGATTTGTCTGGGGCTCACTCGAGAACGCTGTGACTATTTGCACTTACCCTTGATGGTTGAAGGGCAGGGCGATGCTGCACCATTTACGCTTTCTATCGAGGCTGCAGAGGGTATTGAAACTGGAATTTCAGCCAAGGATCGGGCGCATACAGTTCGCGTGGCAGTGGCACCCCAAACCTCTGCGGCCGACTTGGTGCAGCCAGGACACATTTTCCCAGTGGCGGCGGAAGAGGGGGGGCTCCTCACTCGGGCTGACCGAGCGGAAGCCACGACTGATTTAGCCAGGCTTGCTGGCCTGTTTCCTGCGGCTGTTTTCACTGAGGTTTTGGATGAAACGGGTAACATGGCTAGGGGCGATGCGCTTGAGCGGTTCGCCGTGCTCCATGAGCTGCCAGTGGGTAGAGTGTCCGAACTTATCGACCACCGTCTTACGACTGAGCGCACCATTGAGCGTATTCGACAAGGGGCGATCAGAACTTCGCACGGTGAATTTGAGCTGACCGTCTATCGTGAAATTCATCACGGATCAATCCACTTGGCGTTGAGCCGAGGAAACCTGCAAACTGACGCGACGACCCTTGTACGAGTGCACGTGACCTCAGCGCTGCGAGATTTGGTGGGAACCACCCTTGAAGGGCAAGCTACGTGGCGTTTTGATACCAGTTTATCTGAGATCGCGGCATCAGAGCGGGGCGTTCTCGTGCTGATATCGAGACCTGAGACAGCGGAGGAACTCCTTGCCAGCGTTGACCGACTGTTGGGATTGCCTATTGCCGACAACGTTTCCTCTCAGGCCGGCTATGCTTCTGTGGGTCTTGGTGCTCAGATTCTCAATGACCTGGGTGTGGGAAAGATTGAACTTCTGGGTGCGCCACTGAAGTACAATGCCCTCGCCGGGTTTGGGCTAGAAGTGGTAAATTTTGTCGCGCCCACGTAACACGCACGAAATTTTTAGGAGAATAGAATGAGTAGCCAGGGAATACGAACAACCGAAGGGACGCTAGGACCTAACCAAGGGCGCTACGTATTAGTCGTAGCTCGATGGAATAGTTTCGTTGTCGAGCACCTGCTAGAAGGTGCTCTGGATACTTTGCGTCGCCACGGTATCAGCGATGAGCAAATGCATATTGTGCGAGTACCTGGTGCTTTTGAAATTCCAATCGCCTGCCAGAAACTGGCGCAACGCGACGACTGTGACGCCATTATTGCGCTCGGTGCTGTTATTCGAGGCGGCACGCCTCATTTTGAATATGTGGCGGGAGAGTGCACTAAAGGACTTGCGCAGGTGCAAATGGAAACTGGCAAGCCCATCGCGTTTGGTGTGTTGACAGTTGATTCTATTGAACAGGCGGTTGAGCGTTCTGGAACCAAGGCAGGAAATAAGGGCGCCGAGGCAGCCATGAGTGCTCTAGAAATGGTGAGTTTGAGTATCGCCCTAGGAGCCTGAAGGTCATGTCATCGGTTAATGCCTTGGCGGCGCAGCGGCGGCGTGCTCGACACTTTGCTCTTCAGGGCCTCTACCAGTGGTCTATGACTCGGGCGAACCTTGCAGAAATTGAAGCTGAGTTCCGAATCGACAACGATTTTTCCCACGTCGATGGTGAATACTATCGATCTCTGCTTACGGGTGTCGTGCAAGATGCAGGCGATCTCGACAGCAGTTTTGAGCAGTTACTGGATCGGCCGCTTGACGAGTTAGACCCTGTCGAACGCGCTTTACTGCGCCTTGGCACGTTTGAACTTAAAGAGCGCATTGATGTGCCTTATAGGGTGGTGATCAACGAATCCGTAGCCCTTGCCAAAAAATTTGGTGCCACCGACAGCTACCGATATATCAACGGCGTACTCGACAAAGTCGCGCGAAGCTACCGCCAGATTGAAATCGATGCTGAAGCCTAAGTAACCCGTTATGGCGGGGCGTGAGTTTGACCTAATTTATCGCCACCTTGGTTTATTTGGCGCGGGCTCCCAAGTACGTTTGGGGGTTGGGGACGATGGTGCTGTGCTGGCACTGCCGCCCAACTCAGAACTCGTTGTATCCTCTGATAGCCTTGTTGAAGGCACTCACTTCCCAGAGCTCACGCTGCCTGAGTATGTGGCGACACGTGCGATTGCGGCCGCTGCTAGCGATTTGGCAGCTATGGCCGCTGACCCCCTTGCAATGACTCTGGCACTAACCTTACCCGACTCTGACGAACTCTGGCTGCATAGCTTCAGTCAGGGTCTAGAGCGATGCGTTCAGGCGTTGGCTCTGCCTTTGGTGGGTGGAGATTTGACCCGGGGACCCCTGTCGGTAACCGTTACAGTAATGGGCAGTGTGCCGACCGGCCGTGCGTTAAGGCGCTCTGATGCTGAGCCCGGAGATCGGCTTTGTGTGACACACACACTCGGGGATGCCGCGGCAGGACTCGCGTTGATTATGGGCCAGCTGCCAAGTGAACTTGAGATCGCCCTTGAGGATGAGGAGTTTCTGGAATCGCGATTTTATCAGCCGACAGCGCGCCTAGAATGGGTACCTTGGCTCCGTGAGCATGCCCGCAGCGTTATCGATATTTCAGATGGTCTGTTAGTTGATACCGAACATATGGCAGATGCCTCGGGTTGCGCTTGTTCCATCGACAGTGCAGCACTGCCCTTGTCATCTGCATTGTCCGGTTTTGATCAGACACTAAAATTGGACTGGGCGTTGGCTGGAGGCGATGATTACGAACTCGCCGTGGCGGTTCCGCCTGGGGTGCCGTTACCGTCGGGGTTAGTTCAAGTGGGGGAGTTTCATGAGGGGTCGGGGGTGCAATGTGATTATCGACCAATTGCGCGCAAGGGTTTTGATCACTTTGGAGTCTAAATGAACAGCCAATTGCCCACAGTTGCCCAAGTTCTCAAGTCACCAGCATTGATGCTAGCGACCTGGTGGGGCGCCGGGCTGTCGCCCCGAGCACCTGGAACCGTGGGAAGTTTGGCAGCCCTACCTTTTTGCTATTTCTGGCTTTTGACCCTTCCTGCCTGGGGCGTTGCTGGAGTGGGTTTAATGCTGTTATTTATCGGAGTATGGGCCGCAAAGCAGGCAGGAGAAGCTTGGGGCAAGGTTGATCATGGTGCCATCGTTATTGACGAAGTCTTGGGGCAACTCTTAGCGCTGGCACTGCCCTTTTACGTGCTGGATGCCTCTGCAATAAGCTTTGAATTTCTGCTGGTCGGGTTCTTTTTATTTAGACTTTTCGACATTGCTAAGCCATGGCCGGTTAGTCATTTCGATAATCACTGGAAGTCTGGCTGGGGAGTGATGTTGGACGATGTAGCCGCAGGTTTTTTGGCGGGATTGGGGGCTGTGCTTATTTTACCGCTATTGGCTTAATCGCTTAATGTTTGCGCCGAACCATGGCTATTGCGAGATCTACTAAGGGTTGTGCGCGGTCGCCGTAGGGGTTTAGGCAGGTCATCGCCTCATCCAATAACCTTTCGGCTTCATTTTGAGCCTCTTCGAGTCCAAGACAACTCACGTAAGTCGATTTTTCTACGGCAATATCTTTGCCAGCAGTTTTTCCTAGGGTGGCACTATTTTCGGTCACGTCCAGTATGTCATCGGCGACCTGAAAGGCCAGACCAATAGTGCTCGCAAATTGATCAAGACGCTGTATGTCTTGCTCGGTGGCATTGGCGCATACCGCACCTGAAAGTACTGCGGCTCTGAAGAGGGCGCCGGTCTTCTGCTCATGGATAAGGCGGAGCTGTTCGAATGTAGACGCCTTACCCTGTGCCGCCATGTCCAAGGCCTGCCCTCCAACCATGCCGTTAAAGCCCACGGCATTTGCTATGAGTGTGATCAGTTTCAGGCGCGTGCCACTGGCTAGCCGTTCGTCTTCCGAGATTAAGGAAAAGGCTGCGGCCTGAAGCCCATCACCGATAAGAATCGCCGTTGCCTCGTCGTAGACCGTATGGACGGTAGGCTTTCCTCGGCGCAGGGCATCGTCGTCCATTGCTGGCAGATCGTCATGAACCAGCGAATAGGTATGAAGCCATTCTATGGCGGTGGCTGCTGAGGCGGCAGCATCATCCGCGCCCTCACAAAGCATATGATAACTAGCCATGACCAAACGAGCCCGTAGCTTTTTACCGCTATTTTCTAGTACATACTGCAATGCCGCAGCCAGGCGCGGATCATCACAATGCAGCGGGGCTTCGGGTTGGTTCACATCACTCATGAATCTATGGGTTGGACCTGACCATCCTCTGTCACCATGGCGACGCGCTGCTCAGCGGCGTCAAGAACCTTGCCTGCCGTCGCTACCAAGGTCATTCCTTGCTCATAAAAAGTCAGTGAGTCTTCGAGGGACACATCGGGGTCTTCTAATTTCTCGACAATATTGGCGAGCGTTTCCATCTGCTCTTTAAGTGATGGCGAAGCATCGTTTTTGTTGGCTGCTTTAGGCAAAGCATGACTCCTGATGGTTGTGGCATAGACTTTTTTGGCTTAAAAAAGTCACAGTTAAACAATTTTTGTTAGAGCTTCCTTCGAAGTTGCCGTTAAGGTTCCAGCTGTAACAATGTCATCGCTGGTAAGTCCTGCTGCCCTGCGATTCTCGGCCTGACTTCCATGATGAATAAATGCATCTGGAATCGCGATATGACGAATCTCGACCTCGATATTGGCGCCTGATAAAAACTCAGCCACGGCACTGCCTGCGCCTCCTGCAAGGGCGTTTTCCTCTACTGTGATTAGCCGATCATGGGATCGTGCAACTTGCAGCAGCAAAGTTTCATCGAGGGGTTTGGCCCAGCGCATATCGATAAGGGTGGCTTTCAGAACTCTTGCCGCTGCCTCTGCCTCATCTAACAAGACACCAAAATTGAGGATCGCGACGTTATGTCCAGTTCTCAGGGTTACGGCTTGTCCTATGGGCAGCGCAGTCATTTCTTCTTCAATTAGGGCGCCGGTTCCTGCACCGCGGGGATAACGAACCGCCGCGGGGCCATCGTGCTGATAGGCCGTGTGGAGCAGTTGGCGGCACTCGTTTTCATTAGAGGGGCAGGCGATGATCATATTGGGGATGCACCGCAAATAGCTCAGGTCATAAACGCCATGGTGGGTGGCGCCGTCTTGTCCGACTAACCCACCGCGATCAATAGCAAAGGTAACGTCCAAATTTTGCAGAGCAACATCGTGGATGAGCTGGTCGTAGGCGCGTTGCAAAAAAGTGGAGTAAATAGCCACAACAGGTTTCAGCCCATCACAGGCCATACCGGCTGCAAGGGTGACGGCATGCTGCTCGGCAATGGCAACATCGTGGTAGCGACTAGGGTACTCCTGGGAGAACTGCACCATGCCTGACCCTTCGCACATGGCCGGGGTGATGCCGATCAAGCGATTGTCAGTAGCCGCTGTATCGCATAACCAACGGCCGAATACATCCTGATACTTCGGGGGCGAGGGCTTCTTAGTGCTGCTATCTGGGTTGGCTTCAATTTTGTTAATGGCATGGTAGCCCACCGGATCACTCTCTGCCGGGCTGAAGCCTTTACCTTTAACTGTGCGGATATGGAGTAACTGGGGTCCCTTGAGTTCTATCATTGCCTCAAGTGTTTGCACCAACTGAGGGAGATCGTGGCCATCTAAAGGGCCGACATAATTAAACCCGAGCTCTTCAAACAGCATGCCCGGTGCCACTAGACTTTTCATCTGCTCTTCAGTCTTTTTAGCAAAATCCCATGCAGTGCGCACGTGCTCAAGAATACGTTTTGAGCCCTCTCGCAAAGCGATGTAGGTAGGGCTTGCCCAAATTTTGGCGAAGTAGTTGGCTAAACCCCCGGTGTTGTGCCCGATAGACATCTGATTATCGTTAAGTATGACCAGCATATTGGGTCGAACGTGCCCGGCGTGTGCGAGGGCCTCGAAGGCCATGCCTCCGGTAATAGCACCATCACCGATGACCGCCACGACTTTACGATCTAATCCTTGCTGATTGGCGGCGATTGCCATTCCCATGGCAGCAGAAATGCTGGTTGAACTATGTCCAACCCCAAAGGTATCGAAGCCACTTTCAGTGCGTTTCGGGAAACCGGAAAGCCCCTCCGCCTGCCGGATAGTTGCAAGTCGCTCCATTCGTCCGGTAAGGATTTTGTGGGGATAGGTTTGATGGCCCACATCCCAAACGATCCTATCTTCCGGTGTGTTCAGCACGTGATGCAATGCAATGGAGAGTTCTACAACCCCCAGTCCAGCACCAAAGTGGCCGCCAGTCTGACTGACACTGAACAACATATATTGACGAACTTCGTTGGCTAGAGTTTGTAAATCGTCTTCGCCTAGGGATCGGAGTACCCCGAGGTCGGAGTTGATCTGCTCTAGCAGTGGTGTGATTGGTTTTACTGTTGGGAAAGATGTTGTCATGTCAGGATGATAACCCATCTACAGGCACTTCAGTGGTGGGGCTTTTGACGCCCGCATAACCCAGTAAGCTTCCTTGAAGTAGTTTGCAGCCCTCTTTTCCCAAGGTTTTTCCATCTGGCCAAAATAACAGGGGATCAACCACGCCCTGACCGTTGGCTAGCAGGGTATTAATATCCAACAGACTGGTGCCAGCCCTGTTTGCTATCCAGGTTGCCAAGCGTCCTTCAAAATCTTTTAACGCTTGGGCTTCCGATTTTAGAGCCGGCGTAATGGCGGGAGGTACAACCACGAAGCTTGGTGACACGCTCCAATAAGCGCGGAGAGTATCGATCTCATCGAGTGCGTTAAAGGTTGATTCCGCATTACGCAAGCCGTCGCTGTCATCTAAAAATAGCACCGTGGTAAGGGGTCTATAATGCGCCACCGCCCGCTCAAAGCACTTGGCGATGGTGGCCGGGGTAAATAGTGGTGAGGCCTTGACGCGCAGCTGTTGTGGGGCTAATTTTTTTGCTGAACGCATTTTCCACTTAGAGAAAACAGAACCGCCAAGGACGAGAGTGGACGAATCTTTACTGACCCTAATTTGATCGGTTTCCTCTAGAAAAATACGGACCCGTTCGCAGGAGGTGTTAGACCCCCTATGGGGTGGATCAATAGAAGCCACAATGGCAACGACAAGCGGCAGTGCGAGTATGGGTATGAGCAGCCATGAGAAGCGCATAGACTCGTCTTCGGAATTAAGCTGCTGTTTCATGCGCCCCCTTTGTTGTATGCCCCTGTGTTGGTGCAATTAGGCCCGAATAGCTATCGAAAAACACTATAAAGGGCGTAAGTTTGCCATTTATTTGAGATTAATGTGCAGACCTGCGCTAAAGTTTTGACCAGTGGAGTAAAAGATAGGCGTTATGCTATACCAAAGGAAAATTTCTAAAGCCGATGCGTTATCTGCCAAGCTGGGTTTTCAGCTGCAAACCACGCGCTATGTTTTGGCTGGCACCCAAATGCTGGGTGTCTGTGGCGGCATGTTTTTGCTGTGGTACCAGTCTGTTCCACTGCCAACCCCCGCATGGGGCGTCGGCATGTTGATTTTATCTTTTGTGCAGTCCATGCATATGAGTCAGGCGTTAGAAAAGCAACGCCACATCACAGCAGTGGGTCCGGTCCTCAGGGAATTGCTGGTCTCCGCAGCGATAGGCGGTTTTGCATGGTCTGCGACGATTATTTGGATGGGTGAATACCTCTCAAACGAAGTGCTGTATGCGCTCATTATGATCATGGTAATCATTAATGTTGCCACGGTAGCGGCAACCGCTGTGGTTCGAGAATTTTATCTCGTATGGCTTTGTTCATCGCTAATACCGGTTGCGTGTTGGCTGGCATGGACCGCTGACGCGAGGCCTTTTAACCTAATATTTGCCGCGGTACTTTGGGGCTTGGCAATTCTTATGGCGATTTTGAGTTACGGCATTAGCCGATCTTTTAGTCAGATGGTTGAATCGGGCCTTGAACGTGAGGCTATGGCCAAAGATATGGCTGGATTCTCGGAGACACTTCGCGCGAAAAACACCCAGCTTCAAGAAGCAAGAAAGCAATTGGCAGATCTTGCGAAGCTCGATGAATTGACGGGGCTTCGCAATCGGCGGGGCGCTGACAGAGCGTTCGATATGGAGGTCAGTCGCGCGCAACGTGGCGGCAGTTCCATCGCCGTTATTATGATAGATGTCGATCATTTCAAAGCCTACAACGACACTTATGGCCACCCATCAGGCGATGACGTTCTTAAGCGCATCGCGGGTGTCTTGCGCTCTGTTACGGCGCGAGCCGGAGAATTGGCTATCCGTATGGGAGGGGAGGAGTTTTTATTGTTGCTGCCCGGCGCGAATCAAGCCGATGCCTTGGTGGCGGGTGAGCGAATCCGTACCCGGATTATGGCACTAGAAATTGAGCACTCAGCTTCACCCTCGGGCTCAATAGTCACAGTATCTCAAGGCGTGGCGGCCTGTATTCCCTCAATGACTACCGAGTTTAAACAACTTCTCGAGGCGGCCGATAAGGCGCTTTACTCCAGTAAAGAAGGAGGCCGTAATACGGTGACGCTGTCACCTTTCAGGCCTTAATCGCCCTCGGGGTTAGGCCCTCCATCGCGCCGTAAGCGGCTGATCTGTCGCCGTTGATGTTTATCGGGACGGTGATCGGGTCTATTTAGACCGCCGGCAGCGCGTCGCAACAAGGTTTCTCGCTCGCGACGGGCAATGCTCTCCACAGATTCTTCGTACAGCTCCTGGGCTCTTGACGCGGGGCCTCTCTGGTCGCTCAGACTTCGTACTGTGATATCTTTTTCATCCCAACCTTGGCGTATTGTCAGACGATCTCCAATGGCTATCTCTCGACTGACTTTTACTCTTTGCCCCTCAAGTTGAACTTTGCCACCCTCGATCGCGGCTTTGGCAAGACTGCGAGTTTTAAAAAATCGTGCTGCCCAAAGCCACTTATCGACGCGAACCTTGGTGACTTTGGTCTGTTTATCCATCAAAACTGGGTAGTCCCTTAAAGAGCTCATCAAAGTGGAGCACGGCTGGATAGCGGGTTTTTGCCCGCATGCATTGACTGCTGTCGGGTTGCCGTAGCGTAATTAAGTGCTTTACTCCGTAGGCTTCAGCTGACGCAAGGACTGATTCGGAGTCGTCAATAAATAAGGTGCGCTGTGGCTCAAAGGCACTGGCCATTTGCAGCTGCTGCCAAAACGCTTGGTATTCTTTGGGTGCACCGAAGCTATGAGAGGTGAAAATTTTATCCAGCCAAGGCTCAAGGTGCACTTGCTCTAACTTAATACGCAGGGTGTCTGGATGGGCATTGGTGACTAATACCACCTCACATTGGCTAGCGCGCAATCTGCGGAGAAAATTTTCCGCCTCTGGCCGCCAACGGATGTTAGCAGCGTGCTGTTGTTTTAGCTGTGCAATATCGAATTCAACGACGTTTGACCAAAAATCTAGGCAGTACCAATTGAGATGCCCACTTTCTTTCGCATGAATCGGGTTGAGAAAGGCTTTCGCTGCCGCAACGTTGATCCCTTTGTTTTGGGCGTAGGTGGCCGGAACGATCTCAGTCCAGAATTCGGTATCGAAGCGGAGATCCAACAAAGTGCCGTCCATATCAAGCAGCACTGTATCAATTTTTGACCAATCCACGCCCAGGACAGATTTGTCGGTATGCACACTCAGTGCCATGGCAATGTTACCCTCTTGTGTAATGGACATATTAAAACACGCGTTCCCCCTGCCCCCGAAGTTGCCCGCTGGCGATAGCCCGTTGCCCGCAGATTTGATCCCCAATTTGCTGACGCTCTTAGCGCGTACATCTGCAGCCTTGGTAGGGTATTACCACGACGCCGAGTCTGTGACGGTAGACCGGAAGGCAGATCGCAGCCCGGTTACAACTGCGGATCGTAGCGCTCACGCGGCCTTAGCCCAAGGGTTAGCGACGCTCACCCCCGACGTGCCCTTTTTATCTGAGGAGTCCAGTACCGAAGAAATACGCGAGCGCCGTGATTGGCGGATCTGTTGGATGGTCGATCCCCTCGATGGAACGCGGGAATTTTTGGGTCGTACGGGTGAATTCACAATAAACGTTGCCTTGATCGTTGATCACGTTCCAATCTTGGGATTCATCGCACAGCCACTTGAACACCAGTGCTATTTGGGTATACCTGGGTCTGGTCTTTGGCGCTGTACCGGTGATGACTTTGAACTGCTTACGGAACTTAACCCCGGTTTGACCTCAGGCAAAAATGTTCGCATGTCTGCCAGTCAGCGTCATAGCCCTCAGCGTGTTGCCGCGCTGATTGAGCTGTTGTCGGGTTCGGGATTGCCCGTAGAGCGCGTTAATGCTGGCAGCGCGCTTAAATTTTTTGCGCTCGTTGATGGTCGGGCGGATATTTATCCCCGAAGCTCACCCTGTTATGAGTGGGATGTTGCTGCTGGAGACGCGTTGGTCCGAGCGGCTGGCGGACAGGTGTTAACCGCTGAAGGCCTGCCCATGGCTTATAATCATCGCGACACACTCTTGGTACACTATTTTGTCGCGGCAGCGCCATCTGGGTTGCTTTGGGTGCCGTTGCTTGAGGGAGCACATAAACTATTTAAAGAGTCACGCGATGCGCATGCGTCCAACGTTGTAGAGGGCCTTGGTAATGGCTAATGAGAACGATGCTGCAAATGAGGAGATGACCCCAGCCATGCGTCTGATGGTGCTTCAATCAAAGCATCGTGGGCTCGATCAGAAAATCGCTGAGCTGCAGTTACAGCCCTACCATAACCAGCTACTTATTCAGCGGCTGAAGAAAGAAAAGTTAAGGTTACGAGATGCTATTGAGCGCACCAAGGATGAAATGATTCCTGATCTTAATGCCTGACCTTAACGCCTGTAGACCTCAGCATAAGATTGCTCCCTCATGGGTGAGAAGCCATTCTTTGCGATCCAAGCCTCCGGCAAATCCTGTGAGGTCACCACGGCTACCCACAACACGGTGACACGGCAACACGATGGAAATCGGGTTGCGCCCCACCGCGTTTCCAATTGCTCTGGGGCTCGTAGGGGGTTGAAGGGTTTCAGCGAGTTGTCCGTAACTTAATGTCTGGCCAAAAGGAATAGCCATTAATCGCTGCCATACGCGCTGCTGAAAATTCGTGCCTGCAGGTGCTACAGGTAAATCAAACGCGGTTAATCGCTCGTCAAAATAAGCCTGAAGTTGCCTTGCGCATTCATCAAGTAGCGGACAGGAGTCTGCTGTATCGGTTGTTACTGAAGCTCGATCGAGGTTCCAGTCGATACTCTCGACAGCCTGAGCGCTACCCACAATTCTCAAGGGCCCTAATGGGCTGGTAATTTCGATCTCGTAGGTTTCTGTTTCGCGCATTATTTACTGATCTCCCGGGTCCCTGGCGGTGCTAGCGTGTGCAGCGAACCCGGCTCCTGCTTGAGCGTAAAGGTTGAAGGCCGAAATGCCTAAAGAGTTTAGTTGCGCTGAATGCTCTTCATGCCGCACCACTGACGCTATATCGCCGGAATACCCCATGGAACGAATGAGTTCTGCTACCAAAATATTTTCAGGGTGATTAGTGAGGGCCAGCATAAC
Organism: marine gamma proteobacterium HTCC2080; assembly: GCA_000169115.1. Lineage (GTDB taxonomy): Bacteria > Pseudomonadota > Gammaproteobacteria > Pseudomonadales > Halieaceae > Luminiphilus. The sequence continues at coordinate 174,388 of AAVV01000001.1, forward strand.
GACCTTTACCTCTTTTAGGTTTATTCGCACCCAAAAATCTGGGTCGGAAGCATCGGCGCAGATAACACGGCGCTGTTCCTGTTGGTGGTGAGTGGCCTTTCCGATCGAAGCTTCAACGCCCAGTAAGGCTTCGCCCAAGCGAGGTGCTAGGGCCTCGTAAGCGCCGGTACCCACTCGACCCATTCCCAGAATGACCGTGTTGATGTTGTCGGTGCGCTCATACGTATGCAGTAACTGCACTGACCTATGGCCTAGTAGTTGGTCACGGTGTTTTCTGTAAAAACCGTGGGAGGCCTTACTCATTGGTGCAGCCAATAAAAAACTTATGGCGAGGGCAATCGATAGCGTGGAGCTCCAGACAGGAGCAATCCACCCCAACCCAGCGGCGACAGAGATCACGATAAGCCCAAATTCACTGTGGTTAGACAGGGCGGCGGAAGCCAAAACGGCAGTCCTCGGTGTGGTGTGCAACCGTGTCATTAAGAAGAAGTAGAGCAAGGGTTTGGCTACAGATGCCAGGCCTAGGATAATTGCCACGCCAATAAGTATTGTCGGGGGCCAGCCGCCTAGACCAATGGACAGAAAGAAGCCCACTAGAAACAGATCTTTGAGTTGAGTGAGGTTGGCTGCCAGGGCTTTAGTTTTTTGCGCACCGGCTAGCATCGCGCCAATCAACAGGGCGCCAAGGTCGCCTTTCAATCCCACAAGTTCCGATAACCCAGCGGCCCCAATGGCCAGTGCTAGCCCCAGCAGCGTTAGTAGCTCACCATAGCCGCTTACCGACAGCAGTTTGAGGATAACTGGTCGCGCTGGAATGATAAGAAATAATCCCAGGGCATAGACGCTGGGTACTTCTCCTGTGGTCACCGCCAGAAAGCCCACAGCTACTAAATCTTGAACAATTAATATGCCGATGGCGAGAACTGCGTGGCTCGACTGTAGCTCTCCGCGTTCCTGCAGGGTTTGAATCACAAACACCGTGCTTGAGAATGTGAGCGCGAACGCGATCAGAGCGGCACCCGCCAGTGACAGGTTAAGTACCGGAAAAGCTCGCGCAAGTCCGATGAGCAGTAGCAGCAAAAAGCCCTGAGAGACCGCCATGTGAATAAGTGTGGTACCCCAAACGTTGAGCTTTAGGAGCGCCTTAATATCTAATTTGAGTCCTATGGTGAATAGCAGCAGTGTGATGCCAAGGTCGGACAGCTGTCCCAGCCAGCTACCCGCAGCTATGCCAATTTCATGCAGAACAAAGCCGGCTGCGAGATAGCCTATTAGGGCGGGAAGGCCTAGTGCACGGCTAGTTAAACCGCACAGGAGGGCAACGAAAATGATGAGCGGTTGTAAAAAATCAGCCATGGCGAGTCAAGGCACTCGTCATCGGGGGGTTACCAACGCGAAGGCTGCAGTGGTAACGAGGCAAACCTCGATTATGGCCATTAGCGAAGTGGCATTCCCCGCCGCTGTAAAAATATTCAGCCCCGCCAACGCAACTAACAACGTTAAGACTAGGCTCAGCCTTGCCGTGCCCATCAAGCCTATACCTAGAAGTAACAAAATCACTCCTCGGCCCGCTTCTAAGAGGCTGATCACACTCAGTGGTACCACCCACAGGTTTCCTACGGCTAGGCAGCCGGCAAAAATTGCAAGGGCGGTGGCGCAGTGGCGCGACACGCGACCAAAACCCAAGTTTACAGCGCCATGCCCCTCACCAGAGCCTATTGGTGGTGTCGCTTTACTTATTTGTAATTTGGCCTTGTGCATGGGCTATAGCTTAGACTGACTTGGGCTCGCAGTCAGTGGTCAATATTAAAGTGGAGTTTTAATGGCCGATAACCCTCAAATTGTTATGAATGATTGGCTCTCGAGTGCTGCCATAAGTGCCAATACGGCCGGTTTGGAGAATCTTGGGCTGCGTATTGAGGTTGAAAGAGAGATAGATTCCACTAATGCCGCTCTGAAGCGACGGGCTTTATCTGAAGACATTCATGGCGTGGCTCTCTTTGCAGAAACACAAACAGCGGGCCGTGGCAGGCTTGGTCGCGTTTGGGTCAGCCCCCCTAAAAGTAATATCTACCTGTCACTGGGTTGGCGGACAGGCCTTGAACCCCTAAAACTGGCGGGCCTCAGCCTAGCGGCGGGGTGCGCGATTGGCGAAGGGTTAGAGCGCAATTTTGGGCTAAAAATGCAGCTTAAATGGCCTAATGACTTGTACCTGGGTGGGAAAAAATGCGGAGGTGTTTTGATTGACCTTGTGCAGTCTTCGAATCAGGACTGGACGATCGTTGTGGGTGTAGGGCTTAACGTCGCAATGCCAAACTCTGGTGGCAATGACATTGATCAACCCTGGACTGATTTAGGTTCTCATTCAGCGGTCCCATTGACGCGTAATGAGGTGGGTGGGCAACTTCTTGGGGCTTTAGTGCCGCTGCTCTCGAGCTGGCAGGTTGGCGCTTTTAGCCAGTGGCGGGAATCATGGTCTCGCAGAGACCTGATGGCGGGACATCAAATTACTGTCCAGCAGGGAAACCATTCCATTTCTGGTCGAGCTGATGGTGTAGATCAGTCGGGTGCGCTGCGGGTCGTTACCAATGAAGGTTTAACGGTAGTTCAATCGGGAGAGGCGTCAATGTTGCGCAGCAAAGAGCTATGAGCGAGTTATTAATTGACGTAGGCAATAGCGCCGTCAAGTGGGCCGTATGCCATGGTCTTAACCTAAAGTCACAGCGGCACAGCGGTAGTTTTTCGGACTTAGCTGAGGCTATGTGGACCTCAGCAAAAGGCGACTCCACTGTTTGGATTGCGAGCGTCAGAGACGAGCAGTCTGATCAAGTCTTAGTATCGGAACTGCATGCGGTGGGTTTTTCCAACGTTCACCTTTGTGGCACAGCGCAGAAGGAAGACGGATTGCTCAATAGTTACGCAGAGCCCTCGCGTATGGGAGCGGACCGTTGGTTTGCCATGCTAGGCGCCCGAGCATGTAAACGGGGTCCGCTTCTCGTCATTGACGCCGGGAGTGCCGTTACCTGCGATTTGGTGGCAAGCGATGGGCGCCACCTGGGGGGTTATATTTTCCCCGGGCCAGCTCTTATGGAGGCTGCACTCCAGTCAAACACCCAGAAGGTGCGTTATTCCGATAGCCTTAAACTTGCGCTAGACCCTGGTCAAAGTACCGCTGAGTGTGTGGCTTCGGGTATTTCCGTGGCGATGCTGGGCGCCATTAAACAAGTCTGCGATCAATATCCAGCGCACCAAGTGATTTTTACTGGTGGAGCGGCATCGGGATTAAATGCTGTGGGCCTGGTTGGCGACTGGCGACCCGATTTAGTGCTCGAGGGATTATTAAGTCGTGCTCATGGTACGGAAGTGGCTTTTGCCACTTGACCCGAGGGGCCGCTATCAGCACAATCTGCGCCCCGGACGGGAACTTAGGTTCGGCAATACGTTTTAGGCTGGCGTAGCTCAGTAGGTAGAGCAGCTGATTTGTAATCAGCCGGTCGGGGGTTCGATTCCTCTCGCCAGCTCCAATTAAATCAATTAGTTACAATTGATTGAGTCCACCCGCCCCAGTGCCCCCCATGCTTAGGGGTTAATAGGGTGTTAAAACCGCCTGCACCGGATCTGATTTGGAAGCTGCTCGTCTGCGGGATACTGCACACCCACACCCACACCCACACCCACACCCCTAGGGGCGAGACACCTCGCAGCCTAAGAATCAATGTCAACGACCTATATAAAATTTTGCTGCTAGCAGCTGCCCCGTTAGCGCACCGTGGGTCGGCCGGCAAGATTGGCTGCAGGGAGAGCCGCAGCGCTTGTTCAGTCTCCTGCCGGTTTACGTTATTTTTCCAACACCATGGCTAGCCATTCTCCATCTGGCACTTCCTGCAAAAACGTTGGCGCTTCCTGCCTAATAATTGACGCAACCTGCCAATCGAATGATGCTTGGTTCTCGGATGATAAGCACATCAAAGGCTGCAGCATAGGTATCTTTAAGGGTTGGACAGCTGACACTCATGCCCTAATTAGTCGATTTAGGCCAACGATTGCTACTTGATTCATAGGCCTGAAGGAGTAGATTTAAGGTCAAAATCTGGCTAGGCACCACACAAAAACTGCCGCAACAAAAGGAATTTCCCATGTCAGAAACACACTGCCCCGAGTGCGAGAGTTTCGAATGGAAATCAGCAAAAATGGTGATGTTAGAGGGTGTCACCGCTTCAGATGGCAACACAACCGGGGGGATAGTTGAGAAAGGCTTGTTTTCCTCTAAAAGTGGATATGAGGTGTTTTTCGGATCTGATCGTTGGTTTGATTTCGAAAAGTACTCTACGCACTCATCAATAAAGATGGAGACCGTCAGTGCTTTAGCGCAAGCAGTGGAGGCGGCGGTTATCAAGGAAGGAGACCAGCTCAAAAAACCCTCCGCCCCCGTTGAGCCAGAGGCACCACGCGAACCGTCTAGCCCTAGGAGAAGCAGACCCTCTGCCCTAAGTGAGTTTAAGCCGCCTACAGCAATTTCGAGAGCTAAGATGTGGTGGAACCGTCGCAGCGGTGACCCATTGCTGGTGGCGATTATTTTTGCACTGTGGCTTGCGTTTACAAATTCAAACCCCGAAATCACCTTTTTTGAACATGCATACCAGCGCATTGCTTCTATTTGGATGCCTTTCGGCGCGATTGCTCTAGCCATTTTTACCCTTTATCTAATCTCGGGGTATCTTGGCCTCGAAAAATACAATGCGAAGCGAGAGCATAAAGCCCGGCGGAAGTTGGCTTCTGAACGAGCCGCGAATGAATCTGCTCGCAAGCGCTATGAAAAATATGATGCTGATGTCGCTGAATGGGAGTCGGAGAAACAGACTTATGATGAAGATTTGAAGAACTGGAGAAATAGGTATCAAACTTGGCAGTTAATAGTTTCAGATATCGAAGCCCAGCGAATTGCTCTCTGGGATCAACTTAGAGTTTGTCTACGATGTGCCCATGTCTATACAGTTCAAGACACTGCCGCATCTCATGATACTGGTGAGGAAGGCCTTGCCAGTATGCTCGGAGACTCGGCTCGTAAAGCCACCGGGGCTGTCACGGGCTCAGCTGGCGCTAGCGCGGACGCGATAAAAGACCTCGCAGGTCGCACTTCTAATGCAGCATCTGCAGTGGGCAACAAAATTAATGGCATCTTCAATCGAGACGCATCTGAGTGAAAACTGAGCGGTTCGAAGCATCCGGTAAGGTGGTCAGCGTCTCTACCATCGTAGAAGTGATAACCATGGCCTCTTTGGCAATTGGGATGCCGGCGGCTCCTGCACTCTCATTGGCGTGATTCGCACAAGATCAATGCGCAATGCCCTGCAGACTGGTTGCATGAAATAACTCGAAAACTTTGAGGATTCAGAGATGCCGTTCCTAATTAACTTCTTCCTAAGATTTGCCGCACTTATCACCAAGTGGGCATTAATCGGCGTGCTTTGGTTAGCCTCAATATTGTTTGTGACGAGCAATGCGCTGCTGATGGATGCTTTCTCTGATGGCCTATCCAGGCTGTCGGGAGTTGTTTCGCCTTACTCACTCCAAAAACAAAGGATCGTAAAGACGGAGAAGCGGCTGAAGGCACAGGACGCGGCACACAAGAAACAAATGAATGCGCAAAAAGCTGCTCATACCAAAAAAATGAACATGCAGAAAGCAGCTCATACAAAGAATCTGGACAGGCAAAAAGCAGGTCATGCAAAGAAAATCAGATCTCAAAAAGCGATAGTCAAATCACACACTGCTGAGGTCCGTGGCTTTAGTAAGAAAATGGTGTGGAGAAATACTGCCGACGCAACGACCTCTATGATACCGATGGTAGGGGGGCTGGCCAGCGTCACTTTTGCCGTGCTGGACGTTCATGCGGCCTGCGAATTGATCACAATGCAGAAAAACCTTGAATCGTCACTGGGTCTTGTTAGCCGTGATTCTTCATGGGATACCTTCTGTCTGGAAAGCATAGAAGCAATAGATACGGTTGGTGAAACGGCCGAGAAAATGAAGCAGATAGATTTTCCAGATTTACCCCAACTGCCCGAACTAGAGAAGCCCGAGCGGATAAGAGCCAGAATATGTGTAGCCACTGGGCTTGGCTGTCCGAATGAAAGCGGTTAAGTGTGGCTGCAGAGGTAGTTTCAGTAAATGTCTACCGAGCCGCTCGTGGCTAGTTCAAGCGGCTTAGCCGCTTAAGCAGTCTCGACTAATCGGATAGCTACGTAAGCGCACCGTGGGGCTAGTGGAAGGATTGGTTGTAAGGAAGGCCATAGCACCCCCGTAGTGTCGCCACAGACCGGCCGCATGTCCAAGGTATAAACATTATTTCATAGGCGCGTTCGGCACATAACTTGACGTAGCCTGCCAATCGAAAGGCGCGCGATTCTCGGATGATAAGCACATCTACCACGCAACCACAAAGGAGGGCAGCAAGTCTCGACTGGTTAAGTGGCTGGATCGCATCTCACAGCGTTACGAGTGGTTTGACGACCTCTGTGACGTGCTCTACCGAGGTGCCTGCTATCTCCTAGAGATGGCCGTGGGCGAGGAGACTCCCTTCGACTTCGAGTATGCCCTGCACTACGCGCAATTTATGCGCTCTGAGGGCCCTTGGACCGTGCGAGTTGTTCGCGATTCTAGACTGAACGGTTTTCCCGGCATCATCGAGGTGCAGCATCGAGGTCGCTCCCTGCTGTCTTGGCGCGCAAGCATCAAGATCATGGACGTGAACCTCACCGCGATCAGCCGCATTCCTGAATAAGCCGAGAGGTGGATTCGGAGCTACCCCCAGCTCGGCAACAGAAGGGGATGATGAAGAGCCCGCATCAGCTCTATAAACGAAGGTGAGATCACGGTCCTTCGGCTTAACTGCTTTGTCAGCCGTGGTCACTCTAATTGATGGCAATTAATGTGGGCAGTGTTTAAAGATAAGGTGAGGCTTATGGAAAACTATGAGTACAAGGGCTTGATGGTCCGATACATCGAAGGGCCTTTGGATGGCTACTATACCGTCACCCCTCTAGATAGCTACGACAACCTAAGCGACAAGACCATGACCGTGCTCGAGAGTGCGGAGGAGGCAGAGCAATTCATCGACAGCATCAAAGAGAACGAGTACCGGGGATTCAGGCTCTGGTATATCGACAATCCCACTATGGGCCACTGGGAGGTCGAAGGATGCGACGAGGAGTTCGAGACAGATACCGATGCTGCCAAGTATGTCGACACCATCCTGGAGACGCAGAGCTAACGCCTCTTACTTAAGATTTAGGTCTGCATACACTTTGGCGCCTCACGCTGATAACCAAACCTTCCATCACTTCACAAGCCTCAATTTAGGGTAGACGCTTTTGTTGGCCGTGGCCGATTTACCACTCATGAGGATGGGCACATCAAAGGGCAGTCCTGGCGCGTTTTGCCAAGCGATTGACGCAACCTGCCAATCATCCAGCCCCCCAACCCCCGATAATTAAATGATTCAAGGACGACTCATAAGCCACTGATGGCAGCAAATAAAAAGGGGAGAAATATCATGCTAATAACAGCATTGGCAGCAGCAGGACACGCAGTCAGCGGTGTAGCAGCGGCCGTAAAGGAAGCCAACGACCTGACGGATTCAATGATTGCAAATTTGAAGGCCAATGAAAATCTCACGGTTAACCGAGTTGGCAGGGTCCTAGAAGGCGTTAAGTTCGGATTTCTTTCGGGGTACGTGTCGCCTTCGATCCTAACCGCTGTAGGAGTGTGTCTCACCACCGGAAGCTTAACCATGGCAACTGGCGCTGGTATCGCTCTAATTGCTAATCCTGTCGCGGGCGTAAGTGCTGCGGTCGGCGCGGTATTTTTTGGATGGAAAGCGCTGAATGACCGTGAACGTGAAGATGTTATCAATCAGGTAGGCGAATTTCTGAAGATTGGCGTGGAGCAAATTAAGGCCGTGGTCGAGTTTGCCATCAAATTGATGAAGGATCTTTTCACTGCAGACAATATTCAAGAAATAAAGGAAACCGTTGCTGAAGCAGCTACAACCGTTGGCAGGCATATCTCTGACATCACCAAATCTGTAGGCGACAAGGTTGCTAAGTTTTGCCAGTCGATAGCAAGAACTGCAAGTAGCATTTCCGCTGGAACGAAGAGCGCAGGTCGAAAAGTAAAGGGAGTTTTTACCCGCAAAAAAACAAAGGAGGCAACAGATCATGATTAATAACAATACGCAATCAGCTCCAGAAAGTGAGCTGCTAGCAACCGTGGAAAGTACGGGTAATGCGATTTTTAAGATCCCAGAGTCCCCTACTGAGGTTCTGGTCACTGGATCTGCGCTCATAGCAATCCTGATCATTGCCACGTACCTAAAGCGGTTTTTTCGATAAAAGCTCTGATCAAATTTGGGCCAAGGAAGGCACTCCACCAACAAAAACAATTTGCTGTCACGTGCAATATCGGCGCCAGCAAGTTAATTAAATACATTGGAACGAGACCACTGTAATGGGTTCTTACTTGAACATTAGAGAAAGGCCACTGTCACATTCGACTGCGTATATCGGCAATCGGGCTGGCTTTTTCGATGGCGACATTTGCTTTGACATTTTTGGATTAGGCGCATCCCGTGGAGACGTGCCAGCTTTTGTGTCAGCAACCAAAGCTTGCTTGACCAGAGGCGCACCAACCAAGCCATCTCCCGTCCTTGAGGATCTATTAAATTTTTCGTGGGGAAGCCTTAACAGGGAGCCCCTCTACTTCACGCCAAGAGATTTTCGCCCTAGCTGGGAAAATACAATAAAAGGTGGTTCAGACGGCAGTAATCCAGCGCTGTATTTTTATGAGCAACTGCTTCCCAAGTATCTGGATGAATGGAGGTTTGTGCTTGGACTTATGATTCCTGAGTATCCTCTGTTCAGCGAACTGAAAACAGCAGCTGAACTTATGCCCGAAGATGGGTCTCAGCAAGTTGATTTCTACTTGCCGCAAGCAGCGCTCGTCATTGAAGTCGATGGCTCACAGCATAAGAAAAAAATCTCTAAAACCCTTGATGAGAAGCGCAACAAATTCCTGAAAAGTCGGGGTATACGGACGCTTAGAATCAACACAACAGACTTAGTAGAGGGTAGCGAAGAGTTTGAGGGCTTCGTAAATGAACTCAAAATCCTCTTCTCCGCCTCGCCAGGGCTTCAATGTTATCTGGATGAAAAGGCTGACAAGGAGACAGTAACATTACGTCAAAGCCTTTCGGCGGTAATGCGGCTGCAAATGGTCGTGCTCGAGCTAATTGAACGGCAGCAGCTCAATGTGAACGACCAGGTATGGGAATTTACCGTAACTCAAGACTTCATTGCCGGTATCAACTCTGAGTGGGCGCAAGCTGCTATTGAGGAGCTTTTTGCATGGTTTGAATGTTTTGCGGACATTTATGGCGAAACCTTTGTCCGGCCCGAGGTAACTTGGGTAGATAACGGGCTGAAGATTGAAGTCAATTTGTTAGCGAGGATTGATGAGTCAGCCTATGACAAGTCCTGGGTAAGCACTTACACGTCGGCTATTCAAAGTCTGCCATGGAGAAGTGGTATTGCGGTACCCAAGGACATCAACGGTGGGCCTGTTAGCTTTCAAGACAAAGAGCTGCCGCTCAGCATCCCAAAGACAGCCTTGGAACACCTGATGTGGATGGTATTTGGCTACGATGCCTTTCGACCGGGGCAGCTAGAATTAGTCGACAATGTGCTAAGGGGTGATACCAGCCTTGGGCTCATGCCTACTGGTGCGGGCAAATCATTAACCTTCCAGCTACCAGGATTGATTCGCCCTGGTACCACTATTGTTGTTGTACCGATTCGAGCCCTCGGCAGAGACCACACGGCTGAACTCAATGAATTTGGTTTCTCGGGCAGAGCGGCATATATAGACAGTGCTACCCCAGTTGGTGAACGAGAAATTGTCTACCGTAAGTTGCGGAGGGGTGATTATCGATTTGTTTTTGTTTCTCCAGAGCGATTCCAAACACAGGACTTCAAAGATGCAGTAATCGAAACTGCCATATCGGGCGGTCTTAACTATTTTGTCATTGATGAGGCGCACTGCCTGAGTGAGTGGGGACATGATTTTCGTCCTTCTTATTTAACGCTGCCGGGTACATTGAAAGATATCAGTCCAAAAACACCTGTAGTGTGTATTACGGCAACAGCAGCAGAGAACACGCGCAAAGATCTTCAAGCCGAATTTAATATCGCGGATGAATCAATCTGCTTTGAAATGCACCGAGGGCGACCGGAGCTAAATTTTTCGATTTCAAATACCAACGTCGCTTTGCAAACCCTAGTAGAGAAAATCAAACTGAAAGTCGATTCAGGTCGTATGCCCGACGCCAAGCTGCCGGGTATTGTATTTGCCCCCTATGTGAACGGAAACTCTGGCGCTTTCAAAATTCTGACTGAGCTCTCAAAGAACTTCCCTGAGTACAAAATCGGTCTTTTCACCGGCGGCACGCCAAAGGACGCTGGTCTATCGTTGCTTGGAAAAGTACTTGGCTGCAAAGAGAAGTCATTCAAGACTTTTGAAGCCTATAAGATGGAAGTGCAGCACTTGTGGAAGCAAGACAAGTTGGACCTTGTAGTCGCCACCAAAGCTTTCGGCATGGGGATCAATAAAGCAAATGTTCGCTTTACAATTCATACAGCCATGCCCGCCTCAATGGAGGGGTTTTATCAGGAAGCCGGAAGAGCTGGGCGAGATGGCCTTTCTGCCGAGAGCGAAATGTTATTTCAGAAAGAACCTGACAATGTGGGAAGTTGGTTTTCTGAGATTAGAGACTCGCCTGAAAAAAGCACGATTAACAAACACCTAAGTAATATATCTTCCGCTCAGCGTGGGCATCTCAGAGCGCAACTTTGGTTTTTAAACAATACAAATTCTGACCTAAAAGAGGATGTTAACCGGCTAGCCTCGATCCAGAGATCTCTTCCCCCTGAGGGCGGCGCAGTGATCATTGATCGAGACAAGCATGGAGTTATTCCAGATGGTCACGCTTTTCAACTAACCCTATTTAGGCTCTACCAGTTGGGTGTGCTGAAGTCCTGGAGCGTCAAGGACTGGGGCTTCAATTCGAGCGGAGCGGGGGGCGTGGCCGTCGTTGAGGCACACGTCGCATCTCATACCCTGTCATCGGCACTAGAACATTTGCAAGCGCGGGTTGCGGCGATATCAGGAAGTGGTGAAAGTCTTTCTAGGATCAAGGGGAGAGCCACAGAAATCCTAAACGAGAAAGAGCAAGCGCGAGCTTGGTCTAAGGTTTATATAGAATTACTCACATGGGTGCAGCGTTCTCAAACGCGCAGTCGCCTAGAGTCAATGAGGGCCCTGTACGATGAGTGCGTTGCCTTCACTCCAGCACGAGCTCCTCTGTTCAAAGAGCGAATGGAGAACTTTTTTAAAATCGATCTGGATTCGGCAGCTCTGTCTCAATTGAAGGATATGACGCTGTCTGAATCACTAGAGCCCTTTATGCAGCAAATCTCGCTGCCAGACGGCACGCTACGATCTTCTGCAAACCTTAGGAAGCTCGAAGCGCAGATTGCCCGGCTGAGGGAGGGGACAACAGAAAGTGAAGCTGTTAATTTTGCTAGCGGCGCCCTTAAATTACTTGCATTAGGACCAGACGATAAGAACTGGGAAGAGATACTGCGTAATGAGACTGGCAATCAAAACATCGATTTTTGGTTCTTAGAAGCAAGAAACACACTCAACAAAATCTGCGAATCCGACGAGCGAAATGCAGTAGCAATGTGTCGATATCTCATATCGATTAGTAGAGACCTAGAAGATCTGCAAGAAATCAATGAGTTCTTCGCTTCAAGCGTCAGCAGAATGCATCTATTTATTGAATTAGCCAAGACGTTGAGAGAAGAGGTGGAAGAGCGTGGATGATGTACTTAATGAAGGTGTTGAAGCACTGAAAAGCATCAAGACAACTAAAGATAAGCTTGCTGAAGTTGTCTCCAGGCTAGAAACCGGGACCAATGAGCAGTTGGAGTTTAGAGCGACCATTAACGAGCTTTCTGGTCTTCTCTCGGAAAATGCGAGGGTTTTAACAAAGCTGGAGCAGTCCCATGCCACCCTCATGGACGCTCTGCAGGCGGAGTGGCGAGATACAAGAGAGGCAATACGAGATCGCATCGATAACACCTTCACTCAGCTACAGCAGCAAATTAGCCTTAGTCAGCTGCAATTAGAGTCAAAGATTGACGCCGCTGTCAGCAAGATTTCGACTACCACAGCGGATCAGGCTGAAAATGTAATGGCGGAAATGCCGAGGAGCATTTTTGGGAAGCGCGGGGCGAAAAAGCGTTAGCTCTCACGTGGTGCTTCTTTGCGGTCCAATAGTGATCTTGAGAGCAGGCTAGTCGAACAGGGCCACATCATTGACCAGCTGGTGCAACGGCTTGAGGACGCCGGGCTATGAGGAGGCTAACGCTATTCAAATAACCTCGCTGAGTGTTGGTCGAGACTCAGGCCACGTGTGTTTAAGGGTGGGCTATGGCGCGGCATCCAATTTAAGCTCTCGCTGGCGAACTGCTTCAATGATCGTCTGGGATATGTGCAGAAGCCATTGCGCTAGGCGGTTAAAAAGTCCCGTTAGCGCACCGCGGGGCTAGGCAGGATTCGCTGCAAGGAAGCCTAGCGCCCATGTAGCGTTCTACCCCCTGAGCGTTATATCCAACACTATAGACGCTTACCTATAATCGTCAGCTTCTGGAAACCGGTCGGCCTGATACGCACAGCCGACAAGCACAAAGCGTTACAGACAGGTTACATGATGTAACTTTAGAGGAGATAAATGGAATTTATCGCAGGGGCAGTGGCGTATGTAACGTGGGGCATTGCGCTCTATGGTCTTTTGGCGACCGAGGCTAATAGCAGTGCGGCTACAACGAATAAAAGCCTGCGCAATGAGCTGGAGTTGCTGCAGAAGACAGTAGACGCACTCCGAGACACTCACGATACAGAATGGTATCAGCGACTTTTCGAGGCTGCTGAAGCGGCTGCGCAGGTGGAGCTTATTGCCAAAGGCCGCATCGAAACGCATTGATCAAACTGTTGCCGCACAGCCTGCCAGGCAGCACTTCAATAACCTGTTAGCGCAGCGTGAGTCAGAGGCGGGCCTTAGGCACCTAACCGCTATTGTGATCTCCCTGTGTACTGGCTGTAGGTACGACTTAATACACCGCAGAAACACACTCATGCGGCCTGCCGATTTTTGCTTAGGATGGTGGCTGGCTCCGGCCACACATAAGTACCCCATCCTTACTTTTTGATCGGCCCGACATTGGAAAACGGTGGTGGGCTGTTGGGACTCGTAAATTATCGGGGTGCCCGCGGAATTACCGTGTTATTAAGTGAGCTTAGGCCTCCCGATAAAACTTTGTCGGGCAGATGTTAATATCTTTTGAGACACACCCATCAAGGCAGGTAAGGGGCACTACAGGTGATTACGGTTAAACAGTGGCTTGGCAGTGTCTTTGCATGGATTGGCTTTGCGTGCTTCTTGTTTGGTTCTCTGCCGCTTGCCGTCCTTACAATCGGGTCAATCTGGGAAACTGAGATACTCGAGCAGCCAGACGTTAAGACCATGTCATGTTTGGAGGCCAGTGAGCAGCACGACGACAATTGGCTTCTTTTCGCAACTTTAGGCTTTAGTGGCTTTGAGCCTGATTTCTGCGGGAGTACCGACTGGGTTGGATCCGCCACATTCGGCGGCGAGGAATACTTGTTCTATGGCAGCTCTTCGGAAATCCAATCTAGGACAGTTCTCGCAAAACTCGCAGCGCTAGACGTGGGCTACTCGGACCCGCGCTTTTGGGTTAATCGTGAGCTTTATAATTTTTGGGCATTGCTTGCCGGTCTGTGGTTGCCGTTGGTAGTTTTAAGCTACATCTTGCTTGACTCTGCTCGATTGTTACCTTGGAGAAAGAATTAACCAAAGCCGCTGCCAAGTGAACTGTGCCGCTGATAAAATTGAGCAGCGCTCTTCGATCCGTACGATTAGCGGCAGTGCTGTAGTCTGATGATGGCACTAACGCCAATGCAGCCCTGGTCTGTGGCGGTCATGCTTGGTGGCATTAGAAATATGCGCGCTTCGGCAGCGAGCTTGGGGATTGGAATATAGACGCCCAGGCAGAAAGCCTTGGGATCTGCGCGGCTCATCGGCCAGTCCACCCTTCCAAACTTCATGATTTACCACACGGGCTGGAGTGGGGCTGGCTGGGCTTCCTGCGGCGACGCCAGATCACCAATTCAGGTTAATGGCCGGTAAAGTGACTAAGATCCTTAGGGTCCTAGATGCAAAGGCCCACATCCGTTAATGACGGTATTTCATCAGAAAATTCAGCGGCTGGGGCGAGATTTGTTAACTAGCCCTCCAAGCCGCATTAGTCAGCAGAGCTTGCCTTGGCGTCAATCTTTTGCATTAGCGCATGGGGAAAGTCAGTCATGATCCCAGCTAGGTTTTCCACATCCAGCATCCGATCCATTGCCTCGCTCTCGTTAACCGTCCAAACGTGCACACGCAGATCAAAAGCAGACAACAGAAAATTTACATTACTGTCGTTGACCAAGTTTAAGTCTAGTCCATTGAGTGAATAGTTTTCTGGAATTTGTAAAAACTCACCGGCAGGTGCCGGTACTTCATAGGAATCATCACCACCAAAAACAGCGAGCATGAGAGGAAGCGCCTCTGCCTCGGAAAACGCGGTCAAAATATCATCGTCCTGCAGTCGAAAGTCTTTAATGATTTCGTCAGTGAATGATGCCACGGTGACGCGGTGCTTCATGCGATATTCATTAATCAGCCGTGCAACTTCAACGCCAGTATTTAAATCTTCCTGTATGAATGAGCCTACGCCATCATTTTCCTCGGGCTTCAATTCAATGACGTAGTGCGCGTCAGGAAAGCGTTTAAACAAACTTTCTAAAGAAACGGCACTCAGTCCTTGGTCACGGTAAGGGAACGAGGCGCCGTCATCCTGTGTCCAATGGTAGCCCGCGTCGTAACTCAAAATATCTTCAAATGTTAGCTCAGAAATTCGACCGCAGTCATTATGGGTAAAGTGTTTGTCTTCGGGTGCTGGAAGCTTGTCTGGGCAATTTATTTCGTTGAAATCTGTTTTCCGATCGAGGGTAGAGTCGTGCATAACGATTGGTATGTTGTCGGCGGTGCCGTTTATATCAGCTTCAAAAATAATGTGAGGGCCAAGTGTTTGAAGGTATTCATAGGCGACCGAGGTAAAATCTGGACGTTCCCCTTGGCCTGCGCCATGGGCAATATTGAGAATGTTGGGCTGTAAGAATAAATCGCGACTTTGATTTTCCGAGTAAAGAGCGAGGTTGATTAACGAATCGTTATTCTCAGTGATCTCAATACCCTGAGGGTTACAACCTGCAGTAGGTGCACCAAGATCACAGTGATACATTCTTGACAGATCAAGGCTGGATTTGTCTTCCCAATTGACGGACACCTGATTGTTGACGGCGAGCGCGATGCCGTAGCTGCCTACAGGCAGCGTAACTTCAAAAACAATGCCTTCATCAACATTGTCAAAGCTGACACTCGACTCATGGACGATTGATTCCACATCATCGGTATCGAAAGCTCTTATATGCAGATAACCCTCTGCTGGGCGGTGCTCAGGAAATATTATTGCACTGCCGACTAATCGGCCCGAGGGTTCTGGTTCTGGTTCTGGTTCGGGCTCTGGCAGTGCTAAGGGCTGATCGTTGCTGTTGCCAGAGCATCCTGCGAGCCCAGCAATGAAGGCCGCGATGTAGATCCAGTGACGGCCGAATTGGCCGGTGTTTCGCCTATGGGTA
Source organism: marine gamma proteobacterium HTCC2080 (assembly GCA_000169115.1). Lineage (GTDB taxonomy): Bacteria > Pseudomonadota > Gammaproteobacteria > Pseudomonadales > Halieaceae > Luminiphilus. The sequence continues at coordinate 190,267 of AAVV01000001.1, forward strand.
ACTGACTTCATTTCAGTTATGAGCCTCGATTTATGTTTTGAGACTTACCAGTTTATATGCGCCTATTGTTGGTGTCCTGTGTTTCGTGTCTGATTGGACAGCGCCACATTCGTCCCGAGAAAAGGCTACATTTCAGGCTGGTCTAAATTCGGTTTTTGGCCCTTTACCGTATGTCACGCAAGGCCGCTCCAAAGGGTTAGAAAGTCTGATAGAAAGTTATGCGCGGTTAGCTTGCAGCAACGAGCCCCCATAGTGTCAGCCAGTGGTTGCCATTAGTGTAGTTTGCCGCTTTTACTAGTGCTTCTTGCCCCAGCCCATCAATGTAGGCTGTTGTGGCGGCTTGGGCCTCAGATTTCATGTTTGAGCATCCTTAAAAACAACGGTCAACATATCAGGCCACGCTTTAGCAGGCTATCGGCCTTAAAATTAGAAGCCTTCAAGGCGCACGGGGAGAGGGGCCGTCGCTGGCTTTTGGCTCGCCTTCGAAGACTGTGGTAGAAACAGAACCATTAGACGTGATGAAACTTTTAAGGAGGTGGGTATGTCGCCGCAAGTTCAATATCGCGAGGCTGCGTTGTCAGATCTTAAGGCTGTCTCCTCACTATTTGATGCTTATCGGCAATTCTACAACTGTGAATCCGATATAGAGTCTGCAGAAGCCTGGCTTCTCGCTAATTTTACTGAACGCCGATCGAACGTTTTTGTTGCCGTGGATGCGGCTTCAAATTTGTTGGGATTTACTCAGCTATACCCCGCGCTTTGCTCGGTAGATTTAGTGCGTTATTTCGTGTTGTACGATCTCTACGTTGCTCAGTCACACAGAAGAATGGGGCTGGGTCGTGGGCTGATGGCCGCGGCACAGGGCTGGGCACTTGTGGCTGGGGGTGCGCGAATTGAATTGGAAACAGCCCGCGATAACGTTGGCGCACAGGCCCTCTACAAGGCCTTGGGGTACGTGAGAGATGATGTGTTCTGCAAGTATAGCCTTGAGCTGAATTAGGGCTTTATGTCGCGATTTGATAATCTCGGCATCAGTTAAGGTTGTTAGCGTAGGCGGCTCCAAAGAGATTCTAGGAAGCTAAAGCGATGCGTAAAATAAATGTGTGGATGGTAAGCCTGCTGTTACTGACAGGTGGGACTTGGGCATTAGCAGATCAAGACAGACGCGAGGATCGACGTGACGAGCGGGGTCGCTCAGATGAACGTCAGGATCGTCGCGATTGCCGACAAGACGAAGGCCGCGTGGGTAAGGATAAGCGCGAGTGTAAGCAGGATGAAGTGCGCGATGGCCCGAAAGGTAATCGATAAGTCTGCTTGGGCAGATTTCAGTCTGCCCAAAGGGTAAAACCTTCAGGTACAATCCGCGACCTCATTAACTGACGGAGACGCGTTGTGGACCTGACAAATAAAGTAATTGCGGTGACCGGTGGAGCACAAGGTTTAGGCTTTGCCATGGCCAAAGGTATTGCCGAGCGTGGCGCGCGGTTAGCACTAATCGATATGAACGCAGAGCCCTTGGAGCAGGCAGCCGCAAGTCTGCGAGAGTTGGGAGCCGAAGTCAGCACCTTTGTTGCCAACGTCGCAGACGAGGACAGCGTAATAGCTGCCTTTGACGGCATTATTGATCAATTCGGAACGCTCCAGGGTCTCATTAACAATGCCGGCATTACCCGTGATGGCCTAATGCTCAAGGTCAAAGACGGTGAAGTCACCGACCGAATGAGCCTTTCTCAGTGGCAGATGGTCATCGACGTAAATCTCACCGGTGTATTTCTTTGCGGCCGTGAAGCCGCTACGCGAATGATTCAGGCCAAATCTGAAGGCGTGATCATCAACATCTCTAGTATTTCTCGTGCCGGGAACTTCGGGCAGACCAATTATTCGGCCACTAAGGCGGGTGTTGCGGCAATGGCCGTCACATGGGCCAAAGAGCTGGCGCGTCACAACATTCGTACCGGGGCTATCGCACCAGGGTTCATGGCGACCGAGATGGTTGCCAGTATGAAACCCGAAGCTTTGGAAAAAATGGCGTCGGGCATTCCGCTGAAGCGTTTGGGTGAGCCCGCGGAAATTGCTCAGATGGCGGTCGCGATTCTTGAGAACGATTATATTTCAGGTCGAGTTTTTGAGGTTGACGGGGGGCTGAGGTGGTAGCCTAAAAAATTAGGTGGTCGTTACTGAAGTGCACCGAGTACGGTGCACTTCAGTCGATAGATGGCCCATATTATATTAACGATTTACTCAGGCAGACCAGATACACACGCCATCAGGATCTTCTACTTTGATGCCAAAGTAGTCCTTCACTACGGCCTTAGCGGTTTGCACCGCCACAAGCTCACTGTTGTAGGAGCCGAGCTCCTCCCAAGTCACAGATATTTTATCTCGAAGAAACTTCACCTTATACATTGAGTCTGCACCCTCGTTGTAACTGAATCACGGATTCTTGGCACATTATGCCTGCTTAATCAACTGGGTGGGTCAGTCACAGGACAATGCGACGGCGTTCAGTATGCCGGCAAGCCCGTCGAGTGGTTGCAGTTCTTTGAAAAATGCTAAAAAGCGGATCTATATATAGTCGACAACAATGATACTGACATTGTCAGTGGCTTTTCGATCAAGCGATAGGTCCAGTAGCTGTTGAGCTGCAGGTTCGGGACCCTGCTGACGATTGAGCACTGCTTCAATTTCCCAGTCCGGCACAACTTTGTTGAGCCCATCAGAGCACAAACAGAATCTGTCACCCGGCTGAGTTTTATCCTCGCGCCGCTCAGGGGTAAAAACGCTCGCCCCCACGGCGGTAGTCAATGCTTCGGCATCTTTAGCGCTGCGCGCATCCTCATGATTGAAACCCTGCGCACGAATCAGTTCATTGGCAACGGTATGGTCGGTAGTTAGTTGAGTTAACTGGCCTCCTCGCAATTGGTATGCCCGGCTATCACCGGCCCAAAATATGCCTAGGTTATTGCCGTCGATAAGCATAACAACCACGGTGCTACCGATGATCGTCTGTTCAGATATCTCTTGCGCCTTGGAAATTAGACGCTGATTGGTTTGCTCGAGAACTCGGTGGATATTGTTGAGCTGGCTAGCAACCGGTACTTCATGGGCTAGGGTCATATCGAGCAAAGAGGCGATTACGGACTGACTAGCGTAGTCTCCGCGTGCATGGCCTCCCATGCCATCAGCAACTGCCCACAGGCCTTGCTCAGGAAGGCTAATAACTGCATCTTCATTGTGGTCGCGTACCATGCCGGTGTGACATAGCGCGTAAGATAGGCATTCCAATGATTTCATAGAACTAAACGCTATCCGTGCGGTCAATCACGTACCATCCTTGTTCACTCCAAGACCCACTGATCATTGCTGAAAATTGGTGGGCATCAGGAAGCTGACGAGTAAGTAATACAGAGGGTTGTAGCGATTGGGAGCCAAGTCCCCACCACATTGCATAGGTGCCCAGCTGGTGGCTGAGCATTTGATCCGAGAGATGGGCGGTGAAAAAGCCACTGGGGCTGCCGAAACCCCGATAGCACCAGCTTTCGCCGAAACCAAGCTCAGGACTGCGGGGTAAGGCTTCTCCTAGCTCGGGGCTTTCGATGGCGTTTACAGCCTCGAGGATTGATTCTACTGGGCGCGCAGCCGCATCAAAGGCATTCAGAATTTCCTTCTCTACAGCGCGCATCCAGGGCTCAGACCGCATCGCAAGTAAAAATGGGTTGGTGGCCGCAGGGTACTCCCTAGCGAAGGTCACCGGAAAGATTCGGCCAACGCTATCAGAGCTTGGTGAAATGCATCCAAGCCAGCAAGCGTCGCCAATAACGCCGGGCGCAAGCACGAATCGCCAGATCGGGCTGGTGAGAAAAACATCGTTCCAGTGCTCTTTCAGCGTCTTCCTACTGGCATCCAAACCACTTTGTAACCAGTCGTCCCACTCTTTTACGAACGCCTGGGATAAATCCCTGCTAACAAAATCTCCGTGAGAGGGCAGCTTTCCATAAACGCCGGTCTTCATATCGGAATTCACAGCCCTAAAAACTCTTGATGCACGAGAAATTGGCAAAAACATCCTTGGCAAATGGATTTTCTATCCCTTGAGATTTAATCTGCCAAATTGTTTTACGTCCTTTATATTCGAGCGTGAAATTAATGTTTTCCGAGGACACCGAAGTGCGTTGCGTCTGATCAAGAAAACGAAACAGACTCCACTGTCCACGAATGGTTTGTGCAATGGCTTCCGCGCTATCATCCTTGAACTCAAATCGAACTGCCGACTCAACGCCGGTCTGGGCTGGCCACTTGATGGGAAAAACTCGGGCTGGCCCATGGCGATATTGAAAAGCTTCCTGATCAACTTCAATGCTCACGCGTCTTACGTTGGCATCGAGGTAAACGGGTGATAGGCCGAAACTAATACTGGGATCAGGCGTGCCACTGGCAAAAAACGCCCGACGAATCCGATCGGCCCGTCTGAGCTGTGTCAAAGCTGCGGTAGAGAGCGTCGCATCGATGCCAGGGAATTTTTGCCAGCTCCAGCGGCGACCTTTGCTGGCAATAAAACTATCTAGATGGTCTTTTTGAAAGCTTGCAATGAGGCCATTAGGCCCAAAAAGCTTAGCGAAGTCGGTAAGTGTAATCTCGCGGCTGCTTTGTGTGCTGAACGGATAGCGACCTGACGCTGCTTGGTTACAGAATCCAGCGACATCTGATGCCCAGGCTTTGTTGATGCCCGACCGGAGTTCGCCAAAAACAGCACCGCGGCTATTGTTGGCAATTTCCGTGAGCCAACGATTGAGTGGCGGCGCAGTGTCGCGGGCTTGCAGTTGCAGCTGTAGAATTTGATCGGAATCAAAGAGGCCGCTGAGCCGAGTATCGGCGTCATTGAGCAGCCCACTTGATAACAGATCAAACTCCTTATAAACATCGTTAATGAGAGTTTGGGTATCTTTGGCGGGGGTGCTGGAGGTGTCGTTGGCCCTAAAAAATTGATGCAGCCCTTCGTAGTGTTTGTCGACGGTCCTCTCTGGCCCCATGATCTGGTCTACCAGCTTGTCCTGCTGTTGGGCGCCCAGCATTTTCCCTAATCGATCTGCCGCACCAGCAATAACTGAACCACTGGCGACACCGGTATCGAGAATTTTTGCACCAGTGGCTAGTGAGGTTTCTTCAAATACACGCTTTGCCAAAACGACAAAGGGAGAGCTCTCTCCTGACAAAAACTTTAGCCGGCGTGTCGCAGTGCTTAGATCCTTAAAAGGGCTTATGCGTATTCCACCGAGGACAGAGTCCCAAGTCTGAATGTACTCGGTAAAATAAAGCGCCTGAATCTCTTCTTGAAGCTCTTTTATTTCTTCATCAGTCAGCTTCGTAGCAGCATTCTCCATGACCCAATTCTCATCGGCGGCGAGCTGGCCGAGTGCTTGAAGTTGCGGTTGAAAACTATCTTTGTAGCCCTCCCTGGTGAACAGTTGGCTCACGGACGGATCTGGTGATTCAGCAGCAACGCTGAAGACTTCCTTGCCATAGGGGCCAGCAGCATCAAGTAGCATGACCTGAGGCTGGCCTTTAAATTCGTAATCTTGCTTAATGCGCGCGTAAAGCAACGCCGACATAGAAGATTGGCTTAGCGTCGTACGAGCAGTTTGGACTAGCGTCGTGTCAGCCGTTGCGGTTTTGAAATCAAGCGCGGTAATGGCATTGACGTGCTCCTGTAGGCGTCCTCGCATACGCGGTTTTCCCGGTAGAAGCTGCTCCCACTCGTGGCCCATCCAGGTTCGTATCAGCTGGGGTTCGCGCCGTTTTGGCTGAGACAGCATGAGATAAACTTTCAGAGCTTCATAAATTAATTGTGGATCGGTACTGGGACGCGACAAGTTTTGTCCGATGAGGTAAGTCATGGTGGGCAATAAAAAGTGCTCCAATTCAGCCTGATAGAGTGTTTCGGCCTCTTCCGCCAAAACATGCCCCTGATAAAGACCAAAGCGTAGCGTTAGCGGCGTATCGCTGTTTTTTTCTTGCACGAATCGTAGGGGCGATGCCGCGGCATCTAACCTCTCCAGCAGGCCATCTAGCCCGTCGGGGCCAGGTTTTGCGGCTTGCAGAGTCTGAAAATCGGCGATTTTTTGTTCATATTGAGCTACCAGAGAGTTATTGCGAGCGTAGCTTGTGCCCCAGAGAATTAACCCTAAAACCAGGCTTGCAGCGGAACCGGCAATAACCCCTCGCTGTATCCAGCGATTCCGCTGTTCAAGTTTTTTATTGGAGCCTACCAGCTCGCGCTCTGAAAGCATTACCGAGCGGACGACGTCATGTACGAAAAAGCTTCTCGCTTGGCCGTGCCCAACAGACTCTTGTACCGACAAACTGCGGGCGTAGCTGCCAACTAACCGGTCAATTGGCGTACCTTCTTGTGTTCCACTCGTAAAGTAAATGCCCCGCAACAGTGGAGTCGCTTCATATCGGGAGGCGCTGAATAGCGACTGACAAAACTCTGTGAGCGGTTCTGAGAGGGTGGCAAGCTGTTGTGGAAAAGCAAAAATGCTGTTGTTGTGACGCCGGTCACGCTCTGATCGCATTCGCCAAAGAACTCGTTTGTTGATGCTGCTAAGTAGCGCCCTGAATTTCTCTGGTATGGCTGCTAGTGACTCGTTCTGAGATAAGTCAAATGTGAACCCCAAAACCTGCTGTCGCTCGCGTTGGCCTAGGTCCTCGAAAAATTCCTGAAAGCCTTGCAGTAGATCGGTTTTTGTCACCAATAGGTAAACAGGTGGATTGACGCCTAAATGACCTTGAAGCTCCTGAAGCCTTTGACGCAGTGCATGGAGCAGGCGATCCCTAGCCCCCGGGCTGCTTTCGAGAAGGCTACTGGTGCTTACTGTTAGTACAACTCCATTAATTGGACGACGGCTGCGGCCCTTGCGCAACATTTTCAGGAAACTAAGCCAGGCGGTGTTATCGGCTTCCGCGTCGCTATCTTGGGTGGTGTAGCGCCCGGCAGTGTCGAGAAAAATTGCCTCCTCAGCAAACCACCAGTCACAATTACGTGTGCCCCCCACGCCTTGCACTGAGGCTGAATCAGTGTGTTCGGCCATTGGAAATCTTAGTCCGGAGTTGGCAAGAGCCGTCGTTTTTCCAGTTCCGGGTGCACCGATAATTATGTACCAAGGTAGCTCATAGAGTCCCGCTCCCGCTTTATCTTTCAACGTCGTTAAGGCCTCTGAAAGATTATGCGAAAGGGTCGCAATGTCAGCATCGGCGGCACTGGTTTCTTCTAGGGGCTTGGCGACGATCTCTTTGGTAAGTTGCTTATTTGCTATGGCAGTCTGGATCCGTCGGTAGAGCTTTTTACCAAACCACGCAAAAATTATTAAAGCGATTAGAGTCAAACGCGTGGCGGGTGCGCCCAGTGGCTTGAAGCCTGCAAATGCAAATAACGGTCCCGCGAACCATATAACGGCACACACGCAGATGAATCCCAGTACCTTCATTGCGATCGAAAGCAGTTTCATTTTTTAGGCCTCATAGGCATTTAATGGACAATAATCAGTCGGCTGTTTTTTGCTCAACAGAATTGACCAACCCTTGAATTTGCTCTTTAACGGGGATTGCTTGATACCCTAGGGTTAGTCGGAACCCTGTGTAAAGCACAAGTAATAGGGCGCCCGTAATCGCAAAAATTACCCAGTTTGGCGTGTGATCAATTAAGCGTTTTTTGGTCTCTTGTGCGCCGCGCCAGTTCGGCGATAAATCCCGTTCGAACTCTCCGCGGGTTCGGGAGATTACGGCATAAAGTTCATCAATGACCTGATCAAGCTCCTGGGGTCCATTTTGACGGACGGCATATTGACCCACAAATCCAAGGAGTAGGCATGTTACCGCCAGTTCGATCAGGTCTACCGATTCGGGCCGATGTAGGTGGTGTTCAATAATTTGAAAAAACTTTTCTCCGCCCCAGGTTTCATTGTGGCAGGTGCTCAGCAGGGTCTGCTGAGTCCACTGGCTTTGCGCTCCCCAGGGGGTCGACATAACAGCTTCATCAAGAAAGGTGCAAAGTAGGTAACGCCCCGTAAGCACAATTTGTGGCTCGTAGCCGCTGCGATTGCCGGCGGCTTCATAGGCCTTAATCATGTCCAGAAGTTGTTGCCGAAGGGCAGTCACATCGTTGTTGGCGAGCGTATTTCTGATCAGCCCACCAGCGCGCAACGTTTCAGCCGCGGCTTCGACTAAGGGGTTTAGTGAAGAGCCTTCGATGAGCTGACCCGCAACGCTGCTGGCCCCATGTCGCACCGGTTCTGCCGGTCTGTGCGCTGCAGGAGGGGTAGCGGCAAGCGGGGGTGACGTCGCGGCAGCGGGCGCTGCAGCGCCCGTGTTCCTGCCTCCCGGGTTTGGCCTGAGCACAGTTTTGTCGCCACTGGGGGTTGCAAAAGGGTCAAAGTCATCATTCATGTTTCAGTACCTCACAGCCCACAACTCCATTTTGAGTTCGGGAAATTCGCCACCGATGTGCATTGCCAGTCCGCCCGAGCTACCTAGGTCTTTCCAGAGGTCCCCAGACTTATCAAGCTCAAAATACACGTAGCCCGTATGATATGGCACTTGCCTTGGGGCTACTGGTAGTGGTCTGAGCTTAATACCTGGCAACTGTACGTTAACCAATTGTCGTATATTTTCTACTGACCCCAGTTTGGCTTGGCTGGGGAAGCGCTGACGCAGTACATCAAGATCCATTGTGGCGGTTACGGCAAGAACAAAACTTGCACTGCTAAGCAATGAAACGTCGCTCACAGTTCCGACGATGATTCCATAGCGACGCTCTTGCAGTGAAATTTGGACTGCGGTTTGTTCAAGTACCATAGACAGGCTTTGTCGAAGCGCATTTACCACCGGGTCGAAGCTTTCGGTCAGTTGGGTGTGGTTGTAAGTCCCAAAGTCTGGAACTAGCCGGCTGCTTTCGCTAAATGTGGCCATCTCGCCCGCTATTTGTAAAAGATCTGAGTAAAGTCTTTCTGGGTGGGCCCGTTTCAATTCGTCGTAGTGCACCATTAAAGGCAGGTAGCGATTAACAAGTTGAAGAAATAAAAAGTCTGATATTTCCCCGTTGCCTCCTTGCCCTGAGGCCGATACTCGCCCTCGGAGGGCTTCTGCGCGATGAAGCAGCAGACCGCGAATTTCACTGATGAGCGCGAGCAACACCTTGGAGGCCTCAAGATTCAGAACTGACGGAATAAAAGACTCATCTAGAAGCAGGCTTTTATCAGTGCGTACCTCTATGATTTTGCACAGCGGGATGCGGGTAAAGCCCTCGAGAGGCTGGCTTTCCAATCTGAGACCCAGAACCAAAGAAGCCGTGTGAATTGGGGCCTCGGATGGGTCTAGTGACGCAGTGTCAATGACAGAAACCTCGCTGCTCATCAACCGCCCCTGACTAATAGTGTCACTATCGGGGAGCTGCATTTCTGGCATGCCGGAACGGCGCTCTGGCAATGTTAAGTAAACAATTTGATTCTTCACTTCGCTGCCCACTTCAATGATCAGTGGTGGGGTGTCTCGCTCAGGAAGAGAAAATGGTGTCCCATCGGGTAAAATACCCGATGCGCTGGCCAGTGATAGTTTTCCCTGTAACATCAGTTCCTGATCGAACTCAAAATTCACGAGCCCCCAGTTGAAGTCACTTATCGCTCTGACCCGAGCTTCGATAAAGCTTTCAAAATAGCGTGTTTGTTGCTGGAAGTGCTGAGGGCGAAGAAACATTCCCTCAGTCCATACGACACGGCCTTTGTCTGTCACCTATGCGATCCTCATGGGGCTGATTGTGGCGCCAATTTCTGGCATGTATCTTTATTGGTCATTGTTAAGAGCCGCAAGGTAAGCTTTAGCAAGTGCGTCTCTAAAAAGCTCTTCAAACGGATCGTCTGATTCGGCCACCCGTTCTTGATAAAATTTCCGGTAGGCAAGCCAAGCTTTCTTCTCAGACGAAGATACAATTTTGCTAAGACCAGCGCTCTGATTTTCTTCAAAATTTTCTGGCGAAAATGTTTGCAGTAGTTGAGTAAAGGCCGCCCTGAGTCCTATTAAGAGCGCCATTTGGTGTTCCTGCACTTCCGCCATTGCTTGTGTTACCGCCTCCATACGCGATAGGTAAGCGGAGTTCTTTGACGATTCTGAAAACAAAATTTTTGCAGCTTCCACGTTGGCGGCAAACTTCAAAGGGTTGTTTTCAGTTTGCCGAATCAGCGTGGCCCCCATTCGGAACTCGTTCTTCAAATTTGCCCGAGCTGCTAATAAATCCATCAAACCCTTCAAAACGGCTTGCTCAAACTCCGAATCATTCAGCGCGGCCGCCTCGGCGTAAGCGCTTACCGACACTGCCCCCTTAGCTGCCTTTGCCGAAGGGGCTTGCTGGTGGCTTGCTACAGGCTGCTCAGGCGCATCTTGCTGATTGATTTCTGGTGGCTCTGCTATCGGCGGCGTCGCTGGTATCTCTGCACCGGAAGCGCCATCTTCCTCAAGTAAGGGTGCTCGGTTGGGTATCACTAGCTCATGAGCCTGAATAGGTGCAATTTCGTCACTCGAAGCCTCTCCAGCAGCGATGCCCACCGCACTTTCACTGGGGCTTTCAGTTTCCTCAGGGCTACTTTCAAGAATTTCTGGGGCAGTGCTCTCCGGCGCTGGGTCTGGAATGGCGTCGAATTTGGGCGGTTGTTCCTCAGCCATCCAATCTTCAGGAATTATCGAAGCCCCTGTCCCAGCTATTGCTTCGACACCTCCGCTCAGCGCGTCATCAAACTGCCCCTGAGGTGGTGAGAAGGGGTCGGCCAGTGGATCACCATGATTAAGGTTACTGAAGTGGGATTCCTCGGCTCGGGGGTTCACATTGTTCATCTGCGACCCCGCATCCATCGGCGGCGCTAAGGGGTCAAAAAAGTCTTCTGCACTTGATTTTAAGAGCCCGTCACTGGCGGCCGCCACCCCGAAGCTCGGAGAAAGACTGGCGGCCCCTTCCTGAAAGCCGGTCTCTTTTGCCGGGGGAGGGTCACTTGTGAAATCGGCTAGTGGGTCAAAATTTATATTACTGACACCATCGTCATGCGGGAGTTTTGCCGGCCTATCGGATGCTGTAGTCGGTGTTTGCAGCACTTCGATGGTGAACAGATATTCTCCGATGCCGATCTCCATGCCGTTAGTGACTGGCGTCGAGTTGCCTCGGCCCAACGCAGCAGCAGCGCCATTAACAAACAAGCCGTTGGTGCTTTCGTCGGTGATAACAATGTTGTCTCCTTCTGCCGAAAAGCGTGCGTGACAGCCAGAAATAACTTTTTGCGGATCGGGCAGGCAAATATTAGATGAGGAATTGCGCCCCACCGAACCTCCCGGCCCTTCAATATGGAAAATCCCACCATCGGCAAGCTCAGCCTTGTGGTAACTCGTACATGTCAAAATCACTAAAGGTTTCACGCTTGGTGTTTTCGCCTCTGTTTACAGTTGCCCGTGGGATGTAGTATATCGCAAAGAATATATTGTTCATGCGTAAAGAGCTTCGTTTTTGATGGTGCGAATTGCGGCTAGGGTTAAAAGGGTGTGGTTATGTTAAAGCAGGTGAAATATTGTTTGGTACTGGGCGTGCTGGTTTGTCTGGCTACAGGGTGTGCAAGCGGGCCTAAACCCGCAAAAGTTAACTTAAATCTGGTCGCCTCCAATTCGGTTAATCCCGACCTTGAAGGGCGTCCGTCGCCTGTTGTGATTCAAATTTATCGAATTCGTGCCGCTGATGCCTTCAATAATGCGCGTTTCTTTGAACTGTACGATGATGCGGAGCAGGTGCTGGGACAAGATCTTATTGGTGTTACGGAAATTGAAATGTCTCCAAACTCCAAGCGAACATTGCCAGTTGAGGGTATGACGGCAGATACACGGTATATTGGCGTTCTCGCGGCCTATCGAGATATCGACGAAGCGCGCTGGAGAGCTATTTTGCCGACGCCTGCGGGTGATAAACTCGATGTTGAGGTAGCATTAGACGCGTTATCGGTTGTTGTAAAGTCTGATGACTGAAGCAAGGATATATGTACACCCCCCAAGGGCGGATACCTAATGGCACAACATAGAATCATAGAAATCGATTACCACGATTTCTTAGGGCATTTGCGCGCTGCTCGCGATGCGAGGCAGCTCGTTGAGCCTAGCGACGGTGCTCGGTGGTCGGAATATGTTAAGAAAACTGGATTGCGCGAGGCTGCGTTTAAGGCGCATGCCAGAGTGAAATTCACGTCTGCTAAGCCTAAGCTGGCCGCAATCATAGGTTCCGGCGCTTGGGCGGGGTGTTACTATTATTCCACAGACGATGAATCTGCGATTAAGTATCTTATCTCATGATTAACTGCCAGCTGACGCTGGCACAAAGAAGAAGTCGCCCGCTTCATTCCCAGATATTTTTATGGTTTTGAAGTCGGGTTCTTGCCGAAACCCTACGGCTTCAGATCTTTCCAGCACGACGGGCTTAAGTTGGCTAAACAGTTGGGGCCCAGACATGATTTGCTCGTTGGCCCCAAGAATGTTGATAAAGGCACTCGCAAAGACGGAGTGGCCAGTGCCTCCGTTATCTAATACTGGCGAGTTGCCACCAGACGAAATCATTAATCTGCTGCTACGGTTTAGTTTGTATTTCATGAATTCTGCAGAATAATTGTTGCTTCCTGGCTGGCTGAGAAAAAGGTAATCCGGAGCGTCTGAAAGGAGGCCTGCGTAGCACGAGTCGGCGACAACCAACACGCGTTTGGCTTTCAACCTGCCCAGGTGGCGGGTAATAGATTCGTTTGAAATCCAGTGGGTGTCACGCGGTGGTGGGTCGGCATTGACGGGTAACCAGTATCCGGCTTGAAGATCCCCCATTTCCATTTGGCTGCCGTGGCCCGCGTAATAAATCAGTAAGTTGTCGTCCTCATCGAGCTCACTATTAAGGTCGTTTATGGCATGCATAACCTCAACATCACTGGCGTTTAACAGCACTTTGACAGAAAACCCGTAGCGCCCTTCGAGAATGGAGCCGATTTTTTCAACGTCCAGTTGGGGCGTTGTCAGGTCAACCATGTGTCGGTAATCGCTGTTCCCAATAATGAGGGCATAGTATTGGCCGAAGGACGTATTCTCAGTGGGATCGCCTTCATTGGAATCCGATGAGGCTAACTCAGCGGTGACCGCCTTAGGCTGACGAAAGACGGGAATGGCAGCATATTCAGTTTCAACTTCAGACCTAGCTTCGCTGAGTCCGGCAATCATTGATTCCAGTTGCGCTATTTGGTCTCTGAGATCATCACTCGGCAGCGACGCACTTGCTGTGGTTGCAGGGGTTGGATCGTTAGCTTGTTCCGATGATTGAGCCGAGTCGTTATTTACCGGAGGTGTCGGTTCGGTAGTCTCTGGACGCTGCTGTAATGCATCGATAGAAACTTTGAGTCGGTCAACCTGCGACTGCAGCAAGGTTATCTGGTTGCTTTTTTTACTTATTTCCGACTCTAATTTCGCCCGCTGCTGGTCTTGTGCCTCCCGCGCTGCGGTTTGATAAATCACCGAATCCTCAGGCATATCCCATGCTTTGCGGTACCAGTTCAGCGCGATGAGTTTGTCAGCCTCAACGCCTAAGCCCCGCTCGTATAGGGTGCCCAGATTAAACTGGGCTCGGGAATAGCCTTGCTCAGCTGCTTTGCGATACCAGATCAGAGCGGCGCCGTAATTTGGTGTTGTTCCCAGTCCCTTCTCAAAAATTTCGCCGGCATTGGTCTGGGCTTCAGGATCACCTGCCTCCGCCGCAGGTAACCAGACCGCCAAAGCAGTTCGGTAGTCAGCGCGGTCAAATTCGGTGTATTCCCCACCCCGTATTCGGCAATCGCCAGCCGTTGTCATAATGGGGCGACGAGCCGTAATGTAGCGACTTTGGCCTAAACGACGGACTTGTCCGGGCAACAAGCAATCGACAACTTGCAGATCTGAAACCGACCCCTGCGAGGCGGTGTCTTGGGCCTCAGCAGCGGGCGCAGCTGTGGCGACTAAAAATATGAGCACCCCTACTAGCCTTGTGGTTATGTGAGCCATAGATCCCCCGAAGTTGTTATTGTTGACAAAATCTTACCCTCACCGTCACTGAGCTTCAAAGAGCCGCTAGCATGCATGTTAAGCCCTATGTAATCGCGATCATCGTTGTTCTCAGCTGTTTAGCACTCGGCTGCGCTGAGCGCGGCCTGCGCGTTTTTCCACAACAGCCCGACGCTTGGCTTGCCGTTGGAGGTTTCAAATTAGCACTGTTTAACAATGAGGCCAAACAAGGTTCGCTGCTCCACATTTACCTCGATGGCGACGGACGCCCTCTGGTGGGTCCAGAGGGTCCAGCCAGTCAAAATGCTACACCGACGAATCCACTGGTTCTTTCGATGATGCTGCAAGATCCTGCGCCATCAATTTATTTGGGGCGCCCCTGCCATTTTTATCTGGATGCTGTGGCCTGTCATGCAGATTTGTGGACGGCCGGTCGTTATGGCTCAGTGGTAGTTGATGCGTTATGCCAAGCCGTTGAAGGCCTTGCTGCTGAAAATCAAATGCCAGTGGCGCTGGTGGGTTTTAGCGGTGGAGGTGCGCTTGCGGTATTGGTTGCGGGATGTGCTGAATCCGTTACCCACATAGTTACGATTAATGGCAATCTAGACACCAAGCTTTGGGCCGAAATGCGAGGCTTTCTGCCTCTTATTGGTTCAATGAATCCAATCGAGTTTGGACTACCCGACCGAGTCACTCAGCGTATATATTTTGCGGGCGGGGAGGACGCTGTTGTACCGCCAGAGATCTCGAGTGCTTTTGAGCAGGCAGTTCCGGGGCGGTTAGTTGTGAAACCCCAGTTTACTCACACTTGCTGCTGGGTGTCGGCTTGGGAAAGCCTTCTGGGTGAGGCGTTCACAGGTGCAACCCCCGCCCAGCCAAGGTGAACAGACGGCCCTATTTTGCCTGCCTCTCCATGGCTGCTTTTATCTCCTGCAATTTTTCATTGGATTGCATTACCTCATACATCAGCAGGTTGTTAACTTGCTTTTTGAGGTCCCCGGCCGATTTGGCGCCATCTAAAACAAGCCAGTCTTCGACAATTTCTCCTGCGAGACTGAGGGCCTCAGGACTGTTTCTGTGTAAGTCATTCACGCGCTCAAGATGAAAAAGCGCTGCGTTGTAGTCTCTAAACTTTAAAGATTCACTCGCCATTTGCAGTTGCTGGGTGACAACCTTTTGCACATCGATAGGAAGTGACTCAAAAGGCACGGCTGCGGGCTCTCCATCTGGGGACAGGTAGAGTGTGACACTGGCCGTGGCTATCATAAGTATCAGTATCACCGCTGAGACGCTGAACAAGCGCGACTGACCAAAGTACAGCCGACGAAACTCACTGACGTCAGTAAGACGTTCTTTGGTCTCTAACGCGAGGGCACCTTTTATTGAGCGCCACTGACGTTTGCTAAATATTTCAGGCTTTTTCGGTGGCTGTTTTCCTTCGGCTTTGGCCTGAGGGGCCGGGGTGCGACCGTAGGGATGCCTTCCTGTTGCCAGTTCATAGGCGATCAAGCCCAGCGCATAGATGTCATCACCAGAGGTGGGGTCTTCGCCGTCAAACATTTCAATACTGGCGTAACTAGGGGTCAGCCCGCCTAGCTCTCCCGCGTCGAAGACGGTTTTATCCCCCGCGATGGAAGAACCTGAGGCTGCTCTGGCAATACCAAAGTCTAGAACTTTCACCTCCCCCGATTTAAGTAGAAAGATGTTGCTGGGTTTGAGGTCTGAATGAATGATTTGCTTGCTGTGGGCGTACTCTAAGCCCGCGGTTATACCGCTGAGTATATTGTTGAGAACTTCGGGAGAAACCCCTCGCGGATTTGCTGTAATAAGCTCATCAAGGGGCTGCCCGTCCAATTCTTCCATGGTCATGTAGACCAAGTCTTGATCACGGTCAAAATCATAAACAGTGATGATATTTGGGTGCGCAAGTTGTTGTGATTTTCTCGCTTCTCGCTGCAGCATGATGAAGGACTGCGCGTGCTGTGCGAGCTCGCCGGTTAGTATTTTTATCGCAATGTGTGGGTTGGAATCCCGGGCTTCTTCTTTACGCAGGTCAACAGCGCGGTAAACGGTGCCCATGCCGCCAGTGCCCAAAGTCGAGGTTACTCTGAACCGCTCTTTTATTAGCGACCCTGTCGCTACGGATGTTGAGGTGCTCGGTGGACTCGGCGACGGAGGCCCTGAATTTGAGGTTGCCCCTTGTGCTCGCGGTTGAAGCATCGTCTTATCGGCCATAACTGTTTCGTCTGCAGGTATGCTTTGCTGCGCTTGAATCGTTTCGTCGTCTGCCACAGTGTCTGTTGGCCTTTCAGTGATCACCTACGCAAAACTAACATTTTTAATTGGTTTACTTAAAGGTTACCGTCGAGTGCTTGAGATGTAGCAGGAAAAAAGTTATGTTTTTCGTTTCCGGCGTTTCAGCATGGAACCAAGCCGGCAAGGGAGTGCTGGATGAACGTTGAGCAACTGCTAGAGCCTATATCCGATGACCAACCTGCGGGTGGCGACTTTGAGTACGACCCTGCCTTTGGGGAATTAGAACGCGCCTCTCAAGGGAAGCCCAGCCAAGAACTGGGCGACTCAGTGTCAGAGGGCGAACCACCTGAGTGGCAAGTTGTTGTTTCGGGGGCGGAATCGCTGCTGGGACAGACTAAAGATTTACGTTTGGCTGTTTTATACACCCACGGACAATTGGTCACCTCGGGCTTTGCGGGTCTGGTTGCTGGCCTCGAGCTAACCTTGGGTCTTCTCAATCGGTTCTGGGACAGCGTGCATCCACAGTTAGACCCGGATGACGACAATGACCCAACAATTCGTGCCAACACGCTCAGTCAGTTAGCCGACGAAGAGGCATTGCTCAAAGATTTACAGGTAGCACCTATGATATCTGTGCGCGGTTTTGGCACAGTAAGCTACCGGGCGTTGTTGGTTGCTAACGGTGATTTGACGCCTATCGCCGACGAAGACTTACCCGACGCCGCATCAGTCAACGGATGCCTCCTTGAGTGCCCTATGGATGATTTGCGCACCCTGGCGGAGAACGTGCATCGAGCTTCTGAACTCGCTTCTGAAATCCAAACAACATTTGATGACCTCGCGCCGAACTCCATGCTCAATTTAGAAAAACTTGGGGCGATGTTGGCGGGTGCATATCGGGATATTGCAGTTTTCCTCGCCCGCAGGGGTGAAGATGTGGCTGGCGCTGATGTTGGTGCAGATCAGGAGGGCGATGCCGGTGCCAGCAAGACGGGTGCAGTACCGGGACAAATTTCCAGCAGAGCAGACGTCATCAGGAGTCTGGATGCCGCAATAGCTTATTTCCGCAATGAAGAGCCCTCCAGCCCCGTGCCGTTGCTATTGCAGCGTGCCAAGCGCCTGACCGCAATGGATTTCCTAGAGATTATTCGGGACATGGCGCCTGAAGGTTTAGATCAGATCAGAAACGTTGGCGGGCTTGATAGTGGCGATGAGTGATGGGCGGCTCTGCTCGGTTGCCGGTGAGGATTCAAGTCAACCGCGGAACAACCAAATTGTGAAGTGCTAGTCGAGTTCCGTTACCGCATGTTTGCGAAGCTATAATTAGGGTGAAATGTGTGGTAAACCGTGTTGTGAAATCTAGGGTGCAGCATACCTTTCGAACAAAGAGGTCATTGAAATGGCAAAGGCAAGTAGTCAAAAATTCATAGCACGCAATAGAGCTCCCAGAGTTCAGATTGAGTACGACGTGGAGCTTTATGGTGCGGAGAAGAAAGTCCAGCTCCCGTTTGTGATGGGCGTAATGGCAGACCTTTCAGGTAAGTCTGAGGTCGAGAAAGCCCCTCTGGCCGACCGCTCTTTTACGGAGATCGACGTCGATAATTTTAATGATCGCATGAAGGCGATCAAGCCGCGGGTGGCGTTTAGTGTGCCTAATACGCTCACAGGAGAGGGGAACCTGCCCGTCGATGTTACCTTCGAGAGTATGGAGGACTTTTCGCCCGCAGCCATTGCACGCAAAGTCGACGGCCTTAAGCAAATGCTCGAGGCGCGTACCGAGCTCAGTAATCTCATCACTTACATGGACGGCAAGTCGGGAGCTGAGGAACTCATTAACAAAGTGATGGCAGATCCCACTTTGCTCCAATCGCTTGCGGCATCGCCCAAGCAAGAGGATGAACCTCAAGAGGGCGAATAGCACCACCGCTCGGAAATTAATGACGTAAGAATTAGTGAACAGGGGAAGCAATAATGTCCACAGAAGAACAAGCAGCAGGGGCAGCAGAAGGTGCAACCACAACGCTTGAGGTCAGCGAATTTCAGGATCTTTTAAATAAAGAGTTTAAGCCGAAGTCAGACCGATCTCGAGATGCTGTAGAAGGCGCTGTTCGGACATTGGCAGGGCAGTTATTAAAGGATACCGTCGTTATCTCGGATGACGTCATGAGCACTATTCAGGCCTTGATCGCCGAGATAGATGCCAAGCTCACCGAGCAAATTAACCATATTTTACACCATGCAGATTTTCAGCAAATGGAGGGTGCCTGGCGTGGTTTGAACTATCTGATCTCGAACACTGAGACGGATGAAATGCTCAAAATTCGTGTTCAGAACATCAGCAAGAAAGAGCTGGGCAAAGAACTCAAGAAATATAAAGGAACGGCTTGGGATCAAAGCCCCATTTTTAAGCAGATTTACGAGCAGGAGTATGGCCAGTTTGGTGGCGAGCCCTACGGTTGCTTAGTGGGGGATTTTTACTTTGATCACAGCCCTCAAGACGTTGAGTTACTGTCCAATATGGCACAAATCTCAGCTGCATCTCACTGTCCCTTCATATCGGCTGCCGATTCATCGGTAATGCAGATGGATTCGTGGCAGGAGCTCAGCAACCCTAGGGACCTCACAAAAATATTCCAAACTCCTGAGTATGCAGCTTGGCGCTCTCTCAGGGATTCGGAAGATGCACGCTATCTATGCATGACCATGCCTAGGACGCTGTCGCGTTTGCCCTATGGCACTAAAACCGATCCTGTTGATGAGTTTGACTTTGAGGAGGATACCAACGGCGCCGATCACAGCAACTTTGCGTGGCAGAATTCAGCCTACGCCATGGCGGTAAATATTAACCGTTCGTTCAAAGAGTACGGCTGGTGCTCAAGAATCCGAGGTATTGAGTCGGGTGGTGCTGTTCAAGAGCTACCAGTGTATTCGTTTCCAACGGACGACGGTGGTGCGGACATGAAGTGCCCAACGGAAATTGCGATTTCCGACCGTCGGGAAGCCGAGCTCGCAAAAAATGGCTTTATGCCTCTCATCCACAAAAAGAACAGTGATATGGCGGCATTTATTGGCGCTCAGTCTCTGCAGAAGCCCGTTGAGTACGATGACCCTGACGCCACTGCAAACGCCAATTTGGCAGCGCGATTGCCGTACTTGTTTGCCACCTGTCGCTTCGCGCACTATCTGAAGTGCATCGTGAGAGACAAAGTAGGATCATTTAAAGAGCGTGCTGACATGGAGCGCTGGTTAGGCGACTGGATCCTGAATTATGTTGACGGCGATCCAGAAAATTCCAGTGAGACCACAAAGGCTGAGAAGCCGCTGGCTGCTGCGGAAGTTCGTGTGCAGGAGGTTGAGGGCAACCCTGGGTATTACACGTCGCAGTTTTTCTTAAGGCCGCATTATCAGCTGGAAGGCCTGACTGTGTCGTTGCGATTGGTGTCAAAACTTCCGTCGGCGAAGGCAGGTTAATTGCCGGCACATAAGACGAAGTTTAGGGGCTGGCGGGTGGTCCGACATTAAAAATCACCGGCAAACAATTAATTGGTAATCATTTTTTAGTGGCGAGGGATTAGATATGGCAGTGGACGCGTTTTTAAAGCTAGACGGAATTGATGGAGAGTCGCAGGATAAGGAGCACAAAGGCGAGATTGATATCATAAGTTGGTCTTGGGGAGGTGTTTCTACCGGATCGTTCGATTTGGGCGGCGGCGGTGCCTCGGGCAAGGCAAGCTTTCAAGATATGATGTTGACCAAGTATTACGATAAGGCCTCCCCGAACCTTATGTCTAAATTGGCCGACGGCACACACATCAAAGAGGCGACGCTTTTTGCTCGCAAGGCTGGTGGTTCTTCTGCGATCGAATTTTTAAAGATCAAATTAACCGACGTCATTATCACATCGGTGGGCTTAGGCGGATCTGGCGGTGATGATCGTTATGTAGAAAATGTTTCGCTCGCGTATGCTAAGTTTGAAGTGGCTTATCAGGCTCAAAAGAATGATGGCGCTAAAGACGGCGGTGAAATTAAAGCTGGCTGGAACGTACAAACTAACGAATCCGCATAAGTTAGATAGGGCCTTTCACACCGTGAGGGCTTGATCAAAGGGGGCAGGATTGGACATCGAAAAGTGGGTTAACGACGGCGACATCAAGCAAGCGCTTGAGGCCGTTACTCAAGATGTCAAGGCCGCGCCTGCAGCGGCCTCCCCCCGCATTGCCTTGTTCCAGTTACTGTCCATCAATGGGCAGTGGCAAAGAGCAGCAAAACAGCTAACAGTTCTTAAGCAGTTAGATGATGACTTTAAGGTGCTTGAGCAGTCCTATGGATCGCTCTTATCTTGCGAATTATTTCGCCAGGGCGTGTTTTCTGGAAAGCACACAGCACCCATTCTGGGGCAGCCAGAGCAGTGGATGGTGCTTGTGCTGGAAGCATTAAAAGCCGATGCAGTTGGTCGCCATGATCAGGCTATTGAGCTGCGCGAGGAAGCATTTGGTCTTGCCCCTGCACTTGCTGGACGTGTCAACGATGATAGTTTTGAGTGGCTAGCTGATTCGGACTCTAGGATAGGGCCTTTTTTTGAAATTATGGTTCGCGGAGATTATTACTGGGTGCCGCAAGCAAGGATCGAGTCGCTCACTTTTGAGCCGCCGACCGACGTAAGAGATCTCGTCTGGGCGCCTGTGTCGATAGTTTGGCAGGGCGGTGGCGAAGAGGTCGGATTTGTTCCTGCTAGGTACCCCGGAGATACTTCTAACTGGTCTGCTGCCCAGCAATTTGCTCGAGAAACGGCATGGGCACCTTTGGGCGACGATACATGGGCGGGAATTGGCCAGCGTCTCTACGCGACTTCTGATGATGACTATTCGGCTTTAGATGTTCGAACGATTGCCTTTGCGTCCGATCAAACGAACGCTGATTAATTAGTGGAAGCGAATTAGCCTCATGGACACCATGTTCCAGAAAGAGAGGCTGCAGCCGTCCTTGCTTGATCGTCTCGTTGACGACACGCCACTGCGCTCTGGGAGGCGTCAGTGGGTGTCTTTAGTGGGCAGCGAGAGTGCCAGTGGGGTTGGCCAATCTGAAAATCAGTCACCTCCCTCTAGTCGGGGCTCCTCGGGCAGTACGGCGTTTATTTCGGCCCGTAAGCTGCGGGAATTTGTCACAAGGGATATCGCTTGGCTGATGAACACCGTTAATCTGTCGTCTGTTTATCCGGAGTTGGAGGCATTCCCTCACGCTGCTAAGTCTGTATTGAATTACGGCACAAATGAGCTCACTGGGCGCACAGTGGCAGGGTTGTCTGCCACTGAAATCGAGGAGCGCATCCGGCAGGTTGTGCTGTTTTTTGAGCCTCGTATCATACCGGCGACGCTGGTGCTTGAGGTTAGTAAAACTGATCATATGGATGGCCGAGCATTGGCGTTCGACTTGCACTGCGATATCTGGGGGCAGCCCGCGCCGGAGCACTTAGTTATTAGATCGATCATTGACCTTCAAGATGGCCATATTGCTGTCGCAGGCGGTCGTTCCTGATGGATGCACGATTCCTAGGATATTATGAGCGTGAATTACAATTTATCAGGGATATGGCGGGTGAATTCGCTAAAGACTACCCCAAAGTAGCTTCACACCTTTCGCTTGATACTGCTGATGTTTCCGACCCGTATGTTGAGAGGCTGTTAGAGGGCTTCTCCTTTCTAACCGCTCGTCTGCACCTCAGGATGGACGCGCAATACCCTCGCTTCCTGCAAAGCTTGCTGCAGCAGGTTTACCCAAGTTACCTAGCACCCAGACCCTCGGCCACTGTTGTCCAGTTTGAGTTAGATGACGCTGCTGGTATTGATGGCGGCGTTGCAATAGACAGGGGAACCCGGCTTAGGGCTACCAAGGCAGCCTCGGAGCAAACTGCCTGTGAGTTTGCAACAACACAACCTTGTGAGTTGCTACCGATAGCGGTAACCAATGTCGACTATGCGACAGATATCGCCGCACTCAAAGAGTTAGCCCCACCCACGTTAAACCCGCGTGCAGCTTTGCGTTTAAAGTTGAAGACACTTGATGGAACTGCTTTTCAAGAGTCAATGATCGAGAGCCTTACATTTTATTTATCAGGCCAAACCCGGCAGGCTCACCGGCTGTTAAAGCAGCTGTCTTTGCATGCTTTGGGCATGCAGGTCAGCGATGTCCAGCAAGGCTCACGCCAATTTATTGATGGCCACCACGTAAGCCTGCCGGGGCTTGATGAAGAAAATTCGTTGCTTCCTCGTGACACGCGTTATTTTTCGGGATTTGCGTTGCTAGGTGAGTATTTTCACTTCCCTGAAAAATTTTTATTTGTGCAAATGTCTGGCCTGACGACAGCATTAGCGCGTCAAAAGCAGGACGAATGCATTTTGACCATATTTTTGAGCGAAGCTGATCAAGAACTGATAGGCCGAGTTAGTGTTGCTGACTTCTCCTTAAATTGTGCCCCTGCCATTAATCTGTTTTCACGCCGTACAGACCGAATGCGCCTAGACACGCAGCATGAAGAACATCACTTGCTCGTGGATCGTACGCGGCCAGCAGATTTTGAAGTGTACTCTGTGGAGAGCGTTAGCGGATTTTCAGAGCATAACGAAGAACACCGGTTTGCCCGGCTTTACGATAGTGTGGGGCAGGACTTGGGTTTTTCCGCCGGCGCATTTTTCAGCCAACGATTTGATAAAAGATTGACCTCTTCCAGTGCACGTAAATTTGGAGCGCGGTCTGCTTACATGGGGAGCGAGGTTTTTCTCTCGCTGGTTGATCAAAATGAGGCGCCGTACCCCGCTTCCATGAAGCATTTGGAGGCGCAGGTTTTTTGTACGAATCGAGATCTTCCCATCAATATTGGAGTGGGGCGTGGTTCAACAGATTTTTCACTCGACATTAATGCGCCCGTTAATGCAATACGAGCAAAAGCGGGTCCTACCCGGCCTAAGGAGGGCTTGGCATTAGGTGAGGGTGCCTTGACTTGGCGCGCGGTGAATCATCTTTCAACAAATTATCTGAGCCTGGTGGAAGGGTCCCCGGGAAAGGGCGCCAGAGCCATTCGAGATTTGTTAGCGCTATATGGAGATGAGTCAGATTCAACGATCCGAAGGCAAATCGAATCAATTCAGTCTGTCGCCGCGCGACGTGTAACCCGACGACTTCCCACTGACGGTCCCATCACCTATGGACGAGGCCTGCAGGTCACGGTGAAAGTTGACGAATCTGGCTTTGCTGGTTTTGGGTCGTTTTTACTGACTCGAGTCCTTGAGCGTTTTTTTTCGCGCTATGTGTCGATTAATAGCTTCACCGAAACTCGCGTTGTATTCACAGACTCCAAGGAGGAAATTCTATGGCCACCGACAGTGGGTCATCGGCATCTTCTCTGAGCGGGTACGCCTTACTTCGACGTGAACCCTGGCGCTTCAGTTTTTATCAAGCGATGCGCATATTGGAGTCAGAGTTTCCACGTGACTCCCAGTGGGGGTACGGACGAAAAGCCTCAGACGATCCTGTTAGGTTAGCTCAAGAGCCTTCCATGATTATGGCCCCGAGCAGCTTGTCAGAGTTTGCAACTGACTCCGGTAGGCCACCACGTTTGTCCGTTTTGTTTTATGGATTGTTTGGGCCTCAAGGGCCTTTACCCTTTCATCTCACAGAGTATGCACGGGAAAGAGTGCTTCATCATCAGGATGATGCACTCGTCGCTTTCCTCGATATGTTTCATCACCGCTTGCTGACATACTTTTATCGTATTTGGGCTGATGCAACGCCAACGGCAAATCTGGAAAGGCATACTGATGTGTATGCTCAGCAGTTAAACTCGATATTTGGCTTGATTGAGGGGCCAAACCATCCGACAGACCGCATGCCTAACCAGTTAAAACGTTTTTTCTCTGGGCATTTGTGCTCTGAGGTAAAACATCCCGAGGCCCTATTAGATATTTTGAAATCTATCCTGACCATGCCGGTATTCCTTGAGGAGTTCGTGGGCCGTTGGTTGGTGATCGAGGACAGGGACTTGCTGCGCATTCATGGGCAGTTATCGTCTCAGCGCTTAGGTAGGCAGGCGACACTTGGCGGTCGAACGTGGCAGAAAGGTAATAAATTCAGATTGCGTATAGGTGCTCTTTCCTTGGCGCAATATCTCAGTTTGCTGCCGGGTGGTGGGTTGCTGGAAAAGGTTGTCAGCGCTGTTGACAGTTACATCGGAGGAGAGCTTGATTGGGATATGAATCTAGTGCTCGCAAAAGATGAGGCTACGCCTACCCGCCCCGGGACGTTTGGTCAGCTGGGGTGGACAACATGGCTTGTAGAGGGGCCTCAGGAGACGGACCTCGACGATCTGGCCCTAAATCCGTCACAAACAAATATTGATAATGTGTTGGGCAGCGTTGCCCGATGAAGACATCTGGAGAGTCCACTTATGAGTGAAATTTCGCGATCTGCCCTGTTTGGTAAGTTAAACAAAATAGCCTACCAGTCTGTAGAAAGTGCGACTGTGTTCTGCAAAATGCGAGGTAATCCTTACGTAGAGGTTGTTCACTGGATTCAGCAGGTCTTGCAGCTCGCCGATTCAGATTTGCATCGAATTGTTAAGAGTTTCGAGATTGATCCGTCGATTTTAGTGCGAGACATCACATCCGCCCTAGACAGTTTGCCCAGAGGCGCAACCTCAATAAGCGACTTTTCACCGCATCTTGAGGAAAGCGTAGAGCGTGGTTGGGTGTATGGCAGTTTGATGCTAAATGATACGAGGGTTAGAACAGGTCACATGATACTTGGCATGCTTAAGACACGTTCTTTAAAAAGCGTGTTGCTAGGTATTAGTTCCGAGTTTGGAAAAATTTCTGAGGAGACTTTGGGGGATCAATTTGATGCTCTAACTGGAGATTCTCCGGAGACGGGATCATCGGCTCAGGGTGCCTCGGAGCCCGGTACCGAAAATTCTGCGATGGCACCACCGGCCATGGGTAAAGGTGAGGCGCTTGCCCAATTTACGGTCGATATGACGGAAGAGGCGCGCAGTGGCGATATGGACCCCATTGTTGGTCGTGATGATGAGGTTCGCCAGCTGGTAGATATTTTGATGCGCCGCCGTCAAAACAACCCAATTCTCACGGGCGAGGCAGGCGTCGGTAAGACGGCGGTGGTTGAGGGTTTTGCCCAGCGAATTGCCCGCGGCGACGTACCTCCCTCCCTGCGAGACGTTAAGCTGCTGTCGCTCGACATTGGATTGCTGCAAGCCGGTGCCAGTATGAAAGGCGAGTTTGAGGAGCGGCTGAGACAAGTTATCGAGGAGGTGCAATCCTCAGAAACACCGATCATTCTTTTCATCGACGAGGCTCACACGCTTATTGGTGCCGGTGGTGCAGCAGGCACGGGTGATGCTGCCAACTTGCTCAAGCCGGCGTTGGCTCGAGGTAATTTGCGGACAGTAGCCGCGACTACTTGGGCGGAATACAAAAAGCATATTGAAAAAGACCCTGCGTTGACGCGTCGTTTCCAAGTCGTCCAAGTCCTGGAGCCCTCTGAAGAAAAAGCGATAAAAATGATGCGTGGGATCGCCAAGAGCATGCAAAAGCACCATGCCGTTGAAGTGCTTGACGAGGCCTTGGAGGCATCGGTTCGTCTGTCGCATCGTTATATTCCGGCTCGTCAGTTGCCCGATAAGTCAGTCAGTTTGCTTGATACCGCTTGTGCTCGTGTTGCCATAAGTCAGCATGCGGTGCCGGCGCAGATCGATGACTGTCGCCGGCAAATTGAAAGCCTTGAAACTGAAATGGCGATTATCGCAAGAGAGTCGGCTGTGGGTGTTGATACGGCTGAAAGGAAGCAAAACGTGGATGCGTCTTTGGTTGTTGAGCGTGATCGACTCACAGTACTGGAAGAGCGATGGGCAGCTGAAGGGGAACTGGTGGCTAGGATTGTTGATTTACAAAATCAACTGCGTGAGGCTAGCGAACCCGCTGCTGACGATTCTAGTGCTGCTGAGGACAACACAGCTGCTGAGGGTCAAGATCAGGAGCCGGAAGCGGCTTTGAGCGCTGAAGAACGCAAAGCCCTACTCGATGAGTTGGCGGTCAAGCGTGCTGCGCTTACTGAGCTTCAGGGCGAAGAGGCGTTGATACTCCCCGTGGTAGGAGATCAGGCCGTCGCCTCTGTGGTGCAAGACTGGACGGGTATTCCCGTTGGGAAAATGGTGAGTAATGAAATTTCGACCGTGCTGCACCTTGCTGATAATTTAGAGCAGCGCATTATTGGCCAGCGGCACGCACTGGATATGATTGCCAAGCGCATTCAAACGTCTAGGGCTAAATTAGATAACCCCAATAAGCCTATTGGCGTATTCATGCTGGCGGGTACATCCGGCGTGGGTAAAACCGAAACCGCTCTTGCGCTTGCAGAGTCGCTCTATGGTGGTGAGCAAAACCTCATCACAATTAATATGAGTGAATATCAAGAGGCCCACACAGTGTCCAGCCTCAAGGGTGCACCGCCGGGGTACGTTGGATATGGCGAAGGTGGTGTTTTGACGGAGGCGGTGCGCAGACGTCCCTACAGCGTTGTGCTCCTTGATGAGGTAGAAAAGGCTCACCCCGATGTTCATGAATTGTTTTTTCAGGTGTTTGATAAGGGCTGGATGGAGGATGGTGAGGGGCGCGCGATTGACTTTAAAAATACCCTCATTTTATTGACGACTAATGCGGGTACCGACCTCATTAGCTCGCTTTGCGATGACCCTGAACTAATGCCAGAGCCAGATGCTATCGCCAAAGCACTGCGCGAACCGCTACTAAAAGAGTTTCCACCAGCGCTACTTGGAAGGCTGGTGGTTATCCCGTATTTCCCACTGTCAGATGACATGATTTTAGCGATAACGCGACTGCAGTTAGCACGGATTCAGAAGCGGATTGAAGCTGCTTATGGAATTCCGCTGACGGTCGATGATGCTGCCGTGGAGCTTATTCGACAGCGCTGCATAGAAGTCGAAAGTGGTGGCCGCATGATAGACGCCATTCTCACAAATACGGTGTTGCCCGAGATATCGCGAGAATTCTTAACCAGAATGATGGAGGATAAGCCCATCACAGCTGTGTGCGTATCAGAAACCGATGGGCAATTTTCTTACCAATTTGAGTGAGTGAAATACGATGAGTGCCGGACGAAAATACACTGTATCAACGCCTCTGGGAGACACACTAAAGCTCGTATCAATGTCGGGTGCAGAGCGACTGGGACGCGGGTTCAGCTACTCGGTTCAGGCCCTTTCTGAGAATCCCGACATTGCCACCGAAGACTTACTGGGACTGCCCGCTACAGTTACCGTCGAGTCCGATACGGGGGGGAAGCGCTATTTCAATGGCCTTATCGACAAAGTTCAGTTCCTCGGTGCCCCTTACGCCGGACAATGGTTTTACCAATTTGAATTGGTACCTTGGTCGGCGATGCTCGACAAAGTTGCGGACTGTCGCATTTTCCAAGAGATTACGGTGCCTGATTTACTCAAACAGATTTTTGCCGACAGTGGCTTTACTGATTACAAGCTTAAATTAACCCGTAAATATCCCGAACGTGAGTACTGCGTACAGTACCGCGAGTCCACGCTCAATTTTATTATGAGGTTGATGGAGGAAGAGGGTATCTATTTCTTTTTTCAACATGGCAAGTCGGCCCATTATATGGTTCTGGTAGACGATCATTCCGGCCACGATCACGTGCCCGGCCAATCGAATATTAAGTATCACCCCGTAAATGTTGGTAAGCGTCTAAAAGAAGACTCTGTCAGCCACTGGACTATGGGTGCTAGCGTTTTAACAGGGCAAGTAGCCCTCAATGCCTACAATTTTGAAACGCCTAGAGCCGACATTTCTACCAAACGACTCATTGACCGGCCCCATGCACAGGCATCATGGGAGGTTTTCGATTTTCATGATCGATATGGTGATACTCAAGAAGGAGATCACTATGTGAGGAATCGTATTGAAGAGTTACAGGCAGAGCATGAAATTTTTCAGGGCGATACCGACAGTCTTGCTCTGGCCGCCGGCCAGTTATTTACACTGCAACAGCATCCCAGACGTAGTCAAAATCAAGAATACCTGTTGACGGAGGTGTATCACCGAGTTGTTGCGCCAGCCTATTTGTCAGGTGCTAAAAATCCCAGTGAGGAGACTTGGGAGGTTAAATTCGATTGCACACCATCGGTAACGCCCTTTAGGTTAGCTCGGGCTACGCCGCGGCCTTCGGTTCGAGGCCCGCAGACGGCAGTTGTTGTTGGGCCTCCAAAAGAAGAGATCTATCCGGATAAGCATGGCCGCATAAAAGTACAATTTCCCTGGGACCGCTATGGAAAGAACGACCAGACTAGCTCTTGCTGGATTCGCGTCGTGCAATCTGCAGCGGGTCCCGGATTTGGTGCACAGTTTATCCCGCGCGTCGGTCATGAGGTGATGGTGGCCTTCATTGAGGGAGATCCCGATCGCCCCTTGGTGATGGGCACGGTATACAACGGATCCAATCCGCCGCCTTATGGTCTGCCCGGAAACAAAACACAGTCGGGTCTAAAAACTCGAAGCTCTCCCGGAGGGGGAGCGTCGAATGCTAACGAGATTCGCCTGGAGGACAAGAAGGGGGCGGAGGAATTCTACGTTCAGGCTGAAAAAGACCGGAAAGTGCTCGTTAAAAATTGCAATTCAGAGACTGTTGGTGTTAATGAAACGCTCGATGTCGGTAAAAACCGTACTGCTAAGGTTGGCGATAATGAGATCCTCTCAGTGGGAAAGAACCAGAAGCAAACGATAGGTGCCAGTCAGGAACTGACGGTGGGTGCCGACCGGACACGCCTGGTGGGTAGTAATGAGTCGGTCACTATTGGGAAAAATCAGACTGAGATGGTTGGCAGCTCCCGCGTGACAACTATCGCCAACTCTGATGCGCTCAACGTTGGGTTTTCGCAGGAAGTCAATGTAGGCGCTACATATAACCTGTCAGTGCTGGGATTGGCCACAACCGAGGTAGGGGGCGTGCACACGCTGGAGGTGGGTGGTGTCCAGGACATCAGCGTGGGTGGCATGCAGACAATTGAGGTCGAAGGTGATCAGCAGCTGGAAGTCGGTAAAATGCGTTCGGTGGAGGTCAAGGAGAATGACGAGCTCAAAGTGGGAAAGTCACTCATTGTGGAGGCTGCGGATGACATTACCTTTAAAACTGGCTCCGCTAGCATCGTGATGAAAAAGAATGGAGATATTACCATCAAGGGCAAAAATGTGACCGTGAAGGCGTCTTCCAAAATTTCTGGAAAAGCCTCGTCCAGTATAAGCTGGAAGGGGTCGAGTGTTGCGGAAAACTGAACCTTACCTTGAGGGTTCAATGTCTCAGTGAATTTAAAGATGTGGTGGGACAACTTGAGCTAAATAATGTGAATAGCTGCACGGCGCAGTAGCAAACGTTATATTTGTGTATTGGTTATGTGGTAAAAATTGCACCTAAGTCGATCAAGGTGGCGACGTTCCGTGACCGCGTTAAAGAAGGCGCAGTGGCACCGACAAAAACGCTGAGGCTACGTTCGACGAAATTCGTTCAGAAAAGGGGAGAAGACCTAATGAAGCGAGCCGAGAGGATAGTTCTAGGCCTGTTGTTTTTGGCTGCGATTTTGCCTAATGCTGCGCTAGCTGGGTTAAGCGCGCAGAACGTCGATTTTGGCAGCGTGCGGGAAGGCGTGTCGGTGACCAAGTCGGTCACTGTGTCCAATAGTACCCCTGGGTTTCACTATTTGCTGGACCCTTCAGGAGCTGGAGCAACCGTGACTGTGGCCCCGGGTACCTGTCCGTCTGGTGCTGCCTCAGGCACCGTCGGTAGCTGCCAAGTACAAGTAACGGTGCCAGCGGGCACTGAGCTAGGAAGTGGCAGCGATACTGCCTCTATCGCCTATAAATCAGATGATATGCCCTTTCAATCTGATGATGCCGGTCTAACCATTTCGAGTTTAATGATTTCAGTTACCTATACGGTCATTGCCAAAGCGGATAGCGATGTGGATGGTGTGCCAGATTCCACTCCAGACCTGTGCCCCAATACTCCGGCTGGAGAAAGTGTAGATATTACCGGTTGTTCCGAAAGCCAAAGCCTCTACGACGTTACTGCGACTGCGGGAGCCAATGGCAAAATTACGCCGGATGGGCTTCGTCAGAAGACTGAGGGCGGCCGGTTGAGCTATGTTTTGACTCCTGATGCTGGCTTTACCGCGTCGGTGGGTGGTACCTGCGGCGGCTCGCTGAGCGGCAACTTTTACACAACAAACAGCATCACCGCCGACTGTACGGTCGTAGCCACTTTTAGTGCCACCACTGTCAATATTGTGGCGACTGCTGGCCCTAACGGCAGTATATCTCCTTCTGGCAGCCAGGCAGTGACACCAGGTGCTATCGCGAGTTTCACAGTGACGGCCGATTTGGGCTTTACCCCTACGGTGGCGGGGACTTGTGGCGGTTCTTTAGACGGCTCTGTTTACACGACCAACAGTGTCACGGAAGACTGCACAGTCAACGCTGAGTTTTCAACTCAGGCTAACCCTGCTGAGGACGACGACGACAATGATGGTGTTGTCAATTCTCTTGATAAGTGCCCCAATACACCCTCGGGCGAGCCGGTTGATGCCAGTGGTTGTAGTGCGAGCCAGCTAGAAACGGATACGAATACCGACACAGATGGTGATGGCGTGGCAGATAACGTCGATCAGTGCCCCAATACCCCGCCGGGTGAGGCCGTTAATAGCAGTGGCTGTAGTGCGAGTCAGCTCGATACGGACGGTGATGGTGTATCGGACGACATCGACCAATGTCCCAAGACACCTGCAGGTGAATCGGTTGACGCTGAGGGTTGTGCGCAAAGCGAGAGAGATGACGATGGTGATGGCGTCGCAAACGATATTGATCAGTGCCCCAATACCCCGCCGGGTGAGGCCGTTAATAGCAGTGGCTGTAGTGCGAGTCAGCTCGATACGGACGGTGATGGTGTATCGGACGACATCGACCAATGTCCCAAGACACCTGCAGGTGAATCGGTTGACGCTGAGGGTTGTGCGCAAAGCGAGAGAGATGACGATGGTGATGGCGTCGCAAACGATATTGATCAGTGCCCTAATACCCCTCCGGGTGTCGCTGTCGATTCGCAGGGTTGCTCGAAAACTGAACAGGATGATGATGGTGACGGTGTGGCTAACGATGCTGACCAGTGTCCCAATACACCTGCGGAAGAATCGGTCAACGCGAGTGGCTGTAGTGCGAGCCAGATAGATACCGACGGTGATGGCGTGTCGGACGATGTTGACGAGTGTCCTAGTACCCCAGCCGGAGAGTCGGTCAACGCCAGTGGCTGCAGTGCGAGCCAGATAGATACCGACGGTGATGGCGTGTCAGACGATGTTGACGAGTGTCCTAGTACCCCAGCCGGAGAACTTGTCAACGCCAGTGGCTGCAGTGCGAGCCAGATCGATACTGACGGCGATGGTGTCTCAGATGACGTTGACCAGTGCCCGAACACACCCGCAGGTGAATCCGTAGACGCCAGTGGTTGCGCCCAAAGCGAAACGGACGATGACGGTGATGGCGTGGCAAATGACCTCGATCAGTGCCCGAACACACCAGCTGGGGAGTCGGTTAATGCTAGCGGTTGTGGCGCTAGTCAACTAGACGATGATGGTGACGGTATTGCGAATGACATTGACCAGTGCCCCAATACCCCGCCGGGTGAGACCGTCGACGCGCAGGGCTGTTCTCAAGGCGAAAAGGATAGCGATGGTGATGGCGTGGCGAACGATATTGATGAGTGCCCCAACACCCCGCCCGGCACCCAGGTTGACGAAACTGGCTGTCCCACAAAAGAGCAAGTGCTCGATAGCCTGCTCGATGCAGCGGGGGGTGATGATCAACTGGGGGCTACATCAGAGGCGATTAGCGATGCTTGCACCTCCGATGAACTTTCGGGTCAGTTACTGGCAGATTGTCAGGCATTAATTGGCGCCTCTATCGAAAAGGAAAGCGGTGTTAACCAAGCATTGAATGAAATTACTCCTGAGCGGGCGGTACAGGCAAACGCCCAAGTGCAGCGTGCTAACACGGTACAGGACCAAAATATTGGTAACCGAATCGCCGCGCTTCGTGCTGGGGCCCGGGGGATTTCTGTGGATGGCCTTAGCTTCAGTAATGGTGAGAGTCGCCTGAATGGTGGCCATTTGGCAAGCGCGGTCGACGATATTTTAATGCCGGCCTCAGGCGCGAGCTCCGATGAGGAGCCTATGCTTCTGGCCAACAGCCGCTGGGGTGTCTTCCTATCAGGTGAGTTGAGTAAAGCCGAGCGTGACGAATCGACCAACAGTTCTGCCTTTAAAATGGATACGACTGTGCTCAGCGGGGGGTTAGATTACCGAGTCAGCGATAACTTTGTGCTGGGCGGTGCGGTTTCCTTCACTGATGGGGAGACACGGCTGGCCGATGACAAGGGCAATCTTGATGCGAGAGGGACCTCTTTAAGTCTTTATGGCTCACTTTACAGCGAGCGTCTGTACCTGGATTTCTCTGCAACCTACGGAGATTCCGAGTTTGATCAGTCAAGGCGTTTGGGCTACGTGTTGGGTAATGGTACTCAGGTGAAGCAATCAATGCGTGCCGAATACGATGGAGAGACGACCAGTGTCCATCTTGGGGTGGGCTGGGATGCTATTCAAACAGCATGGATAGTGACTTTAAGGGCAAGCCTTGATTACTTGGATTCCGAGATTGACCCTTTTACGGAGCAAGCCAGTGACACGAACGGAAGTGGTGCTGGCTGGGCTGTAGCGATAGATGGGCAAAGCCAAGACTGGCTTACTGGTCGCTTAACGGGCAGTGTTAGTCGGGTTGTTAGCGCGTCTTGGGGGGTAATCATCCCCTATGTGGAATTTGATGTTGTTCAGGAGTTCGCTAATGACGCGGCATTTATCACCGGTAACTTTGCTGCTGATCTTGATGGATCCAAGCTTATCATTGCAGTTGATGAGCCTGACAAAAGCTATTACCGAGGTCGATTCGGCGCATCGGTTCAGTTACCAGGTGGCTTTGCCGGTTTCGTAGATTATGGTCGCCTGTTTGCCTACGACCGCTGGAGCGAATACACCATAAGTGGCGGGTTGCGCTACGAGTTTTGAGGAATTGTTGGGCGCCTCGTTGAGAGGCGCTAAATCTCTTTTCTAGCCAAGGACTTGGGGGTTCCCCGGTCCTACAATTTTTCCATCAACCACGCTGTCGCCTACCCTAGCCATAGGTTGCGTGTTGTGGCCAGGAAGCTTCACCGACGCACTCCAAGATAAATCGATCACGGGTGACATGAGGGTCAGATGGCCCGTCGAGGCAATTCTGAGGTTTGTGTGAGTCCCCCCTTCAGTCTGACGAAGATTTTGGAAAATTGATTCGAGGCATTTTATTCGGGCTTCGAGTTCTTTAATTTTCTGTTCACTAGCATGCAGCATATTTGCAAACCTCCAATCAGTAGCGGTGTTTAGGTGAATCTTTGAGATATTGCCGATTCTCTAGGCATCAGGATTTTAATTCTTTTGAAATTACAAACTTCGGGCGCTTATGTTGTCAATCTGTAGGGGCCGTCAACAGATCCCTGCGTCAGTTCATCTAATGGATCATAATGAGGCTGCGCAGGATGAACGTAATAATTCCAGCAGGGGAGATTATCAGCGCTTTTCAAGCGATTCGAGCTGAACCTGCCCCTTCGCGCGAGTCTCAAAAAGCGGCGCTCCCCGGTTAATGATGGCTAGATCAATAGCGGCGCTGCGACGCTGCCGTTGTTTGCCCGAGCGCAGCACATGCGCTAAGTGATGTCTGGAAATGGGTTTACCACAGTTCAAACGTTGCCCTGCGGGAAATTGCTGATGGTTAGACGTGTACCAAAAGGCCATTTTTTCCGGATCGGGAATTACTAGCGCTGCATCATCATTTGACTGATCACTATCATCACCATCTTGATCGTCATTTTCCTCTTCATCATTCGGTACAGTCTCGGGAATAATCTCGAGGCTCTGCTCGTAGATACTAAGCCCGGTAATATTTTCAAAGGCCTCCCCCGCAACCTGAGCTACCTTGTCGTTGGTGAATTGCTTCATTACAGGCTCCAGATAGAAAGGATCACCCAGATAGCCGGCGCTCATCAGTGCCCAACGCAGCCCGTCAGGCTGTGCTGCCAGTTCTCTAATCCAGCTGTGTGCAGCCTCAAGTGGCATTAGCTTGATGACCAGTTCAACAGCTGCACGACGTCTAGAGCCGTCAGTGATGGCGAAGGACTTTAAATTGTTAATAGCCTTGTCACTACCCAGCAAACCAGCAGACCAGGAGGCCCAAAACCGACACTCGCTGTCTGGGTGGTCTAGGTCAGATTCCGCCTCAGTGATACGCTCTATCAGCCCCAACTCTCCGATTGCTTTGAGGCCTCTTGCCCTTAGTGCCGGAGATTCGCGCTTCAAAGCCAAGTCGAGGGCTTTTCCTGGGTTTACGCGGTGCACGGCGCAGGCGCCGATGCCGAGGTAATGCCGGTGGGGGCTGTCAGAGCTTAATAGCGCCTTTACCACGCCCTGTAGCTTGTCGGGGGTTAGCCAGCCTAGGGCCGAGATCATTGCCCGGTGGGCCTCTGAGTTATCTTCGGATGCGAGCAGAAGTGCATCCACACAGTCTTTTTTGCCTAGGGCAATCGCAAGCCATAAACCTATAAAAAACTCGCCGGGGTCATCAAACCCCAGTGCCGCAGTTGTCTGCCAACCCGTTTCTCCGGCGATAAGCAGGCCATCGAGATGGGCTTCGACGCGTTCGTCCCACTCCATAACATCGTCTAAATCGAAGTCTGGGGCGCGCACGGCCATGTCACGCTGCTGCCACAGGAAGGCGGCCTCTTCAGCGTGTTCTTCTATGACATCTTCAAGGAGTTTCAATTGGACGCTTCTCCTTAGTGTCTTTCAAACTTGGTGTCTTTCTGATCGTGAGGTGCCTCATAGAGATCAACCTCTCCATACTCCAAGACTTGGTTCATTTTGGTCCCGTCGAGCCCTTTGTAAGGGCTCTCCAGACCACTTCTGAGAATAAGGGAGGTGTCTTCAGGCGCTATCCAGGTCAGTTGTCCAGTCTCAAGCCAAGGGTCAAGATCAAACTCCCATCGATCGTGTTTGTGCTCTGAAAACTCAATTTCACCCTGGTCGTCCAGCAGTGCGTAACTCTCATGTCTGAACTCCTGGTGGGACTCGGCTTGTGGAAATGGTTTTTCTGCATAGTAGGCGATGATGAAAACCGTATGGCCCTCGTGGGTTTTAAGCGCAGAAAGTACCGCTTTGGCTGTCGGATGTTCAAGTAGCCTCGTCACTACAAATGGTATTGCTGGGCCGACCATGACGCTTTCGCTGCTCTCCTCTGGCTCTGTGCCGCGAAGGTGAACGGCGCCCAAAAACACTTGAAAGTGTTGGCAAGATTTGTGGGTGGGTAAATCGACTGGACAAGTTGTCCACCACCAGGGTCCATCGAACCCTGCCAGATCAATGGTGACTTTAAGGTCAGCGCCACAAATGGGACAACGGCTTACCGGGATATGATCCAGCAGTTCCATATACTCCATGAGGAGGTATTCCTCCTCGGTCTCAAGATCTGTGGCAGCGTTCTGCTCCATCTTGAGCGCGCCGCAGCCGTCGAGCGCTTCGGCGATTTGTTTGTGCCTGTCGATAATCGCTTGTTGCTGTGTTGATCTAGCCATGAGTTACCTGCTTCACGTTGCTTTAATGCGTGCTACTTGCTTACCTTCTTCGCCTTGCCCTTATCAATCTGGTTCTGAATGTTGGTTCGCTGTGGCTCTTTCCATTCGGGAGGTATTTCCTGACCTTTGCAGGTGTAGTAATTCTTCAGGTCATCCTCGTTGTCTATCAGGTACATTTCTCCGTTGGCATCGAAACACAGCAGGGGCTCTTCCTTACTTACATCGGGCAGCAGCAGGCTGGGTACAGGATCCTTATCTTTGCGGCGGGCGTAATCTGCGTAGTTGGCCTGTGGGCCGTGTCGAATCATCGCTGTTCGTTTGCCTGTACCTCTGGTATTCCTATTGAGGTTACGTCTAAAGTTCTTCTCCTCGGTGCTACCGTCCTTGATTTTGGCGCCACTTTTACTGAACATATCGTGGGCATCGTAGTCTCCGGTGTAGACATTGTCCGGAGGTGGAGGGCGGGAGGTAATGTCGTCGAATGGTACGTAGTCGTCTGTAGTTTTTACTCCAATCAGTTTGTCGTCACTATCGTAGGCCCCCACTAGGCCATCAAGTCCAAGTGTATTAATTTTTTTCTGATGGTGATCATCAGCCTTCGGTATTGTTTTTTTAGAAATGCTTTTCTGCGGAACATCGCAACCCTTGGCGGGCAAATTGCTGCCAATATGTTTGGAGCTGCCCTTATTGGTAGATCGGAACGTGACGCTTCGCCCAGTGCGTTGGCAGGTGGCGCTGATACCTTCTGCGTGTTCAGGGAGCATGCCGCAGTCTTTAGCCGCTTTCTCCCTGTCCTTCACTTTTAGATTGCCCATCCTGTCACAAGCAGCCTTTTGGGCTTTGGCGTCTGGCCCGGCCATCCCCATCATGGGTGGCTGCGCTTCGGCCGGGGATACGGTGTTCGGCGGATCACTGCCGCAGTTATTCCCGTGGGGGTCCGTGAGTCGACCTACGCCCTTCTTTTCAAACTTGACATTGAATGATTGGTTCTTGATATAGGATTTGCCCATGATCTTATTGGAGACCATCCCCATGGCGACGCCCGCCTGGTCGCCATTGCTTGTGGAGTAGGCTGACCCCTTAACCATTACTTTTTGCTTGTTGTCTTTTACCTTTTTTGTTGTCTTGAGGGCGGCCATGGAGGACATGGCGACATTGGGATAAGGGATGGGTATTGGTGCGGGAGCCGGCGGAGCTGGTGTCTTGCACACATCGGGGAATGCGGTGGCAATACCGATGCTGGCTTTGTGTTGTGTGGACATTTTGTTGACGACAACGGTTGAGGGCATTAGCTACGGACCCCTGTGCTCTCCAGCATCAATGCTTCTCTTGAACCTTCGTCTGACGCGCCCCAAACCAGCACCCGTTCAGTTCGAGCATAGCCTTTAGCCAACGCGCTACTGCCCCACGCGAGCATTATTGCACCCATCGCTGCGCCACTGTCGCCTATACAATCTGCTGGATTCCAGTGATCATGGGTCTCCGAGTACCACATGCTTTTGGGTTGCGCCATGACCCACTCCATAGCTCGATAGCGCTCACCATCAAGGTCAGATATGACTAGGGCATGGGCGTCAGTGACGCCCTCTGCTACTCTTCGTATGGCACGTGCCAGCGCAACCCCATTATTTACCTCACCCCAGATTGCGTTCTCGTTTGCTCCTGCCGACGCCGTGATCTTTGCGTAGGTGCGGGCACCTCGTTGATCTGCTACCTGTGGTGTCTCAAGTGCCACAAAACCCGCTGCCTCAGCGGGCAGAGTGCCAGTATGTCGCGGATACTCAGGCAGTCTGCCCTTTTGGCGCAGCCAGTGCAGGGCTCTGGGAGTGACCCAAGAATCTGCGGCACCCACTAACGCGACGTCAATGGTTCCCTGGGCGAGGGCGAGGGCCGCATGTCTAATACCACTAAGCACAGACGCACGTCCTGTTTGGATTAGCTTCGCATACGTTACGTTCATCCCGCCTGGAATGCAGTCCAGCAGATTTTGTTTTACCGCGTCGTCGTAGTCTAGTTGCCGATTTGCTGGGCTCGCGCCTGATGTCCCAAGAAATACACCGATTCGCCGGTCAGCGAAAACTGCGCTATCAGACAGACAATCCTCTAGGGCCGGTTGCATGAGGGCCTTTAGTCGTGGCTGGCCCAAGAGACCCTCAGTGAGTCCGGATACTCGTGCACCAATAATCGACTCGTGATCATTTTCACCCGCGGCTATTGAAGTGCCAGGTAAGGTTTCTAGGCGAGAGATCCCAGCGCGCAACGCAGCTAACGATGGCGCAGCGCTTAGCCCCACTGGAGTGACAAGGCCAAGGCCCGTGACCGCCAACTCGCCCTTCCAAATTTCACCGGGCTGTTCGGTCACAATATTCTTGCCTCTACGCTTCTAAGTGACTCTGCTTGCCCTTGAATATTGATTTCTGATTTCCAAGTACAGCAAACCTGTCGTGTGGTGACGTCGATATGTATTGACTCGAGATTTGGATGTGAGAGCGATCCAGCCTTGTGCAGCCGAACTCCCACAACTGGAGGTTTAGCGGCAAGGTGGAAATTGAGTTGTCCTTCTTTTGTCATGCCTAGTAAAGTGACTGGCTCCTGACCAGAGAGATAATGGTTTGCTGTTAGGGCAGCGGGTGCACACTGTAGGAATCTCTCGTCAAAATCCTCAGGAAGCAGCGGCATGCGCTCCATTTGCCAGTGCTCGTCATAGGTCCCGGCATATTGTCTGCGCGCCAGCCAAGCGGGTGGAATGGGACAAAAACCTACTGCTTTGCCTCCTTTGCGGGGCGCTTCCAGCGGTGATTTAGGGTGTTCGATGTTGGGAAGGTAGATTTCATCAGGCGACAATTCGGACCTCGAGGCCATAAAACCCCTGCCAATCGGGTTGTCTTGTAGCGCATCATGTTTGGCAAGATCGTTATCGCTATTGTCGAACCCGCCGTAACTGTTCTCCCAAATAAGCGGCATAGTTTCAAAGGTCTGCGGGTTATTGATTTGTCCGAACCCAAGCCGGTCGCCCATCACAAGGGCACTACAGGCCAGATCGCC
The DNA here is from genome assembly GCA_000169115.1 of marine gamma proteobacterium HTCC2080. Taxonomy (GTDB): domain Bacteria; phylum Pseudomonadota; class Gammaproteobacteria; order Pseudomonadales; family Halieaceae; genus Luminiphilus. Next base: position 229,447 of record AAVV01000001.1, read on the forward strand.
AATCTTTACGCCAACCTGCATAGACCTGACCGAGCCTTTGGAGCTGACCGCCTCGCCAAATAAAGTGACCCCTGTGCTTGGTCGTTTGGGCAGGAGGTCACTGGCCACGCGCATGCTAGTGGTAAGTTCGTCTCCCAAGTATTCGTCGGCGTGCACAATTGGGGCTTGTACTGCTGCCAGCCGAGTTCCCTCCTGAAAAAAGTCATAGGTGGCTTTAATTACCACGAGCAACGTTTCGTTGCCCTGCTTGTCAAAAATTACAACTCGCTCCATGGCGTAAGGTGTGCTGTTGATGACTTCCATGCGGCGTTTGTCTCGGACTAATTAATGTCGACGTGTCCACCTTTGATGCGGATGGGTCCTGATGCTCTGTTAAGCTGGGTTTTACTGCGAGTGGTAATTTTACCGCTCTCGTCGATAACGATGCTGGATTTGCCGACACGCAGCTCAAGGCGCTCTTCAGCTTTTATAACTATGGTATCGGCGGTTAGCGACACATCAGTCGCCTCAGAATCTGTGAGTTCCTCAAGGCCATCACGATTTTCGGTGGGTTGGTAAATAAGGTCGATAGCGATGGGTTGATTTGGGTCATTGTTCTCGAAGACCACAAGTGCTTGCTGACCGAGAAGAGCCTCATTGGAAAAATCGCCAAGTCGAGCAACCATTTTTCCGGTTACGGTGCGCCCGGCGACGTTCAGAAGCGGTTGGCCGGTCTCGTCAAAGCCCTCGAACTGAGCAACCGTTGGGGCCGCAGTTTCCCAATGAAAGGGCGACAGCTCATTGATCCATTGTGGTTTGTTCATTGACATTACCTTTCGTTGAGCCCCGGAGGTTTCAGTATATGGGCATTTGGCGGGGGTCGCTATGCCGCTGAGGTCCTCTTTTAGATCTATGATCGTCTTGTTTTTGACCATTCAGGGGCCTTGGTGAGCCTAAATTGAGAACTGAGGCTCAGTAGGACTATTCACAGTGGTGAATTTATATAAAGGTAAACGTTGACAAGGGCAGTTCACATCCCGAGAATATGCGCCCTTCCGGAGGGGTTCCCGAGTGGCCAAAGGGATCAGACTGTAAATCTGACGCGAAAGCTTCGGTGGTTCGAATCCACCTCCCTCCACCAAGACGTAGGCGTAAAGGGGTTGGATCGGTATCCCAGAGCGTGGGGTGTGTGGACCCGGGGGGAAATGAGCCGCGGGTGTAGTTCAATGGTAGAACCTCAGCCTTCCAAGCTGATGATGCGGGTTCGATCCCCGCCACCCGCTCCACAGACAATGAGGTACGAAGGTTGTTGCTCATATAGCTCAGTCGGTAGAGCACTTCCTTGGTAAGGAAGAGGTCACCGGTTCAAATCCGGTTATGAGCTCCAGTTACAGCAAGTTGGCGAAGCCAGGGTGCTGGGTAGTGCACGAAGTGGGTAAGCCTGCTAAGTGTAATAAACGTAGTCACAGCGGGTCTTTTGGTCCCGTTCTGACTCACTAGTGATCAGTGTAGATAGAGAGTGTCGACATGGCGAAGGAAGCATTTGAGCGTTCGAAGCCCCACGTAAACGTGGGCACGATTGGACACGTAGACCACGGTAAAACGACGCTAACGGCGGCGCTGACACGTGTGTGTTCAGAGGTATTTGGTGGTGAGGCGGTAGCGTTTGACGGTATTGATAACGCTCCGGAAGAGCGCGAGCGTGGTATCACGATTGCGACTTCGCACGTGGAGTACGAGTCGCTAGACCGTCACTACGCGCACGTTGACTGTCCCGGACACGCGGATTATGTGAAGAACATGATCACGGGTGCGGCGCAGATGGATGGTGCTATTTTGGTATGCGGCGCGACCGATGGTCCTATGCCCCAGACGCGTGAGCACATCTTGCTGTCACGTCAGGTTGGCGTACCGTACATTGTCGTTTTCCTGAACAAAGCCGATTTGTTGGCGGAAGACTGCGGTGGCGTTGAGTCGGAAGAATTTGAAGAGATGAAAGAGCTGGTAGAGATGGAGCTGCGCGAGCTGCTCGACACCTACGAGTTCCCCGGTGATGACACGCCGATCATTTGTGGTTCAGCGCTGATGGCACTGAATGGCGAAGATGCGAACGGTTTGGGTACGACAGCGGTTAAGACCTTGGTTGAGACGCTGGATGCGTATATTCCTGAGCCTGAGCGTGCGATTGACCAGCCTTTCTTGATGCCAGTTGAGGACGTGTTCTCAATTTCAGGTCGTGGCACGGTTGTCACGGGTCGTGTTGAGCGTGGCATTGTTAAGGTCGGAGACGAGATCGAGATTATCGGCATTAAAGATACTCAGAAGTCGACGTGTACCGGTGTAGAGATGTTCCGTAAGCTGCTTGACGAAGGCCGTGCGGGCGAGAACGTTGGCGTTTTGTTGCGTGGTACTAAGCGTGACGACGTTGAGCGTGGTCAGGTACTGGCGATTCCAGGATCAGTAAACCCCCACACCAAGTTTGAGGCAGAGGTTTATGTTTTGGGCAAGGATGAAGGCGGGCGTCACACGCCATTCTTCAAGGGCTACCGTCCGCAGTTTTACTTCCGTACCACCGATGTAACGGGTGCGTGTGAGTTGCCTGAAGGTATTGAGATGGTAATGCCGGGTGACAACATCCAGATGGTTGTGACGTTGATTGCACCGATTGCGATGGAAGATGGCCTGCGTTTTGCGATCCGCGAGGGTGGCCGAACGGTTGGCGCTGGCGTCGTCGCTAAAATTATCGAGTAATTCGCTGATTGTCATGCGCACCTCGGTGCGCACAAAAAAATAGGCCGAACCACCCTTAAAAGGCGGTTCGGCTTCGTCGTCTCTGGTCAAAATAGACAGAGATGTGTCGTTTAAAGGCCAGTAGCTCAATTGGCAGAGCAGCGGATTCCAAATCCGCAGGTTGGGGGTTCGATTCCCTCCTGGCCTGCCAGTTCTCGACTTCGGTAGGGTGCTGGCGGTACAAATTATGTAGGAGCGCTAGTAGGCGGCTTCTAATGGGAATGGTTCATGAGTGAGGCTGCTGCAAGCAGGCTAGACCCTTTAAAGTGGGGGATCGTCGCGATTCTGGTGGTAGCTGGGGTTGTAGGGAATAGTTATTTCTCGGATCAGTCGCTGCTCTATCGTGTGCTGGCGTTGCTGGCCGCGGCGGCTGTAGCAGGATGGGTGGCTTCAACTACCGAGCGAGGCGGCGCCTTTTGGCAACTGATAAAGGGGTCCCGCACCGAAATTCGCAAGGTTGTCTGGCCCACCCGCCAAGAGACAACCCAAACCACACTGATCGTAGTGGTTTTCGTTTTTATCATGGCCCTAATCTTATGGGGCATTGATAGCGTGCTGGGCTGGTTAGTCGGCATGGTAATAGGTTGAGTTAGGGAGAGGCTTAAATGGCAATGCGTTGGTATGTGGTTCACGCCTTTTCCCAGTATGAAAAAAAGGTGGCGGTTGCGCTGAAAGAGCGGATAGAGCGCAACAGCATGCAGGATTATTTTGGCGAGATCATCGTTCCCACAGAGGAAGTTGTGGAGATGAAGGGCGGCCAAAAGAGAAAGAGTGAGCGAAAATTTTTTCCCGGCTATGTGCTAGTGCAAATGGAGTTAAACGACGACTCTTGGCACTTGGTAAAGGAAACGCCCCGTGTGCTTGGTTTTATCGGTGGCAAGGCTGACAAGCCCGCGCCGATAACTGAGGCTGAGGCCAGTGCGATTCTACAGCGGGTTGAGGCTGGAGTTGATCAGCCCCGTCCCAAGACGGTATTTGAGCCGGGTGAAATGGTTCGTGTTATCGATGGGCCTTTCAACGACTTTAATGGCGTCGTGGAAGATGTGAATTACGAAAAAAGCCGTCTAAATGTGGCGGTATTGATCTTCGGGCGCTCTACGCCCGTAGAGCTTGAATTCGGCCAGGTGGAAAAATCCTGACCAAAAAGGGGTGGGCCGCTTTGAAGGCTCACTAAAATGATTCGACCCTGACGAAATCTAGGTCGTAATGGGGAGCCCAAAGCCTGATGTTCAGCGCTGCGGGCGTTTGTACCCGAGGAGAAAAACATGGCGAAGAAGATAGACGGCTACATTAAGCTGCAAATCCCGGCAGGGCAGGCTAACCCTAGTCCCCCTGTGGGCCCAGCATTGGGTCAGAAGGGCGTGAACATCATGGAGTTTTGTAAGGCTTTCAATGCGGACACGCAAAGCCTGGAGCCCGGCTTACCCATTCCCGTTGTGATCACGGTCTACAGCGATAAGTCATTTACTTTTATCAAGAAAACCCCGCCAGCCTCTATTTTATTGAAGAAGGCGTTGGGTATTAAGAGTGGGTCAGGACGACCCAACACCGAAAAAGTCGGCAAAGTAACCCGGGCACAGCTTGAGGATATTGCGACACAAAAGTGGCCAGATCTCACTGCAGCCGATATGGACGCCGCCGTGCGCACCATTTCGGGCAGTGCACGCTCTGCTGGAATCGATGTGGTGGAGGGCTGATCATGGCTAAATTATCAAAAAGAGTTCGCGCTTTCCGAGAGAAAGTGGATGCTACCCAAGCCTATCCTCTCGATGAGGCTATTGCGCTGCTGAAAGAATTCGCAACCGTAAAATTTAATGAGACGGTTGAGGTTGCAGTCAACTTGGGCGTTGATGCTCGCAAATCAGATCAGGGTGTGCGTGGCGCTACCACATTGCCCCACGGTACCGGTTCAGTAGTCCGAGTTGCTGTGTTTACTCAGGGCGAGAACGCTGAGAAAGCTAAGGCAGCCGGAGCAGACTTTGTCGGCATGGACGAGCTAGCTGAGCAAGTGAAAGGCGGCATGATGGATTTTGATGTTGTGGTCGCTTCTCCTGACGCAATGCGCGTTGTTGGTCAGTTGGGTCAAATACTAGGCCCGCGTGGCCTTATGCCGAACCCCAAGACAGGCACAGTTACCCCTGATGTTGAGGGTGCGGTCAACAATGCCAAGGCTGGACAGATGCGTTTCCGTACGGACAAGAACGGTATTATTCAGGGCGGAATTGGCAAGGTAGCTTTCGAGACTGATCAGCTGCGTGGCAACTTGATGGCTGTCATGGCGGATTTGAAAAAGGCTAAGCCAGCTTCCTCGAAGGGTGTGTATTTCCGCAAGATCACCCTGTCGACGACCATGGGTCCCGGCGTCACGGTTGATCACGCAGAATTAGATTTGTAGAAAAAACATCGCACCTTTGGGTGCGATGGGTGGCGAGTTTTGTACTCGCGGCCGGGTGCCGAAAAGTCGATTGATAGATCGGTGCCACTTTGGAGTCTTAGGGAAAGTGTGGCTTTGCCCCGCTGAACAAAAGGCTGTCAAAGACCGTAGGTGGGGCGTTGTTCCCTTAAGTTCGTGAGGAGCCTACGCAGATGGTGACGATGTTCACCGAGGGCGGTCAGCGCAAATTTTTTGGGCTGGCCATAATTGTTAATCCAGGAGTAGACCAATGGCTATTGGACTCGACGAGAAGAAGGCGATTGTTGCCGAAGTCAACGAGACCGCTGCCAGTGCACTTTCGCTTGTGGTCGCCGATGCACGTGGCGTGGCCTCAAACGATATGACTGCTCTGCGGGCAACAGCACGTGACAGCCAGGTAGATTTGCGCGTCGTGCGCAATACACTGGCCAAGCGGGCTTTTGAGGGAACGGAATATGAGTGTGTCAGTGGCACCCTCTCAGGTCCGTCCCTGTTCGGTTTTTCATTAGAAGATCCGGGCGCTGCAGCACGGCTGTTTAAAGACTTCGCCAAAACAAACGAGCGTTTTGAAGTGAAGGCACTGGCAATTAGTGGAAAGCTAATGGGAGCCGACCAACTGGATGTACTAGCGAAAATGCCTACGCGAGAGCAGGCATTGTCAATGTTAATGAGCGTTATGAAGGCGCCTGCAACAAAGCTTGTACAGACCATGAACGAAGTTCCCGGCAAGCTAGTTCGTACACTAGCGGCTATTCGCGACCAAAAAGAGCAGGCGAGCTGATTAGTCAGCACGTTTCTACAATTTTCAGGAGACATTGAAATGGCACTTTCAAAAGAAGATATTCTCGAAGCAATCGCAGCAATGAGCGTCATGGACGTCGTTGAGCTTATTGAAGCGATGGAAGAGAAGTTTGGTGTAACGGCAGCAGCGGCAGTAGCGGCAGCACCTGCAGCGGCAGGCGGCGCAGATGGCGCAGCGGCTGAAGCTGAGCAAACCGAATTTGACGTGATCTTGACGTCAGCTGGTGAGAAGAAAGTCAACGTGATTAAAGTTGTTCGCGCTGTCACAGGTCTTGGCCTGAAGGAAGCTAAAGCAGTCGTTGACGGTGCCCCTGGCCCCGTTAAAGAAGGCGCTAGCAAGGACGAAGCTGAAGATATCAAGAAGCAGCTTGAAGAAGCCGGCGGTGCCGCTGAGCTTAAGTAAGACCATAGCAGCTCGCTGAGGCGGGCTTACTGGGTCGGGGTGCGCTTTGCACTTCGACCCATTCTTGGTTTTCATAACCGGTTACCGGTTGGAATGATTCGACAGTACATCGCTGGGGAGTTTTGATGGCTTACTCATACACTGAGAAGAAACGCATCCGTAAAGATTTCGGGTCGCTAGCAAAGGTAATGGATATACCTTACCTGCTGGCTATCCAGTTGGATTCCTATCGAAAGTTTACCCAAGATGGGGTTGAGGACGATGCGCGTGGCGAACACGGTCTGCATGCGGCCTTCAAGTCGGTATTCCCGATCGCCAGCTATAGTGGCAATGCTGCCCTAGAATATGTCGGTTACAAATTAGGTAAGCCCGTATTTGATGTGGACGAATGCGTCTTGCGTGGCACCACTTACGCCTGTGCACTTCGTGTCAAAGTGCGGCTGATTATTTACGATAAGGAGTCTTCCTCCAAGTCGATCAAAGACATTAAAGAGCAAGATGTCTACATGGGCGAAATACCGCTCATGACCGAAAACGGCACCTTTGTGATTAACGGTACTGAGCGCGTTATTGTTTCGCAGCTACACCGTTCCCCGGGTGTCTTTTTTGACCACGACAAAGGCAAGACCCACTCATCAGGAAAGTTGCTGTATTCCGCTAGGGTCATCCCTTACCGTGGTTCATGGTTAGATTTTGAATTCGATCCTAAAGATCAAGTTTTCGCTCGTATCGATCGACGCCGCAAGTTGCCCGCTACCGTGCTGTTACGTGCACTCGGCTACGACAGCGAAGAAATTTTGGCAATGTTTTACGAGACGACGTCATTTCAGCTGGGCGAGGAAAACTCAAACACCATGACGTTGGTTCCTAAGCGTCTGCAGGGTGAAATGGCAGCCTTCGATATTGCGATTGACGATAAGTTAATCGTTGAGCGCGGCCGTCGAATCACGGCTCGTCACATCAGGCAGCTTGATGATGCGGGCATTGATTTCCTTGCAGCGCCCGATGAATACCTCTTGGGTCGACGCCTTGCTAAAAACGTTGTCGATACCTCTACCGGCGAAGTGTTGGTCGAGTGCAACGTAGAAATTACCGAGGAATTACTCGCGATATTGCGCGAAAAAGAAATTGACACCATTGAGACGTTGTACACCAACGAAATCGATTGCGGTCCATTTATCTCAGACACTTTGGCTGGCGATGCTTCTCGCAACGCCCTAGAGGCGCTGGTAGAGATTTATCGCATGATGCGTCCTGGCGAGCCACCAACGAAAGAATCAGCGGAGAATCTGTTCCAAAATCTATTTTTCTCTGCAGACCGTTATGATCTCTCGGGTGTTGGACGTATGAAGTTTAACCGTCGCCTTGGACGAGATTCGTCTGAAGGGATCGGTACATTAGATCGTGAAGATATTGTTGATGTCCTTAAAGCTTTGGTGGGTATTCGTAATGGTAAAGGTGTTGTTGATGACATCGACCATTTGGGTAACCGCCGTATTCGTTCAGTCGGTGAGATGGCAGAGAACCAGTTCCGCGTCGGTCTTGTACGAGTAGAGCGTGCTGTTAAAGAGCGCTTGTCTATGGCGGAGAGCGAAGGCTTGATGCCTCAGGATCTGATCAATGCCAAGCCTGTATCGGCGGCGGTCAAAGAGTTCTTTGGTTCGAGCCAGCTCTCACAGTTCATGGATCAAAACAATCCGTTGTCCGAAGTGACGCACAAGCGCCGTGTTTCGGCCTTGGGCCCAGGTGGTTTGACAAGAGAGCGTGCCGGTTTTGAGGTACGTGACGTTCACCCCACACACTACGGTCGTGTTTGTCCTATTGAGACGCCAGAAGGTCCGAATATTGGCCTGATTAACTCTTTGGCGACTTATGCGCGCACCAATGAATACGGATTTTTAGAAGCCCCTTATCGAAAGGTCGTTAATGGCGTCGTCACTGATGACATTGAGTACCTCTCGGCGATTAACGAGGCTGAGCACGTTATTGCGCAGGCTTCAGCGCAAATGGACGAGAAAAATCGGTTCGTAGATGATCTTATTAATGTTCGACACATGAACGAATTTACGATCAAGCCCGCTGCCGAAGTGGATTTTATGGACGTGTCGGCTAAGCAGGTTGTTTCTATTGCTGCCGCGCTGATTCCCTTCCTCGAACACGACGATGCTAACCGAGCCCTCATGGGATCAAACATGCAGCGTCAAGCAGTACCGACGCTGGTGGCTGATAAGCCGCTGGTAGGTACGGGCATGGAGCGCTACGTTGCTGGTGACTCCGGGGTTTGTAAGGTGGCGCGCCGTGCAGGAACGATCGACTCGGTTGATGCAAGCCGAATCGTTGTTCGTGTTGACGCAGATAACGTGGCGAAGGGTGAATCCCCCGTCGATATCTATAACCTGACGAAGTACAAGCGTTCTAACCAGAATACCTGTATCAACCAACGTCCTATCGTGAAGGTAGGGGACCGCATCGATCGCGGTGATATTTTGGCTGACGGTCCTTCGGTCGATATGGGTGAGCTGGCGCTGGGTCAGAATATGCGCATCGCCTTTATGCCTTGGAACGGCTACAACTTTGAGGATTCCATTCTGGTTTCAGAGCGGGTCGTGAAGGAAGATCGTTTCACAACGATCCACATTCAGGAGCTGACCTGTATTGCTCGAGACACCAAGCTGGGGTCTGAAGAGATTACAGCAGACATTCCAAATGTTGGCGAAGGTGCGCTGGGTAAACTAGACGAGTCAGGCATTGTCTATATTGGTGCTGAGGTTGACGCCGGTGATATTTTGGTGGGCAAGGTTACCCCCAAGGGCGAGACCCAGTTAACTCCTGAAGAAAAATTGCTGCGTGCCATCTTCGGTGAAAAGGCTTCGGACGTTAAAGATACGTCATTGCGAGTGCCGTCTAGCTACAAAGGCACTGTCATCGATGTGCAAGTTTTCACTCGAGATGGCCTTGAAAAGGATCCGCGAGCTAAGCAAATTGAAAACGCACAGTTGGCAGATTATCGCAAGGATCTTCGCGAAGAACTGCGTATCTACGAGGAGGCGACGTATGCCCGACTCGCAGCATTGCTGAAGGGTCAGACCACGCTAAGTGGTGGTGGGCTTGCTAAGGGCACTAAGTTGACCGATGCCGTTTTGGCCGACTTAGAGCGTGAGCAGTGGTTCAAGCTTAAGCTGGGAGATGCTGAGCTCAATGACCAGCTTACGGCGGCGCATGAATTGCTCGAAGAGCAGAATCGACAGCTGGAAGAGCGTTACGAGAGTAAGAAAGACAAGCTCTCCAGTGGCGACGATCTGCAGCCTGGCGTTCTCAAGATCGTAAAGGTCTATCTGGCGGTTAAGCGTCGCATCCAGCCCGGCGATAAGATGGCGGGACGTCACGGTAACAAGGGTGTTATCTCAGTCATTATGCCCGTAGAAGATATGCCCTATGACGAGCGGGGCGAGCCGATTGATATCGTTCTCAACCCACTAGGCGTGCCCTCTCGAATGAACGTGGGTCAGATTCTTGAGACTCACCTCGGCATGGCCGCCCATGGTTTGGGACTCAAAATCAACACCATGTTGGAGCAGCAGGCGAAAATCGGTCAGCTGCGCGACTTTCTGAAGAAAATTTATGCTCACGCCTCTGACAAGCGTCGCGATGCTGACATCGATAGCCTCAACGATACCGAGCTTCTTGAATTGGCAGACAACCTTCGCAAAGGCGTGCCTATGGCAACGCCGGTATTCGACGGCGCTGCTGAAGAAGAAGTTAAGGCATTGCTGCGACTCGCTGATATTCCTGATAGTGGTCAGCTGACGCTTTACGATGGAAGATCAGGTGATACGTTCATGCGGCCTGTCACGGTGGGATACATGTATATGTTGAAGTTGAACCACTTGGTAGACGACAAGATGCATGCCCGATCTACAGGATCCTACAGTCTCGTTACGCAGCAACCACTTGGCGGAAAGGCCCAATTTGGTGGCCAGCGCTTTGGTGAAATGGAAGTTTGGGCGCTAGAGGCTTACGGCGCTGCTTACACTCTGCAGGAAATGCTAACGGTTAAGTCAGACGATGTGGCAGGACGAACTAAGATGTACAAGAACATTGTTGATGGTGATCACAAGATGGAACCGGGCATGCCCGAGTCCTTTAATGTATTGATTAAAGAAATTCGCTCGCTCGGTATCGACATCGATCTCGAGTCCGAGTCTGAAGGCTTCTGAGGAGGATAAGACGTGAAAGATCTGCTGAATCTGCTAAGCCGGGAAAAGAGCGAAGACTTTGATGCAATCCGTATCGGTCTCGCTTCTCCGGAAATGATCCGTTCTTGGTCTTATGGTGAGGTCAAGAAGCCGGAAACAATCAATTACCGTACCTTCAAGCCCGAGCGTGATGGGCTTTTTTGCGCCAAAATTTTTGGTCCAGTGAAAGACTACGAGTGCCTGTGCGGTAAGTACAAGCGCCTGAAGCATCGCGGTGTTATTTGTGAAAAGTGCGGTGTCGAAGTGGCGCTAGCTAAGGTGCGTCGTGAGCGCATGGGACACATTGAGCTCGCGAGCCCCGTTGCCCATATTTGGTTCCTCAAGTCACTGCCTTCTCGTATTGGTTTGTTGCTCGATATGACCCTCAGGGACATCGAGCGCATTCTCTACTTTGAGTCTTACGTAGTCACTGACCCCGGCCTGTCTGCGCTTGAACAGGGCCAGTTGCTCAACGACGAGCAGTACTACGAAGCGATGGAAGAGTTCGGCGACGAGTTCACCGCAAAAATGGGTGCTGAAGCGATTCAGGATCTCATGTCGCAGATCGAAATTAGCCAAGAAGTTGAGCGCATCCGGGAAGAAATTCCTGCGACGAACTCTGAGACCAAGATTAAGAAGCTGTCCAAGCGTTTAAAGCTGCTTGAGGCGTTTTCTAAATCGGGTAATGATCCTGAGTGGATGATCCTCAACGTACTGCCGGTTTTGCCGCCAGATCTTCGCCCATTGGTACCTCTTGATGGTGGCCGATTTGCGACGTCTGATTTGAATGATTTGTACCGTCGGGTGATCAACCGAAATAACCGCCTTAAGCGGTTACTCGATCTCAATGCCCCAGACATTATCGTTCGCAATGAAAAGCGTATGCTGCAGGAAGCTGTCGATGCCTTGCTAGATAACGGTCGTCGCGGTCGTGCGATCACTGGATCTAACAAGCGGCCATTGAAGTCTTTGGCAGATATGATTAAAGGTAAGCAAGGTCGCTTCCGTCAGAACCTGTTGGGTAAGCGCGTTGATTATTCGGGGCGATCGGTGATTGTGACCGGCCCAACACTGCGACTGCATCAGTGTGGATTGCCTAAGAAAATGGCGTTGGAGCTCTTCAAGCCCTTCATCTTCGGCAAGTTGGAGCATCGCGGCTTGGCGAGCACCATTAAAGCGGCCAAGAAGATGGTAGAGCGTGAGCCACCTGAAGTTTGGGATATTCTGGCCGAGGTTATCCGTGAGCATCCGGTTCTCCTGAACCGAGCGCCTACGTTGCACCGATTAGGTATTCAGGCGTTTGAGCCTGTGCTCATTGAGGGCAAGGCTATTCAGCTTCACCCCTTGGTGTGTGCCGCCTACAACGCAGACTTTGATGGCGACCAAATGGCCGTCCACGTACCCCTGACCATTGAGGCCCAACTCGAAGCTCGAGCCCTCATGATGTCTACTAACAACATTCTTTCACCCGCCTCTGGAGAGCCCATTATTGTGCCCTCACAGGACGTGGTTTTAGGTCTGTACTTCATGACGCGTGAGCGTGTGAACGCGCAGGGTGAAGGAATGATATTTGCGGATGCTGCAGAAGCAGAACGTGCTTATGCTGCCGGCCAGGTCGATTTGCAGGCTCGCGTAAAGGTTCGCATTAAGGAGACGCGCTTCGACTATGGTGCCGATCCCGTTACTGAAACACGGGTGATCGATACAACGGTTGGGCGAGCATTGCTTTGGCGCATCGTCCCTGAAGGCTTGTCTTTTGACATGGTCAACCAGCCCATGGTTAAAAAGGCGATCTCGCGCATTATTAACCAGTGTTACCGCGTGGTGGGCTTGAAGTCCACAGTCGTATTTGCAGATCGACTGATGTACACAGGCTATGAGTATTCGACTAAGTCGGGCTCTTCGATTGGGGTTAATGATTTTGAAATTCCCGATGAAAAGGCCAGCATGTTGGATCGTGCTAATGCCGAGGTAACTGAAATCGAGGAGCAATACGCTGCCGGTTTAGTAACTCAGGGTGAGAAGTACAACAAGGTGATTGATATCTGGTCACGCACCAACGACCAGGTCGCCAAGTCTATGATGGACAGTCTCTCAAAAGAGACTGTGACTAATCGCGATGGTGACGAGGAGGAGCAAACCAGCTTTAACTCGGTCTACATGTACGCTGATTCAGGCGCACGAGGCTCCCCAGCCCAGATCCGTCAGTTGGCGGGTATGCGGGGCTTGATGGCCAAGCCGGACGGCTCGATCATCGAGACGCCAATTGTGGCGAACTTCCGCGAAGGCCTTAACGTTCTGCAGTACTTCATCTCCACCCACGGTGCTCGTAAGGGCTTGGCCGATACGGCACTCAAGACCGCCAACTCGGGGTATTTGACTCGTCGTTTGGTGGATGTCGCACAAGACGTTGTTGTGACCGAGCAGGACTGTGGCACCGATGAAGGGTTGGTTATGACACCCGTTATTGATGGTGGCGACATTATCGAGTCGCTCCCCAATCGGGTATTGGGTCGTATTGTGGCTCAGGATGTCTGCAAGCCAGGCACCGATGAGGTCATTCTTGATGCCGGGACCATGATCGATGAGCTTTGGATGCGTCGACTCGAAGAGCTCGGTATTGATGAAATTATCGTTCGGTCGCCGATTACGTGTAAGACGCGTTACGGCATTTGTTCTACTTGCTACGGTCGTGACCTTGGTCGCGGTCACCAGGTCAATCTTGGTGAAGCGATTGGTGTTGTCGCTGCACAATCTATTGGTGAACCAGGTACGCAATTAACCATGCGTACTTTCCACATTGGTGGCGCAGCATCGGGTCAGGCGGCTCAAGACAACATTCAGGTGAACTCTGATGGTGTGGTTAAGCTCCACAATATCAAAGTGGTTGACCGTGCCGATGGTGCCCTGGTCGCAGTGTCTCGCTCGGGCGAGCTGTCAATTCTTGATCATGTGGGTCGCGAGCGGGAACGCTACAAAGTGCCCTATGGTGCTGCGATTAAAGTGCGGGATGAGGCAGAAGTAGCGGCGGGTGACATTGTCGCCAACTGGGATCCGCACACGCACCCAATCATTACCGAAGTGGCTGGAACGGTTAAGTTCAGCGGTATGGATGAAGGCGTCACGATTAAGCGCCAGACTGACGAATTTACCGGCTTGAGCAACATTTCAGTGATGGAAGCTGGGGAGCGCCCGTTAGCGGGTAAGGATATTCGTCCCGCGGTAACCTTAGTTGATTCCAAGGGAGAGGAACTGACGCTGGCAGGTACTAACGTACCGGCACACTACTTCCTGCCTGCTAATGCCCTGTTAAACCTCGAGGATGGTGCGCAAGTAGGTGTCGGCGACATCATTGCTCGTATTCCTCAAGAGGGTTCTAAGACACGTGACATTACCGGTGGTCTTCCTCGGGTTGCTGATCTGTTCGAAGCACGTAAGCCAAAAGAGCCGGCGATTCTTGCCGAGATCTCGGGAACCTTTAGTTTCGGTAAAGAGACCAAAGGCAAGCGTCGTCTCGTGATCACGCCTACCGATGGCTCGCTGTTGCCCGATGGTTCAGATCACTACGAAGTTCTGATTCCCAAATGGCGTCAGCTCACCGTCTTCGAAGGTGAGCAAGTTCAGAAGGGTGAAGTGGTATCTGAAGGTCCTCTGAGCCCTCACGACATTCTCCGTCTTAAAGGTATTGCAGCCTTGGCTGAGTACATTGTCAACGAGATCCAAGAGGTTTACCGACTGCAAGGCGTGAAGATCAATGACAAGCACATTGAAGTCATCGTTCGTCAAATGCTGCGCAAGGTCATTGTTGCCTCTGCGGGAGAGTCTTCGTTCATCAAGGGCGAGCAGGTCGAATTTACGACCTTCCTAGAAGAGTGTGATCGTGCTGCGGCGCAAGGCCACGTGCCACCTACGGCAGACCGTGAGTTGTTGGGTATTACCAAGGCCTCACTTGCCACTGAGAGCTTTATCTCAGCGGCTTCCTTCCAGGAGACCACGCGTGTTCTTACAGAAGCGGCGGTCACTGGTAAGCGTGACTACTTACGCGGCTTGAAAGAGAACGTAATCGTAGGACGCTTAATTCCTGCAGGAACGGGGTTGAGCTATCACGAAGAGCGTCGTCGTAAGCGTGCCGAGGGCGGATTGCAGATCAGTATGTCAGATGAAGAGTTCACTGAAAGCTTCGCTGACGAATTGGAGAAGGTGGAAGCTGGGGCAGACGGCGAGTAGGTCTGACTGGTTGATATCGTCACGCACTATCAGTCCGACTTAGGTCGGTTTGATAGGCAGTTGAAAACTTGTGGGCGCGTCTATAGAATGCGCGCTCTTTATTTCGGGAGGGAGACCTTCCGACTTTTTTGGAGCTTTTGAATGGCAACCGTCAATCAGCTTGTGCGCAAGCCGCGCAAGCGAAAGGTGATGAAGAGTGGCGTTCCCGCACTGCAGGCTTGTCCTCAGCGTCGTGGAGTATGTACGCGCGTCTACACCACAACCCCTAAGAAACCCAACTCGGCATTGCGTAAAGTATGTCGAGTCCGTCTTACCAATGGATTCGAGGTCTCGTCTTACATTGGTGGAGAAGGCCACAACCTGCAGGAGCACAGTGTTGTTCTGATTCGTGGTGGACGTGTAAAAGATCTCCCGGGTGTGCGTTATCACACCGTACGGGGAAGCCTGGATACCTCGGGTGTTTCTGCCCGTCGTCAAGGCCGATCTAAGTACGGCGCAAAGCGTCCTAAGTAAATTTTAAGTCCCACCATCACTAATTTGGTGTTTGTGGGTACCGTCGGAGAATCCGACAGTAAGGCCGGAACAAGCGCTCCCATGGAGTCAGTGTCCGGGTAACCTGAAGAGTAAAAGGAATAAGTCATGCCACGTAGACGTGTTGTTGCCAAACGCGAAATCCTTCCAGATCCCAAGTTTGGAAATCAAACCCTCGCTAAGTTTATGAACCATGTCATGGTTAGCGGAAAGAAGTCGGTCGCTGAATCTATCGTTTACGGTGCGCTAGCCTTAGTTGAGGAGCGAACCAAGCGCGACCCTATCGAAGTATTCGATGAAGCCCTCGAGAATATCGCTCCTATGGTCGAGGTTAAGTCTCGCCGCGTTGGTGGTGCTACCTATCAGGTGCCCGTTGAAGTTCGACCTGCGCGTCGTGGGGCACTGTCTATGCGATGGTTAGCCGATTACGCCCGTAACCGTGGCGAGAAGTCTATGCGTCAGCGCTTGGCGGGCGAGATTGTTGATGCCTCTCAGGGCAAGGGTAATGCGGTTAAAAAGCGTGAAGACGTGCACCGTATGGCAGAAGCTAACAAGGCCTTCTCTCACTTCCGATTCTGATCTTAGGTCAGTAATCCCGGCATCCAGGATACTCCCGTGGCACGCCAGACACCAATCCAGCGCTATCGCAACATTGGGATCTGTGCCCACGTGGATGCCGGTAAAACCACCACTACCGAACGCGTTCTGTTCTACACCGGTCTGTCCCATAAGATAGGGGAAGTTCATGATGGTGCTGCCACCATGGACTGGATGGAGCAGGAGCAGGAACGCGGCATCACGATTACCTCAGCCGCTACCACCTGTTTTTGGCAGGGCATGCAGCAGCAGTACGACCAACACCGCATTAATATTATCGATACCCCGGGACACGTTGACTTCACGATTGAAGTCGAGCGCTCTTTGCGGGTTTTAGACGGCGCTGTAGTGGTTCTCTGTGGGTCTTCGGGCGTTCAGCCTCAAACCGAAACCGTTTGGCGGCAGGCCAATAAGTACGAAGTGCCGCGCATGGTCTTTATTAATAAAATGGATAGAGCCGGGGCAGATTTTGGCAACGTCGTTGAGCAGTTACGCGAGCGCCTAAACTGCAACGCAGTGCCTATTCAGATGACGATTGGCTCCGAAGAAAATTTTGTCGGCGTTGTCGACTTGGTGAAGAACAAGTCGATCCTCTGGAATGAAGACGATATGGGGGCTACCTTTGAATACGGTGAAGTTCCCGCTGACCTGGTTGATCAGGTGGGCGAAATGCGTGAATACATGATGGAAGCAGCCGCCGAGGCCAATGATGAACTGATGGAAGCTTACCTTGAAGATGGTGAGCTCTCAGAGGCCGATATAAAGCGAGGTTTGCGGGCACGCACCCTGGCCAATGAAATTGTTCCTGTTCTAGGTGGCTCTGCCTTCAAAAATAAGGGTGTTCAGGCGGTACTGGACGCTGTGATCGATTACCTCCCTTCTCCGACAGAAGTAAAAGCCATTGAAGGCACCCTCGAAGATGGGGAAACATCAGTAGAGCGACACTCTGATGACGAGGAACCCTTTGCAGCACTGGCATTTAAAATCGCAACCGACCCTTTCGTGGGAACCCTAACGTTCTTTAGGGTTTATTCTGGCAAGTTGACCAGCGGTACTGCGGTTTATAATTCGATTAAGGGTAAGAAAGAGCGGGTAGGGCGCATGGTACAAATGCATGCGAACAGTCGAGAAGAAATTAAAGAGGTGCTAGCGGGTGATATCGCTGCGGCAATTGGCCTTAAAGATGTGACAACCGGCGATACGCTGTCTGACCCCGACAAGGCGGTTATTTTAGAGCGGATGGAGTTCCCCGAACCCGTCATCTCGGTCGCTGTTGAACCTCGCTCTCAAGCAGATCAGGAAAAAATGGGCGTTGCTCTTGGTAAACTAGCTCAGGAAGATCCGTCGTTCCGCGTGAAGACCGACGAAGAAACTGGGCAAACGATTATCTCCGGTATGGGTGAATTGCACCTCGATATTATTGTCGATCGTATGCGCCGGGAGTTCAGTGTCGAGGCGAATATTGGAAAGCCACAGGTGGCCTACCGCGAACGCATTCGAAATACTGTCGAAATTGAGGGTAAGTTTGTTCGGCAGTCTGGTGGACGGGGTCAGTATGGGCACGTGTGGGTGAAGTTTGAGCCCGCCGAGGACTTAGGTGCTGATGGCCTCGAGTTCGTGAATGAAGTGGTCGGTGGTTCGGTTCCAAAAGAATACATTCCTGCGGTTAACAAGGGCATTGAAGAGCAAATGCGCAATGGTGTGCTCGCAGGCTATCCATTACTAGGCCTCAAAGCTACGCTCTACGATGGATCCTTCCACGATGTCGACTCTAATGAAATGGCGTTTAAAATTGCGGCAAGTCTCGCCACACGGCAGCTCGCCGAAGTCGGTGGTGCCGCGTTGTTAGAGCCGGTTATGAAGGTTGAGGTCGTCACGCCTGAAGATCACATGGGCGATGTTGTTGGCGACCTCAATCGTCGAAGAGGCATGATCCTTGGGATGGATGACAACGCGTCGGGTAAGGTTATCAACGCTGAAGTGCCCTTAGCTGAGATGTTTGGCTACGCCACCGATTTACGATCGGCAACACAAGGACGCGCGACTTACACCATGGAGTTCGCACAGTACGCTGAAGCGCCCAACGCGGTGGCACAGGCAATTATTTCAAAAAACCATACGGGCTAATAAGAGCGCCCGTAAAGACCAGAGGAAAGAGCAGTGGCGAAGGAAGCATTTGAGCGTTCGAAGCCCCACGTAAACGTGGGCACGATTGGACACGTAGACCACGGTAAAACGACGCTAACGGCGGCGCTGACACGTGTGTGTTCAGAGGTATTTGGTGGTGAGGCGGTAGCGTTTGACGGTATTGATAACGCTCCGGAAGAGCGCGAGCGTGGTATCACGATTGCGACTTCGCACGTGGAGTACGAGTCGCTAGACCGTCACTACGCGCACGTTGACTGTCCCGGACACGCGGATTATGTGAAGAACATGATCACGGGTGCGGCGCAGATGGATGGTGCTATTTTGGTATGCGGCGCGACCGATGGTCCTATGCCCCAGACGCGTGAGCACATCTTGCTGTCACGTCAGGTTGGCGTACCGTACATTGTCGTTTTCCTGAACAAAGCCGATTTGTTGGCGGAAGACTGCGGTGGCGTTGAGTCGGAAGAATTTGAAGAGATGAAAGAGCTGGTAGAGATGGAGCTGCGCGAGCTGCTCGACACCTACGAGTTCCCCGGTGATGACACGCCGATCATTTGTGGTTCAGCGCTGATGGCACTGAATGGCGAAGATGCGAACGGTTTGGGTACGACAGCGGTTAAGACCTTGGTTGAGACGCTGGATGCGTATATTCCTGAGCCTGAGCGTGCGATTGACCAGCCTTTCTTGATGCCAGTTGAGGACGTGTTCTCAATTTCAGGTCGTGGCACGGTTGTCACGGGTCGTGTTGAGCGTGGCATTGTTAAGGTCGGAGACGAGATCGAGATTATCGGCATTAAAGATACTCAGAAGTCGACGTGTACCGGTGTAGAGATGTTCCGTAAGCTGCTTGACGAAGGCCGTGCGGGCGAGAACGTTGGCGTTTTGTTGCGTGGTACTAAGCGTGACGACGTTGAGCGTGGTCAGGTACTGGCGATTCCAGGATCAGTAAACCCCCACACCAAGTTTGAGGCAGAGGTTTATGTTTTGGGCAAGGATGAAGGCGGGCGTCACACGCCATTCTTCAAGGGCTACCGTCCGCAGTTTTACTTCCGTACCACCGATGTAACGGGTGCGTGTGAGTTGCCTGAAGGTATTGAGATGGTAATGCCGGGTGACAACATCCAGATGGTTGTGACGTTGATTGCACCGATTGCGATGGAAGATGGCCTGCGTTTTGCGATCCGCGAGGGTGGCCGAACGGTTGGCGCTGGCGTCGTCGCTAAAATTATCGAGTAAGCACAAGCTCCTTAGCGATAAAAGCCCGCCTATCGGCGGGCTTTTTCGTTAGTGGGTAGGAAAATCAGGGCTAAATTGTCGTGATTTCGTAATTTTTAGCTACGGTTGTGGAGTTTTATGAGACCCTAGATCGTGATTCCTGTCACGTTTTATCGGAGCAAGTATGCGTTTCGACGGTTTTAGGTCTAGTGCCTTTGTCCTTATTTATTGGTTTGTCGTTGTGTTGTTTGGAACTGCGTCTGCCGATGTAGGGGCAAAAGGGCAATTCACCAAAGTCGGAACGATTTCCCCGAGCATTTCGCCTTCCCAGCCGCCGCCCGCAAATACCCCTTTCAAACTCTCAGCTACATTTACAGCTGTTTCTCATGGCCAGCCTTGTGACTTAAGCAATGTTCGCGCAACGATTAACAACGTTTCTCTGCTGAGTAATCCAAACGGAGCAACCCTACACAACTCAGGAGACTCTACTACTTTTGATTTTCAGTTCAGTGGATTCTCCGAAGGTACAGACCTCACGCCAACCTTCAGCTATACCGCGAAAAGCCGCAACGGGTCTAACTGTGGTTGTAGTCCGGAAAGTTGTCTGGTGAACCCAAAACCGTTTCCTCCGATACCCCCAACACCCAAACCTAACCTAGTCATAGAAAAGATACTGAACTCCCCAGATCAGGTGGTGCCGGGCGATCCCGTGATTTATACCGTGAGGTTAACTAACAAGGGCACCGGCGACGCGACCAATATATCGATAGTGGATAGCCTTAGTACCCAGTTGCGCTTTCAGGGCTCCGCTGTTACGCCGAGTTCAGCTCCTGCGGTCGGGGCTTCAGGCACGGTGGAATGGTCAATACCCTCACTAGCTGCCAATGGTGGTTCAGTAGATCTCCCGTTTTCTACCACTGTTGCTGCTAATGCGACCGCAGGCACTATTGGAAATACAGCCAAAGCAATCGTTGATAGTGTGTCAGAGGACAGCAACACGGTTACGGTTACTGTTAACCGCACGCCCAATTTGTCTTTGCAAAAAACGATCAATGGCACGTCAAGCCAGCGTGAGACCCTGCCGGCAGGCAGTACGGTCACGTATGTTCTAACTTACGAAAATGTGGGCTCGGGGGACGCTGCCAATGTAACGATCACCGATGTATTGGACGCCCAGCTGACCGGAACTCCAACGCTGATTCCTGCATCTGGTGTCTGGAATTCGGTGACGCGCGAGGTCAGTTGGGATATTGGCACCGTCGGCGCTGGTGACATTGCTCAGTCGGTTGTAGTTCAGGCACAGATTGATCCAGCCGCGTCGACACTTTTTTCAAACACTGCGGCGGTTACCTGGACGGGTGGAAGTAGTAACAGCAATCCTGCAGTTGTAGATCTCATAGCTGAGCCCTTCTTTGAGTTGACTAAGGCCGTTGACAAGACAAATGTGGGCCGGGGAGACGCACTGACCTACACCGTCTCCTACGAGAACATGGGCAGCGCGGCGGGTGTTAATACAACGGTGACGGATGCCATTCCGGCGGGTTTGACCCCCGTATTGGGTTCGTACCCTGGGGCGACCTATGCAGCGGGTGCGACGGCTTCGGACCCCGACACGCTAACGTGGTCCTTGGGCAGTGTACCGGCATCGGCGACGGGATCGCTGACTTATAAGGTGACGGTGGATGCCGGCACGCCGGCAGGCAGTCTGTTGAACCAGGCGGCGATAACCTCAGACAACGTGTTTGGTTCGGTGGTGGCGACGGCAAGCACGATAATCAACGTCGCGGAGGTCATTGATCTGTCAGCATCGAAGGCGTTGCAGGCGGGGGCGGCTCTGTATGTGGGTGACGGTGACTCGATTGCCTATGGCCTAAGTATTACCAACAACGGTAATGCCACGGCTACCAATGTGCTGCTGGTGGATCCGCTGCCCAAAGGCACGACATTGTATACGTCCCGTTCACCGGGCTGGAGTGTGGTGGGTAACAATCTGGAGTTGTCGCTGCCGGATATCCCAGGGCAATCGAGTTCGGCGGTCTATCCGTTGGTATTGACGGTTGACGGCTCGCAGCTGGCCGATGGTGAAGTGATTCCGAACCAAGCGACGGGTTCGGGTACTGGCCCCCTAGGGCAGACAGATAGTGCGGTGAGCGCTTTGGTGTCGGTGACCTATGACGCCCCGGCGACAGTAAGCCTAGCCAAGCGAGCGATACCGCTGCAAAACGTGCCTCAGTTTCCAGATGACGAGATCACTTACACGATTGAGGCGACGCTAGAGACGATCACGGGCGTGAGTGATCTTCAGGTGAGCGACATCTTGCCCGAAGGTCTAGAGTACATCGATGCGTTGCCGACACCCGAGCAAGTGACAACCCTGACCGATGGTAGAACCTCAGTAAAGTGGCCGGTTGAAGCACTCAACTCGGGGAGCAAGCAGTACTCGATCAGGGCCAAAGTGCGTTCGACCACGACCCTCGGCGAGCAGCTCACTAACTTTGCGGGTATTAGCTATAACGCTGGCCAGGGTAGCGACGTGGCTTTCACGCGCCATGTGGTGTCGGACGCAGCGGTTTCGATCACCAAGTTGGTGTCTTCGGGACAGCAGCAGATTGTGCCGGGAGAAGAGCTGGACTACACGATCACGTACAGCAACACGGGACAGACGACGCTGACCGGTATCACGGTTACAGATACATTGCCGGCAAACACGACGGCGAAGACGAGCAGTCCGGCGGCGAGTAGCCCGTCTGCGGGTGTGTTGGTTTGGTCTTTGGGTGATCTGGCCCCAGGGCAGTCGGGGACACTGCTGGTCAAGCTGGATACAGCGGTTGTCTCGGTGGGAGATAACCTCAAGAACTCGGTGACGATCCAGACCAATGAGGCGCAACCACAAAGTGCGTCGGTTGAGACTTTGGTTCGTGATACGTCAAAGCTGTCTTTGGTGAAGACGGCAGATAAGTCGACCACGCATCCGGGTGAGACAGTCACGTTTACCCTGAGCTATGAGAATACGGGTGCGGGTACGGCGCTCAATACGGTACTGACCGACACCTTGCCTCCTGAGCTTGACTTTGTCAGTGCCTCAGATGGCGAGGTTCCGGACCCGCTGACAGGGGTTATAACCTGGAGTCTAGGTGATATTGCCGTGGGTTCTGCTTCGGGGACGAAGACGGTAACGGCGAAGGTGGCTGCGGGCAATTATGTGCCATCGGTCAAGGTGATCAACAGCGCCAATCTGAGTTCGCTCGCGTCCTCTGCGAGCGCGACGGCCGAGGTGCTGATCACCGAGCAGCCGGCGTTCACGATCACCAAGGTTGTGGTGGGTGGTTCGACGCCAACGCTAAATCATGCGGCGCCCGGGGATACGGTGCATTACACCCTGGAGGTCAGCAAGACTGGTGGTGCGGCAACGGATGTTCTGATTGCCGATATCCTACCGGGTCAGGTGAGTTACGAGGACGGTAGCGCGACGTTCCCGATTGACAATACGCTCAGTGATTTGAGTAGTGGTTTGCTAGTTTGGAACGTGGGTTCTGTGGCAGAGGGTAACCAGTCGCTGTCGTTGGCTTTTAACGCGGTATTGGATCGGGTCATCGCGAATGGTACGACCCTTGAGAACGCATCGGGCGTGCTGTCACTGGAACAAGGTCTGGTAATCAGTAACCCGGTGACGACGGTTGTCGACAGCAAGCCGGTGTTGGTGGTGACTAAGCAGGCGAGTGATGCCTATATTTTCTCGCCCCCGACGGGCTCGGGGGACGTGCCGGGTACGGTGACCTTTAGCATTGATGTTGAGAACCTGGGTGATTCGGTGGCTGAGGATGTGGTGGTCAGCGATACCTTGCCCACAGGTCTGGTGATTGATCCGGCCAGCACATCGGGTGTGGTGACGGGCAGCACGGTCGAGTGGTTGATGGGCGATCTGGAGCCGGGTCGCGTGGTGACACTGCAGGTATCTGCAGAGGCCGCGGAAGGACTGACGGCTAATACGACGTTGGTCAATAAGGCGTTGGCGAGTACGACGACAGCGGGCGTGGGTGGTGTGCCGTCCAATGAGGTGGCTGTTAGGGTCGCAGGTGAAGCGGTGTTTACCCTGACCAAGACGGCCTCAGCGGCGGCGGTTAAGCCGGGTGAGTCGTTCACCTATACCCTGAAATACGAGAATGTGGGTACAGAGGATAGTGGCCTGATTACTCTGGAGGATACGCTGCCTCAGGATGTTACCTTTATCAGTGCGACAAACGGTGGTGCAACGACAGTGCCTTCGTCACCCTTGGCGTCACCCGGTGTGGTGAAGTGGGTTAATCTGCCGTCGCTGTCCCCGGGTCAGGTTGCGATGCTGCAGATTGCGGTTGAGGTTAATGCGGTGGTAGCCAACGGCACTTCGCTGCCCAATACGGCAACGCTTTACGAGACAGCTGCGCCCTCGAAGTCGGTGCAGGCGCAGTTCGTGGGTCAGGTGCCGACGGTAGCCAGTGCGCCTTTGCTGTCGATTAGCAAGACTGTCGACAGCGGTTCTACGGTACCGGCGGGCGATCTGGTCACCTTTAATATTAACTACCAGAATGTGGGCAGCGAAGCTGCAACGAACCCGAAGCTAAGGGACGTTTTACCCGCTGGTCTGATCATTGAGTCGGCGACGGGTAATCCGACCATCTCAGGTAATGTGATTACCTGGCAGACGAGTTCGCTGCCCGCGAAGCATTCGGGTGATCTCAAGGTTGTTGCCCGTGCAGGTAGCGATATTACGGACGGCACGCCCCTGACCAACAGTGCCAGCATCACGTCGTTGGAGACGCCTAATCCCGTGAGCAGTTCAGCGACGGTTAAGGTGCTGAACGCCTCGTTGGGAATAACAAAGTCTGTCGATAAGGCGACGGCGAACTCGGGCGTATTGGCGACGTCGATATTAGGTGACGTGCTGACCTATACGATTAGTTTTGAGAATACGGGGTCGCTTGATGCGACGGATGTGACCGTTGTGGACACGTTGCCGCAGAACGTAACGCTGGTGGGAGCAACCCCAGCTGCGACGACGGATACTGGGGGACAGCTGACTTGGTCGATTGGCGATTTACAGGCCAATGACAGCGGCGCGATCAGTTTGCAGTTACGGGTGGGTGATGATCTGCGTGATGGCACTCAGCTGGTAAATGCAGCGGGTCTAACGTCGGCAAATGCGGGCTCGGCATCAGCACCTCCGGTGATCACCACTGTGGTGAGTGGTGCTGTGTTGGGCATTGAGAAGACCAGTGCGGTGAGTCAGGTTAATCCCGGTCAGGAGTTCTCCTACGAGATAGCTGTCTCCAACACGGGTTCTGATGTGGCGGAGGGCGTGGTGATTACTGACGTGCTTCCTGGGGAGGTCAGTGTTGTTGATGTGACCGCCAATGGTGCGGTCAGTGGAGATACGGTGACCTGGGCGATTGGTGCGATGCCCCCGAATACGACGACCAGCGTTCAGGTGAAAGTGAAGGTTGCTGATGTCGTTAATGAGGGTACGGTGTTGTTGAACACGACAACAGCGGCGGGTAATAAGCCTGGAGGTGCGCCGTTGCCCTCGGTGGGTGATACATTGCAGACCCCGGTGGCGGGTGCGCCTGATTTGGTGTTGCAATACAGTGTTGATAAGGGGGTTGCGAGTCCGGGAGAGCGGCTGACTTATACCCTGCGGGTGCGCAATGCCGGTAATGCCAATGCCATTAACCCGATAGTGACAGCTACTTTACCGCCCAGCGCGAGCGCAGGCACGGTGAGCGGTACGGGCCGTTTTGAACAGGATAAGGCGATATGGACCGCTCCATCGGTGGCGCCAGGCGGATTCATTGACCTGCAATTTACGGCCGACCTAGATCCAACCCTGCCGAATGGAACGAAAGAACCTTCAGTAGCGTCGTTTGTGGCCGCCAATGCGGCTCCCAGGGTGGCCGCTGCGATTACGAAGATCGTCGGGCGGACCAAAGGGTCGATCATAATTGGTAAGTCTGGCCCGAACAGTGTTGAGGCGGGCACGGCGATTGATTACCAGCTGAGTTACGGAAACGGCGGTAATGTAGCTGTGGCAGGAATGGTGATGGAGGATACGTTACCGCCGGGTACGACCTTTGTGTCCGCGAGTGATAGTGGTGTAGAGACTTCACCGGGCTCGGGCATTGTACGTTGGAATCTGGGTACCTTGGCTGTTGGTGTGTCGGGCACGGTGGACTTGCAAGTTCAGACCGAGGCGTTGCTAGACAACACAGAGTTGGTCAATCAGGCATCTTTGAAGGGTACTTCGGTGCCGGGTGCAGTAACGGCGACGGCCACAACGGTGGTTCGCAGTCATACCGAGCTGGACGTTACGATTGAGGCCGCCACCGATCCCATCAAGGTGGGTGAGCGTCAGGTGCTGACTGTGACTTGGGCCAATAACGGCAATCAGGATACGACCAATGCGGTGGTACAGGCGACGGTGCCTGGGGATACGACCTTCGATGTGGCCGGCTCTGGGGGCGCGTTTGCGGGTAATGAAGTGACCTGGACGGTGGGCAACCTAGCGGCCGGTGCACGGGGTCAGGCGACCTTCGAGGTGTTGGTTGCTGCTACGGCTCAGGATGGTGAGCAGCTCAAGAGTGTGGCTGATATCACCGCTAACGACGGCTTGCCCGATACCGATGAGGCAGTATTTATAGTGGATGACGATTCGAGTTGGCCATCCTTTCCTGAGATAGTACCTGTGCCAGTGGCACCGGATAAGCTTTGGTTGGCTTTGGCTTCACTGGTGTTTTTGCTGGGACTTTACCGACTGTATGGGGGGCTGCGTCGGACTTAGGGCTCTTACTGCTCCATGGCGGACACATCGCTGAGACGTGAGTTCAGCGTTATGATCGAAGGTTTGGAATTTTAAAAAACGCGCTGGCAGGGCACTGTGTGGCGCGGATGTATGTCAGCGCAAACTGTGACGGAGAAGTGGAACTCTGTGCTCATTAAAGCCGAGGTTCAGTCTCCCGGCCTTCTGCGAGCGAATTTGGACCAGCTTGCCTGCAGGGGGCCGTCGCTACCACTCGGACGTTTTGTTGGCTTCCGCGATCTGTTCATTAAGCGTAAAGAGGTCGTAGATTATCCCCAGCCCAAACACACCCACCGTCAACAGATATAAAACGCCACTGAGTATTTTCCCTTGGTAAAAACGATGGGCGCCGAAAATACCTAACAGCACCAGCAGCACCCAGGCTAGGTTGTAGTCTGAGGCTTTGGCGGGATAGCGTTCAGAGGCATCCTCGACCATTGCAGGGATGAGAAAGAGGTCTACTAGCCAGCCCACCAGTAGCAGACCCATCGTTAGAGCCCAAATGGCGCCACTGATTGGCCGTCCTAGATAGAACCGGTGCAAGCCAATGAAGCCAAAAATCCAAAATAGATAGGCTAGTAATTTGCTGCGGTCACCATAAGCGGGTTGGCGCTGCATGACGGTCGGGCTCCTTTGTGTCGGTGTGGCCCTAAGCTTGGCGGCCGGGCAGCTGGGCGGGTTAAATGTGGTTGAAAACAGGACTGCGATCCCGCGGCGATTTATTAAGCCGTAATGTACTCCAATCCCGAACTATGTGCTTTGTGATCTGTTTGGGGGAAATCGACTGTCTTGGCAGCATAGGGCCCTCTGCTAACGCTTCTTAGGCGCTGTTGCTGATCCGAATGCTGCGGGTGATCCCCCTGCTGCGGGTGATCCCCCTTTTAAAAGCAGCGGTCTTGGGGAACTAGGGAGCTGATTTTAGGTCAGCAGATTTTCTGCTGACCCGCGTTTTGTGACTTAATGCCCATCTAGCCTTTCCTTCCCTTCGAAGGCAACATCGGAGTTGACAGCCGCTCGAACCAGCCCTATAGTTCGCCCTCTTTTTTTCGGCACCTCCATGCGGGGTGGCGGCTTTTTGGAGTTGTATTGTGCAGAACCAACGTATACGTATCCGTCTCAAGGCATTTGATCACAAGTTGATTGACACCTCGACTCAGGAAATCGTTGAGACCGCCCGTCGAACGGGTGCTCAGGTCCGAGGTCCCATTCCTTTACCGACAAAGAAAGAGAAGTTTACGATTTTGACTTCTCCTCACGTCAACAAGGACGCCAGAGATCAATACGAGATTCGTACACACAAGCGACTTCTTGACATCGTCGAGCCTACAGAGAAGACCGTAGACGCGTTGATGAAGCTTGACCTTGCGGCTGGTGTGGAAGTTCAGATCAGCCTAGGTTAAGGACAATTTAGCAAGACCTGCTCGGCTTGACCGGGCGTGTAACGTCTAGCGGGATAATCTGCTAGGCGGCCATAGAGGGTATAGCCCCGTACACTGTGAGGTTTAACATGACTATTGGCATAGTCGGCCGTAAGTCGGGAATGACGCGAGTCTTCACCGATGAGGGCGTATCAGTACCAGTGACCGTAGTGGAAGTGCTTCCAAACCGCGTTACTCAAATCAAAGATCTCGAAACCGATGGTTATCGAGCAATTCAGGTGACAACGGGCGACCGTAAGGCCTCAAGGGTCAGCAAGCCAGCCGCTGGGCATTACGCCAAGGCGGGCACTGCTGCTGGCGATGGTCTTTGGGAGTTCCGCCTCGATGGGTCAGAAGAGACTTTTGAGGTCGGATCTGAGCTTACCGTTGAGCGATTTGAGCAAGGTCAGAAAGTTGACGTAGCGGGACGATCCAAGGGCAAGGGTTTCCAGGGCGCAGTTAAGCGTTGGAACTTTAGCATGCAGGACGCCACCCACGGCAACTCGCTGTCGCACAGAGCTCCGGGTTCTATCGGTCAGTGTCAAACGCCAGGTCGTGTCTTCAAGGGCAAGAAAATGGCGGGACACATGGGCGCAGAGCGCGTTACGACACAGGGACTAGAAGTGGTTCGGATTGATTCCGAGCGCAACTTGTTGCTCATCAAGGGCGCGGTTCCGGGTGCGCCGGGCGGTCATGTGATTGTTCGTCCAACGGTTAAAGGATAAGGGGGCAGCGCTATGGAATTGAATATAGTTAAGCCCGGAAATGCAGCGGGCGGTACCGTTTCTGTCTCGGAGGCAACGTTTGCCCGAGAGTACAACGAGGCCTTGGTGCATCAGGTTGTCACTGCCTATTTGGCCGGTGGTCGGCAGGGAACAAGAGCGCAGAAGACGCGTTCCGAGGTTGCTGGTGGTGGTAAGAAGCCCTGGCGTCAGAAGGGCACTGGACGTGCGCGGGCCGGTACTATTCGGTCGCCAATCTGGCGTTCAGGTGGCACGACTTTCGCCGCTAAGCCCCAAGACCATAGCCACAAGGTCAACAAGAAGATGTACCGCGCAGCTATGCGGTCCATTCTGTCAGAGTTGGCTCGTACGGATAGGCTGGTGGTCGTTGAATCATTTGACATGGAGCAGCCTAAAACAAAGCTTCTGTTGCAGCAGCTTAAGGGCTTTGACCTTGAAAATGTGTTGATCGTAGGCAATGTGGTTGATCAGAATCTGTATTTGGCTGCGCGCAATCTGCACAAGGTAGAAGTGTGCGATGTTGATGCCGCAGATCCAGTTAGTCTCATTGCCTTCGACAAGGTGATGGTGACCGTCGACGCGGTCAAGAAGTTTGAGGAGGCCTTAGCATGAATCAAGAGCGCGTATTTCAGATTCTGATGGGCCCTCACATGTCTGAGAAGGCAGCGATGGCTGCAGAAAGTGGCAACCAGTACGTATTCAAGGTTGCTCTAGACGCTACCAAAGTCGAAATCAAGGCGTCGGTTGAGCAGTTGTTTAAGGTTCGCGTAGACAACGTAACCACACTGCGAGTCAAGGGTAAGAGCAAGCGTAACAAGTTCGGCATCAGCACCAAGTCGACTTGGAAAAAAGCTTACGTTCGTCTGGAGCAGGGTCAGGAAATCGACCTCGCTGCAATAAGTTAAGGGAACGGATACGTTATGCCAGTCGTAAAGAGTAAACCGACATCAGCAGGTCGTCGCCACCAGGTTAAGGTGGTGAACAAGGAGCTTCATAAAGGAAGTCCTTACGCTCCCTTGCTTGAGAAAAAATCTAAAACCGGCGGAAGAAATAACGCCGGAAGAATCACGACACGCCATATCGGTGGTGGGCACAAACATCACTACCGCGTAATCGATTTTAAGCGTATGAAAGATGGAATTCCTGCGAAAGTAGAGCGTCTTGAATACGACCCAAACCGTACGGCGCACATTGCTTTGGTGCTTTACGCAGACGGAGAGCGTCGGTACATATTGGCACCCAAGGGCGTGAGTGCGGGGGATGTTTTGTACTCCGGATCTGCGGCTCCTATTAAAGCGGGTAATTGCCTGCCTGTGCGGAATATTCCCGTTGGTGCAGTCATCCACGCGATCGAGTTGAAGCCCGGTAAGGGCGCGCAGCTAGCCCGATCAGCAGGGGCTTCGGTGCAGTTAGTGGCAAGGGAAGGTCAGTACGCCACGATTCGACTGCGATCCGGTGAGATGCGCAAGGTGCCGGTTGATTGTCGGGCCACTCTGGGTGAGGTCTCTAATTCAGAGCACAGCCTGCAAAAGTTGGGTAAGGCGGGAGCTGCGCGTTGGCGTGGTGTTCGTCCTACCGTTCGGGGTGTTGCTATGAACCCGGTTGATCACCCCCATGGTGGTGGTGAAGGTAGAACCTCGGGCGGCCGTCATCCGGTATCGCCATGGGGCATGCCGACTAAGGGATACAAGACCCGTAAGAACAAGCGTACTGACGGCTTCATTGTTCGTCGTCGGAACAAAAAGTAAGCGCTGAAGGAAAGAGGAAATATCTGTGCCACGTTCAGTTAAGAAAGGCCCGTTCATCGACCTACACCTGCTTAAGAAGGTTGAGGCCGCTGTCGAGAGCAACGACCGTCGCCCGATCAAGACTTGGTCACGACGCTCAATGGTATCCCCCGATATGGTCGGGCTCACCATTGCCGTACATAACGGCCGTCAGCATGTTCCCGTTTCGGTAAATGAGGACATGGTAGGCCACAAACTTGGTGAGTTCGCTGTGACCCGCACGTTTAAAGGGCACATCGTCGACAAGAAAGCCAAGCGATAAGAGTTGCTGGAGATTAAATGATGGAAGTTGCAGCAAAGCTCAAAGGAGCACGCATCTCAGCGCAGAAAGCGCGCCTCGTTGCAGATGAGGTTCGCGGTATGCCCGTAGGTGAAGCCTTGAATCTGCTTGAGTTCAGTAAGAAAAAGGCGGCCCATTTGGTGCGCAAGCTACTGAATTCGGCGATCGCCAACGCTGAGAACAACGAAGGCGCAGATGTCGATGAGCTGCGCGTGGCGACCATTTTTGTTGATGAAGGCCTGACCATGAAGCGCATGCGACCACGCGCCAAAGGTCGAGGTGACCGAATATTAAAGCGCACTTGCCATATCACGGTAAAAGTCGCGGACAACGAGAGCTAAGGGGACCGACGCATGGGTCAGAAAGTACATCCAACCGGTATTCGCCTTGGCATTGTCAAGGACCACAATTCGGTTTGGTATGCAGATAGCAAGGCTTACGCCAAGAACTTGATCAGTGATCTTGAGGTTCGAGATTATGTGCTTAAGAAGCTTGATGCAGCCTCAGTCAGTCGTGTCGTTATTGAACGGCCTGCACAGACTGCTCGTTTGACAATCCACACGGCCCGCCCCGGCATCGTGATCGGCAAGAAGGGCGAGGATGTAGAGAAACTGCGTCGCGACCTGAGCGCGAAGATGGGTGTGCCAGTGCACATTAACATCGAAGAGATTCGCAAACCCGATTTGGATGCTCGTTTAGTTGCGCAGAACGTAGCTCAGCAGTTAGAGCGACGTGTCATGTTTCGCCGCGCGATGAAGCGGGTCGTGCAGAATGCCATGCGCCAGGGCGCGCAGGGTATCAAAGTTCAAGTCGGTGGCCGGCTCGGTGGTGCAGAAATTGCGCGTTCCGAATGGTACCGCGAAGGTCGCGTGCCGCTGCACACATTGCGCGCTGACATTGATTACGCAACCTATGAAGCTCACACCACTTATGGCGTTATTGGCGTCAAGGTATGGATCTTCAAGGGTGAAGTTATTGGTAGTGAAGACGAGGGCCAAGAGCCCCGTCGCTCATCGGCAAGTTGAGGCCGTAAGGGATCTGAATCATGCTTCAACCTAAACGAACAAAGTTCAGGAAAATGCACAAAGGCCGAAACCGTGGTCTCGCAGAGCGCGGGAGCAAGGTGAGTTTCGGTGAGTACGCATTGAAGGCCACGGGTCGTGGGCGTATTACTGCTCGCCAGATCGAAGCGGCGCGTCGTGCAATGACACGACATATTAAGCGTGGCGGAAAAATTTGGATTCGCGTTTTTCCCGACAAGCCAATTACCGGTAAGCCGCTCGAGGTTCGACAGGGTAAAGGCAAGGGTAACGTTGAATATTGGGTGGCTCAGATTCAGCCTGGCCGTGTCCTCTATGAAGTTGAGGGTGTATCGGAAGAGCTGGCGCGAGAAGCATTTCAGTTGGCTGCCGCTAAGCTACCTATTCAAACCACATTCGTAAAACGGTCGGTGATGTGATGAAGGCGAGCGAACTGCGTGATAAGTCAAGTGACGAGCTGGGTGCTGAACTACTCAAGCTACGTGAAGAGCAATTTAAGTTGCGTATGGCAATGAGTACGGGCCAGCTGGGCCAAGCTCATTTGTTGAAGCAAACCAAGAAAGACATTGCACGGGTTAAGACCGTGCTGAACCAGAAGGTGGAAGGCTAATGGAATCCACAGAAAAACGAACACGCGTACTTCAGGGTCGCGTTGTCAGTGACAAAATGAACAAGACCATTACGGTTTTAATTGAGCGCCGTGTAAAGCACCCCGTTGTGGGCAAGTTTATAACGCGGTCTTCTAAAGTTCATGCGCACGATGAAAATAATACTGCGGGTATGGGCGATCTAGTTACAGTCGCCGAGTCGCGGCCATTGTCCAAGACGAAAACTTGGGCGTTGGTAGAGGTAGTGGAGGCAGCCACTCAAATCTGAGGATTTGAATGGTGCTATTGGGAGTTAAGAGATGATTCAGACCCAGTCGTATTTGGAAGTTGCAGATAACAGTGGCGCTAGGCGCGTTATGTGCATCAAGGTTTTGGGCGGCTCCAAGCGTCGGTATGCTCGC
Source organism: marine gamma proteobacterium HTCC2080 (assembly GCA_000169115.1). GTDB lineage: Bacteria > Pseudomonadota > Gammaproteobacteria > Pseudomonadales > Halieaceae > Luminiphilus. The sequence goes on from AAVV01000001.1 coordinate 261,892, forward strand.
GTAGGTGATTTGATCAAAGTCACCGTTAAAGAAGCAATTCCGCGTGGCAAAGTTAAGAAGGGTCAGGTCATGACGGCCGTGGTCGTGCGAACCAGAAAAGGCGTCCGTCGCCCCGATGGCTCACTGATTAAGTTTGACGAAAATGCCGCGGTGATTTTGAACGCTCAAAATGCGCCTATCGGCACACGAATTTTTGGTCCGGTAACTCGCGAGCTCCGCGGCGAAAAGTTCATGAAAATTATTTCCCTTGCGCCCGAAGTGATTTGAGCCGAAGGCAGGGAGGAGCAGAGTAATGGCAAAGATTAAGCGAGACGACGAAGTAATCGTTTTGGCCGGTAAGGACAAGGGTAAGCGCGGCACCGTGCGCACCATTGTTGACGATAAGCGTGTGCTTGTCGCCGGTGTGAACATGATCAAGAAGCACACGAAGCCGAACCCTCAAGCAGGTGTGGCGGGCGGTATTATCGAGAAAGAGGCGCCCATTCAGGTGTCCAACATCGCGATATTTAATCCGACCACAAGCAAGGGTGACCGCGTAGGTTATCAAACGCTTGAAGATGGCAAGAAAGTCCGAGTTTTTAAGTCAAATGGCGAACAGATTGACGCCTGATATTGGTCAGGTTCGATTGAGGTAGCAGAGAATGGCAAGCCTGAAGCAAAAGTATCGTAGTGAGTTGGTGCCCCAGCTGAAAGAAGAGTTGGGACTGACTAATACGATGGAAGTACCACGAATCACCAAGATCACCTTAAATATGGGTGTGGGTGAGGCCGTTGGTGACAAAAAAGTACTTGAGAACGCCGTGGCCGACATGCAAAAAATTGCAGGCCAAAAGCCGGTCGTGACCAAGTCCAGGAAATCTATTGCGGGCTTCAAAATTCGCGACGGTTGGCCTATTGGTTGCAAGGTGACGCTGCGTGATGAGCGTATGTATGAATTTCTTGAGCGGCTTATCAGTATTGCCATCCCTCGTATTCGCGATTTTCGCGGTGTGAGTGGCAAGCAGTTTGACGGTCGAGGTAATTTTGCGATGGGCATTACAGAGCAAATTATCTTTCCTGAAATTAATTATGACCAAGTTGACACGCTCCGCGGCATGGATATCACCATTGCTACTACGGCGTCTAACGATGATCAGGGCCGCGCATTATTGCGGGCTTTTAACTTCCCGTTTAAGAGCTGAGGGATAATCACATGGCTAAAAAGTCAATGATTGCACGCGAAGAGAAGCGAGCCCAAACGGTCGCTAAGTACGCGGCGAAGCGCGCCCAACTAAAAGAGACCATCAACAATTTTGATGCCTCCGACGAAGAGCGCTGGGACGCACAGATTCAGCTCCAGAAGCTGCCTCGCAATGCTAGCCCGGTGCGCCAGCGAAGACGCTGCCAGATTACTGGGCGGCCCCATGGCGTCTACCGAAAATTTGGTTTGTGCCGAAACAAGCTACGCGAAGCGGCCATGCGCGGTGATGTGCCGGGCCTAGTTAAGTCTAGCTGGTGAGGGAGTAAACAGTTTATGAGCATGCAAGATCCAATCAGCGACATGTTAACCCGTGTGCGCAATGCGCAGATGGCAGGAAAGAAAAGCGTTGAAATGCCTGGTTCGAAGGTAAAGGCCGCTTTAGCCAAGGTCCTCGAAGAGGAAGGCTATATCGGGGCTTTTGACCTAGACGACAGCAGTGGCAAGCCTCGGTTATCAATTGAATTGCGTTACTTCGATGGTAAGCCGGTTATCGCTGAGATCCAGCGGGTGAGCAAGCCGTCGCTGCGACGGTATATGGGCAAGGATGATATGAAGCCCGTTCGAGGTGGTTTAGGTGTTGCCATCATTTCCACGTCCCGTGGCGTCATGACCGACCGAGCGGCTCGCGCTGCAGGCGTTGGTGGTGAAGTCCTTTGCACCGTATTCTGATTCGAGCGATCGAGGGAGCAGACTGAATTATGTCACGTGTCGCTAATAACCCGGTAAGTTTACCGAAGGGTGTCGAAGTAAAAGTTGACGCCGGCAAAATCGCCGTCAAGGGGGCCAAAGGTGCCCTTGAGATGAATCTGGTCGCTGGCTTGGATATTGAAGTGACCGAAGGTGAAGCTAAGGTCATTTTTGACTTTGATACCAACAGAACGATGGCTGGAACTACCCGGGCTCTACTGAATAACCTGGTTGTGGGTGTCAGCGAGGGTTGGGAAAAGAAACTCATTCTGAACGGCGTTGGATACCGCGCGAAAGCAACAGGTAAGACAGTGAATCTCACTGTAGGTTTGTCTCACCCGGTGGATTACGAGCTTCCCGAGGGTATCTCAGCAGAGACACCAACACAGACAGAAATTGTTATCCGAGGCATGGATAAGCAGGCCGTAGGCCAAGCAGCTGCGGAAATTCGCAGTTTCCGGCCACCGGAACCTTACAAGGGCAAAGGCATTCGTTACGCGGACGAGCACGTCCGACGTAAGGAAGCCAAGAAGAAATAAGTAGGTAGGGCAATGAACCAAAAAAATGAATCACGTCTGCGGCGCGCTCGTCGATCTCGTACTCGAATGCGAACGGCTGGAGCCACCCGGCTATCGGTCCATCGCACGCCTCGGCATATTTACGCTCAGGTGATTGGTGCAGAGGGGAACACGGTGCTCGCGAGTGCCTCGACCCTCGACAAAGATCTGCGTGCTGGCGCCACAGGTAATGTGGACGCGGCATCGAAGGTTGGCGCGCTCATAGCGGAAAGAGCGAAGGCTGCGGGTGTCACTGCAGTTTCTTTTGATCGTGGCGGGTTCAAATACCACGGGCGGGTCAAAGCGTTGGCGGATGCTGCGCGCGAAGGCGGATTGGAGTTTTAAGCATGGCGTACAACGATCAGAAGGGCCGTGGTGGCGATCAGAGGACTGAAGGCGATCTTCAGGAGAAACTGGTTCAAGTCAATCGAGTGGCCAAGACCGTTAAAGGCGGTCGTATTATGAGCTTCACCGCGTTGACTGTTGTTGGTGATGGCAAAGGTCGTGTCGGTTACGGACGCGGAAAAGCGCGTGAGGTGCCGGTCGCGATACAAAAAGCCATGGAAGCTGCACGCCGTAATATGGTCAAAGTTGAGCTGGTTGATGGCACCCTTCAGTATCCAGTTAAAGCTAACCACGGCGCCTCAAAGGTTTACATGCAGCCCGCTTCCGAGGGTACAGGCGTAATTGCCGGTGGAGCAATGCGCGCGGTTCTCGAATTGGCTGGTGTACATAACGTGTTGGCGAAATGCTACGGATCTACCAATCCGGTGAATGTAGTACGAGCTACTTACAAAGGTTTGCGCGATATGCAATCACCCGATGCGGTGGCTGCTAGGCGCGGTAAATCTGTCGAAGAAATTCTGAGCTAAGGTTAGGGATACCCATCATGAGTAAGCAAATGATTAAGGTCACCCAGCTGAAGAGTATTCATGGGCGCCTGAAAAAGCATAAGGCCTGCGTTGCAGGGCTTGGTCTTCGACGAATCGGTCATACAGTTGAGGTTGAAGATACGCCTTCGGTGCGCGGAATGATTAACAAGGTGCACTACCTTGTGCGGGTTGAGGGTGAAAACCATGACGGATGAAATGCGATTAAATTCTCTGAGCCCGGCTGAGGGTTCAAAGCGTGCGGCTAAGCGAGTGGGTCGTGGAATAGGCTCGGGCACTGGTAAGACGGCGGGACGCGGCCATAAAGGTCTCAAGTCTCGTTCGGGTGGTTCTGTGAAGCCCGGTTTTGAGGGTGGTCAGATGCCCTTGCAAAAGCGATTGCCTAAATACGGTTTTACGTCACGCATTGGTCGCACTACCGCTCAGGTACGGTTACACGAGCTGAACTGTGTCGAGGGTGATGTTGTTGATCTGAGTACCTTGAAAGACGCAGATTTGATCAAAGACGATGTGCTTCGTGCCAGAGTGTTTCTGTCAGGCACACTCGAGAAGGCTGTCAAGGTCAAGGGTTTGAAAGTGACTAAGGGTGCTCTTGAGGCTATCGAAGCCGCTGGCGGGAGTGTCGAGGCCTAATCATGGCTAACGGGATGCCATCAATGAACAACGCGGGCATGGGCGAGTTGTTCGCTCGCCTGCGTTTTGTGTTGGTGGCGCTGATCATATACCGAATCGGGACACACATTCCGGTACCTGGTATTGACCCCGAGCAGTTGGCCGCGCTGTTTGACCAAAATCAAGGCACTATTTTGGGGCTTGCGAACGTGTTCTCTGGTGGAGCACTTGAGCGCATGAGCATTCTAGCCCTAGGAATCCTGCCCTACATATCAGCCTCTATCATAATGAATCTCATGAGCGCAGTTTCGCCGCAGCTAGAGCAGATTAAGAAAGAGGGCGAAGCCGGCCGTCGAAAAATATCCCAATACACGCGGTATTTAACCGTCGCACTTGCCCTAGTGCAGGCGACGGGTATGACCGTGGGGTTAGCTAATCAAGGGTTAGCTTTTGATACATCGGTAAGCTTTTATGTCATTGCCATTACGTCACTAGTGACGGGTGCTGTCTTCATGATGTGGCTAGGGGAGCAGATCACCGAGCGTGGTATAGGCAACGGTATCTCACTGCTTATTTTTGCAGGAATTGCTGCAGGTCTGCCTTCGGCTGTTGGTCAGTCCCTTGAGCAGGCAAGACAGGGCGAGCTCAACATATTAGTGCTGCTAGCGATCGTTGCCCTTGCGGTCATTGTCATCTATCTCGTGGTGTTCATAGAGAGAGGTCAGCGGCGGGTCACGGTAAACTACGCTAAGCGCCAACAGGGACGTCAATCTTATCAGGCACAGTCTTCGCACTTGCCCCTTAAAGTGAACATGTCCGGCGTTATTCCGGCTATTTTCGCCAGCTCAATTTTGCTGTTCCCGGCATCGCTCGCTCAGTGGTTTGGCAGTGGCGACAGCTCCGATTGGTTGCAAGACTTTGCGGTTGCAATTGGTCCCGGACAACCTCTGAATATTATGCTATTCACTGGCTTTATTATTTTCTTCTGCTTTTTCTATACAGCCCTGATGTACAACCCAAAGGATGTGGCTGATAACTTGAAGCGATCGGGCGCGTTCGTTCCCGGAATACGCCCTGGGCAGCAAACCGCTAATTACCTTGACGGTGTTTTAACTCGGCTCACCGTATTTGGCTCAGCCTATATTGCGTTGGTTTGCCTGTTGCCACAGTTTCTGGTCGTCATGTTCAACGTGCCCTTCTACCTTGGTGGTACGTCTATGTTAATTGTGGTCGTTGTGGTCATGGACTTTATGGCCCAAGTTCAAAGTCATTTGATGTCACATCAGTACGAAGGTGTGATGAAGAAAGCGAATCTGTCCAATGCCAGCCCTGCGGGCCGGCTGCGCTAGGTTTTAGGAGCAAGTCATGAAAGTAAGAGCTTCTGTTAAGAAGGTATGTCGTAACTGCAAGGTAGTGCGACGAAACGGTGTGGTTCGGATAATTTGCTCGAGTGATCCACGTCACAAGCAGCGACAGGGCTAAATCCCTTTGTTGCATGATTTAACAGTCAATAACCAGCAGGTCCCGACAAGACGGGCTTGCTACTGTACGTACGGAGGCCTTTTGCCTCAGTTACGTCGTAACGTTTGGAGATAAATCGATGGCGCGACTCGCCGGTGTCAACATCCCCGACAATAAGCATGCTTTGGTGTCACTAACCTACATCTACGGTGTAGGACGTACCCAGGCTAGACGCTTGTTAGATGCTACGGGTATTAGCTACCAGACTAAGGTCGGTGAACTGAGTGAAGGCGAGCTGGATCAGCTCAGGGGCCTGCTCAACGAACTCACTGTTGAGGGCGATCTGCGCCGAGAAGTCTCAATGAATATTAAGCGCCTGATGGACTTAGGGTGTAACCGTGGTTTGCGTCATCGAAAGGGACTGCCATTGCGCGGTCAGCGTACGAAGACCAATGCTCGAACACGTAAAGGTCCACGAAAGCCTATTCGTAAGTAATCGTAAATCCAATGTAGCTACATCCTAGTTTGTAGCGTTGATATTGAAGCAGGGAAATTATGGCCAAGAACGCCAAGAACAGTAAGACAACGAAACGCAAGATCACTAAGCAGGTGGTCGACGGTGTCGCCCACGTGCATGCGTCCTTTAACAATACGATCGTGACCATTACCGACCGCCAAGGCAATACACTTAGCTGGGCCACAGCGGGGGGCTCTGGCTTCCGTGGATCCAGAAAATCTACGCCGTTTGCTGCACAGGTGGCTGCAGAACGCGCTGGAGAAGCCGCCAAGGAGTATGGGTTAAAAAACCTAGACGTTCAGGTTAAAGGCCCCGGTCCAGGCCGTGAGTCAGCGGTTCGAGCGTTGAACAGCTGTGGTTACAAGATTACTAACATTACCGACGTGACGCCCATTCCCCATAATGGCTGTCGCCCCCCTAAGAAGCGCCGCGTCTAAGACAGCGCGCACCGAGGATCTTTCAGAATGGCTCGATATATTGGACCCAAGTGCAAGCTCTCCCGTCGTGAGGGCACTGACTTACAACTAAAAAGTGGCGTGCGGTCACTTGATAGCAAGTGCAAGGCAGAAACAGCGCCAGGACAGCACGGTGCTAGGCGTGGTCGTCTCTCTGACTACGGCGTTCAGTTGCGTGAAAAGCAGAAAGTACGCCGCATATATGGTGTTCTGGAGAAGCAGTTCCGGAACTACTACAAAGAGGCCGCCCGACTCAAAGGCGCGACTGGCGAGAATTTGCTTCAGTTGCTTGAGAGCCGGCTTGATAACGTGGTCTACCGAATGGGCTTCGGGTCGACGCGTGCGGAATCAAGGCAGTTGGTGTCTCACAAAGGTATTTTGGTCAATGGAACTGTTGTTAATATTCCTTCGTACCAAGTGCGCCCGGGCGACATAGTTTCTGTCCGCGAAAAGGCGAAAAAGCAGCTCCGTATTCAGGCCGCCATGTCGATCGCTGAGCAGCGTGGTGAGCAGGTCTGGATCGAAGTTAATTCAGAAAAGCTTGAAGGGACTTTTAAGTCTAAGCCCGAGCGTCAGGATCTCCCTAGTGAGATTAACGAGAACCTGATCGTGGAGCTGTATTCGAAGTAACCCTATGGGTTACTCGAGCCGCAGCCCTTCTTAACTACCAATAGCAGGTATCCTATGTCCACGAATGTGAATGAGTTCCTTACCCCCCGCGTCATTAAGGTCGACGAGAAGTCGCCGACTCGCGCGCAGGTTACCCTTGAGCCGCTCGAGCGTGGCTTTGGGCATACCCTCGGTAATGCCTTACGGCGCATTTTGCTATCTTCCATGCCCGGATGTGCGATTACAGAAGTAGAAATTGATGGCGTCCAGCACGAGTACTCGGCGGTTGAAGGTGCTCAAGAAGACGTTATTGAGATTTTGCTAAACCTCAAGGGCGTTGCGCTGTCTATGACAGGCAAAGACGAGGCGGAACTGTCTCTCGTGGCTAAAGGTCCATGCACGGTGACTGCTGCTGAAATTCAGACAGATCACGATGTGCAAATTGGCAATCCTGATCACGTTATTTGTCATCTCACAGCCGATCAAGAGCTTGTTATGCGGGTTGTAGTTGAGCGCGGTCGCGGGTATTCGCCTGCGGATTCACGTATTAATCCTGAGGAAGAAACGCGATCGATTGGCAAGCTTCAGCTCGACGCTTCTTTTTCACCTGTTCGACGCGTCTCCTACGTCGTTGATTCAGCACGGGTTGAGCAGCGCACTGACCTAGACAAGCTAATCATCGACCTGGAAACCAATGGAACGATTGATCCTGAGGAAGCTATTCGTCGAGCTGCAACAATTCTGCAGCAGCAGTTGTTGGTGTTTGTCGACCTCGAGAGTGAGGCACAGGCAACCGCACAAGAAGCTGATGATGAAGTCGATCCTATTTTGCTGCGACCTGTTGATGATCTCGAACTAACAGTTCGATCAGCTAACTGCTTGAAGGCGGAAAATATTTACTACATCGGTGACTTGGTACAGCGCACTGAAGTGGAGCTACTGAAGACGCCTAATCTTGGTAAGAAGTCTTTAACCGAGATTAAAGACGTTTTGGCGTCGCGGGGCCTGTCTCTGGGCATGCGTCTGGAAAACTGGCCGCCAGCTAGCTTGCGTAACGATGAACGTTTGTTGAGCGTTTAGACACTTATTAGGTAACTGGTCTCGAGTTCGGGGCCTTATGAAAGGAAAAAGACAATGCGTCATCGTCATAGCGGTCGACAGCTAAATCGTAACAGCTCCCATCGCAAAGCTATGTTTCGCAACATGGCAGTGTCCCTTGTGGAGCACGAGCTGATCAAGACAACAGTACCCAAGGCTAAAGAGTTGCGCGGCTATGCCGAGCCTCTCATCACACTGGCTAAGACAGACAGTGTGGCCAATCGCCGGCTTGCTTTCGATCGCACTCGTAGCAAAGAGGCGGTGGGCAAGTTGTTTGACGAGCTAGGTCCGCGCTACGCAGAGCGTCCCGGAGGCTACATCCGTATTTTGAAGTGTGGTTTCCGCACCGGAGACAAGGCGCCCATGGCATATGTTGAGCTGGTTGATCGCCCTGAGCCTGAAGAGGTGGAGGAAGTCATTGAGGGTGAAGACGAGGAGTAACCCCTCGCCTAACCGTTCAACAACGATCATAAGGCCCCAATACCATCTGGTGTTGGGGTTTTTTTTGCCCTCAGCTTGGAGTTCCGGGAATGGGTTGGCGAGTGCTTTGAATGGCTAGCGCAGAGCGTAGCTAACGGCCTTTGGCAGCGGGCGCTGAGGAACTAAATACTGCGGGGGCAGTTTTGAAGGGCGTTAAGATTATTAGTAGCTGCTGGGCTTTTTATTAATATAAAGTTGAATCGGCGCTTTTCCTTTAGGGTTTAACTGCCGATTTTGGTGGCCGAGATCACCGCGGTGAAAAGTCATGATGTACGGAGCTGGCTTGGTCGTAGCTAGTGGGTGGGTCGTTATCACCGACAGGTCTACTAGCCTCTGTTTTTTATTTTGGTCAAGCCTATGCATTCTAGCGACCCGTAAGTTTTGGGGGGCGCTTAGCCTTAAACGCCTCGAGACTCTCTTGAAAATCCTCGCTTTGAGCAGTCAGCAACCACTGGTCGTGGTCCATATGCATAATGGATTCACCCAGTGCCTGAGCGTATCTGTTGATACTGCGTTTTATCATCTGCATAGCCACGGGAGGCAAATCGGCATAGGTTTGCGCCCAGCTGCGAGCAGCGGCGCTCGCCTCTCCCGGTGGTGATATTTCGTCGATAAAACCCCATTGGCATAGGGTTTCGGCTGGGAATAAATGACCGGACATAATGAGCTGCTTGGCTCGTGCGGTACCAAGAAGATCGACGTAATAGGGCATGGCTTGCCACATCAGATTCATAGCCATGCGCACCTCACCGACGCCAATTTTTGCATTTGCGGTAGCAATGCGAAAGTCGCAGGCAGCTGCTATGCAAGCGCCACCCCCCGTCGCGATTCCCTGTACTGCGCAAACTGTGGGTTGGTGAATATCCCGGAGGCTGCGCATTAGTCGTCCACCTTGTTCGGCATCTCGACGAGCACGTAGCAGCGAGCGCTGTTCTTTTTCGGCCTTGATTTCGTTGAGATCAGCGCCGACGGAAAAATTATCGCCCTGTGCCTCTATTACCACTGCTGTGATCTTTTCATCGTCAGAAACGGTCATGGCTGCAGTGATTAATTGTTCAATCATGGCAGTAGTCAACGCGTTACGATGTTGAACTCGACGGAGCGTGATTATGCCTATGTTGCCTTCGCTATGTAGAGTGACAAACGGGGCATGGTTCATTTTTTTTGCATCAGTCATGCCAAATCCAGTTGCCTATCGCAGAGCTATTCAGACCAAAGATAGCATGCTCTGCAGCTCTACTTTTATTGTCATTCGATAAGGGAGGCGAGGGTAGCCATAGGAGCTGAACTCCATCCCGGCACATCAGCTAGGATCTTAGTATGTGCCGTAACCGCCACTAGATCGGCATGACTCAGTTTGATATCGGCAGATTCAGTGTAACTCTCTTGCTGAACGCGCAGCACATTGTTGCGCACCGTTAGCAGAAAAACGTCACCTTCTACCTGCACTTTAAATGATAGATCAACGTGGTCGGCCGCTTCTGCCCGGAAGCGGTATTTCAGTCGTTTGAGCAGCGATGCATTAGTGAGAGCATCGTAAGCTCGCAGGTTCATAGGGGCTAGGCGTGCTTTAAAGTCAATTTCCCCTTTTTCCTCGAGAATCAGTCCCAATAAATAATTTCGCTCGTTGGCACTGGTTGTCGTTTGGGCAACCTTGAGGAACGCTTTTTGACGAATGAGTAGAGCCTCGCTGTCATTGGCTTCAACTAGCAGTAAGTAATTGGCGAGTCGAGCAGCCCAGCGGGGGTCGCCCTCCACGGAGGTATCGGCTAGTGCCAATACTCGCTCCCGCCCACCCAATAGTGGTACCAGTCTTCGTGCCTCCTGCAGCTCATTAAGAGTCAAATAGTCCATGGAGTCGTCAATGAATCCGCCTAGCTTTATGTAGCGTTGACGCACCATCCACTCCCAGCGGTGATAGTAAGGTTGCAACTCTGCGTTTTCGGCGATTGCAGGGGGTAAATGTTGGGTATCGAGGAGGTCATCCACGGAGCGGTTGGTGAGAAAATAGCGGTTGACCTGGTCAATCAGAAAGTCGATGGCATCTCGAGTGGCGGTCATGACCGAGTCGATTTCCTCACGTCCTTGGAGTATCCGTGAGTGTCCGGGAACGATGGCGTTAGGTGCTAAGGAGAGGCTAGTTTCTACAGCTCGAAGCATTTCTTCAGGATTGCGACCTATTTCGAAACGCGCGGTTTCAACGGCAGGAAAAACACCGTGGGGTGGCGAATCACCGCTAAACAAAATGCGATCCTCCGGCAGCCACACCCAAAGGTGTTCACTTACGTCGCCCTCCATGGGCATGATATGCAAAGGCACCCCGGCTATCTCTATTTCTAAGGGAGTGCTGACATCAATGGTAGGCGGGTGACTCAGTGGATCATTGGGCTCAGGGATGGGCGACGGGCCGATACCATTACCCACGGTACCTTCTGCTCCCTGGGGTAGCAGCATGCCCATCTGCAGATAAACCCTGCGAAGTATGCTTTCGCGGTCGGGCTTTTGTAGTCGTGACACCCACTTCTGCCAATCTTGAGGACCATACACCGGAATGTTTCCTGCCTGTCCAGCCATTATGGGACCCATGCCACCGAAGTGATCAAGGTGTAAGTGGGTATAAATAATTGCCGCCACGGGTTTCTTCGTGTGTTTTCTGAGTTCTGTAATCGCGAGGGCAGTTGTGCCAGGAAACCAGCCACCGTCTATGACGATGACGCCTTCATTGCCCTCAATAAAGCCGTGATTCGAATAGCCGATAAATTCAGTGGCAAAAACGCGCTCGCCGAGTTTGCGCAGTAAAGGTTTCTGCTTGAGTTGCAGCGTCAACAGTTCTGGATTGGCTTGCTGCTCGCTTGCCGCTGAAGCTTCTCCTGCTTGCCCCATTAGGAGGCCAAGGGATGTAAGCATGCACAGAATGTATTTAATGTGTGTTTTGAGGTTCATGAAATATCGCTCGCGTAAGACGTTAGTCAGTTGGCTACAGAGTTCTTGGTTGGTGCGTTTGACGCTCGAAAAAAAGCGTACTCAACGGTGCAGCACAACGGATAGATCGGAATAGCCACGAACAAAATTGGATTGAATCCGTTGGGGCTCAGCGACCATCTCAACGTCGCTAAAACGCTTCAGTATCTCCTCCCAAAGAATGCGTAGCTGCATTTCACCCAGCCGATTACCCATGCAGCGATGGATGCCGAAACCAAAGGACAGGTGGTAGCGCGGATTGTCTCTCGTAATGTTGAATGTGTTGGGGTCATCAATCGCTGTTTCGTCATGGTTCCCTGACAGGTACCACATCACCACCTTTTCGCCTTTACGGATCGTTTTACCACCGAGGACAACATCTCGGGTAGCGATGCGTCGCATGTGCATTAGAGGTGTTTGCCAGCGAATGATTTCTGGCACCATGGAATTTACAAGGTGAGGATTCGCTTTCAGCAGGGAAAATTGTTCGGGGTTTTGATTGAGGGCGACGACGCCTCCGGTGATTGAATTACGTGTCGTGTCGTTGCCACCCACGATCAACAAAATCAAATTTCCCAGGTATTCTAGAGGATCATCCACCATGGCGGCAGTTTCTGGATTGGTGGCTAACATACTGATGAGATCCATGGTGCCGGGTGGATTATCTTTACGTTGGTGCCACAGGGCCGTGAAGGTTTCCAAACACTCGGTGAGGGCGCGTGTTCGCTCGTCGTTGTTACCGTCGCCCCCTGCTATTTCTGGCAAGGAGGTCGCCATATCAGACCAGTAAGGCAGCTTATAACGGTCTTCAAAAGGGAAGTCGAAGATAGTCGCCAGCATTTGCGTGGTTAAGTTTACAGAAACGCGGTCAACCCAGTTAAAGGGCTCTCCGATGGGCAATGCATCCAGCATGGTGGCGACCCGGGAACGAATAATCGTTTCCAAGTCTGCCAAGTTGCGCGGCGCAACCACGCCTTGGACAGCTTTGCGCTGTATATCGTGAAGGGGTGGATCCATTGCAATGAATTGGCGCACGGGAAGGTCGTTCCCATAATCGCCGATCGTGATGGCAGGCTCAGAAGAGAAATCATCGTGACTTTTATCAACCGTCACGATGTCCTCAAAGCGAGTAATCGACCAGAAGCCGCCAAAGTGGCTATTCTCACTCCAGTGCACCGGATCTTCCTTGCGAAGTCGAGCAAACCACGGACGCCAGCTGTCGGTTTGATACAGATCGGGATTGCTGACATCAATAGCATCAAGGGCCATTGCGTAGGGATCAGACGTTGAAATGCTCATAGCGCGGACCTTTTATTAGGGTTTTTCGCACTAGAATTAGAACACAGGGAGTTTGTTGTAAGGGGTCATCCTAGGACAGGAGCGGGTGATTTCCAGACACCCGCGCCCATAACGAGCTCGACTTATGCCGCTTTTTTCCGAGGTTTTCGTTTTGTTGGCTTTTTGGCCTCGGTCACCCTATGAGCTAGAAGGGGCTTCAAAAACTCGCCGGTGTGTGATCCGGGTGTTGTGGCAACCGTTTCTGGACGGCCTGTTGCAATAATTTGACCGCCACCTGAACCACCCTCAGGTCCAAGATCAATGACCCAGTCGGCTGTTTTAATCACATCGAGATTATGCTCGATGATAGCAACCGTGTTGCCCCCGTCACGCAGACGGTGCAGAACCTCAAGTAACTGGCGAATATCCTCAAAATGTAAACCTGTTGTGGGTTCATCAAGAATGTAGAGCGTATTGCCGGTATCTCGCTTCGATAATTCTTTGGCCAGCTTGACCCGTTGAGCCTCTCCTCCGGAGAGGGTAGTCGCGGCTTGACCCAAGCCGACATAGGACAGTCCTACATCCATAAGGGTCTGCAATTTCCGGTAAATCGCGGGGACAGCTTCGAAGAAAACAACAGCGTCCTCAACCGTCATTTCCAATACTTCGGAAATGCTTTTTCCCTTATAGCGAACTTCCAGAGTTTCTCGGTTGTAGCGTTTGCCTTTACAAACATCGCAAGGAACGAAAATATCGGGCAGAAAGTGCATCTCAACCTTGGTAACTCCGTCGCCCTGACAGGCCTCACAGCGGCCACCGCGGACGTTAAAACTAAACCGGCCCGGCTTATAACCGCGAGACCGAGATTCCTGCGTGCCCGCAAAAAGCTCTCGAATGGGAGTAAAGATCCCGGTATAGGTTGCTGGGTTAGATCGAGGCGTTCGACCGATGGGTGACTGGTCGATATCGATACATTTATCGAAGTGCTGGAGTCCTTTCACCGCATCGTGCGGGGCCGCTTTTAGCGTTGTCGCGCCGTTAAGTTCCGTAGCCGCTAGGGGGTAGAGCGTGCCGTTGATTAGAGTCGATTTCCCCGACCCCGAGACTCCGGTAATACAGGTCAAAAGTCCTACCGGCAGCTCCAGCGTTACTGCTTGCAAATTGTTACCGCGGGCGCCCTCGATAACCAGCATACGATCAGAATCAATGGGCCGGCGGGTCGCGGGAATTGCTATTTCGCGTTTGCCCGACATGTAAGCGCCAGTGAGTGAGTCTTCAACTTGCATCACATCGTCGATGGTACCTTGGGCAACAATATGACCACCGTGAACACCCGCCCCTGGACCGATATCGATAATATGATCGGCGGTCCTAATGGCGTCCTCGTCGTGCTCAACCACGAGTACGGTATTGCCCAGATCTCGCAGATGGGTAAGGGTTGCGAGTAGTCGCTCATTGTCGCGCTGGTGTAAACCGATCGACGGCTCATCAAGGATGTACATAACGCCGACCAGGCCAGCTCCAATTTGTGACGCCAGACGGATACGCTGTGCCTCACCTCCCGACAGGGTTTCGGCGCTGCGGTTTAGCGTGAGGTAGTTCAGACCAACATCGACCAAAAATCGATAGCGGGCCCGCAGCTCTTTCAGAATTTTATCGGCGATTTCTCCGGAACGTCCAGGCAATGCCAATTGTTCAAAGTAGCTAAAGGCCTCGCCCACTGGGAGGCTAGTGATTTCAGGCAGTGTTTGCTCGTCTACAAAGACGTTTCGCGCATCTCTGCACAGGCGTGTTCCCTGGCATTGCTGACAGGGTGCGGTGGAAACGTATTTAGATAATTCCTCCCGAACACCTTGCGATTCGGTGTCCCGATAGCGTCGCTCGAAATTTGGCAAAATCCCTTCAAAAGCATGACGCCTTTTGAAGACGGTGCCACGATCGTTGATGTATGCGAATTCGATTTCTTCGCCGTCGTTGCCAAAAAGTATGAGGTCGCGTTGCTTCTTTGGTAAGGCTTCAAAGGGCGTATCAATGTCGAAACCATAATGGTCAGCTAGTGATGTCAGAATATGAAAATAGTACACATTGCGCCGATCCCACCCTCTAATGGCGCCCCCCGCGAGGCTGGCCTCCGGATGAGCAACAACGCGACTTTCATCGAAGTACTGCATAACGCCCAATCCGTCACAGCCATCGCAGGCACCTGCGGGATTGTTGAAGGAAAATAGGCGGGGTTCGAGTTCGTCAATGGCATGGCCACATTCGGGGCAGGCGTAGCGAGCTGAAAACAACAAGGTCTCGCCCGTTTCACCTTCCATCGGTGCGACTGACGCTAGGCCATCCGTGAGTTCCAGAGCGGTTTCAAAGGACTCAGCCAGGCGCAATCCGAGATCTTCGCGCACCTTGAATCGGTCGATGACGACGTCGATTGAATGCTTACGCTTTTTATCAAGTGCTGGAACATCATCGAGGTCGACAAGAATGCCGTCTACCCGCACGCGTATAAAGCCGGCAGCTCGCATTTGCTCAAAAATATGCAAATGCTCACCCTTTCGATCTCTGATGACAGGGGCCAGCAGCATCAACTTACTGCCTTCTTGTTGCGCCAGTACGGCATCGACCATTTGGCTCACTGTTTGCGCTTTTAGTGTGATTCCGTGGTCGGGGCAGCGAGGGTCGCCGACCCGAGCAAAAAGCAGTCGCAAGTAATCATAAATTTCGGTGATCGTGCCGACGGTGGAGCGCGGGTTATGCGAGGTTGATTTCTGCTCAATCGAAATGGCAGGTGAGAGACCCTCGACATGATCAATGTCGGGTTTTTCCATCATGGACAAAAACTGGCGGGCATAGGTTGAAAGCGACTCCACGTACCGTCGTTGCCCCTCAGCATAGAGGGTGTCGAACGCGAGTGAGGACTTGCCTGATCCCGACAGTCCGGTAATCACTACCAGCTTGTCTCTGGGGATATCGAGATCAATGTTCTTGAGGTTGTGGGTACGCGCACCGCGAACCTGAATCGTATCCATGTAAGACCAGACCTGTGTGAGATTTTAATAACTGCAACCGGCTAGTATACGCGCCTGAAGGCGATCCCGATGGCCTCATGTCTGATTCACCCGTGGTAAACTGCTGATTTGGCATCGGCTCTAACTGTGAATGCACAAAATGCTCTGACATCGGGTGAACGGCGCGCCATTTTGGCGTTGGGCAGTCTCTACAGTTTTCGCATGCTGGGCCTATTTATGGTCTTGCCTGTATTGGGTATTTACGCGGTTGATATGCCTGGGGCGACCCCCGAAAAGCTCGGTATTGCGCTAGGAGCCTATGGTCTCACCCAGGCGTGTCTGCAGTTGCCTCTGGGATGGCTGTCAGATCGCATAGGGCGTTTGCCCATAGTTATTGTCGGCCTGTGTTTATTTATTGCCGGTAGTTTGGTGGCGGCTGCCGCGGAGACTATCAACGGCATAATTACGGGACGATTTCTGCAGGGTGCTGGGGCTATTGCCGCCGCCCTGACAGCACTGGCTGCCGACTCTACTCGTGAATCCCAGCGTACAAAGGCCATGGCGGTCATCGGTGCTAGTGTGGGCTTGTCATTTGTCATGGCAATTGTTCTGGGTCCTGTAATCGCGGCGGGTCTCGGTTTACAGGGAGTGTTCCTCGTGACCGCAGCTTTGGGTGCTGTAGGTTTGGTTATTGTTTTGACGGTTTTGCCGAAAAATGCGCCTAAAACGGCCGCCATTGCCGATGGTGACTGGGCTGCCGATCACGTTTTTGGGGGCAGGTTACCCATCCTGTATGCCAGCGTGTTTTTACTGCACGGATTGATGATGGCAACTTTCCTGATCATTCCTGCCAACTTGGTTGATATCTTTAGCTTTGCGGCTAGCGAACACTGGATGATTTATTTATTGACCGTAGTGCTATCAATTCCCCCTGCGCTTCTGATTATGCGGATGGGGCGTGGTGGAGAAGACCCCAGATGGGCCCTTAGCGTCGCTATTGTATCCCTCGTTGGCGGCATTCTTATTGCTCTGTTGGCGCCCAATCTGATAACCGTTGGTGCCGGACTATGTTTCATGTTTGTGGGTATCAACGCTCTAGAGGCCATACTGCCCGCTACCGTAACCCGAGTGGCCCCCGGGCGCCTGCGCGGCACTGCGTTGGGCATTTTTGCGACCTGCCAATTTCTAGGTATTTTCGTGGGGGGCGCCCTTGCGGGCTTTATTTTGTCCGCTGGAGGAAGTGAGGCGGTGGCCGTTCTTGCAAGCTTTTGCGCCTTGTTGTGGTTAACAGTGCTTTGGCTTAGGCCATTTACTCCGGTTATTGTTACTGTTTCCAATGAATAGCGGTCAGACCCTCGCCTCGGTATCAGCCCATTGGTATAGTGAAGGGAATGAGAGGAACGGCTGTAATAAGACAGCCCGCAGCATTGGAGAGAGCTATGGCTTCCCGCGGCATTAACAAAGTAATTTTAGTCGGCAACCTAGGGTCAGACCCTGAAAATCGTATGTCTCAGGCGGGCGCCGCTATTACCAACCTGAGTATTGCCACCTCAGAGACCTGGAAGGACAAAAATACGGGCCAGCAACAGGAGCGCACCGAATGGCACCGTGTCGTGTTTTTCAACCGTTTGGCTGAGGTTGCGGCAGAGTACCTGCGTAAGGGCTCGAAGGTATACGTCGAGGGCACTTTGCGGACCCGAAAATGGCAAGACAAACAAACTGGCCAAGATCGTTACACCACTGAGATTGTGGGTAACGAAATGCAGATGCTCGATAGTCGGGGCGCTGGCGGTGGTGGTGGTGGCGATAGCTACAACAACCAAAGTGGCGATAACTACAGTAATCAAGGCGGTGGTTTTCAGTCTGCGCCAGCGCCTCAGGCCGCTCCCGCTGGGGGCTCTTTCGACCCAGTGGATGACGACATCCCTTTTTAAGCCCCGTGCCTTAAAAGGATTGCGTCGACGTGCGTATACTTCTTTTAGGATCAGACACCGCGATTGGGCACTCGCTACGAGCTTTTATACCGCCGTTGCAGCGGCATGAGCTAATACAAGTGCCCTTGGAAGCGACCCGCTGGACGCGGCAGCGTCCGGCTAAAAAGTTGCTAAAAACCTCTGAGCCCGATCTTATTCTTGATGCGCGATTGGTGAGCCTCATTGATCGTGTTGACGCTCTTGAGCCTGCTGATATTGAGCGTAGCCAATGGTTGGGTAGTGCTGCAGCGAAGCTGGGGTGTCATTATTTATTGCTGTCAAGCTCTCGAGTATTTTCTGGAGAGCTCAAGCGACCTTACCGTGAGAGCGACAAGGCTGATGCGCAGGATGAGCTGGGTGCCATTCTCGTGGAGGCAGAAACCCAACTGAGAGAATTAGTGGATTCGATCTTTGTGCTGAGGCTGGGGTGGGTGTTCTCGGGGCGAGGCCCCAGTGCGATGAACCGCATTTTGGATAGTCTTCGCGATGGCAAAATTTTAACCGCATCTGACAATCGACGGGACTGCCCCGTGCATAGTGCTGAAGTTGCGCGGGTAGCGGCTGGAGTCATCGATCAAATCGGCGTCGGTGCTCCTGGAAGGGGTTTGTTTCATTACGGCAGTGAGGGAGATACCGGTTATTTCTCGTTCGCCGAAGCGGCGGTAGCCTGCGCGTCTCAGTTTGCTCGGTTTGCTGATGCTCGGGAGCAATTGCACGAGGACACGACTTTGCCTACTGCTAACCGTTCCCTCGAGTGCACCGCTATTCGGCATCAGTTTGGCATCCAACAAAGGCCCTGGCGCGATTTTGTAGAACGGGCTGTACGCCGCTATATCGAATTGTATTGTAAGGAGGCAGCAGAGTGACAGGTAATGGCGTTAAGGCATTGGGGGTTTGCGTATTGACGGTGAGTGATACGCGGACTCACGAAAATGATACCTCAGGTGATTTCCTTGCAGCAGCAGCGTTGAGTAGTGGTCATACGTTGTGCGAACGCGACATTGTTAAGGATGACATATACCAAATCCGAGCGGTGACATCTGCTTGGATTTCTAGAGCAGAGATTGACGTCGTGCTGATTACCGGAGGAACTGGTTTTTCAGGCCGAGATTCGACGCCCGAAGCTATGGGGCCCCTGTTTGATAAGCACATTGAGGGCTTCGGTGAATTATTTCGCCAACTGTCCCATGCTGAAATTGGCTCATCGACGATTCAGTCTCGTGCTTTGGGGGGCTTTGCTAATAATACGGTTATTTTTTGTATGCCTGGCTCCACCGGCGCCTGCCGAACAGCTTGGGAGGGGGTTCTGAAAGAGCAGCTCAATGGTGATCATCGTCCCTGCAATTTTGTTGGCGTCCTGCAGACCCAAGCGGATACCTAGACTGTGGCACTGACGCCACTGACGGAAGCTAGAGCCCAGATTTTAGCCCAAACCCCGGCGCCTCCTGCGATGGAATGTATAAAATTGCAGGATTGCCTGGGGCGCGTTCTGTCTGAAGATGTTGTTGCAGGTAGAGACGTGCCCCCTTTTGATAACAGCGCTATGGATGGTTATGCCTTTCGGTATAGAGATCTTCCAGGTCCTGTTTCTGTGGCACAACGCATTCCTGCGGGGTGTTCCGCGGATGCGTTAGAGCCGGGCACTGCTGCCCGCATTTTCACTGGGGGTGTACTACCCTTGGGGGCTGATACCGTCGTCATGCAAGAAAATGCTCTTGAACAAGTGGGTGTAGTGACGGTGACCGAACTACCTAAAGCGGGTGCAAATATTCGCCGTCGGGGCAGTGATATTGGCATTGGCGACACGGTTTTGCGGGCAGGCCAGCTACTGATGCCTCAAGACTTAGGTTTGGCAGCCTCCGTGGGACGTCACAAATTATCTGTCTACCGACCGCTGCGGGTTGCAGTCATCACCACCGGCGATGAGCTTGTTGATCCCGGGAGAGAGCCTCAGACTTGGCAAATATTTAATAGCAACGGTACCCAATTGTGTAGCCAGATCCGAATGTTGGGGATGGAGCCTTTGCACTATCCCAATGTGCCAGATGACCCAAAGCTCACCGGTGAAGCCCTTGGGTCAGCCGCTAAGTCCGCCGACTGTATTATTACGTCTGGGGGAGTGTCCGTGGGGGAGGAAGATCATGTCCGGGCGCAAATTGAGCAGCGAGGTACGTTAAATCTTTGGAAATTAGCCCTTAAGCCGGGTAAACCCTTCGCTTTTGGCGTTGTGGATGGATGTCCCGTATTTGGGCTGCCCGGGAACCCTGTTTCTAGCTGGATCACTTTCGGTTTATTGGTAAAGTCTTGGTTACTTGCCGCCCAGGGAGCGCGAGTGCCCGAGTTGCGCCTAATCAAAGCCGAAGCTGCCTTTAGCAGGCCTCACCCGGGAACACGTGAAGAATACCTTCGGGTGGTGTTAAATAATCAACCCGTACCGGTCGCTACACTATCTGGCGATCAAAGCAGTGGAGTTCTGAGCAGCGCCGGGCGCGCGAGTGCCCTAGCGGTAATTCCCGCGGGCATGACCCTGTCAGAGGGCGATGCCCTAGACGTCATTCTGGTATCGGACTTTCTCTCTCCCGCGTCTACTCTTTGACGTAGGCTCGCCAACGTCGCATCGTGTTGCGAAGGCCGATTTTGTGGGCTAGGCGTCGTTACAGCGCTGAAAAACTAGCGAAGCGTTGGTGCCACCGAAGCCAAAGCTGTTCGACATGACTCGATTCAGTCCTGCCTGATCGATACGCTCTCTGGCAATTTTGAGGCCCGCAGCACCGTCGTCTAGCTGATTGATATTCGCCGATGCGGCGATGAAATCTTCACGCATCATTAGCAACGAGTAGACGGCCTCCTGAACCCCAGCGGCACCTAAGGAGTGGCCGCTAAGTGATTTTGTGGAGCCAATCCATGGCCCCTCGTCACGGGCGCCAAAAACTTCTCTGACTGCGTTGAGTTCCTGAATGTCACCTACAGGGGTGCTGGTACCGTGAGCGTTAATGTAGTCAATCGGACCATCAACGGTGGCGATGGCTTGCTGCATGCAGCGCACGGCGCCTTCACCCGAAGGTGCAACCATGTCGTAGCCATCGCTGGTCGCACCGTAGCCCACGATTTCAGCATAGATGTTGGCACCTCGAGCCAAAGCATGCTCTAGAGACTCTAAAACTACCATTCCTCCTCCGCCGGCAATGACAAAGCCGTCTCGATCAGCGTCATAAGCGCGGGAGGCCTGGTTGGGCGTCTCGTTATACTGTGTTGAAAGTGCGCCCATGGCGTCAAACAAGCAGCTAAGCGACCAGTGGAGTTCCTCACCTCCACCAGCAAAGACAATGTCCTGCTTGCCCATTTGAATTAGCTCCATACCATTGCCAATGCAATGGGCACTGGTTGAGCATGCTGACGAAATCGAGTAGTTCACGCCCTTAATTTTAAAAGGGGTGGCTAGGCACGCGGAAACGGTGCTGCCCATGGTTTGAGTCACACGATAAGGGCCTACTCGTCGCAAGCCTCGATCTCGCAGAATATCAGCGGCCTCGACTTGGCTGGCTGAAGAGGCGCCACCTGAGCCTGCGATAATGCCCGTTCTGGTGTTGGAAACCTGCTCCTCACTCAACCCCGCATCAGCGATCGCTTGTTCCATGCTGAGGTAGGCGTAACCCGCGGCATCGCCCATAAAACGCCAGCGCTTACGGTCAATGCACGCCGACAAATCGATATCAGGTACGCCAGCGACATGAGAGCGCATGCCTGCTTCGGCATGCTGCTGGCAAAAGGTAATTCCAGATTGTCCTGCTTTGAGTGCAGCAGTGACTGCGGCTGTATCGTTGCCTAGACACGAAACGGTACCAATACCGGTTACCACCACACGCTGTGTCATTAAAAAGATTCCGTTGATTGAAAAAGACCGACCCGAAGATCCTTAGCGGTATAAATAACGTTGCCGTCGACGGCAACGGTGCCGTCAGCGATGCCCATGACAAGCTTGCGCTCAATGACACGCTTGATTTGGATTTTATACTCCACCCTTTTCGCGGTGGGTAGTACTTGCCCGGTAAACTTGACGTCTCCCGAGCCCAGCGCCCGCCCTTTACCTGGGTTGCCGCGCCATCCTAAGAAAAACCCCACAAGCTGCCACATAGCGTCAAGCCCCAAACACCCTGGCATAACGGGGTCGCCGGGAAAGTGGCACTCAAAAAACCAGAGGTCTGGGTGGATATCTAACTCGGCAATAATTTGTCCGCGATCGTACTCCCCCCCTTCAGAACTGATGTGGGGAATACGGTCGATCATTAGCATTTGATCTATCGGCAGTTGGGCGTTTCCCGAGCCAAACAAATCGCCCATGCCACAGGCTACAAGCTCTTCCTTGGTGTAAGCGGGTTGTGCAACGTGGGGCGTGGTTGTCATAAAGCATCCGGTTTATAGGGTCGGGCGGCGGCAGTGGAAGGGTAATCAAACAGCCGTAAACACCTTGTATTTTAAAGCTTGAATGTCACATGTCCAGTCAGAGATGAGTTTGACGGGTTATAAAAGTTTCAATCTCTGTATGAACGATATGGACTAATATTCAGGGCGCCGCCCTTGTAGACTTTGCGCCGATTGGATGACTTTATGTAACTATGATTAAAGCTGTGTATTTTTCAACTTGAAACTCAGATGGCTGCTGAGACACACTGATTTGGTTGGACATCGGGGGCTGACCGTTAGGTACTCGTTGCGGGCAAAAGCACCTAGGTATCGCCGTTATTCAATCGAATCAAAAATAGAATGTCTCATTTACGATTAGTATGCGCCGCCGAAGAAGGCTCGAATACTCAAGGCACAGGTATCAATGCTTGAGCAGCATTTGCTGCTAAAAGGTCCAAAACCGCAACACCGGCGGCCGTTGTCAGTGCGCACCTAATCGAAGCGAACTGACCACCCACTTGAATTCACAATATAGGAAGGACTCGATCGATGCTCGTACCTGTTATTTTATCTGGCGGTGTAGGTAGCCGATTATGGCCCGTTTCTCGACAAGGTCGGCCTAAGCAATTTCTTCCGTTGGGAGCAGATGGATCGATGCTGCAAGAAACCAGTCAGCGCCTCGCTGGTCTGCAGACAGCCCCCCCGATTGTCGTGTGTAACGAAGCACATCGTTTTTTGGTTGCCGAGCAGTTGCGCGAGATTGCGACACCAGCTAGTGCCTTGATTTTAGAGCCCGCAGGCAGAAACACGGCACCTGCAATTGCCTTGGCAGCGATACACGCTGTTCAGGAAGACCCCGACGCGACCCTACTAGTTTTGCCTGCGGACCACCACATTGGTAACCCGAGTGCTTTCCTGACGGCGGTACAGCAGGGTCTCCAAGGGGCTGAAGAAGGGCAGCTTGTTACCTTTGGAGTGGTGCCCTCGGCACCCGAGACGGGCTATGGTTATATCCGTGGTGGTAAAAAGCTTTCCACGGGCATTTTCGAGCTTGCTGAGTTTGTGGAAAAGCCCGATGCCGACACTGCCGGTAAATACCTCAAGGCCGGCAATTTTTATTGGAACAGCGGCATGTTTCTCTTGGGCGCTCAAAGCTACCTCGATGCGCTTTTTCAACATCAGCCCGAGATGCACCGGCTATGTAGTGCTGCTATGGACGGTGCTACTCGGGATCTTGATTTTTTGCGCCCGGACGCAGATCTTTTTCTCGCTTGCCCCTCCGATAGTATTGACTACGCGGTGATGGAGCATACTGATCGTGGCGGTATCGTACCGCTCGATTGTGGCTGGAGTGATATTGGCGCGTGGTCTGCACTGTGGGAAGTGGGCAGCGCTGATACAGCGGGCAACGTGGTTCAGGGGGATGTACTCACCCATGAAACCACCAATAGCTATGTTCGTAGCGAATCACGTCTAGTCACAACAACGGGAGTTAATAATCTTGTAGTTGTGGAAACTGCGGACGCTGTGCTCGTTGCGGATCGAAACAATGTCCAAGGGGTAAAGGAAATCGTCAGCGCACTGAAAACGGCCGACCGCACCGAGGCGACGGTACACCAGCGTGTTTTCCGTCCGTGGGGGTCCTACGAATCGTTGGCAGCCGACGCGGGATTCCAGGTGAAGCGCATCATTGTGCAGCCAGGGCAAACTTTATCGTTACAAAAGCATTTTCACCGGGCGGAACACTGGATAGTGGTAAAGGGCACGGCTGAAGTTACCAGGGGTGAAGAGGTGTTTAGCCTGACCGAGGATCAGTCGACGTATATCCCATTGGGCACGGTTCACCGTTTGGCCAACCCAGGAAAGATCCCGCTAGAGCTCATCGAAGTGCAGTCAGGCTCGTATCTGGGTGAAGACGATATTGTTAGATTCGAAGATGTTTACGGACGTTAAATTTAGGAAGTTATGATGCTACGTAAATGTTTATTCCCGGTGGCCGGTTATGGCACGCGCTTTTTGCCTGCGACCAAGAGCATGCCCAAGGAGATGCTGCCGGTGGTCAACAAGCCGCTGGTTCAGTACGGAGTGGAGGAGGCTATCGAGGCGGGCATGACCAATTGTGCCTTGGTGACTGGCCGTGGCAAGCGCGCCATCGCCGATCATTTTGACATCAGTTACGAGCTAGAACATCAAATCTCTGGAAGCAGCAAAGAGACACTGCTGGGCAGCATTCGTGATGTCATTGATCAGGGTATTTTTACCATGGTCAGACAGCGCGAGATGTTGGGCTTAGGGCATGCGGTATTGACCGGTGAGCCACTGATTGGGCCCGAGCCCTTCGGTATGGTTCTGTCTGATGACTTATGTTTGAACACGGGTGGACCCAGTGTGCTGGCGCAAATGGCACAGCTGTTCGAAGAGTTTGGCTGCTCTATTGTGGCGGTTCAGGAGGTTCCTGACGAAGATATCCACAACTATGGGGTGATCGCCGGTGAGCAGTTACGAGACGGCATCTATCGCGTTGAGCGCATGGTCGAAAAGCCCAATGCCGCTGAAGCACCATCAAATTTGGCGATTATTGGACGGTATATCCTGACGCCCGATATTTTTGACATTATCCGCAGAACCGCCCCCGGGGCCTCTGGCGAGATACAAATTACCGATGCCTTGCAGCAACAGGCGAACACGGGAGGTGTCATCGCCTACAAATTTGAAGGGCGGCGCTTTGATTGCGGCAGCGTGCCGGGCTTTGTTGAAGCCACTAACCACGTTTATGAAACTATTTACAGGCCATAACTCCTATGTCTGAGTCTTTACCTTGCTTCAAAGCCTACGATGTCCGCGGGCGAGTACCTGATGAGATTAACGAAGACGTAGCCCGTCGAATTGGGCGAGCCTATGCAGAGGTTATAGACCCCGGTAGCGTCGTGGTGGGTCACGATATTCGCCTGACCAGTGAATCTATTAAAGGCGCCTTAGTTGACGGCTTGCGTGACTCAGGGGTGAATGTTGTTGATATTGGCCTGTGTGGCACCGAGGAAATTTACTTCGCTACAGATCATTTAGGCGTCGGTGGCGGCATTGTAGTAACGGCAAGCCATAATCCCAAAGATTACAACGGCATGAAGTTTGTCCGGGAAGGCGCTAAACCCATCTCGGGGGATTCCGGTCTCGCGGAAATTCGTCGTCTTACGGAACAACATTTGGGACGAGATTCCACCAGTAAAGGTAGCTATGAGACTGCCTCGACGTTGTCGCCTTATATTCAACATTTGCTGAGTTATGTTGACGTAGCTAATCTTGCGCCCCTCAGCATTGTGTGTAATGCGGGTAATGGCGGTGCGGGCCGAGTGATCAATGCCCTAGAGCCTGAATTGCCTTTTAAATTTAGCAAGGTGCACCACGAGGCTAATGGTCACTTTCCCAATGGCGTTCCGAACCCCCTTCTCGAGGAAAATCGCGAGGCAACCGCCAGCGTAGTTCGCGCGAGTAGCGCGGATCTGGGTATTGCCTGGGACGGCGACTTTGACCGCTGTTTCTTTTTTACAGCCCAAGGGGATTTTGTTGAGGGCTACTATATTGTTGGGTTACTGGCCGAGGCGTTTCTGGCGCAGCAGGGCCCTCAACGTGTGGTGCACGACCCGAGACTGACCTGGAATACTCAGGCCATTGTGGCTGCGGCAGGGGGAGAAGCTGTTGCCAGTAAAACGGGTCATGCGTTTATTAAAGAGCGTATGCGAGAAGTCGACGCAATCTACGGCGGTGAAATGAGCGCCCACCATTATTTCAGAGACTTTGCCTACTGCGACAGCGGCATGATTCCTTGGCTGTTGGTGGCTGAATTGATGTCCGAGAAAAAACAATCCATCGCCGAGCTGGTTGCCGCACGAGAGGCGGAATTCCCTTGCTCAGGCGAGATCAATCGTCGCGTGGAGGATCCGGCTTCGCTTTTAGCGTCCGTTGAAGCGCACTACGGACCGACTGCATTACGGGTTGAGCATCGCGATGGTCTGAGTATTGAGAACAGCAACTGGCGTTTCAACCTCCGTATGTCTAACACCGAGCCAGTTGTCCGATTGAACGTAGAAAGCCGCGGTGATCGCGCCTTGATGGAAGCTCGTACTGAAGAGCTCTTGGGGTATATGGGGGGCTAAACGCGACGAGCCGCGTTAGCGTTCCCGATTTATCGCCATATCAGCCAATTCGTGCAGTGCCTCTAAAGCTGGTGACCGGTCTAGACCCTTTAGGGCCGCTAGGGCTGATTGTTGATGGAGCACGGCTTGCTCACGGGTGTAGTCGATACCACCCGAGCGGCGTACGGCGGCGATCACACCGGTAAGGTTTTCACTGTTTTTCTGGGAAAGTGCGTCTCGAACGATCGCAGCATCATCGGCACTGCCCGATGCCATGGTGTGAATCAGCGGGAGTGTAGGTTTGCCTTCATTGAGATCGTCGCCGACTTGCTTTCCCGTGACTTGGGGGTCACCGGTGTAGTCGAGAACATCGTCAATCATTTGAAAGGCAATGCCTAAATGCCGGCCGTAAGCGGCCATCTGTTCCTGCTGAGTCGTATCACGGCCCTTTAAAATGGCGCTGCCTCTACACGCAGCAGCGAAGAGGGCGGCTGTTTTACGGTCAATAACGTCGAGATATTGAGACTCGGTGACCGAGGGATCCCCTGCACGCATCAACTGAAGAACCTCACCTGCCGCAATGGTGTTGGTGGTATCTGCCATGCTCTGCAAGAGTGATAGATCGCCCAGTTTAACCATGAGTTGAAACGCTCGGGTGTAAATAAAGTCTCCGACTAGGACACTGGGTGCGTTACCGAATTCCGCGTTGGCCGTAGCCCGGCCTCGACGTAAGCTCGATAAGTCCACCACGTCATCATGCAGTAGAGTCGCGGTGTGTATGAACTCTACAACAGCTGCAAATTTGATATCTGACAGATCAACGCCACCCTGAGCGCTGGCTGCTAAAAGCGCTAAAAGTGGTCTCAGGCGCTTGCCACCTGCGTCGACGATGTAATGCCCGACGTTTTCCACCATGGCGACGTCTGACTTTAACTGTTCAATAATGAGTTCATTGACCTGCTGGAACTCATCCGCAACGCAGGCACGTATCGATGTAATCAAGAGGGCTCTCCTTGGGCCAGCGGATTATAGGGGCTTGCTGGGTTCTGCGCCATGCTGGCTAGTCGAAGTCGGTTAAAATAGAGACAAGTAATAAACACACTTGAAGTTCGGGGCTTCCTCACCTAAAATCCGCGCCCGAGCCTGATAACCCGTGGGGTTGTCTTGCTCATCTGGTGCCGACGCTCTGCCCCGCTGCTTTTCTGGCGGTTGAAAAAGTTTGCGAGCCGGCTAACTACGAGGAAAAGTCTGATGTATGCAGTGATTGAGAGCGGTGGCAAGCAGCACCGTGTTGAAGAAGGCGAAGTGCTCAAGTTGGAAAAACTTGAAGTCGCAACCGGTGACACGATCGAATTCGACCGTGTATTCATGGTTGGCGCGGGCGCGGACGTTAAAATTGGTGCTCCCACAGTGGAGGGCAGCAAGGTGACCGCGGAGGTGGTTTCCCACGGGCGCCATGCAAAAATTCGTATCGTGAAGTTTAATCGACGTAAGCACTACCGAAATGAGACGGGCCACAGACAGTGGTTCACTGAGGTCAAGATCACTGGCATAACGGGCTAATAGGAGGCTTCCATGGCACACAAAAAAGCAGGCGGTAGTACTCGGAACGGTCGCGATTCAGAAAGCAAGCGATTGGGCGTCAAGGTCTTTGGTGGTCAAGAGATCCCTGCTGGCGGTATTATTGTGCGCCAGCGCGGCACAAAATTTCACGCCGGTGATAACGTTCGGGTAGGCAAGGACCACACCTTGTTCGCCACGTCGGCTGGTAAGGTCGAGTTCTATGTTGGTGGCCCCCGCAACCGAAAGCAGGTTCGGGTCGTCAGCGCGTAGGTTCAGCGACCACATGGTGACACAAAGCCTCGTCAGCTGACGGGGCTTTTTTGTTTTGGGCTGCGGCTAAACAGGCGCAGCAGTGCACATCCCGGAGGGATGAGTCATGAAATTTGTCGACGAAGCAACCATCGAGGTTTTTGCGGGAAATGGCGGCGGTGGCTGTGTCAGTTTCCGGCGGGAAAAATATATTCCTTTTGGTGGGCCCGACGGTGGTGATGGGGGCGATGGGGGGAGCGTGATCCTACTTGGGGATGCTTCCCTCAATACGATGATCGATTACCGTTACACGCGAAAATTTAGGGCAGAGGCCGGCAGCTCGGGTAAAGGGCGCAACTGTACGGGTAAGGCGGGGGAAGACCTGACGCTGCCCGTTCCCATTGGTACCACCATACTCGATGAAGATACGGGTGAGGTGCTGGGCGATATTCGAGAGGCTGGGCAAGAGTTGCTGGTTGCTCAGGGTGGATTTCATGGCTTGGGCAATACGCGATTTAAATCTAGTGTAAATCGCTCGCCTCGGCAGTCGTCTCCGGGGTCAGCAGGAGAAAATCGCCGATTGAAGCTTGAGCTCAAAGTCTTGGCTGACGTGGGATTGTTGGGTTTGCCCAATGCAGGAAAATCTACGTTGATTCGTGCGGTTTCAGCGGCCACCCCTAAAGTTGCTGATTATCCTTTCACTACGCTGATACCGAGTCTGGGCGTCGTCAAGGTGGACAGCTACCGCTCCTTCGTCGTAGCAGACATACCAGGCCTAATAGAAGGCGCGTCCGAGGGTGCTGGCCTGGGCATACGCTTTCTCAAGCACCTAACGAGAAACCGAATTTTATTACACTTGGTCGACATCGCCCCCCTTGATGAGAGCGACCCGTCAGAGGCGGCGGTGAGTATTGTTCGCGAGCTCGAGCGATTCAGCCCTACGTTGGCGTCACGCCCTCGCTGGTTGATTCTCAACAAAGTGGACTTGATCGACGAGACGCTACTCGCTGAGCGAAAAGCTGCTGTGTTGTCTGCATTGAATTGGACCGGCCCTGTCTATGAAATTTCAGCGTTGAGCCGTGAGGGTACGAGAAGGCTCAGTGGCGATCTGATGACTTACATTGAAGACCTCAATGAGATGCTTGCCGAGGATGAAGCGGCAATGCAAGCCGAGCGCGAGGCTCAAACGGCCATGCAGCAAGAAGCACGAGAGCGCATCGAAGCGCTGCGCAGTGCAAAAAGGAATGAGAGTCGCGGTCAAAGCAGTGAACAAGTTGAAGACGACGACGATGGTGACGCCGGGGTGACTGTGGAGTACCGTCTTTGATCACAGATGATCGCCAGATTTTACTGACTGCGCGCCGTTGGGTCGTCAAAGTGGGTAGTGCTTTATTAACCGCAGATGGTCGTCGCCTCGATAAAGGCGTTATTCATGGTTTGGTGCAGCAGCTGATCACTTTGCGAGAGCGAGGCTGCGAAGTGGTGCTGGTTTCCAGCGGTGCCGTAGCAGCAGGTGCGGTTCGGCTAGGGTTTGAAGATCGTCCAGAGGACCTCCATTCGTTGCAGGCGGCCGCCGCTGTTGGTCAGTCAGCGCTGATCCGCAGTTACGAGGAGGCACTGGCTCCTCAGGGCATTAACACGGCTCTCGTTTTGCTGAGCCACGCCGATATTCTCGCAAGAGACCGTTACCTCAATGCTCGTGGAACACTGGGGCGCCTGATCGATTTGGGCGTTATCCCGGTTGTGAACGAAAATGATTCGGTGGTCACCGATGAAATTCGCCTCGGTGATAACGACACCTTGGCGGCGTTGGTGGCAAATTTGATAGACGCCGATGTCCTGCTAGTGCTCACCGACCAGGACGGGCTTTGTGACGCAAATCCTCGTGAAAATCCAGACGCGGCTGTAATTTCGGCCGCGGAGGTTGATGACCCCCGACTGGACACAATGGTTGGTGAAGGCGGCCAGTTTGGACGGGGCGGTATGGTTACCAAACTCAATGCTGCTCGATTGGCAGCGCGATCAGGTGCGGTAACCGTGATTGCTAATGGTCGAGTACCCGAGGTCATTCCCAAGGTGGCCGCGGGAGAGCAATTAGGCACTCTGCTAAGTACTCGGCATCGGCCGCAAAGTGCTCGTAAGCAGTGGTTAGCTAGCTTGCTTCACATTCAAGGGCGCCTTGTGCTTGACGCTGGTGCGGCTGCCGTTGTGGCTGCGGGGGATAAGTCACTTCTTCCCGTGGGGGTTATTTCCGTAGAGGGCGATTTTGTGCGGGGTGACCTGGTGGCCTGTGTGGATGTTGATGGGCGCCAAATTGCTCGAGGTCTAGTTAACTACAGTGCCGAGGAAGCGCTTCAATTGCAGGGTAAGCCGTCCAAGGATATCCCCGTTATTCTCGGCTATGGTGGCGACGCAGAGATTATTCATCGCGACAACATGGTGAGTGTATGAGTGCTGCGATGGTGCTGTTACTCGTCTATTTGCCCGCTATTTTTGGGGTGAGTATTTTGGGTGGCTGGTTACCTCGTCGTTTTCAGATGACGCACACCCGAACGCAGCTGATTATGAGTCTGGTGGCCGGTTTGATGTTAGGAGTGGCTTTTTTCCATCTCATTCCCCACGCTGCACTCGCCAAAACAGCGACGATCGATTTTGCCATGGCCTGGGTAATGGCTGGCCTAGTTTTCATGCTGGTGCTGTTGCGGCTGTTTCACTTTCATCAGCATGACTTTGACGAAGCTCATGGCAGCTGCGGTGAGGGCGGTGCCAATACACACAGCCATGGACACGCCCATGATCACAGCCACATCCAACCTCCCGGAGGGCCCTTCACTTGGATGGGACTGTTGTTGGGTTTTGCAATTCATACTCTGGTGGACGGGATTGCGCTGGGTGCAGTGATGCGGGCGGGCACCGGGTCGGATGCTGGTATTTTGGGTCTGGGCGTTTTCTTGGCGATATTCTTGCACAAACCCTTGGATGCCTTGTCTATTGAAACGGTCCTTGCGGCATCGGGCCAGTCACCCCGGCGCAGGCACTGGATCAACCTCATATTCTCGCTTCTGTGCCCCGTTGCTGCGGTAATATTTTGGTATTCCGTTGAGTTGTCGCCCGCTGACGGTCGAATATTAGCTGCGGCCTTAGCTTTCTCCGCCGGTGCTTTTATTTGTATCGCATTGGGTGATTTGTTACCGGAAATTCAATTTCACAGTCACGACCGTGGCAAATTAACGCTACTTTTCATGCTCGGTATTGCTATCGCTTGGGGGATTGGCGTCGTAGAGCCTGCCCACATTCTTCAGCTGTGAGCTGGCTAGCGGAGAGCCCCAAACGCTTCGGCTTCTGAGCGTGATTTTTGGGGGTCGTATGCAGACGCCTCCCAGCCTATCAACTCTCTTTGGATGCGATCAGTCAGGGCATCAAGGTGATCCGTGCTCGCGTTAAGGCATGGGATATATTCGTAGCGTGTGCCACCGGCCTCGAGAAAATAGTCTCGATTCTCCATGCCAATTTCTTCGATAGTCTCAAGGCAATCGGCAGAGAAACCCGGACAAATAATTTGTAGTGATTTCACACCTTTTTCGGGGAGGGATTTGAGTGTTTCATCGGTGTAGGGTTTTATCCACTCCTCCCGACCAAAGCGCGACTGAAAAGTCGATAAATAGTCGTTGGGATCGAGGCCTAGAGCCTCTGCAACGAGTCGCGTCGTTTTATGGCACTGACAATGATACGGATCGCCATTTTGCAGGTAACGTTGTGGGCTGCCGTGGTAGCTAAATATTAATTTATCGGCACGTCCATGTTGCTCCCAATGTTGACGAATCGACGCGGCAACCGCAGCGATATAACCCGGATCATCGCAGTAGTTGGCAATAAACCGGAAATTGGGTAGCCATCGGCGGGTTACAAAATCAGCCGCAATTTCATCAAAGGTAGAGCCCGTCGTGGGCCCCGCATACTGGGGGTAAAGGGGCAGCACGACGAGCCGCTGAATGCCCGCGTTGAATAGATCTTGGAGAACACTGGGAATCGATGGATTCCCGTAGCGCATCGCGCCGCGCACCATCACGTGATCACCTACTCGGCTTTTCAGTCGCTCCTCGATGCCGCTGACCTGATCCATGAGGTGGTATAGCAGAGGAGATCCGCGATCGGTCCAAACTTCGCTGTAAGCCTCAGCTGATCTCTTTGGCCGCGTGTTCAAGATGATACCGTTAAGAATAAGCCACCAAATCAATCGGGGTACTTCTACAACTCGGGGGTCGCTCAAGAATTGCTTGAGGTATGGGCGCAGCGCTTTAGCCGTGGGCGCTTGTGGCGTCCCCAGATTGGTGACCAACACCCCGGTTAACGGGGGCGTGCCATGATCGTAGTCGGTCGTGCCGCGGTAACTCATTACTTTTCCTGGTCAATATCTCTACAACAGGCATACGGAGTGTGGCGCTCCACGGATGCCTAGGGGCGTACATTGTACGCTTGTCGGGGCTTTGGGTTACACCGGCGTGAACCCGTGGTATAAAAACCTACTCAAAATTCAAAAACACCACACAAGGCCTTGCAGACGCCTCGAGATAGAGAAGTTAGACCCTATGAGCCTCGATTTTGACAGTGCCCAACTACCTAACCCCAACCTGACTGATTTACATCATGCCTGGAGGGAGCAGCTACGCCGCTTTATTGATGTTGAAATTATGCCCTATGCCGACGATTGGGATGAGGCCGGAGAGATTCCAATTGGGTTGTGGCCAAAGGCTGCTGAGGTGGGGTTGTTGGGGCTGAGCTACCCGGAGGTCTACGGCGGAACTCCGGGTGATGTTTGGCTGGGGCAGATCACTGCGGAGGAGCTTGGACGTGTTGGTGCTGGCGGTATTAACGCTAGCCTAATGGTTCACAATATTGGGTTGCCGCCGATTATCAATTGGGGCTCCCAAACCATGAAGGACGAAATTGCGCCCCCCATACTCCGGGGGGAAGCATGGATTTCACTTGGGATTACCGAGCCGGGTGGCGGATCTGACGTGGCTAACCTCCAGACTACGGCAGTGCGTGACGGTGACGACTACGTGGTTAATGGGTCAAAAACCTACATCACCGGGGGAATGCGCGCGAACTGGGTTTCTACCGCTGTGCGTACGGGCGGTGAGGGTGCCGGTGGCGTCTCCATGCTTTTGATTCCCACCGATGCGGAGGGCTTTTCCCGCACACCTCTAAACCGAAAGCAGGGTTGGTGGGCTTCTGATACGGCCACGCTGTACTTCGACAATGTCAGGGTGCCTGCAACACAGCTGATCGGTGAAGAAAATCAGGGTTTCCGGGTGATCATGACGAACTTTAATAGCGAGCGTATGGGCATGGCGATCCACATGGAGGCGGCGGCGAGAGTCTGCATGGAGGAGGCGGTGAGCTGGGCTCGCGAGCGTAAAACCTTCGGCAAACGATTGGGCGATCATCAAGTTATTCGTCATAAAATTGCTATGATGAAACAAAAAATAAACGCCACGCAGGCCTATATTCGTGTGTGCAACGAGTCAATTGAGCGGGGTGAACCCAATCCCGCGGATATCGCCTTGCTCAAGGTCCAGGCTAGTGAGGTCATGGAATTTTGCGCGCGGGAGGCTATGCAGGTGTTGGGTGGCCTCGGTTTTATGCGCGGTAGCCGCACTGAGCGGATTTATCGAGAAGTGAGAGTAAATGCGATTGGCGGGGGGTCTGAAGAAATTATGCGTGACCTGGCATCTCGTCAATACGGACTGTAACGAAAGGAGCCATCATGGCGGAGTCTAAAGAAACACTAAAAGCATTTCAGGCCGACGTTGCGGCATGGATGAAAGAGCATGTCCCGGCTGACCCTGGATTCCTACTACCCTTAAGTTTTCTTGAGGTTGGGACAGAGCAGCAGCTCGATTTTCTCAGAGCCTGGCAGCACAAAGTTTGGGAGGCCGGGTTTTTAGGAATGCACTGGCCAACAGAATACGGTGGGCAGGGCGCAGATCCTGCCTATCAGGGCATAGTTGACCGAGAGATGGCTCGGTGCAACGCACCGATCATGTTTAATACCATTGGCTTAGGCTGGACTGGCCCGCTGTTATTGGAAATGGGGACAGACGCCGAAAAGTCGAAGTACCTGAAACACATTCTTTCCGGTGACGAAATATGGTGCCAAGGCTTTTCAGAGCCCGATCACGGTTCAGATCTCGGTGCGGTTCAAACCAAGGCCGTACGTGACGGCGATGAGTATGTGATCAATGGGTCCAAGATTTGGACGACCCTGGGGAACTACGCAGATCATATGATTCTGCTTGCACGCACAGATCCCACAGCCGAGCGTAAATACGATGGACTGTCATTTTTCCTTTCGCCTATGAAGGTTGCCGGCGTCGATGCGGTACCTATCCGTAAAGTTACGGGTGAATACGGATTCAATCAGGTATTTTTTACCGATACCCGAATTCCTGCAGACACACTCATGGTCGGTGAGGGTAAAGGGTGGGGTGTCGCCATGAAAACCCTTGAATACGAGCGTGGTGTGACGGCAGGCCAAGCAACGGGACACTGGATGGTGGCGATAGAAATCGACGATTTGATCAATGATTTGCGAGGATTCGAGCGTGACGGTGCTCCTGTATTTGACGACCCCGCCGTTCGAGACGAAGCGGTTGGCCTAATCATGGAGGCGAAAGCATTGTCGCTTTCAGCGCGCCGAATGGGCGTTCCTGCCTTAACCAGTGACTTCCCCATGGGTTTACCATTGTCGTCCAAATACCGCGGCACGGAGTGGTCGAGGCGTATGAAGTTATTTGGCGCTGCTATGCAGGGCGCTCAGGGTTCGCTTTATGTTGAAGACCCAAACGCGCACCGCGGTGGGTTTTGGCAGCGGGCTTATTTTTCTAACTTTGGCGCCACCATAGGCGGCGGTACCAGCCAGGTACAAGCCAACATTATTGCCGAGCATGTTCTCGGTCTGCCCAAGTAAGGAGTGCAGTGATGACATCAGTACTTGGGAATGTATCCCTTAAATTCAGTGATGAGCAAAGTATGCTCATGGACGTGGCCCGCGGCTTCCTCAATGATAAGGCCCCTACCGATAAAATTCGCGAATTCCTTGAGAGTGATCAGGGGTACGAACCCCAGCTGTGGGAAGAGATTGTTAACTTGGGCTGGACCGGTATTGCACTGCCTGAAATGGTGGGGGGCGCAGGCCTAGGGATCAGCGCGGTCATCCCGGTTGCAGAGGCAATGGGTCACGCTTTGCTGGGCACGCCCTTGATTGACACAACCTTGGCAGGGCAATTACTGCTGCGAGCGGGTGGTGCAGAGCAGGAGCCCTTGTTACAAGAGATCGCTGAGGGTCGTATTGCTACCGTTGCGTTTCTTGACGGAGGCGACTGGGGCGGCGCTAATCTAGCCCTTACGATGACTACAGAGGGTGTGCTAAGTGGCAGTAAAACCTTTGTCGGTTGTGGTCATGAAGCCAGCCTCATTTTGGTCGTCGGCCAGTGTGACAACGCTCCCGCCATTGCGGTGGTAGACGCGGCAGATTTAAAAGCCGGTGCGATATCGGTCAATACGCTCATTGACCTTACCAAACGTACAGCACAGATTGACTTCACCGGAGTGCCAGCGAAAGCAGTACTCACGGGTGAGCATGTTGTGGCCGCAATAAGGGACTATAGATTGCTTGGCGCCTTGCTGACTGCTGCTGAAGCCGCGGGTAGTGCGGCACGATGCTTGGCGGTAATCGTTGATTATTTGAAGACGCGCAAGCAGTTCGGCAAACTCATTGGTTCCTATCAGGCACTCAAGCATCCCACGGTTGATATCTATTGTGGTGTCGAGGATGCCCGCAGTTTTTGCTATCACGCGGCGTCCTTGTTAGACGCCGATTCCCTGAGCCACGATGCTGAAATCGCCTGCCGTATGGCCAAGGTATCGGCTGGACAAACCATGTCCTATGCGGGAGACCGCGCGGTACAGTTTCATGGCGGTATTGGCTTCACCTGGGATTGTGATTCAACCCTCTTCATCCGCCGTGGTCAGTGGAGCCATCAGGTCTTTGGAGATGCGATTCATCACCGTAAACGTTTAGCTAGCCTGCTGCTTGACTGACCCTGCTTTGTCCGGGGGCAATTACCGCCCTCGGTAGTCCGCAAACCGCAGTCCCACGTAGGACTGCCATGACTAACAATAAACCCATCCGTCGTGGTGCCCTCAGCCGTGGATTGAGCTTGTCCATCGCGGGTGCTCGGGCCGGAGGTGCCTTTGCTTTTGACAGCGCATTGCGCAAGCTCCGGGGCGAGGAGGGGGGTAATAGCGAGCGATTGGATCGAGAGGCTCAACGCTTTGCTCGCAGCCTCGGTGAACTCAAAGGCAGCTACGTCAAAATCGGCCAAATGTTTGCGCTGTTGGGTGAACACTTCTTACCTGCGCCTTTAACCACTGCTCTGCACCAGCTTGAATCTCAGGCCCAGCCCTTGCACTGGCGTCATGTGGAGCCGCTGCTCCGGGTGGCACTGGGTTCTCGTTACAATGAACTTGAAATTGAGCCTCATGCCCTTGCAGCAGCATCGCTGGCACAGGTACATCGCGCTCGTGTCGTCGCCACTGATGACGCGGTTGTCGTCAAGGTTCAATACCCCGATTTAGCCGATATGCTCGATGAAGATTTCGATGCCGTCGTCAAAATGTTGCGGTTAGCGCGTTGGATTCCACTCAGCCAAGACTTTGATTCTTGGTTAGCGACCTTGCGCACCCAGCTTCATGCCGAAATCGACTATCCGAGAGAAATGGCGATAGCGAAAAAGCTCGCCAGTGCACTCGTAAAATATGATGCGCTGACAGTTGAGGGTGTTTCCCTGAGCGTGCCCACTTTTTGGCCGCGTTATTCTGGAAATCAATGGCTCACCATGGATTACGTCCCAGGGTTTCAAGCCGGTTCTCCAGAGGTCGCGGCCCTTCCTCAAGGTCGGCGGAACGCTTTGGGGCGGTTAATGCTAGAGCTTTTTTTCGTCGAGATCTTTGAGTTGGGCTTCATGCAAAGCGACCCCAACTTTGGTAATTATCTGATCAGTGCCGAGGGTGATCAGCTGACCCTTTTAGACTTTGGCTCTGTTATGACCCTCGATGAGCCCGTGCAAGCGGCGTTGTGCGACACCATTGTGGCAGGGCATTGCAACGACGATGCGGGGCTGTTGTCCGGATTGCAGCGGTTGGGTTGTTTAAAGGACGATGCGGGCAGCCATGCTCAGGAGACCTTCAGGACTTTTGTCGTGAATTTGCTGGAACCGCTGCGACACCCCTCACAGCTACCTCCCGAGTTTTTGAATGCGTCAGGTGAATATTGTTGGGGCCGCTCGGCATTGCTTAACCGCACCGGGCGCCATGTTGCAAAGTTGGTGGCGAGTCGGCAGTTCACTATTCCCAGCGCTGACTTTGCTCTGGTGGCCCGAAAGCTGACCGGGGTATTTACATTTATCGCTGTGCTCAATGCCGAATTTAATGCCTATGACGTGATTGCTCCTTACCTCAAGCGCAAGGCCCCTAAAAAACATCGAACGGGGCGAAGGACATGACTGGGAAAAGTCAGGCAGTACCCCGAGGTCGAGTTCAGCGCTTTGGTAAATTTGCGCGGCTAGCAGGGGGAGTGGCGGGCAATATGCTTACGGAGGGCGTTAAGCAGGTCGCTTCCGGAAACAGGCCTAAGGCGCGAGACCTGTTGTTGACACCCACTAACGCCCGGCGGCTCACCAAGCAACTCGCTGAGATGCGTGGCGCGGCGATGAAGCTAGGGCAAATTTTTTCGATGGACACGGGTGATTTTCTGCCTCGGGAGCTAGCCGATATTCTCGCGACACTTCGAGATGCGGGTTACGCCATGCCTAATGCCCAGCTCAGAGAAGTTTTGACGGATGCTTTTGGACCAGATTTTGAGAACAAACTCCGTGATTTCGAATTTCAACCCTTTGCCGCCGCTTCAATCGGACAGGTTCATCGTTTAACGACCAAGCAGGGTCGGTCGGCGGTGCTAAAAGTCCAGTATCCGGGCGTGCGGGAAAGTATCGACTCCGATGTCGATAATCTCGCCACCCTGCTGCGGGTTTCCGGATTGCTGCCTAAGCACATCGAAATCGCCCCCCTGCTCGATGAAGTTAAGGCGCAGTTGCGTGAGGAGGCCGACTACGAACAAGAGGCCCGCTACCTTAATGCTTTTGTTCGAGCGCTTGGGGATGACGAGCGTTTTCTGCTGCCTAGAGTTATCCCGTCTTTGAGTTCTTCTCGTGTACTGGGAATGACCTATGTTCCAGGGGTGCCTATTGAGGATGTGATTCATGAAAATCAAGAAGAGCGTAATCGGGTCATGTCACTGCTCTTTGAGTTGTTGTTAATTGAAATGTTTGAGTTAAGACTGGTTCAGACAGACCCCAATTTTGCTAACTACCGTTACGATTCCGAGAGCGGTCAGGTTGTGTTGCTCGATTTTGGCGCATCACGCCGCTTTAAAGCAGCGTTTACTGGAGCATACTTAGACTTGCTTAAGGCGGTGGTGGCAGATAACCAGGACGCAATGGCCGAGGCTGCGAATCGGATCGGTTATAAATTAGGCCCCGAGAAAACACCCTATCGCGATACCATTTTACAGCTTGCAACTGTGGTACTGGCGCCGCTAACCCGCGATGAGCCTTATGACTTTGGAAACTCTGAGCTTCCAAAACAGGCAGTAGCCATGGCCGGTGACATTCAGCGTTACAAAGAATTTTGGGAGGCGCCACCCGTCGACGTGGCGTACATTCATCGCAAAATTGCAGGGTTGTTTATGCTTGCGACCCGTCTCAGAGCCCAAGTTAATGTTAATGAGCTTCTTATGCCTTGGTTAGTCGACTAACCACGGCATCATGATAACCAAGGTTTAATAAACAACATGCCAAACAGTAAACTGATTCTTGTTTTGGGCGATCAGCTGAGTTGGAGCAATCCGGCAATAGCGGCTGCCGATCCTCAAGCCGACGGCATCATACTGGCAGAGGTGCGGGAAGAGGCTTCTTATGTGCCTCATAATCGTCACAAAATAGCACTCATCTTCTCTGCGATGCGCCATTTTGCGCAGAGCCTACGCGAGCGTGGTTTTACCGTTTATTACACTGAGATAAGTGCAGGACTTACCAGTCTCGAGGATGCCTGCGCGGATGCACTCAAAAGGCATGCGGCAAAAAGTATCGAAGTTTGCAGCCCGGGCGAACATCGGCTACTGGCTGCGATGCGTGAGTGGTCTCCACGCCTCGGGGTTGCCGTAAACCTGCTGGAGGACACACGATTTTTAGCATCGAGTGCCGACTTCACAGCGTGGGCGACGGGCCGTAAACAGTTACGCATGGAGTATTTTTATCGGGAAATGCGTAAACGTTACGGCCTGTTGCTCGATGACCAAGATCCTTGCGGTGGTCAGTGGAACTATGACGCTGACAACCGTAAAGGTTGGCGTAATCAAGTAGAGATACCCGAGCGTGAGGATGTCTCCCCCGATGCCATCACGCAGCAGGTCATTAACGAAGTGCTCGAATACTTTCCCGATAACCCCGGTGATCTAAGTCAATTTCGCCTTGCGGTGACTCATGAAGGGGCTCAGGAGCAATTTGACTGGTTTTGTCGTTATACGCTGGCAGACTTTGGGAATTACCAAGACGCGTTGCCGGAAGAGTCGCCCTGGGTATTCCACAGCCTTATTTCGATGTACCTCAACTGTGGCCTTCTCGAGCCATTAGCGCTGTGTCAACGGGTGGAAGCCGAGTATCGCGCTGAGCGCTGCTCTCTGGCGGCCGCTGAGGGGTTTATTCGGCAAATTTTAGGATGGCGCGAGTACGTGCGCGGAATTTACTGGTTGCTGATGCCTGAGTACGCCGAGCGAAATACCTTTGATGCCAGGCGGCCTCTCCCAGATTTTTTCTGGAACGCCCAGACCGACATGCGCTGCTTACAGCGGGCCCTGAGCCAGTCCCTCGATCTTGGCTATGCCCACCACATTCAGCGGTTAATGGTGATAGGTAACTTTGCCTTACTAGCTGGACTCGATGTCCAAAGCGTGTGCGCGTGGTATTTGGCCGTCTATGTCGATGCTTACGAATGGGTGGAACTGCCCAATACTGCGGGAATGGCTTTGTTCGCGGATGAGGGTGCCATGGCCAGCAAGCCTTATGCAGCAAGTGGTAAATACATTCAGAAGCAGGGCAATCACTGCAAGCAATGTCGTTACAACCCGGCAAAGATGACGGGAGATGAGGCCTGTCCTTATAACAGCCTCTATTGGCATTTTATCGATCGCAACGCAGCGTTACTCAGCTCCAATCCAAGAATGGGTTTGATTATGGGGAACTGGCGAAAGCGTGATCCTGAAGAGAAGCAAGCTATCACGGCTTGGGCAAATACCCTGCTGGAACAGCTGTAAAGCAAATTTAGTCATCTGGGCTCAGGGGTGAACGTAAGCCAAGCCTTATCCCTAACTGAGAGAGCCAGGTTGGACAACGTTGCCAAGTGTTGGAGCCGAGGCGGCTCAAGAGGTGGCGGTGCGTTAGATTTGGAAATATCACGAATTACTATTTCAGATGGGCCAATGCGGCTCTTCTCTGAGGGGTCAAGTCGGCTCTGGGGGGCCAACGCGCTAGGGGGCGTAAGCGCTACTTGCCCTTAGCTTTTGTTGCGTGCTTTGTGACGCTGAGTTCCGCAGCGTTTTGAGCAGTAGACCACATCGTCCCAATTATTTTTCCAGCGAGCGCGCCAAGTGAAAGGCAGCTGGCAGACCGGGCAGATTTTGGTGGGTAAATCGCTCTTCTTTCGCATACGGGGCATCAGTGGTCCCCACCAATGGGCCAATCAGCTGCGTCAATGACATAGTGGGGCTGCGAGGGGCGATCGCCACCCCACTTGGCAGTAAAAACCCCTTGTGGGTCCCATTGTCCGGCCTGTTTATCAATATTGAAGTGACGGCCACCGCGAGGATCGCTGCCAACGCCTGCAATGTACTGCCAGTTGCCATAATTACTACCCACGTCATAGTCGATGAGGTGTTTTTCAAAAAAAGCCGCACCAAATCGCCAATCAACTTTCAGTTCATTGATCAGGCAGCTCGCGGCTATTTGCCTGCCACGGTTACTCATCCAGCCGGTCGCCACCAGTTGTCGCATTAGCGCGTTGACCAAGGGAAAGTTGGTATCTCCGGCACACCATCGGGCAAAGTTTCTCGGATCAAAGGTGTTGGCGCGTATCTTCCCCGATCCACCGCCGATCTTGAACATTTGTGCATCATCAACAACGGCGCGCCAGTGAAAAAATTCGCGCCACAGAAGTTCGAAAAATAACCAGTAGGTGGACTCGTTGCTGAGGTTTTCGCGCTCGAAGCGGAAAACCTCGTGGGCAACCTCCCGGACTGACAAATTGCCATTGGCTAGCCAGGGTGACAGTGTGCTGGAGCCGTCCAGCGCATCGAGACAGTTTCGTGTCTCTTTGTATTGTGTAATTGAGCGGTCATCAAATACGAACTGTCGCAGGCGTCGCAGGCCTGCTGAGCGGCCCCCGGGTAGAGGCAGCATGGTCGGCTTCGAGATGTCTGCAGGTGGAATGGCATCAAACTGTGCGGCTGGGGGCGGTGGCAGGACCTCAGTGGAAGGGCTAGGCCCTCGGACATTGAGCTTTTCCACAGCGCGTCGGAATCCAGAGAAAACCTTGGGTAAGTCTTGTAGTTCAAAAGGCAGGTCTGATGGCTCAAAGAGGCTGTTGCCTCGATGCACTTGCAGAGGGACTGGCAGTTTTTGATCTAAATATGCGAGGGTCTTTCGTTCCTGAGAACCCGGCGTAAAGGTGGTGCTCACCTCAGTGATGGCAAACCTAGCGACGAGATCGGGCAGTACAAGTTCGGGAGAGCCCTCGAGCACCATCAGTGCTTGGCCCTGCTCAGCGAGTTGTAGATGAAGCTCCTGCAGTGATTCTCTTAGGAAGCGTTCGCGCTGGGCACCTACACCCACAAGGTTGCACCATGGGCGAGGCTTGGGCATCAGATAAACACAAAGCAGTGAATCTGCGGCCGTATGGCTGGCAATCGCGGGATTGTCTCTGAGGCGCAGGTCGTTACGAAACCAGTGGAGGTGGCGCATAAGGTGCTCTAAAGGGGTTTGTGGCGTTACGGCCTATTTCAGGGTTTGGATTTAAGTCTCTTCAGAAGATTCTTTGTTCTGCGGGTTTTGAATCTGGGGCGAGGACCAGGGATGCTGGCGAAAGCGGGAACAAAAATATGTAAATAGTTGGATAGAGACGGGATTTTTTGCTTCAAAAAGATCATTTTTATCGCATCATAGTGGCTCAGGTTTTCCCCCTGCTTAAGCCACTACTTCGGAGATCACTCATGTCGTCACCCGTTACAAAGTATTTCGCTCGTAAAGCGCTTGCCCACGCCATCGCTGGAGCTGCCGTTTTCACTGCCGCGAGCTTCCCCGGAACTGTTTACGCACAAGAAACTTCAGCCATGGTGCGCGGTAGCGTGACCGATATGTCCGGCGCAGCGGTTGCCGGCGCTGATGTTGTGATTACATCGCAGCGCACGGGTATCGAGAAACGCGTTACTACCGATGAGCGCGGATATTACTCGGTCCGAGGACTTCCCGCAGGTGTCACTTACGACGTTAGCGTTGACGCTAATGGTCTGCAAAAGGCAATGACCGATGACCTGCAGCTGGCTGTGGGCCAGCAAGCTGTCCTCAACTACGCATTGAGCACTGAAGAGGAAGTTATTGTTATCGGTCAACGGATTGCGGTGGCGGAAACTGCGATTGGTCCTAACGCCGTGTTTGATTTAAAGAGCCTTGAGGATTCTCCTGCCATTAACCGAAATATCACCGATGTTATCCAGCAAGATCCGAGAATTTTTGTCGATCAATCTCGGGGTGATGTTGATGCCATTCAGTGCAACGGTGCTAACCCCCGTTTTAACAGTCTTACGGTTGATGGTATTCGCCTCAATGATGGCTTTGGCCTAAACAGCAACGGGTATCCGACCCAGCGAATGCCTTTTCCCTACGACGCGATTTCCAGTGTCGCAGTAGAGATGGCGCCCATGAGTGTTGTTTACGGTGGATTTTCCGCCTGTAACGTCAATGCCGTGACAAAGACAGGTGCCAATGAGCTGTCGGGCTCGGTATTTTTTGATTATGGCTCCGATTCCCTGCGTGGTGACAAGCTGGAGGGCGACAGCATTGAGTCTCAGGATTATGAGGAGACACGCTGGGGTTTTGAACTCGGTGGTGCGCTAATTGAAGACAAGCTGTTTTTCTATGGTGCCTACGAAAAATACGACGGTGCCGACCTCAATGATCGAGGTTCAATTGGTTCGGGGGCGGTTAACGAGGTGCTGATATCACAGGCAGAGCTAGACCGTATCGCACAAATTTCCAGCGATGTTTACGGGTATGAAGCCGGTCGTACAGTAGCCGAAGCCTTCGACTTCGAAGATGAAAAGTATCTGGCTAAGATTGATTGGTACGCCACAGATACCCAGCGCCTTGCCTTTACTTACATGTACAACGATTCATTTAACTTTTCGCCTTCAGACGGTGACTTGAACGAGTTCGAATTTGACAAGCACTTCTACAAGCGGGGTTCAGAGCTCACTTCATACACCCTCAATTGGTACTCCGATTGGAGTGCCAACTTCTCGACTGAAGTGCGCTACTCGATCAGCAACGTTGATTTTCTTCAGCAGTCCGTTTCGGGCCCAGATTTTGGCGAAGTTCAGATTCGTGCGGGCGACGGCGTAACCGTTTATCTAGGTCAAGATGACAGCCGTCAGGCCAATGATCTCGAGTGGGACACCGACCAAATGGTCTTGCGCGGCTATTACAATCTCGGTGACCACACCATCACGGGAGGGTTTGAGCGCGAGTCAATCGAGGTATACAACCTGTTTTATCAGCACACCGATACCGAGATGCGTTTTAACAGTATTGATGATTTTGAAAACGGTCTCGCGGCTCGGGTTTATTACGGTAATGCCCTGAGTAACAACGAGCTCGACGCGGCGGTTGACTGGAGCTACGACGTCAGCAGCTTTTACATCGAAGACAAATGGCAGGTGACCAATAGCCTATTGCTGACTTTTGGTCTGCGCTATGACTATTACGAAACTGACGATGTGCCCAACGAGAACCCCGACTTTGTCGCTGACTACGGTTTCTCAAATACCGCGACCCTCGACGGTATTGATCTGCTGTTGCCTCGCTTTGGCTTCACTTGGGACGCTTCCGATGCAGTGACTGTTCGCGGCGGAATTGGCTTATTTTCAGGCGGCAACCCTA
The DNA here is from genome assembly GCA_000169115.1 of marine gamma proteobacterium HTCC2080. GTDB lineage: Bacteria > Pseudomonadota > Gammaproteobacteria > Pseudomonadales > Halieaceae > Luminiphilus. The sequence goes on from AAVV01000001.1 coordinate 306,395, forward strand.
ATGTTTGGTACTCCAACGTCTACTCAAACACCAACACTACGGCGGTGCAGACTCAGGACCGTGGACCCGATCGTGGCGGGGTCGATCTATTCGCACAAAACTATGTTTATTGTGAAGATACCGCACCCACGTGTGGGCCGGGCTACGGTGTCCCTGAGAATCTCGCGGCACAGGTTGCGGCGGGAGATGGTAGTAACTTTGAGATCGTCTACCTCGATCCAGACTTTGAAGCACCGACAGAGTGGAAGTATGCCCTTGGTGCAACTTGGGAGATGGGCAATGGCTATGTACTGAGTGCCGATGCTCAAATCACTCGAGGCGAGGACACGGCAATTTATAAGCACGGCGACCTGGAATTTACGGGTGAGTTCAACGACTTTGGTAACGGCTACCCAATCTACGATAGTGTTCGGACGTCATCGTTTGTCTTAACCAACAGTTCCAAAGGCAATGAATCGGAGTCGCTGTCGGTGAGTTTGTTTAAGGCCTGGGATTTTGGTCTAGATATGCGACTTGGCTACGCGTGGACTGATGCAAAGGATGTGAATCCAATGACGTCATCTGTGGCGTTTTCCAACTACGTCAATCGCACCTTCTATGACCCTGAAGAAGAGGTCTTGTCTACGTCAAACTACAATATAGAGCATCGCTTTACCGCAGTTCTTAACTACTCGACTGAATGGTTTGGTAACAACGCCACTCGTTTCACGGTCTTTGCCCAAGGCAATTCAGGCTACCCCTACAGCATCACTCTTGAGGGGGCTGATGGCACCATCGGGGCCTACGGCTTTACGCCCTATCTCGACTTCGTTGACCATGTTCTTGTGGAGCCGGGCACACGCAATCAAGAAGAGGGTAGCAGTTGGTTTAAAGTGGACCTGCGTGTTTCACAGGAGTTCCCTGGGTTTTCCGATGGACACAAAGGCAGTGCGTTTATTGTCGTTGATAACCTGACGAACTTAATCAACGATGACTGGGGGATTATGGAGAAGCCCATTTTCCCTTATGGCGTAACGCAGGATCAGCAGGCTAACGGACAGGCGCAAACGCGCATCGGTGATGCCTCGCTTTGGGAGATCCGGGTTGGTATGAACTATCGGTTCTGAGTGCCCGACAACCAACAATGGGGCGCCTTTAGGTGCCCTTTTTTTATCGTTTTGACTGACTAAAAGCCCAATCTAACAATGCGGCAAGTCGCGTCGCTGCTCTGCGTATTTGTAGGTCAACTGCGGAACGGTTGCTGATCAAATACTGGCTGGTCAGGGTTTGCAGTCTAGTGCCGTGGCGGTAATGTACTTTAGCGTCATTGAGCACCGATAGCGTTTCATCGGCCCAAGCTATGATCTCGACCTCGGGGTTTAGCAGCAAAGGTCGCTCAATGGGCGTTGCGGTGGCCGCTACAGACGGTTGGTCTTGGTACCTGAGAATCAGACCGTCCCATACGGCGTGCATACTTACTCGCTCACGTTTTTCGTTCAATTGCAGAGCTAGCTCCTCGGGTAATTCCAAGCGGTAGGTATTCCCACCTAAATCACTGGCATAGCCCAAATGCAGCGGTTGATGCAGATCTCCAATCAGATGTCCTACCCATAACAATGCCTCTCGGCGCTGATTAGTGGGGGCGTGCTTCAGGCGATGAATTTGTTCGTTGAGTGCAGCAATAATATCGCCGCCCTCAGGACGGGGAGCATTGCCAATGCTTAGGGTATCGGGAGGGGCATTAAGGTAATGCCATTGGCGGGTTTCGGGACGTTGGCCTTTGATTTCGTCAGCCCAACTGCATAGCTCTCCTAAAGGTGCATCGAGAAGGTCTGCAATCGCCGCTAGGGTAGCGGGCTGGACTTGCGCAACAGCTTGTTCACAAACCTGTTGGTGCCCATCGTCCCACCAGGCATTTGCAGAGCTGCATACCAAGCCAATCAGCAGGCTTAAAAAGGAGAATATCGATTGTCTTAACACGGTTGTTGGCACCTTCATAACTTTTGGATTGTTAACGCTTTACCTTGTTGCAGAAGACCAATTTTTCACAGAAGAACTGGCTTTTGCGCAGGATATTAGACAGCCTTTCTCAAAAACGATTTCAGCGCGTTTGGGTCGCTTTCGTTGAATTTATCCTACCGTCACTAGAGCGCAAGGCCTTGGATTCTAACCGGTAAAAGCCACAGACCAGTTATGGGGTTGCAGTGGAACCGTCAACGGTGTGGCTTTAGCGCATCATGGGGTATTATCTGGGGGCGGCCCCAACTCATTCTTCTCAGCGCACCATAGGGTGTTCGGAGTAACCAGTGACCCCTCGGTATTTTGCGATTTATGATGCAGATGGCACCCTTTCTGGGGAGCTCGGCTATGCCTTGGGAAAGCTTGCGGGTACCCGGCACTGTGCTCTGTGCGATATCAGTCATGGTTGGAATCCCATTGGAAAAGCTGGGTGGCGTAAAGACTCAGGCCTGTCTTGCAAACTTCAATGGTTACACCGTGACGAGCAAAGTCCCGATTTAGCGGCCTACACTCTGGGTAAGTTGCCACTGGTTGTTGAGCAGGGCAACGACGGCTTTCGAACGCTGCTGGATTCGGAAAAACTGGAGGCCTGTGGCGGTGACTATGAGGCTTTTTTAACAGTGTTAGAGGCTGAGGTCTCAGGCGCTGCGTTGGCTGCCTCTGACTCGAGTGCCCCTGCGATAAACGCGCTCAACACATGATATGGGAAAAACTTATCGTGTTTATTGTTTTTCAGGTTTAGGGCGGGGCTTATGAGTAGTCTGTTAGGTATTGGGTTTTTACTGCTGGTGGCCTGGTTGTTGTCTTCTAACCGCCGAGCGATCAACCTGCGCACAGTGGGTCTAGCTTTTGCACTTCAGGTGTTCATTGGTTACGTAGCCCTGTTTAGCGATTGGGGTCAGGCGGGCCTCAACATTGCGTCCGAGCAAATAGCAGTCTTGTTAGGCTTCAGCCGAGCAGGCATCGATTTCATGTTTGGAGGTTTGGTTTCTGTCGACAGTAATCTCGGCTTTATTTTTGCTTTCAGCGTTTTGCCAGTGGTCATTTTTTTTAGCGCCTTAATCGCCGTGCTTTATCACATCGGTGTCATGCACTGGATCATCCGTACACTCGGGGGTGCATTAAAGAAAATTTTAGGTACTAGCCACACCGAGTCGCTGTCGGCCTCAGCCAATATTTTTGTGGGGCAGGCGGAGGCACCACTGGTCGTGCGCCCCTACTTGGCCGGCATGACGGTTTCTGAACTGTTTGCCATTATGGTGGGCGGCATGGCCTCTATTGCGGGGTCGGTAATGGCGGGGTATGCCGCTTTGGGCATCCCACTTGAATACCTTCTCGCGGCATCATTTATGGCGGCTCCTGGGGGGCTGCTGATGGCCAAGTTGCTTGAGCCGGAAACAGATGTTCCTGTCCGGCCCGAGCGGGGTGAAGGGCCTGAGCGTGACAGTTACGTAAATCTCGTCGATGCCGCAGCCAGTGGTGCCATGGATGGGTTTCGTATGGCGGGTGCTATTGCCGCTATGCTGATAGCGTTTATTGGCTTGATCGCGCTGGTAAACGGGTTGTTGGGCTGGGGTGGCTCCCTGGTAGGGCTGACAGATCTCTCTTTGGAAGGGCTGCTGGGCATTGTTTTTAGACCGCTGGCTTGGTTGTTGGGTGTGCCCTGGTCTGAGGCGACAATGGCTGGAAGTCTGATTGGCCAAAAGCTAGTCCTCAACGAATTTGTTGCTTATGTGGCCTACACGGATATCGCTGATCAGTTTTCACCTGTGGCCTCTGCGATTATTATTTTTGCGTTGTGTGGTTTCGCTAATTTATCCTCAATCGCGATTTTATTAGGCGGTTTAGGTGCTATTGCCCCGGCGCGTCGTGATGAGATATCGCGATTTGGATTGCGAGCTTTGCTGGCGGCAACGCTGTCTAATTTAATGAGTGCCGCGCTAGCCGGTCTCTTTCTGTCGCTGGGTTCATAGATCATGTCTCTTAAGGCGTCGGTTCTTCCACTGATTTCTTGCAAGGACCCCAACTTCCCTCGGCTCTTTGTCGACTCATTGCGAGATTTTGGTTTCGGTGCCTTGGTGGATCACCCGTTAAATATGCCCCGCGTCCGTGCTATTTACGGGGAGTGGCGGGACTATTTTTCTGAGGGCGTTGCTAGCGCTTATGCTATGGACCCTGTCCAGCAGGATGGTTACTTTTCTTTGCAAGTGGCGGAGCATGCCAAGGGCAGTCCTCAGCGCGATTTTAAAGAATATTTCCAGTACTACTCCTGGGGTCGTTGTCCCCCAGAGCTACAAGCCCACCTAACCGCTCACTTTCATCAGGCCGTTGACTTTGCCGGTGAGCTTTTGGCTCACATCGAGCGCGAGGCTCCGCCAGAAGTGATGATAAATTTGAGTGAGCCCCTAAGCGGTATGATTGAAAGCAGCCGTCAAAGCATGCTGCGCGTACTGCACTATCCGCCAATGCCTGATGAAATGTCAGCGCCTCGGGCTGCGCCCCATGAGGACATTAACTTACTGACGTTGTTGCCCGCGGCAGATGGACCGGGGCTGGAAATTCGTGCGCGCAATGGCGAATGGATCAAGGCACCCAATCAACCTGAGCAGCTGCTAGTGAATATTGGAGATATGTTGCAGGAGGCTTTGAGTGGCTGGTTACCCTCTACGACCCACCGGGTGGTTCACAGCCCTAAATCGCAGACTATTGGGCGCATGTCGTTACCCTTGTTTCTTCATCCACGACCCGAGGTAAAACTGTCGGCTCGCTACACGGCAGAAAGCTATCTGCAGGAGCGATTGAGTGAATTGGGTGTGCTACCGGCCTCGTCTACCTAAGCCTGCCCTGTGAATCCACGTGCTTCATATCTGAGGTTTTTTGGAATCGAGGGGCAGGTATGGCGAGTTTGATCATACGATGGGCTGGACGCCTAGCACTGTTAGTCTCATGTCTGCATGGGGTGGCCACCTACGCCGAGCAGTCACTTGAGAAACCCTTGGTGGTTGCGGTGGCAGCTAATTTTGCTGGCGCTGCTGAGCAGTTGGCGGCAGATTTTACGAATAAGACCGGGGTGCCCATCAGGCTTGTCATTGGTTCTACGGGCTTGCTTTATGCGCAAATTACGCAGGGCGCTCCGGTAGATCTATTTTTGGCGGCAGACACCGATCGCCCTCTGGCGTTGGTTACCCAGAACTTTGGGGTTGACCAGAGCTACGCTGTATATACCCGAGGCCGGATTGTGTTGTGGGTTCCCGGTGCTGAAGATGTCCCCGATCCTGAAGCGTTCTTGACCGTTGTTGATAGTGTGGCCCTTGCCAATCCGTTACTGGCACCTTACGGGCGGGCGGCGTCTGAGGTCATGGCGCGCTTTCCAGGGCAGTCAGCGGGCTTGCGGGTGGTTAGAGGCCAAAATATTGGCTCGACTTTTACTCAGATCGCATCAGGGGCAGTTCCCGGCGGTTTTGTCGCCCTTTCCCAAGTCTTGGCTAAAGACATTTCACGACAACACTATCGGGTTATACCTGAGGAGTGGCATCAACCTATTGAACAAGCGCTAGTGGTTGTAAACAATCAAGACATGCATCCCGCCGCACAAAGTTTCAGAGATTTCCTTTTATCTAAAAAGGCCTCGGTTATGCTGGGTGCTCTGGGCTATGTGGTAGAGGGAGGGTGATAAGCAGCATGAATATTGATTGGCAGGCCTTCTTGCTAACGGCGCAGCTGGCGGGTTTGACCACAGTCATTTTGTTGGTTCTGGCGACACCTCTGGCCTGGTGGTTGGCGCATTCTCAGCGGCCCTGGATTGGCTGGGTCGAGGCCTTGATTGCCTTGCCTTTGGTGCTGCCCCCCACGGTCATAGGTTTCTATCTGCTTCTGTTGTTTGCACCCGAAAGTGGCCCCGGAGCCTGGTGGTTTAGTCTCACAGGTGAGCCTCTGAATTTTAGTTTTACAGGCTTGGTCATTGCTTCAGTAATTTATTCCCTGCCTTTTGCAACACAACCGATTCAAGGTGCCTTTTCTAGTGTTAGTTCGGGCGTACTTGAGGCCGGAGCGACCTTGGGTGCGTCGCCACTGGACCGTTTTTTTCGCTTGGTTTTGCCACTGTCTAGGCGGGGGTATCTCACAGCGGCAGTATTGGTGTTTGCACACACTTTGGGCGAGTTCGGAGTGGTATTGATGATTGGCGGCAATATACCGGGTGAGACTCGCGTGATCTCAGTGGCGCTTTATGAGGCTGTAGAAACCCTAAATTACGGCAGCGCCCACACCATGGCCGCTATTTTGCTGGCATTTTCTTTTGTCGTACTACTGGTGGTCTATGCACTAAATCGTCGTTTTTCTTTCCGCTTGGGATCGGGAGTTTAAAGCGATGGCGGTATTGCGCATTGATCTCGAAAAAAACCTCGGCGATTTTTCTCTTCAAATCACGCAGGCGTTAAATATTCATACAGTTCTTGGGGTTCTCGGTAATAACGGCGCGGGGAAAACTACCCTGCTTAGGCTGCTGGCAGGATTAGATCCCATCGAACGTGGCGTCATTGAATTTGGCAACAGTACTTGGTTGGACAGCAATCGAGGCATTTTTGTGCCGCCACACAAGCGTCGCATCGGCATGGTTTTTCAAGACGCCCGTTTATTCCCTCATCTCACGGTGGAGGGTAATTTAAACTTTGCCGCCGACCGTGCGGCGGGCCAGTTGTTACCCCGTACTGAGGTGATTAGCGCGTTAGGCATCGAGGGATTACTCCCGCGCACACCTGAAGGGCTGTCCGGGGGCGAGCGTCAGCGTGTAGCACTTGCGCGAGCACTCATGAGTGCTCCTCAGCTACTGCTTCTCGATGAACCGCTTTCGGCGGTGGACATGGGCTATCGGGTCGAATTGATGCCTTACTTGCGTCGAGTGATCGACCGTTTCCACATTCCCACCGTCTACGTTGCCCATACTCTCGATGAGTTGACTCAGCTGGCTGATCAGCTGCTGGTGCTTCGTGAGGGGAGGTGCGCGGCGTTGGGTTCGGTGACTGAAGTTTTAGTGCAGCTCGATTTACCCGAGGTGGCCAGTCGAGAGCAGGCTAGCTCCATTATTACCGCACAGGTGACTTCCCATGATCTTGATTATCAGCTCACAAGCCTGACTCTGGGAGGGCAGTCGTTATCCCTCTCGGGCTTGGTTGCTATGCCCGGCGCCGATGTTCGTGTACGCGTTTTCGCAACGGATGTCGCTATTGCTTTACTAAAGCCCGAAGGCATCTCTATTCGCAATGTTTTACCTGCGGTGGTAACGGCTATTCGAGTCGATGGGGCATCGCCCTTTGCAGATGTGTTGGTCGCAGTAGATGGGCAAAGTCTTCGTGTGCGTATGACCCGAGCATCACTGGATGAATTAAATCTAACGGAGTCTCAACCAGTTTTTGCCTTACTCAAGACCGCGTCAATCGCTTCAGACTGATGAGTCGGTTGGTCGCTGCCAATGTTGCATGGCGAGCCCTGCAAGAATCATTGCTAACCCCACCAACGTTGAGCCTCTAATAACCTCATCTAATATTGCCCAAATTAAAATCAAGGACAGTGGTGGCGACAAAAAGATTAGCGTTGAAATACGCGCGGTATTTTGCGTCAGCTTCATGGCTTTGAGCCAAAGAATAAAGCTCAATCCCATTTCAAAGAAGCCAATGTAGAGGCCGCCCGCCAAAGCCTGCCAGGGCAGGTTGACCAAACTCCCGGTGAACCCGGCTATGGTGAGCAGCACCGCCGTCGCAGAAGTGAACCCAATGAATAACCCTTGAATCGGAGGCGTATTGATGCGTGTATTGCCGATCCAGTACAGCGCCCACAAAACCGTTGAGCTCATAGCCAGCCCTACGCCTGTGGGGTCGGATAATTCAAAGGACAGCACATCCCCTCGGGTTGCTATGACAAAAACACCGCAGTAGCTGACGGCTGCACAGCCAATATCCCGCCGCTGCAACGCTTGTCCCAGCAGTGGCACTGCAAGCAAAGGAAGCACTAATCCCCAGGTATAATTGATGGCCATAGCTTCCTGAGCGGGCAACTTGGCATAGGCGCCAAACAACAAAAAATAGTACAGCGTTGGATTGATTAAACCCAAAGCTAAGAGCCGTAACCACTCTGACGCGGTGATTTCGCTCAGCCTTCTCAGATCACCTGAGATCAATAAAATGCCACCTAGAAAAAGCCATGAGGTAACGCTCGCCAGTGTGACTAAAGTCAGGGGCGTGACAAAATCGAGACTGAGATTAAAAGCCGTTGCGACCGTACTCCAAAGTACGACGGCTCCTAAACCAAACACGACGGCCTGTTTGTCAGATGCTTGAGAATTCATGGGGGACTAAGGCGGCGCACCTTAAGGCGTTATAGCCTGCTCAAGCGCCGCGGATAATTGTACATAGCTGCCGCCATTAGTGACTTGGGTGTAGCCCTCGGCTTGCAGCGCTGCAGTAGCGATACCCGAGCGATTACCACTCCGGCAGTAAAGTACGAGAGGCGCATCGCTAGGCAGTGCCAGGGCAGCGACCCCGGCGACGATATCGGTGTGGACGATAGTAAGCGCATCAGGCAGAGCCCCCCCGGCGATTTCAACCGGCGTTCTTACGTCGATGACCGTCGCACCGGCAATAATCCGTGCAACGGCATTTTGCGTGTTGTCATCGGGCATTTTAGCGTCTCCACAGGCCGACAATAAAAGGAATAGCAGTCCAAAAAACGGTAGCTTCATAGTGGGTTGATCTCCTGTAATACACGATAGAGCGTAAGACTATCGTCGGATCAAGACTTTTGGCTCCACGCCAGTTTACCCTGACTTGTATTACAACCTTAAAACTGCGAGTTTGGCTAATCTTTTGAGCGATGGAGTGCGCTGATGCGATCTGTCTTTTTGGCGATATCTTTAATAGCGTGTCATCAGGCAGCAGCTTGGTCGGACCATGCCAGTCTTGCGTGGCCCATGCTACGCACAGATGCCACATTGATGCAGCCCAGAGTCGTGGTTGAGCCCCTAGACGTTTTTTTAAAGGCCGAAGCAGCAGGTATTGCTGACGTTTTGGCGCGGCTAGAGATCGAAATGATTGAAGGCAATCCAGAGTACCCACCGACGCCCGTGGAGCTCACCTTTAACGGGTCAAATAAAACAGATTTTCAAGGGCGGTTTATTGCCGCACTCAGAATCAGTCCACGCTTAGATTACGGGCTTTACCGTCAAGTGATGGCTGGTGATGTCATTTCGTCTGAGGCAAAAACTTTAGGCTGGTCAGACCTTTCCTATTTACCCAGTGGAGACTCGGTACAGGAGCGCGCCTATTTATCACTCACTGTGGGGGCACTCGTTAGCCCTGCTTATATTCTAGCCAGCGCCAGTGATGAGCCTGACTTGGGTATGGATGTGGGGCTATACAGTAACAACGACACCGACGTGGGGGCTCGATACGGGCTGGGAGAACAACCCTTTGGTAATCCTAATCTTCCTTACGGTTCCCAGGCACCGCTTCATATGGGTTTCTACCATTTGGACGCGGTTACTCAGCTTGCGCAGCCCAGCCTCAAGCGAACGTTACCGCTGTGGCGGATTAAACAATATGAAGAGTTGGCACGCTTAGCTTTTGCCACCGGGCATGAGTATTGGGGTTGGCGATTCATGGGTTGGGCGCTGCATTACGTTGGCGACCTGACTCAGCCTTACCATACGGATCCGCTGCCCGGGGTCGACCTGTTGTCTGCCTTATGGTCGGTGGTGATGGGCGAAACAAATGATCTGATTCAACTTGTTTCCAATCGCCACGGCGTGCTGGAGTCCTATCAATATCGTCGAGTCTTGGCGCTTATGCAGGAAGGGGCCTGGCAGGCGCCTTTGCTTTTGGCAATCTCCGAACCTCAGACAGCGTGCTTTACGCCAGAGGGCGTCGTATCAGATTTGACTGCACAGTCAGTCGCACTGGGGCCTGGTTTGGATGAAACTTTATCAAAGCGAGTGCCCGCGCTTTATGTGAGTGACCCTGCTTTTGAATGGGTGGGCTATGAACTTGAGGCCGATGTGGTTGCACTGATCAATGCTCAGGGGGGTGACTCGGCCATTGAAGCCCTTGATAACGAGTTAGAGCGCCACCTTCGACGGTTTTCATATTATTTACAGGGCTGGATTACCCACACGAGAACCTTAGAACTTGGTGCAGGTTAGCCTTGATGGCTACCGATCTAATTCATGGGATGTGGCAAAGCCGTTTCATGGGTAAAGTTTAGTAACATGCTCCAGCTCTGCCCGGTGAGTAAGGAAATACGATGCTGTTAAGACATTTGATACTGGTGATTTTTTGTTGGGGTGGTGTTGCTCTATCCAGTGCTGTGCTGGCACAAGAAGGTGAAGCCGACGCCGAGAAAGAGCCGTTAATGGGTCCGGTCATACCCGACTATGGTCCGGTTTTAATACCCCCGGCGGGCTTTTACAGTCTGGATGCCGAAACACATTACAAGGTTTCCATTGATATAGGGAAAACCGCGGACTTTCCAGGGGATAGAAATCTTAAACTCACCTCAGTGGCACGGTTTCTCAACATGTATGCTCAGCAGGGCATTCCCAAGGAAAATATTGAATTTGCCGTTATTGTCCATGGCATGGCCGCCAATGACCTATTGTCAGACGAGGCCTATCAAGCGCGGTTCAATGATCCCAACCCGAACACGGAGCTGCTAAATCAGTTACAGGACGCTGGAGTGAAAATTTATTTATGCGGTCAGACCGCGGCGTTTCGTAAAATTGGCTGGGGCGAGATCCGCCCTGAAGTTGTTATCGCTTTGTCTGCCATGGGTGCCCATGTGCGTTTGCAGCACGAGGGTTTTACCCTCATCCCGTTTTAATCCAATGGCGGTTGCTAGCTTTCAACTCGATCCGCGGCTAGCTGCCGATACTCATCCCGTTGTTCGTTGGGGTCTCAGTGACGTCCTGCTGATGGATGATGCGCGGTTTCCCTGGGTCGTACTTGTGCCGCGGATTGCCGGAGTGACGGAGTGGTTTGATCTGTCAGAGGTTCAGCAGGCGACGCTGCTAAACGAGACTCTGGTTCTCGGTAAGGCCATGCAGCGAGTGTTTAGTGCTGAAAAAATGAACACTGCGGCGCTGGGTAATATTGTTTCACAGCTGCACGTTCATGTTGTTGCTCGTTATGCCACCGATGAGGCATGGCCCGCACCGGTATGGGGTGTCGGAACAGCTAAGCTTTATGACACTGTGGCGCGGGGGCATATTATTGATCGGCTTAGTCGTGAGTTACCGGGGCTGTGAGATGCTTGATTCAAAGGGTCGTTGAGGCTGCTGTTGATGTGGATGCTGAGCGCGTCGGCGCGATTGGGTCAGGTCTTTTAGTTTTTGTGGGGTTTGAAAAAGACGACGATAGTGGACGAATCAACCGCATGGGTGAACGTCTCCTTGGGTATCGGGTTTTTAGTGACAATGAGGATCGTATGAATCGCTCGATACGAGATGTCGCTGGGGATCTCTTATTGGTTTCTCAGTTCACATTAGCGGCTGATACAAAGAAGGGTACGCGCCCGAGCTTTTCAAGCGCCGCAGAACCTGCGGCTGCACGTGGTTTTTTCGATGACTTTGTTACATTAATGAAGGCCCAGCATGAGGGCCATATTGCAACAGGGCGCTTCGGCGCCAACATGCAGGTTAGCTTGATCAACGATGGCCCTGTTACATTTCTCTTAGAGACCTGATTGATGCCTTTGCACAATGCTGTCTGACCCAAACAGTTCCGAACCAAACTACGTCCGCCGTGGTTTTCTCGATGCGTTGATTCTCGTTATACCCGCGATCCCCTTTGCCTTGGTTTTTGGTCTGGCCGTGCGGGAATCGGGAGTCGCGATCTGGCTGGGCTGGAGTTCGTCTCCCATAATGTTTTCAGGGGCGGCACAGATTACATTGATTACGCTTTTGGGGGAGGGCGCATCGATAGCCGCCGCTGCCACAGCAGCACTGGTGGTGGGTGCCAGGCATTTGTTTTATTCGTTCTCAATGGCGCCGGTCATGCAACGTCAGCCATCATGGTTTCGCTGGTTTGCGCCTTATATGTTGGTCGACCAGGTCTTTGCGTTGTGTGTGGGCAAGCAAGACTTACCCGCAGCCGATTTCCGCCGGTATTACCTCGCGGCGGGTATGACCTTTTGGATTTTTTGGATGACCTTCACAGCGCTGGGCCTGTTTGTGGGGCCGGTGTTGCCCCCCGGGCTGGATATTACCTTTGCAACACCCGTTTTATTTATGGGGCTTTTGGTCACCACAATTGATAGCTGGCAAAAAGCGGCGGTGGCGGTCTTCGCTATGGGGGTGACTTTTTTATTGGCCGATATGCCTAGCCGAAGTGGTTTGCTGGTTGCGGCATTAGCAGGGCTCGTTTTAGGGCTGGTGCTTGAGCGTTTTCGCCGATGATGATTTTACTTACCATTTTTATGATGGGTCTGGGCAGCTATGCAATGCGCGCAGTCTTTATTTTGCTGTTGTCCAATCGCAGCTTCCCACCTTCAGCCCTCAAAGCGCTCGAATATGTTGGGCCTGCTGTAATGGCCGCATTGGTGATGACGATGTTGCTGAGTCCCGAGGGGGGTAGTGCTCCTAGAGTTAATGAGTGGGCAGGGCTTGTTACTGCCGCAGTTGTTGCCCTGGTTACCCGCAATCATATTTACGTCTTAACTTTGGCAATGGCTGTCTATTGGGGCGTGGGCTATCTGGTTTAACCTAAGTGCGCGGCTCGGCACTTAGTAATCGTCATGTTCCATTCGTAGGGGCAATTGTTCAAAGTGCTCGGGAAAATCAGGGCTCAGACGCACACCAAGACCCAATAGGCGTACTGGTAGATCGCGTCTTGCAAGGCCATCTGCCAGCAGTTCCTGATAGTCAGTCAGTGTTGCTGCGGTGCCCACGCGCTCAACGGTCGTGGTTGAGAAGTCACTGAACTTAATTTTCACGTAGGCTTTCTGAATCCGCGGGGCCAACTTACCCTTATCGATTCGACCCCTGAGCTCATCAAGCAGCCCCGGCAGCTTATCAAAGCAAGGTTGGCCGTTTTTGAGATCTTGGGTATAGGTATGCTCTACGCTGAGTGACTTACGAATCCGGCTGGTATTTACCGGTCGATTATCCCGACCATGGGCGCGCTCTATAAGAGTCTGAGCGAAACTGCCAAAGCGCCGCTTAAGCACTCGGGCTTCGGCATTGCGAAGGTCGGTACATTTTTGAAAGCCCATGCGCTTGAGTTTCTCAGCGGTTACGGGTCCAACCCCCGGGATCGCCCGCACTTCGAGGGCTGCCGTGAATGCATCAACCTCATCGGGAGTCACTACTTTTTGGCCATCGGGTTTATTCCAATCCGAGGCGACTTTGGCCAAAAACTTATTGATCGAAACGCCCGCGGATACAGTGATGTTAATTTCAGTTTTTATTTGTTCGCGTATCGCCTCGGCGATCCGCGAAGCTGAGCCATCGAAGAGTGTGCTGTCGCTAACATCGAGATAGGCCTCGTCGAGGGAAAGAGGCTCTATGACATCGGTGAACTGCTCAAAGATCTCATGCATTTGTACTGAGACTTCACGATATTTTGGAATGTTAACCGGAGCTACAACGAGGTCTGGGCACAGGCGATAAGCCTGAGATGTGGGCATTGCTGAATGAACGCCAAATTCCCGAGCAGGATAATTGCAAGTAGTGAGTACACCTCGCCCTTCAGCGCTTCCACCTACAGCAAACGGACGGTCAATCAGGCTGGGGTCGTCTCGCATTTCAATAGCTGCGTAGAAACAATCGGCATCGATGTGAATGATTTTTCGCAAGGTGCTCACTTTGTTGTGTTTTGTAGCTTGCCATATTTGAGCAGAATTGGTCCCAGCTTAACCAGATTGCGCCACGGCTGGCACCTTCTCTTGGGTTTAAATTGTTTAGGTGATCAAGGTGATTACCTCAGTTTTAACCATCAGGAGCTTGTTATGAAAAACTATTTAGCCGCAACATCTGCTTTAACACTTTCGACGCTACTCGCTGCTCAACCGGCTGCTGCTCTCGAAACTTCCACTAAACAGGATCTAACGGCCCTGACGACTATTGTGGTCGCTACAGCCGCGGCAGGGCCAATCGGTTTCGTATTGGGAGGTATTGGCGCTGATTGGATGGTCAATCAGGTCGCTGCTGCAGACGAGTTGCAGGTGACCGAGCAGGCGCTTTTGAACACCCAAGCTGACTTGGCATTGGCTTATACCGAGCTGGACAAGGTCAACGCTGATCTGGAAATCGTGCAGGAAGAGCAACAACGATTTGCGAAACTCGCACTAGAACAGCTGCAGCTCGAAATGTTGTTTAAAACCAATGACAGCCGTTTAACGGCTGGCGGAGAAGACCGACTCTCCTTATTGGCATCCTTTTTGACTCGCAATGAGAATCTCAGTGTACGTATTGAGGGTTATGCTGACCCCCGGGGTGATTCAGCAAGTAATATGGCGCTGTCTTTAGCGAGAGCGGAACGCGTGGCACAGCAACTGATCGACTCGGGTGTTGCTGCCAATCGAATGACAGTGTCGGCCCATGGGGAAAGTCAGGCCCTTGCCGGTGATGGTGATATCGATGCCTACGCGCTGGATCGTCGGGTGCACATTGCCCTGGATCAGGGTGCCGAGCATACGCAGGTGGCAGAAGTTACACTCAGCGGCGCTTAAAAACGACTGATAGGTTGTTGGCAGGCATGGGTATGCATTCGATTAACTCTAGCTGCCGTGCCGCGGCAGTTAGGGTGACTTTCTCAAGATCTCGAATACCCCACTCATGGTTTCGACTTTTTAGACTATGATCGAAGGCTGCGTTTGAAGGGGAGGTGTGTTCACCCCGTTCCTTGAAGGGGCCGTAAAGGTATAGCACGCCGCTGGGAGGCAGAATGCGTTGAGCGCCGTTAATAAGCGCCTCACAGCATCGCCACGGCGCGATGTGGATCATATTGATAGCGACCACAGCGCTGATCCCTGGCGTCATTGGCTGTGTCTCTACCGACCAAGGCTGATCTAAAACATCTAGCAATATCGGGTCGCGCAAGTTGGGACTGGGTTCGGCGTGAGACCAGTCATTAATCATGTTGAGGCTGTCGCGATAGCAGTCACTAGGTTGCCAAACTCGGGGGCTGAGTCTGGGTGCCGCATAAACGGCGTGTTGCCCAGTACCACTGGCAATCTCTAGAACAGTGCCGGTGTCTGGAAGAACCGTTTTGAGAACGTCTACAATAAATTGTCTATTTCGCTCGGCGGCAGGTGATGTCTCTAAGGTCATGAAACTCTCTCCGGGGGTTGTACCTTGGTTCGCATCCCCTCATTATCTAGCGCCCACCTGTACCCCGTACAGGGTCTGTTGATTATTTACCGGAGCAAGATTCGCTATGAATGCAGAAAGACAGTATGACGTCGTGGTTTTTGGTGCGTCAGGTTACACAGGCCGTTTGGTCGCCGAGTATCTGAATGAGCAATATCCCAATGCTGAATTTAGCTGGGCCATGGCGGGACGTTCTATTGAAAAATTGACTGCGGTTCGCAGCGAGATGAGCATTTCTGATGCCATCCCACTCATTGCTGTTGATAGTGATGATCCCGCTTCCCTCGAGGCTATGGTCAAGTCTGCAGGTGTTGTGATTACAACCGTAGGGCCTTACCAGTTGTACGGGGAGGAGTTGGTTAAGCAGTGCGCAACACACGGTACAGATTACGTCGATCTAAGTGGTGAGCCCGCTTGGATGCACCACACCATTGCAATGTACAACTCGGCAGCTAAGGCCTCTGGCGCTCGTATCGTGCATTCCTGCGGCTTCGATTCAATTCCTTTTGATCTGGGCGTATTCCACCTCCAAGAACACGCCAAGGCGGTCACGGGGCATACCGTAAGTCGGGTGAAAGGTCGTGTTCGCGCTATGAATGGCAGCTTTTCTGGCGGCACGATTGCCTCGCTGCGAGCTACCATGACAGCAGCTGCAGCACAGCCCGAAATTATTGCAACATTGATGAACCCTTTTGCGCTGACAGAGGGTTTTGCTGGTCCAGCTCAACCCGATGGTGATCAGCCTCAATATGACGAGGAGCTCAAGAGTTGGTCTGCGCCCTTTATTATGGCGGCGATTAACACCAAAAATATTCATCGCTCTAACTTTCTGATGGGTCATCCCTACGGCGAAGATTTTGCTTACGACGAAATGATGCTTACGGGTGATGGCGACGAGGGTAAGGCGTTGGCAGATTTTGTAGCTAAAGATAAAACTTTGGCTGAGAGTCCATTAAAGCCCGGTGAAGGGCCCTCTCCTGAGGAGCGTAAAGCTGGTAATTACGAGGCTATTTTTGTAGCGCAGGGTGCGGGCGGTGAAATGCTGATTACCTCGGTAGCAGGCGATCGCGATCCGGGCTACGGGTCGACCTCAAAAATGTTAGCAGAAGCGGCTCTTTGCCTGCTAAACAACCCGGAGCTTGGTGAGGGTGGGGTCACGACACCGGCGGCAGCAATGGGACAGCCTTTGATTGACCGTTTGCAAGAAAATGCGGGTATCACGTTTAAAATCGAGTCTCCATGACAAAAGGTGCCAGTGCAGTATGGGGTGGTCTACGCGCCTGCTCACTGGCACTCGTCACAATGCTGGTGGCGTTGCCGGCCACCAGCGATACTTTGACGGCGCGGTGTGATCTGTACCTTCAGGGAGAGTCGCTGGCATCTAAAACGCTACCCTGCCAGTTTTCTCAGCGTCAAGGCTATGTTTCGATCACCCGCAGTGATGGCATTGCTTACCATCTCAGCCCAAAACCTGACGCGGTTGGGAATTATCTTGATCAAGATGGGCAGTCGGTCTATCGGCGGTCAGGGCTGGGCTCTGCGGGCCTAATCTTTCAAATGCCGAAACTCAGCGTTTATGTTTACTGGGATGCAGCTTCAGAATCCGATCCGGCCATCAGGTAAGCAATGGCTTCTGAGAGTCTTTTATTTGAGTGACTGGGGCTGGCTGCGCCGGGTGTGAAGACCGCACTCAAGGTGAGGGCCCGCTTTGGTGGGGTCTACGCTCGCGGGGCCCCTGGGCAAATTATGTTGAGCCAAGTATGCGTCTATATCCGCTTCGCTGCTGTGCAGAAAAGGCGCCAGTTTTAGCATTCCCCGATCATCCCAGCTCGCCGGACGTAACTTAGCCCGAAAACTTGTTTCCTCCGCACGAATTCCAGTGAGCCAGATATGGGGTTTTAACGCGCTCATAGCTCTTTCAAAGGGTTCAATTTTTACGAGATTGGCCAGTTGGGCACGTTGCTCCTCGGTCAGGTCTTCGGTGTCTGTGGCGCTAATGGCATGCAGGCAACGCAGGGGCGTTAAATTGGGCCGGTAGGTTACGAGGTTCAGGTTCAGCTGCTCGACCAGCTGGCGACTGAATTCTCGAGTATTGGCAGGAGCAAATCCTGAATCAATCCAGATTATGGGCAGGGATGGCCCGAGTTTACTTACCAGATGCAGCATCGCTGCAGATTGGGTTCCAAAACTGGTACTTGTGACGACTCGAAGGTTCTGCGCCAATGCCCATCGCACGATAGTTTCCGGCGAGGCGTTATTAAAGGTATCGTTTAGAGCGTCTAGGTTCCAAGCGACATTTTGGCTGGCAAATACAGCATTACTCATAATGTAAACCTAGGCGCTTTGCAGCCAGTACAGAGGATCGGTGTGCTGGCTTTTCAACACATCATCCACGGCCTTTGGTGCAAGCTCTTGGGCGAGTCGAGTGACTTCACCAATGATTACCAGAATGGGACCTTCTTCTAAACAAAGCTCAGCCGCGGCCTCGTCAACACCATTTAGCTGCCCGTGCACGACCTGCTGTCGCGGCGTCGTTGCGTTTTGAATGAGGGCAAAGGGCGTCGTTGCTTTGAGTCCCGCTTCTTGCAGCCGCTGCGCTATTGACTGGAGGTGAGTGAATCCCATGTAAATCACCAGTGTTTCTTGCGCTTGCGCTAGTGCCTGCCAGTCAGTATCGGTTTGTTGCAGTGCCAGGTGGCCCGTGATGTATCGTACGGACCGCGCGACACGGCGATGAGTTAAGGGTATGCCTGTAGCAGCAGCTGTGGCACTGGCCGTTGTTATGCCGGGTACGACCTCAACAGGGATACCAGCCTGCACCAAGGCAAGTGCCTCTTCACCGCCACGGCCGAATAAATACGGATCGCCGCCTTTAAGTCGGCAAACGGTAAGGCCTTGTTCTCCGAGCTCAACCAAGCGCGCATTGATACTGTCTTGGGGTGTTGGGCAGTGGCCTCGGCGCTTCCCAACATCCTCCATTTGAGCATCTCTACGAGCTAGGCTTAGGACTTCTGGACTGACCAGTTTGTCGTAAAGCACAACATCGGCCTCTTGCAGTCGCTGCAGTCCTTTCAGTGTTAATAGCGATGCATCCCCAGGGCCGGCGCCCACCAACGTTACGCGCCCTTGCGGTGAATGGTCTGCGTCTAACGCCGTGGCGAGTATGCTGTCTGCAAGGTCGGGTTCGTTATTGAGGGCGGCTTGACCTGCAGGTCCACTGAGATGACGCTCCCAGAATTGTCTACGAGTACTAACTGTGTCGAGTATCTGGCGCACGCGCAGCTGCCATCGATCGGCAAATTCAGCCAAGCGCTCTAGTCCCTGTGGCAGGGCCTGTTCTAGTCGGGTTCGAACAAACCTAGCCAAGACAGGCGAGCTCCCGCCAGTGCCAATGCCGATCTGAATACGGCCCCGAGACACAATGGCGGGTATAAAACCTTGCGACAACTGCGGTGCATCGACAACATTGACGAGTAATCTTTCTGAATCAAGCCACGGCATTAAGGCCTCAGTCCAAGCGTTGACCTCGGCGATGACGACCAAAACATAGCGAGTCTTTGGGTCTCGATTGCACCGTTCTACGTGAGTGCGTTCATCTTTGCTGGGAGTCGTGTGCCAGTGAGTGATGTCGGCATCGCGTTCCTGCAGCAGGCGTGCTTTAGCTTCGGCGGCCTCGCCAGTGCCTATGAGCAAAACTGGTCGCGAGGTAATCTGCAATTGGAAGGGCAGCGGGGCATTCATGCGCTTTTCTTCAACGGCTGGCTTGGCCGTGTTTCAGGCTGGTAGTGATGTGGAAAAGGTGAAAGGTGATGCGGTTGGAGTTGCTGCCATTCGTCATCAGTTAACTCGAGCACGTCGAAACCCGCACGGAATCCATAAGCCAAACGATCTAGCCCTACGGGACCGACGCCAATCAAGGTGCCGCCGTAGCCCTCTGCGCGAAGCAGGGCCGCCGCCGAAAAGGCCTTGCCGTCTACTGGACTGTCAAAGGCAAAGGCAATCATCAATACATCGCCAACAGACGTCATGTCGCTTTGTGTCGGATCTAGAGCGTCAGGGGGGCTCAAGGCAGTCACGGCGCCCTGTGAGTTAATGAGTGGCATAGCTGATTTCCTTGAGGTAATCGACACCGAGCCGATCGACAAAGCCGACGAAATACTCGCCGGGCTGACGTTCTTCAAGATAGGTGTCGACCAATCTTTTAATGAGCGGCAGTACGTCATCGTGGGGCACGGCGGGCCCT
The DNA here is from genome assembly GCA_000169115.1 of marine gamma proteobacterium HTCC2080. Classification (GTDB taxonomy): domain Bacteria; phylum Pseudomonadota; class Gammaproteobacteria; order Pseudomonadales; family Halieaceae; genus Luminiphilus. The sequence goes on from AAVV01000001.1 coordinate 325,990, forward strand.
AGCCGTTTGCCAAGGGCAGCGCCCTGCTGATCGCGTCCACCCAAGGTGATTTGGTACCAGGGCTGCCCTTTTTTCTCGACACCTAAAATACCGATGTGCGCAATATGATGGTGACCGCAGGCGTTCATGCAGCCAGAAATTTTGACCTCTAACGGCCCGATATCGACTTGTTCATCGAGATCATCAAAGGTTTCATGTAGGGCCTCGGCTAAAGACAATGATGGGGCATTGGCGAGGCTACAAAAGTCGAGGCCCGGGCAGGCAATGCTGTCAGAGATAAGACCCAGGTTGGGATGCGCTAAATCATGTGCACTGAGGCACTGCAGTAATTCCTTGAGATCGCTTTCGGCAACATGGGGCAATATCAAATTTTGATCATGGGTTGTGCGTATTTCCGACTGGCTGAAGCGATCCGCCAAGTCAGCAATGACGTCCATCTGTAGTGCGGTAACGTCACCAGGAGCGGTGCCCGGACGCTTTAGTGAAAGGAATACCGAGCGGTAGCCCATGATCCGGTGAGGCTTGGTGTTTTGCCGATACCAGCGCTGGAAATCGAGTGACCCTTGATGTCCTTCAATGGGTTGTGGCTCGAGTTTACAGGAGAAGCTGTCGCCCAAATCCTCGAGTGTCTCGGCGCTAATTTTTAAGTCACTATCGTGGTCAGTGAGATAGCGATGGGTGACGGCTTCCCGGAAGGCTTCAACCCCCATAGCGTTAACCAAAATTTTGATTCGTGCTTTGTATTTGTTGTCTCGCCTACCTGCGAGGTTGTAGACCCGCAGCACTGCGGTGAGCCAGTTTCTCAACTCGTCTAGGGGGAGGTCTGCTAGCAGGCGATGCCCTAAAAGCGGCGTTCGCCCTAAGCCGCCACCAACCCAGAGGTCAAAAGCCAGACCATGTATCACGTGCTTTTTGATCCGAATTCCGACGTCATGAACTTCGATGGCCGCACGATCTTCTTCAGTGGCTACTACTGCAATTTTGAATTTTCGAGGTAAATAGGCAAATTCCGGGTGAAAGGTCGACCACTGGCGAATGAGCTCACACACCACTCGAGGGTCAATAGCCTCATCTGCCACCGTTCCTGCCAAGGGATCAGTGGTGGTGTTTCTAACACAGGCCCCACTGGTTTGAATGGCATGCATTTGAACTGTCGCGAGCTCGCCTAAAACTTCAGGTACCTGCTCCAATGCTAGCCAGTTGAACTGAATATTTTGCCGAGTTGTGAAGTGACCATAGCCACGGTCGTATTTACGGGCAATTTGCGCCAAATGTCGCAGTTGATAGCCAGCCAAGGTGCCGTAGGGAATGGCAACACGTAGCATGGGAGCATGCCGTTGGATATACAGGCCGTTTTGTAGCCTCAGCGGCATGAATTGCTCTTCGGGCAATTCCCCTGCCAAATAACGTGTCATTTGTTCAGAGAATTGGCTGACTCTGGCGTCTACAATAGCTTGGTCGATGGGATTGTATTTATACATGGCGCGCTAAGATCGTGGCATTTAGACGCCGAATGTACGCAAACCCAGCGCCCATTAAAAAGAATATAAATACATTTTTATATTCTTTTAGGTTTTAAGGGCTGCCATTTGATGAGTGTTGGCTCCGAGTGGTGGCCCATCTTCAGGTCTGAAGAGCTAGTCGAATTACTGAGGTTCCTCGTCCTTCTTACTGCTTTTCAACGGGTGGCTCATAGAAGGATATGGCACGTTGTCCGAACTCATTGCTAGGTGTTGAGCTGCCGGTGCTTTTTATGGGTACCGGTGCAGATGGAAAAATCTCTCACAAACTACTGGCTAGAGCCGTTGCGACGGCGCGCAACCACAGCATGGAGCGAGCAAGGGTTTTTGGTAAGTGGCCGAACCTCGATACCTGGTGTTATTAGAGGTAATTCAGCTTGAAGCAAATCTAGATTGGCATGTGCTCGAAGAACAGCGATAAACTCGGCGAGTTCACACCAATCCATGTAGTGGGAGATTAACCGATGCGTTTGCCAGTCATTGTCAGTATGGGCGGGGTAAATGCCGCGGGTAGGACCTCGGGATTTCAGGGCTTCCACCGAATGGTGATTGATCTGCTGCCTGAGTCAGAGCAGCAGAAAACACTGGTAGCTTTGGCGGTCATGATGAAGCTAGTCAAACCCGAGGGTGATGCTGGATTCCTTCCAATAGCTGATGAGGCATTAAATGTTCCCCTTTCGGCGGGTGAGGTTGCCCAACGCTATCGTAGTCAAGTGCTTGCAGGGACCTTAGTACGGCGGGTGGAGCCCTCGGTTTTTGATGTCGACGCGTTGCATTGGCAGTCCCCGGCGTCCTTGCGCAGTGTGTCAGGAAAAGCCGATGAATCATTGAAGTTCGTTTTAGCGGCGGATCAGCTTCCTACTAAGTTGCCTGAGGGTTGGACTGTAGAGCCCTCTCATGATGATGGACAGGTTCGAGTCACCGTTGCCGGCAACCTTGAGGTCAAACTGGATAATTTTCGGGACTTCCCAGTAAAAGCCGCAGGGCAGTTGCCCAGCGGGTTTGAGATAGCCGATCTTTACAATTCGCGCTTTCAGCCGCGTGGTCTGCAAATGGCGCTATTTGGGGCAACTGATGCTTTACGTGCTTTAGGTATTGACTGGGATACCGTCCTTGAACACATCGAGCCTGATGAGGTGGGGGTTTATTCCAGTAGTGGCTTTGGTCAGATGGGCAAGGAAGCCTATGGCGGCATGCATCAAGCGCGCATGAAAGGGGAGCGCGTTACCACTAAGGCGTTGGTGATGGGGGTTAACTCCATGCCGACGGATTTTATTAACGCCTATGTTTTAGCAAACGTGGGTATAGCCAGTAGTTCAGTTGCGGCTTGCGCCACGTTTTTATCGAATCTGCGCCATGCTGTGTCAGACTTAAAAGCCGGCAAAGTACGGGTCGCCATGGTGGGCAACAGCGAAGCGCCTATTGGTCCTGAGCTTATGGATGGCTTTGGAACCATGGGTGCACTGGCAACCGATACCAACATGATGAAGCTATACGACACTGATGAGGTAGACCATCGTCGGGCAAGCCGTCCCTTTGGAGATAACTGCGGCTTTACCATTGGCGAATCATGCCAATACTTTATTTTGATGGATGATGCCTTAGCTGTCGAATTAGGAGCGCCTTGTTTAGGGGCGGTGACAGACGTTTTTGTCGATGCCGACGGGACTAAAAAATCGATCAGCGCTCCCGGCCCGGGAAACCACATCAGCATGGCAAAGGCGGTGGCGGCGGCCTCAGCGATTGTGGGTAAAGCCAGTGTCCGTGACAAAAGTTTTGTTCTGGCTCATGGTTCAAGCACCCCTCAAAACCGCGTGTCAGAGTCGCAGATTTTTGATCAAGTTGCTGAGGCCTTTGACATCAAGGAATGGCCTGTTGTGGCTGTAAAGGCTTATCTCGGTCACACCATTGCCCCGGCAAGTGCCGATCAACTCGCAACGGCTTTAGGTAGTTTTAAATATGGCATATTGCCAGGTATCCCAACGATCGACGCTGTCGCCGATGACGTCCATCAGGATCGCTTGAAAATGGGTCCTGAGCATCAGACAACCAACCCGGATAACCTGGAGGTGGCAATCCTTAACTCAAAGGGTTTCGGAGGCAATAACGCCTCAGCAGTGGTGTTGTCTCCAGGCCGCACCGAGGCGATGTTGAACAAGCGTTACGGTGAGGCGGCCATGACTGCCTATAGGAGAAAACGTGAGTCGAGTTTAAAGGCATCGGAAAATTATTTGAGTGCTGCTGACAGGGGGGAGTACGCGCCCATTTACCGCTTTGGAGAGGACATGATCGATGAGGCTAATATTGAGATCAGCGAAACCTGCATTTCGATAAAAGGCTTCGCCAACAGCATCTCGTTGCCTACTGACAACCCTTATCAGGACATGACCGACTGATCCTGAAACTGGAGCAGGCCTAAAGGCAGTTATGGTTAGAATCGCTCAAAACGTCTATCGGTCGTTTGAGGCCGTGGGGCCTTCAAGGGTCTTGAATGGCTGCAATATTTCTACTGCTCTACAGACATTGGTATCTTTGGGTCAAGTCCGGCCGCTATTTTCTGCGTTTTTACCATGGCGCGCACATCGGCCAAGAGCGCCTGAGCATCGTAGACAATGCCATCTTTTATAGTCCAACGAACACCACCAATACGTTCGACTTTCTGGTTTTCCTCATTCAATTTGGGTACGCCGGTACCGTAGAGCGACTTAAGATTATGTAGTGGATTTTCATCTACGATAATCAGATCTGCTTTTTTTCCCACCTGCACCGTGCCAATCTCGCTCTCTTGCCCTAGAACTTGAGCGCCTATTTTAGTGGCAGCACGGATCACCTCGAGTGGATGGAAACCTGCCTCTTGCAGCAGCTCTAGCTCTTGAATGTAGCCAAAGCCATAAAGGCTATAGATATAGCCGGTATCGCTACCGACGACGACTTTGCCTCCGCGATTCTTGTACTCGTTAACGAATTGCATCCAGAGCTGGTAGTTGTGCTTCCACTCGATCTCATCCTGAGTCGTCCAATTAAAAAAGAATGAGCCGTGTTTCTCGCGACTGGCTCGGTAGAAATCCCATAGTGCTGGGGCGGTATATTCGTAGTGCCACTCGGCGGTGTAAGCGCGCATAAGATCTCGGCTGGCCAAATAGATGGTAAACGTGGGGCTTAAACAAAAATCACGTTCGAGCAACGTTGCCATAACTTCATTCCAGCGTTCAGTCCCGGGCCCTGCGGCCTGCTTCCATAGACGTCCTGCTTGGGCAAAGCGCTGCTGTTCATTGCTATAAATGTAGTCAGATGGATAGTCTTGAACAACTTTGTCAGTAAACAGAGCCTCAGGCAGTCCGTACCAGTGTTCCATGCAGTCCAGACCGTGGCTTGAAGTATCCAGTACATTGGCATGGGCTACGTTTAACTGAGCGTGATGCATGGTTGTGCCCAGACCCTGCTGTTCAGCCTCGTCTAAAGCGGCCCACAAAATTTCTTCTGGAGCCCCCATAAACTTAATCCCGTCGGCGCCGATGCGCTTTAAGTACCGGACCCTTTTTCTGGCATCCTCGGCAGAGGTTATGGCCGGTAATTTTTCATCGCCATCCGTAGGCATCGCGAAGTAGGGGAAAGCGGTAATGCGAGGTGCGGTGATGGCATTTTTCTCGCTCAGTGCCTTCAAGGCTAAAAGCCGGCTTTCACCGTCGGAACCAAATACCTCCCTCGTGCTGGTGACGCCATGGCCCAACCAAAGCTTAAAGATGTAGTCAGCAGAGACCTTTTGACGCTTATCGGGCGCGTGAACATGGGTGTGGGAATCAACAAAACCTGGCAACAAGTATTTGCCATGGGCATCGATTTCTCGAGTCTTTAAGTCGGCCCCATCGAGCAATGGAGGCCGGCCTTCGGGGTCGATGGCAATGCCAGGAGTGCCGACTGTTGTGACCTGAGTGATGCGATCGTCTTCAACAACGACATCGACAGGCCCGGTTGCGGGCGCGCCGGTCCCGTCGATTAAATAAGCGCCGCGAATGATCAGTTGATCATACTGCCCTTGACCTTCTCCTCGGGGTGGGACGTCGTCCGTGATGCTCGCAAATAAGCTATCGGTCTCCGCTGCAGTGCCGGCAGCTGAGAACAGCATCGAAGTCAGTGTGATAGCGAAAATAAAGCACAGTCTGTTCATGGTTCTTTCCTTTTTATGCGCTTATAGCCACTGGCTGGGAGAACAGAAACCGAAGTCGCAGCGGGCTTGGTGTTTGGCCCTGTCTAGCTCGCTTAAAGACGGCTTCACATGTCATGTTGGAGGCCGTTTGGTAACCCGTTAGACCTGACTGCTTGCCTGTACTTATAAATTGATCGTTATAATAATGCCAGCACTGTGACTCGGCAGGCTTTCATAGCGTGCCAGCGTCGTTGGCGATGTTTGAGGTGCTAGGAGTTTCCGTTTTGTCCTCGGAGTCGGGTTTTGTTGTTGGCTGTGGTTCAGAGTCTTCAGCCGCTAAGCAACTTTCCCCGGGCACTACGCTAAGGTTGTCAGAGGCTTCCCAGCTGGGAACGTGATCATTAAACGTGATGTATCTGAGAGAGGCATCCCCGCTTAAGGTTAGTTGAAGTGCGCGTCGCCTGATTTCCGTTGCGCCACCCGCTGCAGAAATGCCCGGTGTATCTCTGGGTTTAAATAAAAATACATGGATGGGGGTATTCAGGGGTAGTCTTTTACTGCTGCCCTTATCAGACGCGCGGACGCCGCCCAGAAAATTTGTTGCACCCGGAATGTCGTTGTAACTGGGGCAGCCATCAGCTGCGTCAAAGAATTTAAACTTGGCATTAAAGGCTCCGCCCTCTACCGAGATCTGAAGTGAGGCATCGTCTGCCGCTGCAGCTGGGAGAGTAAAAATTGTCAGCAGTACAAAGAACCACTGACCGACCTTATCGTTAAATCGACGCATTGCGGTAACGCCTTCATAGAGTGAGCGCAAATTTTGGCATGCAGCGTTGTTGAAGTCGAATAGCATGCCCAGAACCGCGAGTGTGGGTAACGACTAGCGGCTCCGTGATTTCAAGAAATACTTTACTAGCGGCTTGTCTTACCTGCTCGTAGCGCAGCCAAGTCCACCAAGGTTTCAACTTTTGCGCGGAGGATATTTGTAAAGTCTCAAAGCCGGTTAAGTACCCGTTGCCCTAATTTAAGCCTGCCTCACGACGCAGCGTGTTAGAGCGCTTATCGGGGCCGTCATGGCTCCATCCCGGGGCTTTGAATAAATATGCGAGCTTATCTTGCCAGCGATTAGCTCGCTTCACATCTCGCGACATATTGCCGTATTCCCCAAAGGCTACATCAAGCACTCGTTGTGAGGCTATGTTTTGGGTTAACCCATAGCGCACGGGCTCCGACGTAAGCTCCTCACTAAAAGTACCCATGAGCCTGTCCCAAATAATCAGTGTGGCGCCGTGGTTGCGATCAAGGTAGCGGGTATTAGAACCATGGTGAACTCTATGATGGGAGGGCGTGTTAAAGATGAACTCATACCAAGCGGGCATTCGATCAATGGCCTCTGTGTGCAGCCAATATTGATAAATAAGGCTTATGCTCATCATGGTAACGATCATCACCGGATCGAAGCCCAGCAGGGCGAGTGGGCACCAAAATAAATATTTCGAAACCCGTTCTCCAACGCCTTGGCGCAGAGCTGTCCCCAAATTGTAGTACTGAGAATTATGGTGTGATGAGTGTCCTGCCCACATCCATCGCACTTCATGATTACCGCGGTGGAACAGGTAATAAGTGAGATCATCAAGGAAGAACAGCACAATCCACCAGGGCACGGTCCGCCCTACCGTATCTTTTAGCGGTGACAGGTCGTAACACACAAACATCAGGAAAATGCCGCCGAGTTTGGGCAATAAATCTATAAAAACAGTCAACACCATGATTCGCATGGAAGCCCAAAAATCTTGGTTCTCGTAAACAGGCCTGAACTGCTTTCTTGCCCACAACCATTCAATGCCAAGGGCGGCAAAGAAAGCCGGTAGGGCCAACATTACTAGGTCGTCTTGCATGACGGCCATCACTCGATCGAACATAGCGCTTTCTCGGTCTGTTTTTTTTAATTGTAGCGGAGTTTATCGCCGTTTAGACGTTCGTTGTGCTACTAAAGTATCACGTCTCCTCCTGCTTAAGTTGCCAGCCCCACTGGCTAACGATGGCACTTCGCTGAGCACATAAAGTCGTTGTTGTCAGAGGCTGGGAAGCCTGATCCGACACTTGCAGTAAAGTTTGATGCCCGCCAGTAGAATCTCGCAAACTATTGAGAAATTTAAGGGTTTTGAATCCGTCAAACCAAGTATGAAGCTGGCGCGCCCGTTGTTGGGCATTTCGGCTGTTGCCTTGTACGTGTTTGATCGCCTGTGGTAGCCCAAGTTTCAGTAATTGCGCTGCCGCAGCGTCGGCAAGGGCCTCGGGCAAATGCTGCGATAAACTTTGGTGGATGTTGGGTTCCTGACTGCTAAGCCATCGCGGAAAGCATTCAAGAATGCGCTTCAGCGCAGTAAAGTTATTTTGGTGGTAAAAAAATGGCGTCGACTGCGGCTCTCCTGACGCCATCAAGCGGGTAACCGCTGGTCCGGTGCCAAAAGGCACTCTGTCGGAGGCACGAGCTTGAATAAGCACCGGTGGGCCAGCGGGTCTAAGGACCTGTCCCATTTTTGCGAGTTTGTTGAGCAGGTAAAAATCCTCAGCTCCAGCGCGCAAAGGCATGCCACGGGCCGCTGCATAGCATCGGGCGTTGAAGCCACAGCTGCTACCTAAGGTGTGAAAGGCATAAGGTGATGCGGAGAATTCTAGGCCCAAAATATAATGATGCAGCCAGAGCTCATAGACTAACGTCGCCTGATCGAGTGGCGCTTCGCCGTCGATGACATGTTGAAAAGGAAGGGAGATGGCTGCTGCGTCACAGGGCCAAGACTGGCTGAGGTAGTGTGAAGGCCATTGAGCATCGGCGTCAGATGAATAAATCCACTCGGACTCGATATGCCCCTGCTTCATAAGCCAAAGGGCTAAATCGCAGCCCACCCGCCTCGCTCTTCCTACACCCTCCGATTTGGGAGTTGCCCCCTCTATCTGCTCGAGGTCGATCATAAGCAGAGTAATGGCGGGTGCGAGAGTGCACAGTGTGGTCCCCGGAACTGGTGAGCTGTCCGCACGCTCTTTTACGTAGTGTCGTAGTAGGGTATTTGCACTGAGATCTGGATCTGTTTCAGGCCGGTTCAGAACGCCAATGACCAGTAGGGACTGTCCTATGGGCGGTGTTGGTATGCGTATAAAACATTCAGGCTGCTCCTTGAAACAGGGTACTACCATGACGTGATTCCAGCATTGGTCAAACCTTGGTAGTGCTGGCAGCAAAGCATACAGCGATAAGTACTTTTCGATGACGGTGTCGGCGCTTGCGCTCAATGAAGCGCGGCACGAATCGGCAGCTCGGCAACCGCCTGACTTTCGAAGGTCAGAATCTCCTGCCAGCGGGCCTCTATAATGTCAGCAGCAAAATATTCAGCTGCCAGTCCCAGGAAAAGCTCAAAGTGTCGGTCTTCAGATCGTGTTATCGAACGGTAGAAGGTCTTCAATTCTCCTTCGGGAAGTGCCTTGGCGATTAAACCAAAGCGCTCTGCTCCGCGGGCTTCGATAACGCCGGCGGTTAGCAACCGATCTAGTAGATAAAGTTCAGAGCCTTGTCGCAATAAGGTCCTAATACTGTTGACGTAAGGGTCTTTTTCGTCAGCACCGAGGGTTAGGCCCCGAGCCTGAATAATTTTTACCACCTCGCGAAAATGGACCATTTCTTCGACGGCGAGTTCAGCCATAGCCAGAACCAGCCGCGCTTTATCGGGATAGTGTGACACCATGGATAGCGCCATGCCTGATGCCTTTTTCTCGGCAGCTGCATGGTCGAGAAGAAAGGTATCAAAGTTTTCCAACACACAGTCTGTCCATGCTTGCGGCGAGGGGCTTTTGAGAGGGCTTTCGTAGTCCATAGCGAAATTAAATTGCGTAAAAACGTAATTGTAACCGACCTAGGTTCTGGGTGGTGGAGAGGGCAGTCATTGCCATCCTGTCCAGCCTGGGCCTCGGACGACACGACCGGGAGTGGCACCCGTTGGCTCGCTGTCTGCAATCACCGCAGCGCCATTGATGAACACCTGTTCCATACCGACGGCATACTGGTGAGGTTGCTGAAAAGTTGCTTGGTCAATAATTGTGTTCGGATCAAACACAAGTACGTCGGCAAAATAGCCCTCACGGAGGAAGCCGCGGTCGCGCAGGGATAAGTTGGTTGCGGGCAGGCCGCTGGCTCGATGAATTGCTTGCTCAAGTGTTAGTAATTTTAATTGTCGTACGTAATGGCCAAGTACTCTGGGAAACGTTCCGTAGGTCCTCGGATGGCGGTGGTTCAGCAGGGCATCGCCTTCGGCAGCAACAGTGACTGCATCGGTACAAAAACTCACCCAAGGTTGTTGAATGGCTTTTTGCACGACGGCCTCTGATTGATTGAAGTACATCGCGCCCACGCGTGTTCTATCCTCAATGACCAAATCCATGGCGGTTTCTTCGGGGCTTTGGTTTCGCATGATGGCTACTTCTGCAAGTGTTTTTCCTGCAAGGTGCTTAAGTTGTGGGTTTCGAAATTCCACCAACATGACCGTGTCGGCGCCACCGCTTGCGAGGCGATTGTCCCAATCATCTGAGTCCTCTCGCATTTGCTGGGCCAAGGTTTGGCGAATCGCCGGATCTTGCATGCGGGCAATCCATGCGTCGATACCGCCAGCCTTTACCCAGGCCGGCATAACGGCATCCAAGCCCGTCGATCCAGCCGGGTAGGGGTACATATCGGCCGTTATCTTTAGGCCCTCACTTCGTGCCGCTTCAATACGCGCAAGCACTTCATCGAAGCGTCCCCAGGACGGTGGGTGCGCAATTTTAATGTGATAGATTTCTGCGGGTATTTTGGCTTCTCGCGCGATTGTAATCAGCTCGTCAAGGGCGCTAAAAATTTGTTTACCTTCATTGCGAAGGTGAGAGGCATAAATACCGTCGTACTCTGCAGCGGCTTTGGCCAAGGCGATCAACTCGGCGGTTTCTGCGAAGCTTGCTGGGGTATAAATGAGCGATGAGGCCACTCCAACAGCACCTTCGCGCATGGCCTCCCGCACGAGTTCCTGCATTTGCTGAAGTTGTTTAGGTGTTGGATCTACATCGTCCTGGCCTAATACGTGTATTCGGGGAGTAGTTGCCCCTATGAAAGAGGCAACATTCGGTGCGACTCCTTTTGTCTCAAGAAACTCTAGGTATTCTCCCAATGATGTCCACTGAGGCTGAATCTCATCCCAATATTTGGGAAACTCAGTTTTCATGTTTGGGCTAAGAGGCCCCATGGAATTACCTTCACCAAAAACTTCAAGGGTAATGCCCTGAGTGATATCACTCAGGCCTCGACCGTCGGTGATTAGACTGGTGACACCCCAGCCGATCATGTTGATAAAGCCGGGGCTGACGGCTTTTCCGTGGGCGTCGATCACGTTATCTGCTGTTGTATTGTCAAGGTTACCGACTGCGACAATACGATCTTCGGTGATCCCAAGATCTCCGATAAAGGGTGGGTTACCCGAGCCGTCATAGAGCGTTCCACCCCGAATAAGCGTGTCGAAATGGTGTTTGGTTTCAGTGCTGCAGGCACTACTAATCGCCAGCCCAAAAATAATGAGTGTTGCGTTGAGAAGCTTTGGAATTTGGCTCATTAGCAATGCCCCACCTGCAGATATAGGCATTCAAGTTAGCATCTTGATGGGTTACGGGGGAGCGTGGACATTTTTTTTGTCTCCGATAAAAGGGTAGTAATTGTGTGGATGGTTGATTTCCTGGGGTAAACATCGAGGGCTGGGCATCAGAATCGTTAAATGAGCGACAAAATTTAATGGCTGACTAGATGTCGGGGATTAATCGAGTTTGATGACCTGCCGTGGCAGAATGAACGACCCTACAGGCGTGGGCTGATTCCGTTTCAGCCGCTTTTTTTGGACGAGAATATAACTATGAAGCTCCTCAACTATCAGCGCTCGATTGTCACGTTAATCACCGCTCTTGTGCTCACCTCGGGCGCATTAGTTAGCGCCACCGATCTTAAAACGATCATGGCAGATCCTGATTGGATCGGTGCGCCGGTTGAAGCCGCTTGGTGGCAGTTGGACGATGGTGGTTATTTCTATCGAGCCAAACGCCCTGACAGCACGTTAAGAGACACCTTTGCTGTGACAGGCTCCGGGGAACCCGAGCTAGTGTCCGCACCGAAGTTAGGCCGTAGCGATGGACCTAACCCAAGAATACACAGGGGCAGTGGCCTTGCGGTCAGTATTCGAGGGGGCGCCGTGGTGTTACGCGATCTTAATGGCCTCACCCACCGCATTTTATTTAGCGGAGTCGCGCCCGCGAGTCGGCCTCAATTTTCGCCCGCAGGTGACGCGGTATTTTTTCAGACCGAACAACGATGGTGGCGCGTCGATTTGACGAGTGGCAGTGCCGAAGCGTTAACGCCCTTGGTATTTAAGGACGCCCCCCACGCGATTTCTGAGGATGGTCTAGCTCAGGAACAGCTGAGACTGTTTTCCACCCTAGAGCGTGAGCGGCTTGCGCAACAAGAACAGTTTGAGGCTAGTGTGGAGCAGGAGCAGGCTATGAAATCAGGGGTAACCCCTTGGTATCTGGGTGCTGAAAATCAGTTGGTCGATAGTGCACTCTCGCCTAATGGGCGTTGGTTATTGGTATCAGTCACTGCTGCGACATCCGATACCAACCAAGCCGACAAAATGCCCCATTATGTAACCCGCTCGGGCTACGTCGACGTTGAAGACGTGCGGCGGTTGGTGGGTCGAGAGTCACCGAAACCGCAGGCATTGTGGCTCTTAGACATGGAAAGCCGGCAGCGCTATGAGTTGAGTACAGCTGAGCTTCCCGGCATTGATTCAGATCCCTTAGCGGACTTGAAGAGTGCTCAAGATATACCTGTTCACAATGCTGAGAATCCGCGCCCAGTCAGTTTTGAACGCCTTATTTGGCATGATCAGGGTGCTGATGCGGTGGTGCAAGTACACGCTATCGATAACAAGGATCGCTGGACACTGCGACTGACGGCTGAAACCCGAGAGTTCGATTTGATCGAGCACCTGCACGACCCCGCTTGGATTAACTGGCAGTTTAATGATGTCGGCTGGATTCCTAACAGTGAGCAGATCTGGTGGCTATCGGAAAGCTCCGGCTACAGCCATCTGTACGCCACTCAAGAGGGCGGTACAGTGGTGCAATACAGTCAGGGTGAATTCGAGGTTACCGATGTTGCCTGGTTACCCGACGGGGAGTCAGCAGTGGCGTTGAGCAACCGCGCCCACCCTACGGAGTACGATTTATACCGGCTCAATGTCGACGCTAAAAAATGGGTTCCTTTGACGGAGCTTAAGGGCGTCGAGAGCTTTACTTTGCACCCAAATGGCACGCAGGCTTTAGCGCTTTTTTCCCAGACTTATCGACCAACCCAAGCGGTTGTTGTCGATTTGGTTAATGGAAATCTGGGGGCACGGACGGACACGGTTAATGATGCTTATTCTGCTATTCGGTGGCAGTCCCCCGAGTTTGTTGCAATCCCATCACGGCACGGCGTTGAAAATCCAATTTGGTCCAAATTTTATCCGGCACAAGGCAATTTCGAGGGACTGCGGCCTATTGTGATGTTCGTGCATGGCGCGGGCTATACCCAAAATACCCACCATAAATTTCCCTATTATTTTCGGGAGCAAATGTTTCATAACCTGCTGACTGAGCGTGGCTATCATGTGCTGGATATGGATTATCGTGCCAGTCGTGGATATGGGCGCGACTGGCGGACTGCGATTTACCGCCAGATGGGTACGCCAGAACTCGAAGATCTCATAGACGGTGTGCAATGGTTGGTCGAACAGCACGGAGGTGATCCCCAGCGGGTTGGCGTCTATGGCGGATCCTATGGCGGATTTATGGCGTTCATGGCCTTATTTAATGCTCCCGATGTATTTACCGCAGGCGCCGCTTTGCGTCCCGTCACCGACTGGCGCCACTACAATGACTCCTACACGGCTAATATTCTCAATACACCGGAGGTTGATCCCGAGGCCCATCGTCGCAGTTCTCCAATTGAATTTGTAGAAGGCTTTGAGGGTGCGCTGCTAATCAGCCATGGCATGCTCGATGACAATGTGTTCTACAAAGATTCGGTGCGCCTTGTTCAGCGATTGATTGAACTTGAGAAAGAGCATTGGGAGCTCGCGTCCTACCCCCTTGAACCTCATGGTTACGTTCATCCTGAAAGTTGGTTAGATCAGTACCGACGCATTTTAAAATTATTCGAGTCGGAGCTGACTGACGCGCGGTAGTCGGGGCGCAACGTTTTTCAAATAAAGGGTGTGACATGGTTTGACGTTCGATTTACGATCATCTTCGCGTTTAGCCTCGCAACAAACTTTCTAGGCGAAGGTTTTTTTAACAGTTAATCAAAAGGATAACGTTATGTTTAGCCACATTATGGTCGGTGCCAATGATATCGAAGCATCTAAGGCATTTTACGACGCAACATTGGGAGCTCTGGGTTACGGTCCCGGCGTTATCGATGAAAAAGGGCGCGTCTTTTATATGACGGACTCGGGTATCTTTGCGCTGAGCCAGCCCATCGATGGCAATCCTGCAGGTCATGGTAACGGCTCTACAATTGGTTTTTCCGCAGCGAGCACTGAAGCCGCAGACGCCTGGCATGCAGCGGGTTTGGCCAGTGGTGGTGTGACTTGTGAAGAGCCTCCGGGAGTTCGTGAGGGTGGTATGGGTCCGCTTTATTTGGCCTACCTGCGTGATCCTTCGGGAAATAAGCTCTGCACTTTAGTGCGGGTTTAATGCGAGTGCACTTGAACGCAGCTTTGGCATTGTTTAAGTAAAAGCCAGACCCACGGAGGCAAACGCCTTTGTGGGTTCTTAACAGAGTCCACTACGTCAAGCGGCTCACTAAACGTTACTGACGTGGCAGACCGGGTATTCAGGGGGCTTAAGCCCCTTTGTTGGTAAGTCACAGGCAAAGGCACTGTTATGTTTGAAGATCTCAATATTGAAGCTATGGCCAATACCTTTATTTTCCCTTACGCAGCCAATATTGCGCTCGCAATTGCTATTTTCATTGTTGGCAGATGGCTCGCCAATACCCTAACCGATGTCGTTGTTAGGCTGCTTAAAAAGTCAAGAATGGACGACATGCTGATTAGTTTTGTCGCGTCGATGACAAAAACTATTTTGCTGCTGTTCGTTGCGATCGCTGCGCTTAATAAACTCGGAATCGATACCACCTCATTAATTGCTTTGTTGGGTGCGGCTGGACTTGCGGTGGGTCTGGCGTTACAAAATTCTCTGCAAAATTTTGCAGCGGGGGTCATGTTGATTGTTTTTCGCCCTTTCAAGGCGGGTGACTTCGTTGAGTTAGCGGGTGTCGCCGGCGTCGTCGAAAACATCGGTATTTTCAGTTCAGTGCTGCGAACCGGCGATAATCGCGAGCTGATCATTCCCAATGGCGCTATCTACGGAGGCATTATCACCAACTATTCGGCGCGCAGTACGCGCCGCGTCGATATGGTATTTGGGGTTGCTTATGATGATGATTTGAAAGCGGCAAAGGAATTACTGCGGTCGATCATTTTAGCGGACGATCGCGTTTTGTCTGATCCCGAGCCGGTAGTGGCGGTCTCCGAACTAGCCGATTCGTCGGTAAACTTTATCGTAAGGCCCTGGGTGAAAAGTGCAGACTATTGGCCTGTGCTGTGGGATACAACCGAGAAGGTTAAGCTTGAATTCGACGCTCAAGGCCTATCGATTCCGTACCCGCAAATGGATATCCACATGCCCGAAAAGTCCAAGTTAGCCACCGAGATCTGATTCGAACCCGCACTTTATTGACTGTAACCATTTGCCGCAGCAGGCCCGCGTTATTAACAGGCCGTTCCGGTTCCGAAATACGGGTTAACGATAGATCTCTAGCGTTGCTGATATAGCTTTGGCGCTAGAGGAGGGTTTTAAGAGCCTGTTGTATTGGTTGGTTGTCCGTAGAAATGCTTAACAGCTCGCCAAACTAAAATGCCGCCAATGATCAGAGGCAGTCCATAGCTGAGGGCCAGAAGTGTTTCACCGCTCATGAGGCTAGTGGCGCCCAATGTTTTAGCTTGCTGTGCTTGTAGATAAGGCCTCGCATAAAAGAAGAAGAGCATAACGATGGTGCCTACCCCGACGAGGATCATAGCGGCGGGCCAAATCAGTGTTTGTCGAACCTGTCTGTCATCATATTCCTCATGGGGCACCTCATGGAGGGACTCCCGGTAGCCTGCCTCTTCTGGTGTTACCTGCCCAAATTTTGAGACGATTACAACCGTTAGAAAACTGGCGCTAGCACCCACTAATATCGGATCAAAGACGACTGGCCAGTCGACTAGGTTGTTCAATGACAATAGGTTCATAACGACATTGACCGTAAACCCTGACGCCATACCCCAAAAGGCGCCAGCTTCCGTGATTTTGGAACTCCAGATACTCATGAAGGCAACTGCACCCCACGATGAGGCAAATAGGGGCCCCGCAAAGTAGGTGATCCAAAAAATGTTGCTGGGTAAGGCTAGCGCTAAGGTTATGACGATCAGCCCAACTAGCAGCATGGTTACCCGAGTCACACGCAGCTGTATTTTATCGTTCTTGGGCAGTTTGAGTATGTCATTGCTCACGCTGAATCCGACCAGAGACAAAAATGTTGATGCAGATGACAGCCCCGCAGCCAAAATCCCGCAGACCAGCAGAGCACCTACTAGCGTGGGCACCTGATTCATGGCGGCCCAGATGATCACGCTCTCCACGGGGTCTATATTCGGGTTGCTAAGGTTGACAATGGCCGCACAGAAAGTGGTAACCAGGTACAACAGCAACATTGTGATAGCTGCGCCACAGGCTGAGCGAATCACTACGTGCTCATTTCGAGCCATGAGATAACGACTGGACTGCCAGGGACTCACGGCAACCACAACGCCCCATGCGACGCCCAAAATCAGTGCCCAAAGGAGCGCCTCTCCCGGGGTCTCCCAGCTCGTTTCAGACCCTACGACACCATGCCACGCAATGACGTCGGGTTTTGCCTCAAAGATGGCGAGGGCTTCGATACTGGCAAACCAGCCGCCGTTTGTATTTACAAGGTAGGAAACTGCGACGACAGCCACTGACGTAAATAAGATAAACATAAGGGTATCGGTCAAAATGACACCCTTTGATCCGGAGTAAAGCGTGAACAGCGTGTAACTGGCCCATACGAGAATGATGGCGATGGGCTCTGATAGGTCTGTTAGTTGTGTTACGACCATTGCAACGCCCCAAGTAACGGCAAGCAGGTAGCCGCTGAGACCGACGACAATCGAAAGCCCTGCTAACGATTGAATTCGTTGGCTTTGAAAACGCGCACCAAAAAAAGCCGGAACCGTCAGCGCTTGGCTGCGACGTAGGTAGCGACCAAAAAATAGAGCCCCCAGTACATAGCCCATACAATTGACGGCGGTCATGATGATGATGAGAGGGCCGTGTCCCCGATAGGACATACCGGCTTCACCGATAAATCCATTAGTGCTCATGAAGCTTGCGATTAACGTGCCCAAGATGAGTAGCGTTGGGGCATTGCGGCCAGCCACGAAGTAGTCATCAAGGTGTCGCACCTTGCGTCCCGCGTACCAGCCGGTACCCAGATATACCATGACACTTAGAATCATGGTCAGACCGAAGCTATCCATCAATGGCGCCCCGGTCCGCAAGCAATGGGTACTGGATGGCTCCAATCATGCGATGAAAGTAAGTGCTTCATATCGGCAGTGACCTTCTTGTACGTGGTTTTTATTAGGAGAAGAAATAGGGTGTCTTCCCGCATTTATCGCGGGCTACAGTATGCAGGAAAATTACCAAATCTAAAGAGGGTTGAACCCCTTGCAAGAGGACCTGTAAGCGGCGCATTATTCGCAAAAATATGGCGGTTCAGAATTTCGGTTCCGCGCTCTTAAAAATACAAATAGATCCATCACAATAAAAGAGTACGCACATGAATGCTCCCGTTATTTCTTTCTCCAGACGCCTGCGTGTTTCCCCTTTTGAGTTGCGCTCGTTAGAGGGTTCAAAATCGGCATCGGTATACAACCATTTGGTGTTACCTACTTGTTACGAATCACTCGAAGCCGACTATTGGCACCTGCGTGAACACGTTCAACTATGGGATGTTGCTTGCCAAGTACAAGTTGAAGTGCAGGGTCCAGATGCTGCAGAATTTGTTGAATACCTCACCCCGCGGGATGTTTCGCGTTGCCAAGTGGGGCAGTGTATCTACACGCCACTGATTGATGAGGCGGCGGGCATTATCAATGATCCTCTAGTCTTGCGGTTGGCTGAGGATCGTTTTTGGATTTCATTATCAGATTCGGACGTACTGCTCTGGGCCAAGGGATTGGCGCTGGGCAAAGGGTTTGATGTGCGAGTCTTTGATCCCGACGTTTTTCCAATGTCCATTCAAGGGCCAAAATCGGCAGACCTTTTGAGTCGCGTCCTGGGTGACTCGATTCGAGAACTCAAATTCTTTCGTTTTGTAGAAACTGAAATTGCTGGCACACCCGTGGTGGTGGCGCGCACGGGTTGGAGTGGTCAGGGTGGTTATGAAATCTATCTCCAAGAGCCAGATGCCGGTGTAACGCTTTGGGACACGTTGGCCGCTGCTGGAGAAGATTTACAGGTGAGAGTGGGTTGCCCAAATCTCATCGAGCGGATTGAAAGTGGCTTGCTGTCTTTCGGTAACGATATGACGTTGGCTAATAATCCCTTGGAGGCAGGTCTCGATCGTTTTTTTAAACTGGGCAAGTCGGCGGATTATTTGGGACGCGCGGCCTTAGAAGCGATTGCGGAAGAAGGGGTCAAAAACCGCTTGGTCAAGCTTGTTATTGAGGGCGAGCCAATAGCGAACCCGCGTACTGTCTACACCGTGCAGGGGGAGTCGGGTGAAAATATTGGCACTGTCACCAGCGCCGTTTATTCGCCCAGACTGTGCTGTAATATCGGGCTGGGATACTTGCCAGTGTCTTACTGCGACGAGGGTAAAGCGGCCATTGTATTAACGCCCCAAGGTCCCAGAGAGCTGCGGATAGCTAATAACGATTGGTCCAGCTGAAGTTACGCGTCACGATACTTGAAATTTGCATGGCCGCTCAAAGGCCATGCAAGATTTTTGTCTCCAGATAGTCTTCAAGCCCCATCATGCCACCTTCACGGCCATTTCCTGACTGTTTGTAACCGCCGAAGGGCGAGCCGTATTCATAAACACCACCGTTTATATGTACGGCGCCCGCCCGTAACTGTCGAGCCACTCTCCGGGCTCTAATAGGATCTCCGGTTTGCAGATAGGCGGCTAGTCCATAGGGCGAATCATTGGCGATGGCGATAGCTTCATCTTCCGTCTCAAAAGGAATAATCACGAGCACGGGTCCAAAGACCTCTTCACGAGCAATTCGCATTTGATTATGCACGTCACTGAACAAGGTTGGTTTGACATACCACCCTGTTTCAAGCCCTTCGGGTTTACCCAACCCACCGGCTATTAAGTGGGCTCCCTCGTCGATGCCAACACCAATAAGAGTTTGAACGCGATCAAACTGTATTCGGTCAAATAATGGCCCAATGTGATTACCTTCTTCTGTTGGATCTCCGACCTGAGTTGCGATCGTCGCTTGACGGGCAATTTCAACCACTTCGTCATAGCAGCTGCGCTCTACCAGTAAACGTGTAGGTGCATCGCAGGACTGTCCGGTATTGGCCATACACTCAGCTACCGCGTTTTGAACGCGTTCTTCGAGGTCGCTATCGGCAAACACCAAATTCGCCGATTTACCTCCCAATTCCAGCGTTACGCGTTTCACAGATTCTGCGGAATCATGAGTGACTGCAGTGCCTGCCCGAGTGGAGCCAGTAAAAGACATCATTTGAATATCGGGATGTTTTGACATGGCTGTACCCACCTCGGGTCCCTCACCATTTACAAGGTTGAAAACCCCGGGCGGGCAGCCGGCGTCATGAAGTATTTCTGCGTAAATTATTGCAGACAGCGGAGTGTGTTCGCTGGGCTTCAACACACAGGTGCAGCCAGCCGCTAGGGCAGGGAGCACCTTTAAGGCTATTTGATTGATGGGCCAGTTCCAGGGAGTGATTAGACCGCAAACTCCAATGGGCTCGCGCACCAAAAGTTCGCCATTGCCCAGATCAATTTCCTCTTCGAGTTGTTCTAAGGCATCGGCAAAGCCTTGTAGGTGGCCAATGGCAGCATCTGCTTGTGCCTCTCGAGCAAACGTAATGGGTGCGCCCATTTCTTCCCGCATGGCTTGCGCCAAATCTTCGAAGCGCGCCTCAGTCACTGTTTTGATGCGCTCCAGCAAGGCCAATCGCTCTTGTTTTGAGGTCATAGAAAATGTTTTGAAGGCTTGGTTGGCAGCGGCGACAGCTCTATCGACGTCGGCAGCGTTTCCCAGGGCAACGGTGGCGACAATCTGCTCAGTGGCAGGATTGATCACCGGCATAGTGTTTGTCGAGTCAGGGGAGACCCAGGCGCCATCGATGTAAAACTTTTGTAGGTTGTCCATGGTGTGCTCGCTTAGTTATGTGGCGGTTACAGTTGTGTCGGACTAGTTGCCTTCGCCAAAAAAAGGCGGCCGCGTAGCTCAATTATTGCGGGGACGAGTCTTCTGGCTGTATTCATTATCGAGTGCCGTACTGGCTTTGGGAAGCCCTTCCTAAGGTCAGCATACTTCTATCATCAATGCGCGCTCTTCAGGCCATTACCGCCTTAAGCGCCATCGTCATTATCTTCGTGTTGTCTACTTACGCCCATCCTTCTTATCGGTGGTTTACCCAGGGCCGCAATTGTGGCCTTCTCTTCGGTAAAAAAGTCTGCGGCGTGTCGGGGACCATCCCGGCCAATACCCGATGCTTTGAATCCACCAAAGGGTGCGCGGAGATCTCTAGCGATGGGTGTGTTTAGCCAGAGCGTGCCGGCTTCTAGTCTTTGTTGAAATAATTGAGCGCGATGTAGGCTCTCGGTCCAGCAATAACCAATGAGGCCAAAAGGGCTGTCATTGGCGATAGTCCAGGCCTCCTCGTCTTCGTTGAAAATCTGAATTGTCACAACAGGCCCAAAAATCTCTTCTTGGCATAGCGGGGAGTTATTATCTAAAACCTTAAAAACCGTGGGAGCCACAAAGTAGCCGCCTCCTAGTTCTGGCATAGCCCGTCCACCGGTGAGTAGCGTCGCATCAGTATTTTCTGCCAGTGCAAAATAATTAAGGACTTTTTGTTGATGCTGCGCAAAGGCCATTGGCCCAACTTCAGTACGATTATCAAGTGGGTCGCCGACCTGCAAATTTTTGGTGCGCGCAACAAACGCATCAATAAAACGATCTGCAATATTTTGTTGGACTAAAATACGGGATCCGGCAATGCAGATTTGGCCGCTGTTACCAAAGGCGCTTACCAGTGCCCCGTCTATCGCCCGATCAATATCAGCATCGTCAAAAATTATATTGGCGGAGTTTCCTTCGAGCTCAAAATGCACTGGAGTTAGCTGCGCTGCGGCAGCGGCCATGACCTTGCGCGCTGTATCACCGCGTCCGGTTAGGGAGATACGATCAACCCCTGCCGCCGTTGCGAGTGCCGCGCCCGTAACTGAGCCGCGGCCGTTGACAACATTGACAACCCCCGTGGGTAATCCTACTGATTCCAACAGGCGCACGAGCTGTAACACCGCTAGTGGTGCAAACTCAGATGGTTTCAGAACGCAGCTATTTCCAAAGGCAATGCATGAGGCTATTTGCATGCTGGAAAGTGCGAGGCAGGCATTCCAAGGTGTAAAGATCGCAGCTACTCCTGCGGGCTGCCGCGTGACTACCGTACGGTAGTCGTGCAGCTGATCATAGGTTTCTCCTGCCAACTGGCCAATGTAGTCGGCAAAGAAATCGAAGTTTTCAGCGGCTCGAGGTATCTGACGGGAAGCCAAGTGTGCAAAGGGTAGCCCAGCACAGAGCGACTCTTGAAGTGCTAGCTCATGGGCGTTGTTGCGAATTGCTTGTGCTGCAGCACGGAAAACGGATTGTTTTTCAGTGGTTGTACATTTAGACCAATCTCCCGAACGGAAACGTTCTCTTGCGACATTAACTGCGGCGATGACTTGGGTAGCATCATCCTCTTGGAGACTAGCAATACTTTCACCCGTCCCCGGAAAGTGCACTGGCAGAATCGTTGCTGAGCTATTGGCTAAAACAGAAAGGCCTGCAACATGCCCTGTGACGACATCGGGAAGCGTCAGCTTGAAGGCTTCGATATGTGGCATGGGAGATGCCATGGTCATTCTCCTGGGAGCAGATCAACAAAGTGCCGTGAGCCCTTATCATAGCTTTAAGCGCGGCTTTCGTCGCTCTAATATGAGAAACGCGAAGAGTAGGTGAGTGGCAAAATCAATAAAGCGTTTTGTTGCCATTAGGTGGCAGGCACGTTTGCTGCTGGGGCATCAACCGTCCACCATGACGCGCTAATCGCGTTCACGTTTATCGACGGGGTTGTACCCTAACTGGGGTTCCAATTACTTGAGAAAAGTATTGGCCGTGAAGTGTCCATGGAAGCCAAACGGTATGTGGTGGTCTAGCAGCACTGCAGCAATTTCCTCTTCAGGATTTTGTGCGTCGCGGATTTGAATTTCAGAACGATGGGACCTCGCGTCGTAAACAACGGCCAGTAAATAGCCATCATCCTGAGTTTTTGGACATGCTTTAGCAGTAAATAGCGCTTCGGATGTATAGCGATTTTCACCAACATCCGTTTGGGTGAAGGCCCCTGTGTGAGTATTAAGGGTTACAAAACTGTTGAAAAACCCGTGCTCTCGACCCGGAGCATGGCCCACATAGAAACAGTGTTCGCTTCTTAAGCCGGTACGGTTTGTATTCCAGGCGGGGAATTCCCCGGCGGGAGCATGGTCAAACGCTTCAAGACTCGTGTGCCCTGTTTTGAGGTTGATTCTTAGGCGTTGTAACTGAGCTCCGGCGACTGTTTGAACATCAAATACATCCCCTAGCCATGCGAAGCCTTCTGTACTGGTTGCGTGAAAGAAATCTGTGACGAGTTCACTGTCTGCTTCAAAGGAGTTGGCGAAATGCACAACAATACCTGGAGGTAGCTCAAATTCTTGTGCCACGGTCATCGTACGTAAATCAACAACGATTCCGCGCATGGCTTGCTGATCGTTGTAGCGTAGATTTTCACTGAGAGTCGTTGTTCCCAGCAGAGGCCCGCCGAGTTTAAAGTTAACCGAACTCACCACAAAAATGGCATAGTTTTCCGTGAGCCCAAAGTCATGCAGGAACGGAAAGCGGTCGAGGGGAATTCGGCAACTTCGAACGTTATGGCCGTTGGCTGGGATATCGTGAACGTCGAGAGCACACTTGATGCCGCGCCAGCCCAGACCGACCAGGTTGATACCAAAATTAATCTGGTTGCCAGTACGAGGGTGTATTTTTCCATGTGCGCTGATGGTCGTTCGCGGGTTCAGGGTACTGCCGTAGTATTCTGGTCCCAAAGTTTCAAGGGTTTCTGGGTTTAGTCGGTAGGGCTGCCCCCCTTCATAAAATGCGCAGAGCTTATCGCCATGCCAGGAGACACCCGTGTTGGCTGGGTTAGATAGGGGTTTGAGAATGTTTTTCCGCCAACCGCCTTTTATTTGTGTGCCGAATCCCCGGCTAGACACGCGCCCTTGTTGTCGGTCGCCAAGATATTTAGGGGTGCGCACATAGCGATTTTTAAAATGTACCTTGCCGTCAATAAATGTCACAGCACTGATCATGCCTGGACCGTCAAACCAATGGGCGTAAGCTTCACTGCCCGCATTCATGGCGCCGGGTCCGTTGCGAAACAAGGTGCCGGTCAAGTCCTTGGGCAGGTTGCCGCGAATATTGCTAACCCAATTATTGCGCTCGTCTTGTAGTGCGAGAAAACCCCTATGAAAATCACAGTTACGTTGAGCAACATTGATCAGTTTCGCTTCAGCGTTCATTACTTAGCCCCGGCGCAGGTTGATCTATGGTGGGGAGAAGAATGTCGATACTGCTATCAATGAGTGCATCGATCAGCGGAGGTACATCAACATTGAACCCGTCCAGCATTTTGTGGTTGTAGAGGTCGATGAGCCCATGGGTGTTGGTAAGCAGGGTGATCATACGAACCCAGATGGTGTCTGGCCCAAAGCCGTTCTCAGCAATGCCCTCGATTCCTGGCATTGATGAATCTGCTTCTGGCGGTGTCAGTGTCACACCGGACTGGCTTAGCAACTTAGTAAACAGGTCGATCATTCGGTTTGACGTGCGTTGGCGCAGGTCCCCCGTGAGGTCGCTGTCCCCATTTTCCAGATCTTCGCGCAGCTGTAGCGGCGGGTGAACCATAAGCTCCCAGTAACCGGTCCAATCATGAGCAAAGTGCACGGCTGACTTCAAAAGTCCCGCCAACTTGTCACGGGGTTCTTCGAAACTGGCGACACCTTCTTTGGTGTAGCTATCGAGCAGTTCATAGCCGCGCTGAGTGGTTTCTATGAAGAGTTGTCGCTTACTGGGAAAATAGTTGTACAGGTTGGCGGCAGTCATATTGACACTTGTTGCTAGTGCACGCATGGATAGCTGACTGATGCCTTCTGATGCCATGGCGTTGGCTGCTTCATCCATGATGCGCTGCTTTTGGACAACGATTTCCTCAGCAGTAAAGGCTTGCCTAGGCATGTTTCTTTATAACCCTCTACAGGAGTGCGGCGTGCGAGAACGAATATGTGTTCGATCTGGCTAATATTAACAATAAACATATGTTAACTTAACATTCGTTCAGATAACAAGTGTTACCTTTGCTGACTCGCCAGCTGGTGTAGTGGTGTTGAGCGGCGAAGCGTGATGCAGAGTGATGACTAGCGACGGTTGAGAATATCCATGGTGACTGACAAAGGTCGCGATGTAGACTGCGCAGGGCCTATAAACAGCGAGAGAGATAATGTCGGCGGGTAATGCAGGAATATTTATGCCTTTTGTTCTGGCTCTCGGTTACGCCACCCTGCTCATTCTTTTGTTGGGTGTGGCAAGTCAAATCTACAAAAAATTTAAAAGCAGGCGCCATCTTGATATCACTGATCAATGGGTGGTGGTTACTGGTTGTGACTCGGGTATTGGCCAGGGCGCTGTAAGGGCCCTAGCAAAGGATGGTGCCAAGGTTGTCGCTTGCTGCTACACGGAAACTGGCGCGAACGCGGCTCTGGCTGCGGGAGCAACATGGGCCCCACACTTCGACTTAAGCGACGACGGTGCCCTTCGTGATGTTGCTGAGCAAATCCTGACCCAAAGTGGCGGCGCGCTGTGGTGCGTGGTGCACGCGGCCGGTACCGTCCTCCCTGGGTTTATTGACTATCAGCCAATTAAGTTCTATCGGGATGTCATGGCGGTTAATTTTTTCGCCCCGGTACTATTAACCCAAAAGCTGCTCACGGCGCTGCGACGTTGCCGAGGTCGAGTGATTGTGGTGAGCAGCGTCGATGGCATTGTGAGCCTACCGGGTAATGCGCCTTACGACGCTTCGAAATTTGCTATCGAGGCCTACGCCGATGCCTTGCGAACCGAACTATCATTCTGTGGTGTCGGGGTAAGCGTGATCAATCCGGCAACAATGCGCACTCCAATGGCAGACGCTTTTTTTCCTGGCCATCGAAAAACTTGGACAGCCATGGCTGCTGAAGATCCTGAGGGTGATTGGCAAGCCTTGTGGCCTGAATCGTGGCTTAATCAGTATGTCGAAAAGAATACGCGGCAATTGCGCAGCATTGCAGAGGACCCCGCGGCGGCAGTGAACGATATTGTTCACGCGGCGACAGCGGCTCATCCGAAGTTACGCTATCTCAGCGGCCGACTTGCAAAGAGCCTCTTTTATGCTCTTTGGTTGATGCCCGAGTCTTGGTCACTACGCATCAAACGTTTAACCGTTCAGCCTAAGCCGCCTAGGAGCACCTCATGAATATTTCTGGATTGCTACACATCAATATTAATTGCCGGGATTTTGAGCGCTCTAGACAGTTTTACGAGATGTTGGGTTTTGCAGTGATCATGCCGGTGCCTCCAGAAGGGAGCGGTGATGCTGCTGCTGCCGTCGGTATGGAGCGCTATCGAGTAAAAGGCGCGCTCATGAAACACCCTAGTCGCATCGTGATCGACTTGCTGGAGTGGCAACAACCTTACGAATCTGGCCTGCCTTATAACAGCATGGCGCATCCCGGTATTGCGAGGGTCGCTTTTACAACAGGTTCGATTGACGATGACATTGCTACTTTAATTGGGGCAGGCGTTGAGTTTTTATCAGAGGGACCGGCTGAGGTAGCAGGGCCCAAGGGTTCACAAGTTCGCTTCATCTGCTTCAAAGATCCTGACGGTACCGTACTTGAATTGGTTGAGATGGGCTGAATTTTCACCGACCGGGTCAGCTAGTGGTTGGTTATTCAGTTTTGAGGGGAGTTTGGTGCCCCTTAGCGACCTCAAGCATCGGCGGCCAGAGCTGTGCGCTTGTTCTCATACCGCAAGGTTCCATCGTCATAGAAAGTTCAGATGTCAGTTCAGACCTTGACGTGGAGCCCCGTCATTTGCTGTTGGCCGTTAGCTCCAAAAGCTGAGGCTCTTCAGTGGTTGGTGTGCCCCCGGTAATCACAGACTTGAACCACTATGGCTGAAAATACGAGGGTCGGCTTTTGTCATCTCTCACGCCTGGGTATTGGCAAATTCAATGGTGAACGTGGCTCCTCCTGACGGTGAGTTTGCGGCTGAAATTGAAGCGCCCATATCGCTGAGAAGCTTATAAGTCTCTGACAACCCCAGACCTGTTCCTTCGCCGGGTTCTTTGGTGGTGTAAAAGGGATCAAAAATATACGGAAGAGTTAGCTCGCTAATACCGGCGCCCGAGTCGGAAATTTTAATTTTGGTCGCGGTGGCATCTTTTGAAAGTGAAATGAAGATGTGCTTACTCCCTGATGAGCTGAATTTATTGACAGCATATTCAGCATTGCTGAGAACATTAAGTAGTGCCTGTTCCAGCTCGAGTGTTCTCGCTGTAATCGTTATTTCCTCTTTGGGCTTTTCATAGGTGAGCTCAATGTCTTGTAAGCGATACTGCTGAGCGGTGAGTGAAAGGACATTCTGGATAACTGACTGAGCACTTACTTGAATTTGAGGGCCCTCTTCTTTATGGCCAAACAGTCTCATGTGATCTGTGATCACGGCGGCGCGTGCGACTTGCTCGTCAATGCGCTCTAATTTTGATTGCACAAATTCTGTGTCTAGGAACCGGTCTTTGGCGGAGCTAACAGCGATTTTTTTGAGAAGGTTTTGTGTCGTGAGACGAATAACGGCAAGAGGCTGATTGATTTCGTGGGCAATGGAAGTCGTCATTTCACCGAGGGTTGTTAATCTTGAGTTGTGTATGACTCGTTGCTGCGCCTGCTTTAGCTCAGTGATGTTTTGGCCGACGCAAATAATGCCAATGGCATCACCGTTAGTGTCACGGTGCGGCGCCATGTTCCACACAAAGTCTAGGTGATCACCGGTGTTGTTATCCATTTGGATTTCTACATTCGAGACAGTTTGCCCTAATAAAGCGGCCTGTAGGTTGGCAAGTAATCGCTCGGTGCCCGGCCCTGGCGCAAGTAGCTCTGATAGTGGACGATGCCCATCAGCTGATGGATTAGTTGCCAGCAACTCTTGTGCCTCAGCATTGGCCTCTCGAAGAAAATAATTGTTATCAACGACAAGCATGCAGGCCGCAGCCTGTTCTATGAGAGTCGCGTTGTAAGAGGCCTGAGTTTCCAGTGACAGGAGCAGCTTTCTTTGAAAAGCCAAAATTCTAGATACCGCTGAGGAAATAAAGCCCCCCAGCATGACAATAGTGAGCACGGCAGTAATCCAAGTCTGCGGTGACTGATGGTAATCGGTCGTTGCAGCACCTACGGTCATACTTCCGCTGACAAATACCCATCCAAACATTATCAGGCTGATAGCGCTTACCGCGATTGCAGCATAGGCATATCGGGTTTCTGCAAATAGGGCCGTCAGAACAATAAAAACCAGCAGCATCAACTTGCCGCCGCCGAGGTGCCCAAAGGACCATAAGCCAGATATGGCAAGAATATAGATTGCGCCGAGCAATACCGCGACTCGGAATTCGTAGCTTAACCGGTGTTTTTTTAAAGTAACCAGCGTCAGTGCTGACAACGCAAGAACTTGTATGACCATAACCGGTGTGAGTCCAAAGTCAGAGATTCTCGATAAACTCCCCAGTAGAGCCGGAACCCCTAGCACGCACAGTACCGTCAAAATGGTATTGCACATCTGACTGCTCAAGTCTGCGAGCTGTGCGTCAGAATTTGCAGTGGCAACGTCCACCGGTGTTGAAGGCGGGCTAGTTAACATTGATAAGTATTTCATGAGAGCGACTGGTGTCTTTGAATAATCAACCCCTATATTAAAGGATCGGCAAACGCTCTGAAATCACTTAACTTATTGATTTTGTTGGATTATATTTATAATTATTGATGGTTTATTTAATTTTGTTAGTGCCCGCAATCCAGTACTCATAAAGCTTAGCAACCTTTATCCTAATAATTTTTGTCTAGGGCCAATGCTGTAACGTTCAATTATTGGTTTTTGGTGAAAGGTATTGCATCGCCAGAGGCGCGGGCGCCAATTTTTGAATTTAAAGGCGCAGTTGAGTATGGTGACGCGGAATCTAGCGTTGGTAAAGGGGAACCAATGTGATCGATATTTCTAAATCAATTGATCTGTGCGCGGCCTATTATGGCAGCCAAGCTGAGGCTATGCGCGACTACTTAGAGGCGGGACAGAATGCTGCCTTACGCATAGATAATCGCGGCCCTATTCGCTTTGACGAGGCAGGTAACCTTGATCCGGCGATTCGGGAGGCGTATTCCCGCTATGGATTTTATGTGTTCACCAATGTCCTTACTAAAGAAGAGCTCGCCGATATCGAGGCTGATTTGGGCGACATGCGCAAAAGTTTTCCTACTGGGCCTGAAAGCCCTGTTAATGCAGATGGACACCCGGCCCTGGGGGCAGATTGTAAAGCGCTAACCTTAGTCTGGTCTAAACCGCTGGGAGATCCATTAGGTGGTACGGCGCTGGCAAATGGCCGTCATCAGGTCAAAATGTTTGAGCCGGAGGCTGCTCAGGAGGCCCCCGCCGCAGCACCCTTTATTCTATTGGGTTCGCTGCAGTTTTCCGACGCTTGTCTGCGGACCTATGCCCATCCGCAGTTGCTGCGCGTAGCGGAGGCGATTAATGGGCCCGACTTCGCGCCATTTAACGAGGCACTCTTTATAAAAGACCCCGGTATTGGGGCTGCAGTGTCATGGCACCAAGATGGCGTTACTCATTGGGACAGCGAAGACTTTGATGAGGACATTCACGGTTTCAATTTCATGGCTCAGGTTTATGGTAGTACTGCAGTAAATGGCGTTTGGGTTGTGCCGGGTACGCATAAACTGGGCAAGATCAATATTAATGAGCTCGTGGCAGAAGCGGGTAGTGAACGCCTGAAGGGCGCCGTTCCCTTAGTGTGTAACCCGGGTGATGTTGTGGTTTGTAACCGCCAATTAGTTCACGGGTCATTTCCCAACTGTGGTTTGGAGCCCAGAGTTACAGTGAACTTTGGCTTTCACCGTCGATCTTCAGTGTTGGGCGTGCAGGGAGGCGGCATCCACAGTGAGGCCCAAGAATTTGACGATGAAACGATAGCTCGTCGTTCTCGCGTTCTGGGCTATGCAATTGACGCACGCCAGCAGCGGTTTGCAGGAGAATTGCCCTACCGCTATCAACCTTTCGTTGATGAGGCGAAAACCTTTAGTTGGGATGCGCAAGCGAAGGCCGATATCAAAGACTATAACTGCGACGATTTGAGTATCTGAAAAAGTTACCTTCTTTAAAAGCGTGCTGCAAATGGTGACAGATTTTTAATCTGCGTGGCATTTACTGAGGAAACCTCTGAGAATAATGCCCTAATATTCATTTTAGGGTTCATGTCTCAAGTAGGCAGTCCACAGACCCGTTAAGTTGGAGGTGCTTATGCCAGATCTAAAATTAATACAGGTGATTGCCTTTTTAATGGCAGCTTGCCTAGGAATTTTCTCGCAGGTAGCTAGCGCTGACGATGCCTCGATTGCTCAGAAATTAGCCAATCCCGTGGCCTCGCTCATCAGCGTACCGATTCAAATCAACTACGATGATAAGTACGGCGTTGGTGAAAAGGGCTCTATTTGGAAAACCAATGTCCAGCCAGTCATTCCGGTCTCACTCAATGACGACTGGAACATGATTTCTCGAACGATCCTACCTTTTATCGATCAGTCAGATTTTCCAGTGCAAGGCCAGGGTGAGTCTGGGGTAGGAGATGTGGTGCAAAGCTTTTTCTTTTCACCTAAAGCACCAACTGCGGGCGGTCTTATATGGGGCGTTGGGCCGGTAATCAATATTCCCACTGCAACCAAAGATGCATTGGGACCAAGAGCTTGGGCAGCCGGACCCACAGGGCTGGTATTAAAGCAGTCGGGGCCTTGGACCTATGGTGCATTGGGGAACCACCTGTGGTCTTTTGCTAAAGAAGACAACACCGAGATAAATGCTAGCTTCGTGCAGCCCTTCGTTTCATACATCACGCCTAAAAAATTGACCTACTACCTCAATACTGAATCCACCTATAACTGGGATAGTAAGGATTGGTCTGTGCCTATTAACGTGGGTGCAAACCAGCTAGTGAAGTTTGGTAACCAACTCATGCAGATTGGTGGTGGTGTTCGATATTGGGCAGATTCTGGTGAATTTGGGCCAAAGGGTTGGGCGCTACGAATGAATGTGGTGTTTGTATTTCCCAAAGGTTGAAAATATTTGGGCTTAGGTGCTGGCTCAATGTCAGCTGTACCTGCGATCGACGGTGTTAGGCGCTTAGGTAGATGAATCGCAATGGCGCTTCGCGCGGCCAGCATCATTGTGGTCGTGTCACTGCTTGACCTTTAGTCTCCTAGCCAGCCTGCATCAGGAGGCTTTAGCGGGTTTTACACCAAAGGGTTGCGAGGCTCTTCAACGTTTTAGACTCTCAATCCAACACCAATTTTTGCAGGCTGTTTTGCAGTCTGTATAGTCGCGTAGACGGTATGGCGATGCGCATAAGGAACGAGGGAGAGCCAAAATGGAGGTAGTCTCACGACGCTTTTTGATCAAGGGCTTAGTCGCCGGTGTCGCCCTCGCGGGGCAGTCTATTACCTTGGCAAATTCCCAGCGGCCTATGCCTTATGGTAAGCGGTCCCCCACCTTTTTTGTGCACAACGACTTGCCTTGGGCACTAGAAACACGCCGCAGTCAGTTTGGTTTTGGCCCGATTACACCGGCCTCACACTTTTTTGTACGAAACAATCTTCCTATGCCGCCTGCGGCAGTCACGGGTGTCGGGGATAACTGGTCGTTCGAGGTTCAAGGCTGCAAGCAGTCGGGAAGCCTAACCCTTGGCGACCTGAAGCGCATGCCCATACGAACGGTTGCGACCGTATTGCAGTGTTCTGGGAACGGTCGCGAGTTCTTTGCCCATGACCCCTCGGGCTCGCAGTGGAGTGTGGGTGCGGCGGGTTGCGCGTTATGGACGGGTGTGAGTGTTGCCGATATTTTTGAGCATTTTGGCGGTGTAGCAGGCGATGCTGCTTTTTTAACGGCGTCAGGTGGTGAAGAGCTGCCCGAGGGCATTGATAAAAATGCCGTTGTTGTTGAGCGATCTGTGCCAATTGCGAAGGGATTGGAAGATTGCCTGCTGGTTTGGGAGATGAATGGCGCGCCATTGCCCGCTGTTCACGGTGGGCCTCTTCGGCTTGTAGTGCCTGGCTACTTTGGGGTTAATAATGTCAAGTGGGTCAGGCAGCTCGCGGCAACTCCGGAGGAGTCCTCGGCAAAGATTCAGCAGTCGGGCTATCGGCTCAGAGCGCAAGGCGAGTCGGGCGGGCCTCAGCACCCCTCCATGTGGCGGATGCCGGTCAAGTCTTGGTTAAATGGCCCAGGCGCCGAGGGAGAACCCGTATTAGCCGGTATGAACACGTTATATGGCGTTGCCTTTTCAGGAGAGCGTGGTATCAGGTCGGTAGAAGTTTCCCTTGATTCGGGCAAGACTTGGCAGTTAGCTGAGCTGGTGGGGCCCGACCTCGGACCCAATGCATGGCGGACATTTAGTTTCCAAACCGAGCTCGGCGCTGGGAATCACCGTGTTGTTACCCGAGCTGTCGACACCCTGGGTGAGCAGCAGCCGCAGCAGTCTCAAGACAACCACCGCGGTTATGGTCACAACGGGTGGGAGGACCATGTACTTGAGATCACAGCACTCAAAGAGCTTCCTAAGATGGCTGCAATCATTGAATCAAATCAAGAGCATTCGTTGGGCTCTGTAACAGAGGCCACAGCAACGGTCGTGCCTAAGCCATCGTTGGTGTTGTCTGATCAGGCACTGCTGGGTAAGACTATTTTTACGGCCAAGGCTCAGCCCGGGTGTGGTGTGTGTCACAGCCTTGAAGACGCCAAGGCTCAGGGTGTCGTTGGTCCTAGTTTTAATACGTTAAAGCCCAGTTTGGCGCAGCTGCGCAGTGCCATCACGCAAGGGGTTGGCGCGATGCCTGCTTACGGAGGACAGCTAAGTACCGATGAGGTTGAGGCCCTGGCTGCTTATGTCTTCGAGGCGAGTCGATGACGGATTGCTAGTGCGTCAAAATAGGAAAGTTATACAAATGTATAACTACGAATTAAGTTCGGACTGCCCGCCATCGGTCTGCTAAGGCACTACCTATGGCCAAGCCGAGAATAATCAGGGCGAAGAAAACGAAGTGGTGCCAAATCGGCATGGCATTCCAGTATTGAGCCTCTACCCAGATGGCGATGACAAGCATTTCAACAGTTATTCCTAACAGTAACAGTTTAAATCTTGGCAGGTGCCCCGCTATGCCCTGAAGGGCTGCCCCACAAACTATCAAACTGAAGAGCTGTATTAACTCTGTGGCAACGACTAGCGGGGTGCTGTGGGTGCCACCCAAGCTGTTCACTTCATTGGGGTATTGAGCGAGCAATGCATTGCTGAGTGGCAGGCAGATTAACCCGTACAAGATCGGCGGGCTGATGATGGCGATTAGCTCTAATCCGATGACCCGCACAAAAACAAGCTCCTTTGGCAGATGGGTGAAATGTTGCGACAGCCATCCACCTTGGCATAGCTTTGGATTTACGGTCCAGCTTTTACTTGGTAGCTTCGCTAGAATTTTAAACGTTGTTCCACCAGCCGTCGCCAAACTATTCTTGCCAGCGTAGACTTGACCAATGACGCAGAAAAACCGATACACAATTTTTGGCGCTTTATTTGGACTGCTATTTCCAATTATTTCAACGTTATTAGATCTCTATGCCCAGCAGCTTTCTTTTAACGTTCAAAATATTCTGCAGGTTCAGAGTGTCCAGCCTTTGCACTGGATCATAAATACGGCCCCTTTTTTCCTGGGTGTCTTTGCAAGAATTGCGGGTCGGCGCCAAGATGCCATTACGACTAAGGTTGATGAATTGACGTCATTGAACGAGCTCTTGGGGGCTGCGTATCATGACCGGGTTAAGGCCGAGCTAGAGACAAAAAAAGCGTTAGCGGCAGAGCGGCAGGCCCGTGAGTCAGAACAGGAAGAAAAGAAGGCCTTAGATGAGCTGAGCGCCAGTTTAAAGCAGTTGTTTCAGGGTATTCCAGTGGGTGTCGCAGCTTATGGACATGCCAACAACGTCATATCTACGAATAAAGCGTTTGAGGATTTTATTGACGGGAGTCAAGAGACCCGGGCAGCTTTAGATCAAGAAATTAGGGGGTTAGGTAAAAATGCGTTGGCAGTAGAAGTAACGTTGGAGCTCAACAGCACTGTGAAGTATGCGGTACTGGGGCGGATTGAAATGGTGGGCTTGAAGGAAACCAGTCACTGGATATTACTGACGGATTTAACCCTTAAAAAGGCAAAAGAGGCTCAGCTAATACAGGCTTCGAAATTAACCACCCTAGGCGAGCTGGCGGCGGGCACGGCGCATGAACTCAATCAGCCGCTGAATCACATGAAGTTAGTAGCACTGAATATTAAAAAGTTACTGCTTACGTCGCCAATCGACACCGAGACTGTAATCTTCAAGTTGGATGCAATGACCGCATCTGTTTCCAGAGCAGCCAAAATTGTCGATCACCTGCGAACTTTTGGGCGAACAGCTCCAGCAAGTATGCAGCCAGTGTCTGTTGGCAAGGCGGTGACCGGCGCTCTCACCTTGCTAAATAATGTGCTCAATCAAAACAACATTGATATTGACGTCAACATAGGCGCCGATTTACCTATGATTCTTGGTGTCGAAAGTCAGTTAGAGCAGGTTTTTATCAACCTCATTGGCAATGCGGTCGACGCCATCAGTGATGTTAAGCCTGACGAGCGTGCGGTGTCGGTTGAGGGCGTCTGTCAAGACTCACACGTCTGTGTAGTGATTAGGGACACAGGCGGTGGTATGAGCGAAACCGATTTAGAGAAAGTATTCGAACCTTTTTTTACGACTAAAGCTGAGGGCAAGGGGACTGGGCTAGGTGGCTCGATAAGCTACGGTATTGTCAGCAGCTTTGGGGGGACTATTAGTGCCGAAAATTGGGATAACGGCGCTGAATTTACGCTTGTTTTTCCTGCGCTGGAGCCTTCCTGAGCTAAAAAGGGGCGAGGCTTGACTTCTTATCTGCCGGGCACGCAATTCTATGCTACCCACTCGTCTTGTTGGTCGGCTGCGCGATCAGTATTAGCCTTTTTGGCTCCTCACGTTGAACTTGCGATTGAGATGCTAGGACCATTAGCTAGTCGTATCAGGAGGGGATGAGATCTCCTGATCCCGTAGCGCGCGCCGCATGATTTTCCCTGTTGTTGTTAACGGTAAAGCGTCAACAAATTCGATAAGCCGGGGAACTTCATGCTTTGCTAGGTGTTGTCTGACCAGTTTCTTTAATGACTCAGCTAGTATTTCGTTTGGCTCGAAACCGTCTGCAAGCACTACAAAAGCCTTCACCAGTTCCGTGCGCTGTTCATCGGGGACTCCGATAACCGCGGCTAGTTGAACGGCATCACTCTTTAGTAAGCAGTCCTCGATTTCAGTTGGTCCAATCCTATAGCCCGAACTGGTAATGACATCGTCGGTGCGCCCATGAAACCAGAGGTAGCCATCTTCGTCTTGCTCCCCAAGGTCTCCAGTTATCATCCAATCGCCAATAAATTTTGCGGCCGTCGCGTCTGGGTTATCGAGGTAGCCTGAGAACATGGCGGGGTGGGGGCGCTTTATGGCGATATTGCCTTTGGTTCCCGTCACCACTTCTTGGCCCTTGTCATCAACGATCGCACAAATTGAACCGGGCATGGCTTTACCTAGCGACCCATGGCGTACTTCCATGAGACGTGGGTTGGTGCCGATCATGCCATTGCATTCCGTTTGACCAAAGCCTTCGCTAATAGTGAGTCCGAAGCGGTCGTCAGCCCACAGTGCCAGTTCTTTACCTACGGCCTCGCCGCCGCTTAATACCACTCTCAGGTCAATATCTTGTGCAGCTTCCGAATCTACCTGACGCATCAGTTTTAGAACCGTTGGCGTAAGTAAAGACACGGTAATTTTGTGCTGGGCTAAAATTCGGAAAGCGGCTTGGGCATCAAAGCCTTGCATGTCAGTCGAGACGACACGGCAGCCTGAGTACCAGCCGATCAACAAGATATTAATTAACCCTGCAATCCAGGCCCAGTCTGCGGGTGACCACAGAACATCATTTTTTTTGGGTCCGTAGTCGTAGTAGTACTCAAATAAGGGCTTGTTGCCCAGCAGTAGCCGGTGAGGCATGAGTACGCCTTTTGGTTGGCCCGTGGTGCCTGAGGTGTAGCTGATCCAAGCGGTATCCTCTGCCCGTGTCGCTTTATTGATAAAGCTGGTCGATTGCTCTTGAAGGGCCTTCCAGAACGACAGTGCCTGATTTGGAGCGTTCTCGTCGGTAACTATGATGTGTTCAAGGGATGGGCATTGATCCATGACTTCTGTGATCTTGCCAAGATTGGCTCTATTGGTAATGCAGACCTTAGCGCTGCTACCCAACAGTCGGTGTTTGACTGCATCAGGTCCAAACAGCACTGAAGCTAGACAGGAGACAATGCCGGCCTTGAAGCAGCCAATATGGGAGATAGCGCATTCAGGTGATTGCGTAAGCATCACAAGCACGCGATCTCCAGACTGGAGCCCGAGTTCACCAAACAGGTTGGCCAATTGATTGGAGTAGGCTTTTATCTGAGCAAAGCTATATTCAGAAATGCTGCCGTCTAAGGATTCGTGGGTCATGGCGATGCGGCGGGTATCTTCGGCCCAACGATCGCAGACCGCATCTGCAATATTAAAGTGCGTAGGAATGTCCCACGCAAACTTTTCGCAAATCTCTTCGTAGCTGGTGCCGATTGGAAGATCCATAGTAATCCTTAAAAACAGTCATTCATCCGAGGTAGTTGGGCTAGCCGCTTTTTTTGCAGCAGCCGTACTTATCTATTCTGAATTATTCATACGGGACACCGAGTTGACCACCTTGCCTTAAAGCACACAGGCGCAGGAGTTGTTGCAATAGATAATGATTTAGCCATAGAGCTCACGTCGCTTTTTAAAGGCAGCTTTGACGCCTTCTTTTCGCAGGGTTTGAAAAAAATCTTTAAAGCTGTCGAACTGATGGTAAATCGCATCGAGATCAGCACCCCTACGCACCGAAGGTTCCATTCCCATATTTTCGAACCAGGTATTAGAAACCTCTTTCAGTATTGACAGGTTGTCGGAGGGAGCTCGAGCGATGTGGGCCGCTAGTAGTGCGACTCTGGCATCCAAATCTTCGTGGGCGACGACCTCATTTATTAGGCCAATTTTCTCCGCTTCGTGGGCGTTTATTAGCCGGGATGTGTAAAGCAGCTCTTTGGTTTTTCGATAGCCAATCAGCATGGGCCAAAACATGATCGATGGTGGTATTCCCAGGTCTCTTCCGGCGGGATGGCCAAAGCGGGCTCGCTCGCTGACTACGGCTAAATCGCAGACTCCCAGCAGTTCTCCCGCACCCGAGAGGCAGTCGCCTTGCACCTTGGCAATGATCGGCTTTGGGTAGCGCCACATCTTCATCCAGTAGTCGACTATGGTGTGGACATCATCTCGATCTTTCCGAATATCAACATGGTCTGAAAAATTGGCGGGGTACTGTGATGTGATCCAGTGCTCCTCCCGCAGGTCGTAGCCGGTGGAAAATGCTTTGCCCGCCGCTTCGATGACAATAACCCCAATACTATCGTCCTCAAGAGCGCTATCTAAAACGTCTTTTATTTCTCTCAGCACTTGCCAAGACAGCGGGTTAAGGTCATCGGGTCGATTGAGGGTTATGGTGCAGACCCTATCGATCTGAGACGACAGAATCATAGAGTGTTTGCTCATAGTTTTTCTCCAGTACTTGCGGCGGACTTGCGTTCATGTCGAAGAGAATCCGGCGCTTGGCGAGGGCGCGGCCCCGTCAGTCTTATTTTTTCGCAACCCCTGGGACAATTCGGGGCTCGTAACACCTCTAAATATACGCGGGTTCAGTCACAACAGGCTATATTGAGTGAAATGACGGGCACAGCGTACACTGGAGCGGCATAAGTTTTGTTACGACACGGTTATGCAGCGACGGCTTGTATGGATGGATAAGCCGGATCTTTATTTGGATGGGTAAAAATAGATGTACCCTATTTGTAGGTCTGCCATTTTTTGCGGATTGCCTTGTGTGACAGTAAAAGTATGCACTCACGCGGCTCAAAGCAACTGCGCTTAGGCTGCAGATACCGGGAAACTTAATGTCACTTGAATTACAGGGAGTTTCCCAAGTCGTAGACGGGCAGTTACACATTGCCCCCACCGATCTTGTTCTCGAAAAGGGGACTATGAACGTGTTGTTGGGGCCCACTTCTTCTGGAAAAACCTCTTTAATGCGATTGATGGCGGGTTTAGACAAGCCCAGCACCGGACGCATTCTGTCATCTGGTAAAGACGTCACTAACCAGCGGGTACAGCTGCGCAATGTTGCAATGGTTTATCAGGAGTTCATCAACTATCCGGGCATGACGGTCTTTGACAATATCGCGTCCCCTTTGAGGTTGAAGGGCCAATCCAAAGCAGATATTGATCGCACGGTTCGAACTACCGCAGAGATGCTCAAGTTAACCTCGATTTTACACCGTAGGCCATTGGAGCTTTCGGGCGGGCAGCAGCAACGCTGCGCTCTGGCTCGAGCCTTGGTGAAAGGAGCCGAACTGGTTTTATTAGATGAGCCACTGGCTAATTTAGACTACAAATTGCGCGAGGAATTGCGCGCTGAAATTCCTCGAATTTTTGAGCAGGCCGGCAGTATTTTTGTTTATGCCACCACAGAACCTGAGGAGGCGTTATTGCTAGGTGGCAACACGGCGACCCTTTGGGAAGGGCAAGTCACGCAATTTGGCTCAACGCTATCGGTGTATCGCCACCCTGAATCTCTTACGACAGCGAGGGTTTTTTCAGACCCTCCCATGAATTTCATTGCAGTGGGAAAAGCTGCTGATGCACTGTCTTTCAATGATGGAGCTACGGTGCATGTTCACGATCAGTGGGCTGGGCTTCCTGATGGCAAATACACCTTAGGGTTTCGTGCGCATCACATAAATATTGGCTTGTCTGAGGCTGTTGGGTCGGAATTCCAGGCCGCGCAATTACGTTGCACCGTTGTGGCGATTGAGGCCACGGGGTCCGAGACGTTTCTACGTTTGCGTTACGGCGACGCCATCTGGGTGGCAATTACCCCGGGTTTGAAAAAGATGGCAGTCGGGGATTCTGTCAATGTGTGGCTTGACGTCACTCAGCTTTATTTTTTCGACGAAGCAGGGTGTTTGGCTTCCTGCGGCGATAGTGTGGTTTAGGAGGCAAGCAATGGCTCAAATCACGCTGTCAAACCTTGCACATACTTATGCTCCCAGCGGGGAGCAGGAAAGTGATTTTGCGTTAAAGACGCTCAACCACGTTTGGCAAGAGGGCGGCGCCTATGCGCTACTTGGGCCCTCCGGGTGCGGTAAAACAACGCTCCTAAATATTATCTCGGGCTTGATTATGCCTTCTCATGGTCGCGTCTTATTTGATGGCACCGACGTGACTGGTTTACCCGCGGAAAAACGCAACATCGCGCAGGTTTTTCAGTTTCCGGTGGTCTACGACACTA
The DNA here is from genome assembly GCA_000169115.1 of marine gamma proteobacterium HTCC2080. Lineage (GTDB taxonomy): Bacteria > Pseudomonadota > Gammaproteobacteria > Pseudomonadales > Halieaceae > Luminiphilus. The sequence continues at coordinate 365,032 of AAVV01000001.1, forward strand.
TGTCGGTTAGAGAGAATCTATCATTTCCCCTAAAAAATCGCGGCCTCGCAGGGGCGCAAATTCAAGCGCGGGTCGCGTTGATTGCTGAAATGATTGGTCTTGAGGACATCCTCGATCAAAAGGCTCGGGGCCTCACTACCGATGCAAAGCAAAAAATCAGTCTAGGACGTGGCATGGTTCGAGAGTCGGTTAATGCGATTTTGCTTGATGAGCCTTTGACCGTTATTGATCCACAGCTGAAATGGGAGCTGCGCACACAGCTTAAATCTCTGCACCGTGAACTTGGACATACCATGATTTACGTGACTCATGACCAGGTTGAGGCACTGACTTTTGCTGACACAGTGGTCATGATGCACGAGGGGCGGGTCCTCCAGATGGGCACGCCTGAATCGCTGTTTGAAACACCTAAGCACACCTTTGTCGGCCATTTCATTGGGTCGCCGGGCATGAATTTTCTCGATGCCAGCATTGAGGGAAACCATGCTGTTATCAATGGACAACCCGTTCCATTGGGGGCCAACTATCGAAACCCTTGCGGGCATACCCAGATAGGTATCCGGCCTGAATACGTCCAATTCACTGCAGATGGTGGTTTGCCGGTTGTGGTCAGGCACATTGAAGATTTAGGGCATCGAAGAATAGTGCATGCCGAGCTGGAAAGATCTCCTATCTTAGTCAGTGTGCCGGAGGGATGCCCCTTCGATTCAACCATGACGCAAGTTCGGTTTATTCCCGAGAAAATCAATGTTTTTACTGATAGCTGGCGGGTAGAGGGTGAGACGTTTTAATGGCCAAGATCCAAAATAATAAAGCGTGGTTGCTGGTACTTCCGGTCCTAGTTTTGGTGGCCTTTTCAGCGGTTATTCCACTGATGACCGTTGTGAACTACGCCTTTAATGACACCTTTGGTAACAACCAATTTTTTTGGAACGGGTTGGGTTGGTTCGAGGAAATGGTGCGCTCGGAACGTTTGCATGCGGCGCTAGGACGTCAGATTTTATTTTCGGGCATTATTCTCGCTATCGAGGTGCCATTGGGAATATTTATTGCGCTCAACATGCCTAAGCGTGGTTTTTGGGCAAGCCTGTGTCTGGTTCTTATGGCGCTGCCACTCCTTATTCCATTTAATGTTGTAGGAACAATTTGGCAGATTTTTTGTCGGATTGATATTGGCTTGCTAGGTCGAGGTATGACGGCTCTAGGGGTGGACTACAATTACACGAACGACGCCTTCGATGCTTGGGTGACTCTAATCGTCATGGATGTTTGGCATTGGACCTCATTGGTTGCTCTGCTGTGCTACGCGGGGCTGCAATCTATACCTGATGCCTATTACCAAGCTGCGCGTATTGATCAAGCCAATCGTTGGGATATTTTTCGTTATATCGAGCTGCCTAAAATGTCTGGTGTATTGCTGATTGCGGTGCTTTTACGTTTCATTGATAGCTTTATGATTTACACGGAGCCCTTCGTCGTGACAGGTGGCGGGCCGGGTAACTCGACAACGTTCCTCTCGATTGATCTAGTTAAGATGGCCATTGGGCAGTTTGATCTGGGCCCGGCCGCGGCATTTTCATTGATGTATTTTCTTGTGATTCTGTTGATTAGCTGGGTTTTTTACACCGTTATGGTCACGCGTGATGCTGGGGGTGACAGCTGATGCGTCTGCGCGTGTCGACCATTGTCATGGTCTTATATCTTGGGTTTTTAATGCTGCCAATTTATTGGCTGGTTAGCATGAGCTTTAAAACTAATGCAGAAATCATTTCTGATTTCACCTTGTTTCCCGCCAAGTTCACGCTGCAAAACTATGTGACAATTCTCACCGATGCCAGTTGGTATATGGGCTATGTCAATTCTCTGATCTACGTGTTGATTAACACTCTGCTATCCCTTGGCGTTGCGTTACCCGCCGCCTATGCCTTTTCGCGCTACCGATTCATGGGCGATAAGCATTTATTCTTCTGGTTGCTCAGTAATCGCATGGCACCCCCTGCTGTATTTGCCCTGCCATTCTTTCAGCTGTACTCGTCCGTGGGCCTGTTCGACACGCATATCGCGGTCGCTTTAGCTCATTGTTTATTTAATGTGCCTTTAGCTGTTTGGATTTTAGAAGGGTTTATGCGCGGCGTGCCCAAAGAAATCGATGAGACGGCTTATATAGACGGCTACAGTTTTGGCAGATTTTTCGTCAAAATTTTCATACCGCTGATCTCCAGTGGCGTAGGCGTGGCCGCCTTTTTTTGCTTTATGTTTTCATGGGTAGAGCTTTTGTTGTCGCGTACCTTGACCGCCGTTGATGCAAAATCGATTGCTGCCACCATGACGCGTACTGTTTCTGCCTCGGGTATGGACTGGGGGGTGTTGACCGCAGCAGGTGTGCTGACGCTGATCCCCGGAGCCTTTGTAATTTACTTTGTGCGCCATCATATTGCCAAGGGCTTTGCTCTGGGGAGGGTGTAATCACAGTTACTCAATGGCGATGGATATATGGAGCCACTGCCTGCCTTTTTTTTGCTGGGTTGGCCGCTCTGTTGCTGTCGGTGCCACGTACGGGAGATGGCATGCAGTGGACCCGCCCTATTATCGATGGCGGTTGGATGGCTTGGACGTTTCCCGTGGCCTTATTTTTTTATAGCCTTGGGGCGGTGTTAGTGGTGTTCTCCATTTTAGCGATTCGCTTCCCAGAGACACCTCGCCGTGGCATTTTGGGTATGCAAACGACTCGCGGTGATCGCTTGTTTATAACACTTCTGGGGTCTGCCTTTATCAATTTGATCTGGCTGTATTTTTTTGGTGCCCCGCTAACGGGCGCCCTGATCGTTTGCCTGCTCTATTTACTGTCGGTTTTCCGCTGGGTGTAGCCTTGAAATTGAAGACTACATTGGAGTGCTGCCAAGGTAGTTGAGTTGTAAGTGAACTGAAGATAGAAAAGATCTTGTGAGCTTTAAAAGACTTGGAGAAAAGCAATGCAAAAACGTCATTTATTCCCACGTTTTCTAAAAGGGACTATTTTGTTTTTGAGCCTGCCGGCCTGGGGTGGGATAGACGCAGCAAAGGACTTTCTCGATGGCGAGATAGGAAAGACGTCGGTTTTAAATCGAGCTCAACAAGAGGCAGAAATGCAATGGTTTGTTGATGCTGCAGAGCCCTTTAGAGGCATGAGCATTAAGGTGGCATCTGAAACGCTGACAACCCATGAATTTGAAGCAAAGGTCCTAGCGCCTGCGTTCACCAAAATTACGGGTATCAGGGTGACCCATGACCTAATAGGCGAGGGTGATGTCGTTGAGAAACTGCAACTGCAGATGCAGTCGGGTCAAAATATCTATGACGCCTATGTTAACGACTCCGATCTTATTGGAACACATTGGCGCTATCAGCAAGTTCGTAATCTCAGCGATTTCATGGCCGCAGAGGGCGCTGCCGTAACTAGCCCTTATCTAGACCTCAATGACTTTATTGGTACCAGTTTTACCACGGCTCCCGACGGCAAACTGTATCAACTGCCTGACCAACAGTTCGCTAATCTTTATTGGTTTCGTGAGGATTGGTTTAGTGACTCCAAAACCCAGGATGATTTTAAAGCAGAGTATGGGTACGCGTTAGGAGTGCCTGTAAATTGGACCGCTTATGAAGACATAGCAGCATTTTTCACGGGCCGGGACATGAGCTATTTGGGAGGCCCGGAGCGCGTTTTTGGGAGCATGGATTACGGTAAAAAAGATCCTTCTTTGGGCTGGCGTTATACCGACGCGTGGATGTCGATGGCGGGCATGGGGGATCAGGGCGCGCCAAACGGATTGCCTGTTGACGAGTGGGGTGTGAGGGTCGATGACGAGTCTCGCCCTGTTGGATCTTGTGTTGCTCGGGGGGGTGCAACCAACGATGCTGCGGCAGTGTACGCTGTCACGAAGGCGATTGATTGGCTCAAAAAATACGCGCCGCCAGCTGCGGCCGGCATGGTGTTCAGCGAGGCTGGACCAGTTCCTGCGCAGGGACATATTGCTCAGCAAATCTTTTGGTATACCGCTTTCACGGCAGACATGGTGGTGCCAGGCCTTCCAGTGATGAATGACGATGGCACGCCTAAATGGCGCATGGCGCCCTCGCCCCATGGCGCCTATTGGAGTGAAGGTACTAAAGTGGGTTATCAGGATGTGGGCTCATGGACTTTGATGAAATCTACGCCTATTGATCGTACTAAAGCCGCCTGGTTGTACGCTCAGTTTGTGACTTCAAAAACCGTTGATTTGAAAAAGTCAGATGTTGGCCTCACCTTTGCAAGACAGTCGACAATAGATAGTGAGCACTTTACTCAGCGCGCCAGCCAGTTGGGTGGTCTTGTTGAGTTCTATCGGTCACCCGCCAGAACAGCTTGGTCACCTACCGGCACTAACATTCCTGATTATCCCAAGATGGCCCAGTTATGGTGGCAAAATATTGGTGATGCCATGTCTGGGGAAAAAACTCCACAGGAGGCACTGAACACCCTGTGTGCTCAGCAAGAAAAGGTGATGGCTCGCATTCAACGATCAGGCGTGCAGGGTAAATTTGGACCAAAATTGAATGCTCAAAAGGATCCGCAAATATGGATCGATGCCCCAGGATCCCCAGTAGCAAAGCTAGCAAATGAGCGACCTCAAGGAGAGACCATTGCTTATGAGGAACTGATTAAATCTTGGAAGCCTTGATTAGCCTTATGGGTAGGTAAGGTCCCGGGGGAAAGCCTCCAGCTGCTTAAAAGTCTTTGGGCACACGCGGTGTGCACTGTGTTGGCGAGTCAGGGTTTCTAGACGAGGTGGTTCATGCTGCCTGAGGTGAACTTTTCACCCGGACTGTCGTCTGGGTGCTGTACAGAGGTTGTGGCTGCAATCGGAAGTTTTCAGTCAGTCATGGCAAGAGGAATGAGTAGTTCGAAGCTCGCTCCGCTTGCTGACTCAAGCAGCATGAGACTGCCCTGATGGTCTTGCATGATCTTGTGACTGATTGAAAGTCCTAAGCCGGTTCCACCCTCGCTAATTTTGGTTGTGTAAAACGGCGTGAAAATTTTATCTCGTAGCCCCTGATCAATACCTGGCCCACTGTCGCGAACAATGATGCTGGCTTTGTCATCCTTGCGGCTTTCGGTGATGGTCAATTGGCCACCTTCTTGCTTTGCCATGACATGCCTTGCGTTATTGAAGAGGTTGATTAAAACCTGCTCTATCTGCTGAGCATTCACTGAAACTTTGAGGTCGTCATTACAATAATTGGTGTGAACAGTGATGCTGTCGAGCTCGTATTGTGATCTCACCATGTCAATCGATTTAGTAATGACTGAGGCGGTATTTGTGAGCTCTTTATCCAAATTTTTTGCGCGAGCAAACGATTTCAGGTCACTGATAATTTTTCCAGATCGCGCAACTTGTTCTTGTATTCGCGTGAGCTTGGCTCGCAGGTAACTATCGGTGAGATCGTCCCTGTTCAGCTTTGCGGTGATGTTTGACGAGCTCATGGTGATCGCATTAAGTGGTTGGCTGAGTTCGTGGGCGACGCCGGTGGCAAGCTCTCCAAGTTCTGCAAGTCTAGAGGTATGAGCCAATTTTTCCTTGGTGGCTACGAGTTCTGATATGTCTTCAATGCGAGCAAAGTAGGTGACGTTGGTCGTGCCGTAATGGCCAAATTGCAAGGTCAGAGGTCGAATATCGTCAGCGTCGCCAAAACATATTTTCACTTCCTGAAAGTACTGGGTTTTGCCACTGCGAAGCCATTCCAGCGCACTGTGATAAATGATATCACCGGAGGGGTCGGCGCTTGCGCTTAAGGAGTGTGTCTTAATCGCTGCGACAAATGATTTTTTGATGAAAGCGTATTCTTTTGCTCTAGCGATTTTATTTTGATTTACGATGGATCCACCGGCATTTACCAATAATAAAAAAGCCTTACTTTGTTCCACCATGCCATGGAGCTGGGCTGCTCGGTTTTGTAGCTCGATTACCGACTTATTCTGCTCTTTTTGTAAAACGTGCAAGTTGTTTGTGAGCTTGATAACAGCAGTTCTTAGGTTGTTAAATTCGGCAATTTCAAATCTATTAAGTGCCACCTCTATATCAGAGTTAGGGGAGAAATCTTGAAGAAAATTTGCCAGCTGCTGTACGCCTTCAACTTCATGCTTTATCAAAAATCGTATAAAAATCATGAGGCCGAATAAAATAGAAATCATTATTGAGAGGAAAATTCCGGTGTCACGGAGCTTGGATTCTGCAAATGCTCGCGCACTGAACTCTATGCGAAGTCCTGTGGCGCCCCAGGTGGAATTTGATATCGCTGGGAATTCATAAACAAAGCGCTCATTGAGCCGTTTAGAAAAAAAGTGGCGCTTAGTCGTCGGTGTTTCGATAACCGCCTCAGAATATGACAAGCTCCAAGGGGCTTTTCTGTTCTCGAGTGTTACGTCATACAGAGGTGCTGTTTCCCCGTCGACACCCGCTAGTTGTCGTGCGAGTTGGTTAACGACTTGATGTTCCATAAGTATGACTAATTCGAAGTCACTGCCCCGGACGCCATGTGCCAAGGTCTTCGATGTGATATCTGTTAACACTACGGACCTTGTCTGATGGAATTGACTCAACGACCGTGGAAGATTAGCTAGATCAAGGCCTTCACAGTCGTTTTTAGCCACTATAGGCGCTGCTGTTGCTGTAATCATAAAGGCGCCACACAGAGCATCAAAGCCCCTCAATGATTCGGCGAGTTTTTTGGCAACAAAAGTAGGGCTATCTTCAGCTCGAGATGTCAGTGCGTTGGCACTGAGATAGAGCACCTCGGAACGAGCGTGGAGAAATTCTCTGTATAGACCGGATGTCGTCCTAGATAACTGCATAAATTCGTAGTTGCTTGCATCGTCCCGTATTACGTATTCCATAATTAAAAATAGCTGGGCTGGTATGACGATAAGTGCGGCAACTGCGACCTCCAAGGTGTAGCGAATGCCGTGCTCGTTAGCGATGACCGGCGATGGGGCCAGAGAAATAAGACGCTTTCTTACTCTAGATGAATGAAAAGCAATCGAAAATATCAGCAGTGATAAGATATTCGTTGAGATTTCTTGCAGGACGATGGTCGTCCCACTCCATGAAAACTCGGAAAAATAGGGGTATGAGGCAATGCATAAAAGAGGCGCGCCGCACCAAAGCCAAAATTTCAAACCCTCATTAAAGACCTGGAGATTAGCTTGCCTTTGGGCCTTCACTCCCAGCCAAATTGCCTGAAGAGCATGTACGCATATAGTAATTGGACCTAAGAAATCTTGCGGTTCAGCCCATATTAAGACCAGTGACAGGGTTAAAATCGCGGTTATTAACCCCCACCCCAACCCCATAAAAACAGCGGAAAAAATATAAAATACGGGGTACACGTAGGGCGCGCTGGCGTAGTAGAAATCGGCACGTAGCCATTCGATACCGGCCCCCGAAACAGACAACAGCACGACTATGATGAACTTGGTCAGTATGATGTTAATGGTGTCATGGCGAGGCACCGCCGCTACACAGTTCACGGTGTGGTAGCCGTTAATTTTTCGCGGGTGTACGCCTTTTTACCCACGGCTGTGGCGTTCAGGCTATGATCGGTAGTGCTCGCAGTATTAAGCATGTCTTGGCCATCTTCCTTGATTGCCGATTTAACGTCATGTCACTGTCTAGGACAGGGTGAGGAGCTTCGCACAGCTCTCGACCTGTAAAAATAAAAAAAACGGTGTAAATTCGCGTTTTTTAACAGTAAATGTCCGGTCATCTATTACGGGCTGGCCCCGGCTTGATGCCATTGTGGGCGCTTTCCAAAGATTCTGCCAAGAGCAACTATCGCCGTATGCCTAATGCATGAATGTTAGTTGGAGGTATTTCTGTGCGTGCGATGAGATTAGTAGAGGCTTTTTGGAAAGAGCCTAAAAAACCAATCTTGAACTCGCTGCCAACCGCTTCGGGACGGCTGACTAGTGCGCGTTTCGTCGCTGTTACGCCAAGTTAAACGGCTATCGGGGTCACGCTCAACCCGCCAACTGTTTGCCGGAGCTATATCTTGCTCTATGGCTTCAGCCAACGCATTCGCGAGGCTCTCGCTATCGATGACCGCGAACATCTCCGAGTTAATAAGCGCTGAGCGCGGGTCAAAATTTGCAGAACCCACGATAGAGAAACGGCGATCGATGACCATAGATTTCGAATGTAGGCCCATAGCCTTGGCATTAATAGGCGCTGTATCAACCACGGTCTCCTTAATGGCCGCATCATGACGGGCCTCGTAAAGTGCTACACCCGCGTCGAGCATGGGACCCCGCCATGCCTTGTAGTGGCTGTTCACTGCGGGCACGTCTTGAGAAGCGAGAGAATTGGTATGCACTTTTACGTCAACACCCCGCTCATTTAGCTGCTGAAGCATTGCAACACCTGGCTCATCCGGGATGAAATAGGCATTGGTAACCAGCAATTCATGCTGGGTTTTCGGCACTATGTCAAAAACAGCCTCTAAAAGGTCAGCGCTAATCCCATCAGATTGCGGGATATCAGTGAGTACCTCACTGGTTCCCAAATGCAAAGAGGGCGCGAGGGTCTCTAAGGAAGACCGCCAGTCTATGGGCGTGACAGAAAATTGCTTAAGCTGAGGTGAGTTAGCCAGCGCTTCTGTGACCGAATTGCGGACGCTGTTGAAGTCTTTTTCGGCTCGTAGCCTCTGGTCTTTATTTGCGGAAATTACCCAGCCGCTATTCCAGAAGAGGTCGAATATAGCGCTGGTCTGGCGGGCTATTACACCGACACCTAGAACATCGATGTCGCGAAAATTCAGCGCTTCGCTAAGCCCCATGTACTCATCGCCAATATTTCTCCCTCCAAGAATCACAGCTCGGTTATCCACAATGAGGGACTTGTTGTGCATACGGTGGTTGAGCTGGGAAAAGTGGGTTGCAAACTCCAGTCCCCACCCCACCGACTTCCGGTTATCGGCGCTATTGAATAAGCGCAACGTTATGTTGGGGTGACCGACCAACAGAGTGCCAATGGCATCGCGAGCTTTGCCTGCTCTACTCCCTGATGCCAGCGTGCCCATGTCATCAATAATGATTCTAACCTTTACCCCACGGTCGGCCGCTTCGAGCAGCCGACTGGTAATTAGCATGCCAGTGCTGTCGCCATGGTAAAGGTAGTATTGGGTGTCAATACTTTGGGTGGCTGAGTCAATTAGGGCTAGCCGCCAGGTGAGCGCGTCTTCACTGCGATTGAGTAATTTGAATCCGGAAATTCCAGCGTCTGCATCTGCACTGTATTGATTAGAAGTCTTGTCCTGTACGGCGTTTGCGGTGCGGCTGCGCGCATCAACGGTCTCTTCAAGCGTAGCAAGTGGCCCCGTAGGTGCAGCTGTTAAAGCAAAATTTGCCTCCGGTACTTCAAAGGGTGTTTTGACCGTCGTCACGCAGCCCGCCAACACCATGAGTATTGCAGAGGTAAAAAAGTTGCGAACTGATCTTGGATTTAAAAGCATAGAGTTGCCATATTTTTTGTGGCGTGGTCTTTGATGCAGTCTCGAGCTACCTGCATGTTTAATAGCCATCATTCCCTAGAGTGGCAATTCAAAGCTTAACCGCCGGGCTGCAGCGTATAAAGCGGCCCTAAATTCAGTGAGTGTCAAAGAGAAAGCAAACAATGCATCACGGCAGAGTTCGCGGCTTAGCTTAGCGTACCGCGCTTCCGTCGACACCTTGTGTACTCCACTCCTCAGTAGTGTAGATTGCCGATGTGCTCATTCCTGCTTTCAGTGCAGGATTACGATAAGCACGGCGGCGGCATCTGGGACGATTGATAAGTTTGAGAGCGCTGTTATCGTTCAGAAATCTGGTATTGATCGAACTTCTCCCGAGATTTGGTGACCACCACTTTGCGTTTGCCGTTTTCACGTTTTAGCAGCGCATCCAATTTTTTAAACCGCGCATAAACAACGCCATCTCTTTCGCCATCGTAAAACGTTGCCTTCACCGCAACTTCTGCTTTTTCACTATTAACATAAGCTAGAGGAATGGTGGTTTTACCCTCAAACATCTTGAGTTCCGCTTCGCCGCTTAAATTTTTAACGGCCATCAAGTTGGATAAAAATTTAGGGGGGTTACTTTTATTGTCAACGAATGCCACCAATGGCCGCGTATCGCTAACGCTGAGCGTTGCTTTTGCATCTAACGCTAAGGGTTGTTGCACGGTACCTTCTGCGGATGTCAGCTCAAGCGCCGCGGACCAATAATCGCCGTCAAAATTTTCTTCATTGCCGTCAACGCGCACATTAAACACCCGCAGCGTAGAGCCACTTAAGTTCGCTTTAAATTCACGGGGTATGCCGCTAGGGATTGCGATATCGGCGTCGATATCAGCCTCAAAGCTTTGCTCTTCGACTTGTATCTTTACCGCGGTAGAGTCGAGCTGAATTGAACCGTTCATACTATCTTCGCCAAAGGCTATGTCAGCATCTAGGCGAGTTGTGCCACCAGCAAATGTGTAAGGGCTTTCTGGAGGTAAGTACGCATTGAAGGTTGCCATATCTATGACCGTTGCGTCATCGACTAATAAGTTAAAGGTATTCATTGCACGGCGTTTACGGGCGGCGTCGTCATCCCACAGTTCTTGAAAGCTCTTGTCGGGGTCCGGGTAAATATAATTTGAGCCGCTGTAATCTAGTCGTAAAGCATTACCCTTGAGAAAGGGTTCGCTCGCGTCTATTTTTGCGGCCTGCAACGCTTCGTAAGCAACACTGAGCCCGAGCGGACTGTCAGTATCGGCTGGGGTTTGAATCAGCACGGTGCCTTGACCAGAGATATCGATATCACGGATCGTCACGCCGAGGTTATTCGCAGAGGCCGTGAGCTTAGTGCCCGCACGCACGTATCCATCACGCAGTACTAAACGACCCTCTACTTGGCCTGCGCCCTTAATATCAAGATCGCCGAGTCCGGTTGTGAAAATGTTGATGAAGTTGAAATTCTCCATACCAACATCGAGCAGTACATCGGTGTAACCAAAACGCAGCATGCGTTTTCCTCGGTGTTCGCTACGAATCATTGGCGTGAACCCAAGCGAGCCCTGCAATGTACCGCCTTCATAAGCTTGTGCAGTTCCGTTGAGATACGCGGGTCCAAGGTTGAGATCGGCGTTAGCAATATCCAGCCAGAATTTACCACGGCGGGTTTCCATATACATGTCACCGGTTGCTGAGCCGCTAGCTGTTCCCTGAATATTGAACACCCAAAACTTGTGATTGCCCTGAGCTTGCAGCCCGCTCAGATGGATTTTCCATGGTCGTTTACTTTTAAGTGGTGTTGTTTCAATGGGGACGACTTCTCTACCGGTAATCGGTGGAAAAAATGCGAGTAACGTACTGTAGTCGCGCTCGGGCTTCAGTCGCGGGCGCTGCCGGTAGTCGACGTCTGTTGCTTCGATGTCAGAGATATACACCTGTTTTAACACCAAGGGCAGTAAAGAAATCGAGCCCGACCCCGATGTTGCAAGAACCTCCCATTGCTGAGTTCGACTTTGGCCATTGGCGGTGATTCCCTCAGCATGGACGCGAAGTGGATAAAAGCTCCAGGCGCGTTCCCAAGAGACCTGAAACTTCTCGGGCTTAATTTTGTTCACCAGATCTTGGGTAACTGAGAGGTGCAGCGCGGTATTGATAATGAGCAGGTACGCAAGCTCAGCGATTACAACAATACTCACGATGCGCCTAGTAAGTGCTTTGAATTTCGTCAATGTATGGGTCTCTATTTTGATGGAGTTAGTGTGGCTTAGCCCCGAAATTTTACGCTGCAGGACACGAGGTTGGTAGTCATTGATCGTAGCCTTTTTCACTGACTCAAACGCACGCTGGTCGTTTGCCGATGGCTAACGGCTATCTCCCCGCGAAACGTGCCAGATGAATGTATAGGCAGCTAAAGTGTTGTTTTTGTTGGCTTATCTAACCCTGGGCCTTGGTGGCAGCTCGGTAGCGGGTTGTATTTGACCCGAATGTTCAAAAAGCGACATTCTTTCATTATTCCAGAATTACTTGTCATAAGCCCTTGGGGGCTGCTCTTCAAGTTGGGCGCCGCGTTGGCGCAAGCAAGGTTTGCAAGGCGCTATCGCTCACAAGACGCGACCGCATGGGTTTATGTGAAGGCCGAGAGAAGCACTAGGCTCGCTTTCCTAGGGGCCTAGGGGCCTCGGGGGCGCGCTCCCTACGGGCGGGCTGAACCGTTAGTGCCGGTAAAAGTTGTCGGGATACTCACTGAAAGGCTGTCTGGCTTCATGCCTTATTGATCGGTCCTAAACAGTCAGCTATCACGCACTCGAGTGACGGAAAACTTCGGATAACTTCCAATTTGTAAACCAACCCTGTACTGCTCGCCTGCTTTCAACGGGGTAAATTCATTGCAGCGCAAGGGTAGAGTTATTTCCGATTCATAATCGAGCAGCCGGTGCTGTTCAAAAGCCTGAATGCGAGTAAACAAAACCGCATCAAATGTATTGAGGTTGGTTATGGCGGGAAGGGTTACGTGTATTGGGTTGAGTTCAAGGGAGCCATGGCTGTTTTGAAGGGCCTGCTGTCTCAGCGTCACAGCGTGCTCTGGTGTTAAGCAGAGTACAGTGGCCAGTGCATGCCGTTCGCCAGTCGCCTCTAGGGCGTTTGGGTCTAGTGCATCGCCCCGTTGCACTGCGGCTCTCTCCGCCTCCAGTTTGGCAAGGCACAGCGAAACCTCGATCTTTTGAGGAATAAAGATTCCCCTCGCATGCAACTGCGGTGCGAGGTTAGCAGTAACGGCAAACTGCGGCTCTTGCTCCAAGGATTTTTGCATGGTTTCGGCGATGATCACATGGGGATTACTCGAATGTTGATAGTGGCAGGCATCGTCTTTTACATAGCTGATGCGGTGACCCTCCAGATCAAAATGTCTGATGAGTAACGCGACGCTATCGAGCGATCGTTGATGAATGTCTAGGAGATGCACCACTAACTCACCGGGCCTAAAGTTTGCCAGTAGTGGCAGTAGTAATGTGGCGAAGGGCCCGCAGCCCGCATACAGGACCTCGATTGGACCATTGGCAAAGCGCTGTTTGGCCGCAGTTATAGCTGCGTAGGCTGCGCGAATAAAAACAACAGTGCGCTGAGAGTCGTTTACGCAATGGGCGGCGGCTTCTGGGCTAATAGCGACGCCGTCTTTTAACAAGGAGTCATCTGCCCAGGCGCTAAAGCTGGGGTTGGGTACGACGCCGCCAACGTCACTGCATAGCTGAGAAAAAGCGTTTAGGGCTGCTCGCAGCTGCGCGACTGAGCTAGCTTCATCAATGAGCGCCTCGGCAATAGTTTTTAGCTTCACGGGTACTTACCTCAGTCGCTTGTCACAGGCACGCTTATGGCAAAAATTGGAGCTTAAGCCAGTCTGGCCGTAGTCCTCAGTAGTCGTCGACTTTGCCGCGATTTTTCTTAATAGAACCCTGCTTCTTCTTGCTATCAAGGCGCTTGCGGATTGCTGACTTTGAGGGGCGAGTTTTCCTTCTGGGTTTATCGACAAACTGACATTTCTTAAGCATGTCATTGAGTCGCTCGAGGCTCTCTAATCTGTTTTTTTCTTGACTCCTGAACTTTTGCGCTTTGATGATGATCACACCCTCAGAACTGATCCTAGCATCGCGCATCCGGAGAAGCTTCAACTTAACGGCTTCCGGTAAGCTAGAGGACTTGACGTCGAATCTTAAATGAATCGCGGAAGATACCTTATTGACGTTCTGGCCACCCGGACCGCTGGCACGGATCGCCGAAAATTCGATTTGGCTCTCGGGGATGTCTGAAACGCGAATCATCAGATAGGCGGCATGTAACGGGCACTGTCTTTATTCACCTAGCTGTCACCCTGATCTATGTATTCCTGCATCTAGACGATATGACCCGTTGGTAGTGATGCAGGTTTTCCTCGCGCATTAGCCGGAGCGTCTTAAAGCTGGCCGCACGTGCGACGGTTGCAAGTGGTCCAGATTGAGCCGGATCATCCGCAACGATGTCTGTATCTGTTATCGATCCATAATACCTATCTGCGCGCTATGCTTCCAGATTTGGCCTGTGGCACTAGCCCTGCACCTAACAGGAAGTCGTACTTAGTTATGCGCGGCCTGCACCCAATCAATAATCATATTAGCGAACAATTCTGGTTGATCAGCCCATGCGAGATGGCCTGCTTCAGGAAGCATGTGTAACTTACTATTGGGCAGGGCTGCATCAAGGTGTATAGCATTGCTAGGGTCAAACAGAACATCGAGTTCACCCCAGAAAACTAAGGTGGGTATGTCGATTTCTTTCACCCGATCTGCCAGCGCTGTCGCTTTGGACCGAAAGTCCTTAAACCAATAAACCACCTCAGAGGCACGCCCCGAGTAAGCACGTTTGTAATCATCGATTTGCTTTGCATTGGCGCGATGGCGAATGGAACCAAGCCTCGACGAGAAGGCGATGAGTGGTCCAGCACCCAATAAACCGGTTGTGAAGCGCATGACGCCAAACTTGGCCAACATGTTAATCATAAAGGCCAGTTTGAACGGGCCGGGCGCCCCGACACCATGCCCTACTGCCAAGCTTTTTACGCGATGTGTGTGGTTGAGTACATAAGCTAAGGCCGCTCCCATTCCCACATCAGGTCCGACAAGGTGAATATTATGCAGGTCAAGCTCATCAAAGATTGCAGCCAGATGAGCCCCCTGCGCGTTGGGTGACATATCACTACGGTCACCCTCAGACGCACCAAACCCTGGCAGGTCGATGGCAATGACCCGGCATTTCTCTGTGAGTGCTTTCCAGGAGCCGCTGAAACTCAGAATACTCTCTGGGAATGGACTGAGCAGTACCACGAGCGGTCCGTTGGCTGGTCCGGCTTCAGCAAGGCGGATCTTTCGGCCCGCTATTGTTCGGGTTTCAGTGGGCATAGCGACATCTGGTGTTTCAAACGACACCGCCGACTGTCGGGCTGCTTTAACCTTTCGCCACTCGGGCGACACCAGCAACAATGAGGCGGCGTTGATTTGATCGTAGGCATTCAGTTTTTTCATAGAGTTTCTCCGTTAGCGCTGTGTTGCACTGGGTGAACCGTATTGCACTTATGAATGAATCGATCGGCGAGGCGATGTGCCCTAGGGACCGAGAGGATTACTGTCGAGCAGGCACCCGTATTCAGCCGGTGCTGCTTTAGGGCTGAAATTTGGGGAGCTTTGAAAACAACGTAGTCGATACCAGCATGAAGGCAGCGGCTATGAATAATGACGGAATATAGTTATCGGACGCGTCACGAACCGCACCGAAAATAACAGGCCCCAAGCCGGTTGCGATTAAGAATGCGGCGTATTGTCTTCCGTAAATTTGGCCATAGGCTTGCATGCCAAAATATCGAGCGACGAGATAGCCAATCAGGTCAACTTCGGCGCCTACTGAAAACCCTATGACGAATGCAGCGGGTAGGGCGACAGCTGCCCCCAGGGTTGCCAGCGCCAAAACGCCTAGAATACAAGCAAGCAAAATGGCAATGGCCACTCGCGGAGCAAATATACGATCGACAGCAAAACCCACTAGGAGTCGGCCCAGTACAACAGCTATACCAATAACGCCGGCTATTTTAGCGGCATCGCTTTTAGTGAAACCGATCTCGAGAAGTACCGGTATGAAATGAATCATCAAGCCGCCAAGGCCTAGGGACAAGCAGAAGATCGCGGCCATGATTATCCAATAGGTACGACTTGCCCTAGCCAATTTGAATGCTTCACTGGCTGCCTTTGGATCGATGTTTGCAGGTGTTTTGGCGCCATTAAGGCGAGACAAAACGATAACGATGACCGCACCAACGACCAAGGTAAATAAGGCCATGGCAAAGTAGGCGCCTCGCCAGCCGAACTCGGCTACGGCGCCACTGATCAAAGTGGGCCCGAACGTGGCAGCCACACCGGCCCCCGACAGAGCGATGCCCAAGGCCAGACCCCGTTGTTTGTTAAACACGGTATTTATTGCACGTGTATAGGCTAGGGGGGACGAGGCACTGCCCAGTATGGCCTGAAGCATTGCCAGCATCACAAAGGTCGTAATGGACTGAACAAACAGGCCCAGCAATACGTAGGCCAATGCCAGGCCCAGTAAAGAAACCATGACGGGTCGCACCAGGCCGTAGCGATCAACGATTAAGCCAATAAAAGGTAAGACTGCAGCGAGGGCCAGCGTTGAGCCTAAAATGCCCAAAGAGGCCTGAGCCCGTGTCCAACCAAAGTCGGCAACCCAGGCTTCAATAAATATGCCCTGTGTGTAGAAGGGTAGTGCTGAGACTCCGACACCGATTCCCACCGCGCATACCAGCACCAAGAGCCAGTGGCGAGAGAACTCACTGCCGGTACTTGGGTGATTTAACTCATGATTGTTTTGGTTATCCATTTTTATTACCGCCGAGTTACTTTGTTGGAGATGACGCCAATTTTTTCAATTTCGAGCTCTACAACGTCACCATCGTTTAAAAAGCGCAGGTGCTCTAAACCGCAGCCAAGACCCACCGTGCCAGAGCCGATGACCTCACCGGGGTGAAGGGTTTCACTTTTGCTGATGTGGGCGATCATGTCTGAGAACTTCCAGTGAATGGTGCTGCTATTGTTATCGCACCACGTTTCGCCATTAACCCGAGCTTGCATGCGCAGGTTATAAGGGTCATCGAGCTCGTCCTTGGTGACGATAACGGGTCCAAGAATAATTGAGTCGTCGAAATCTTTACTTTTGGCTGGCCCTAACGGTCCGCCAGACTCTTGCATTTGTGTGTCTCTTGCCGAGAAGTCGTTGTAAATGGTGTATCCAAATATATGGTCTTCCGCGTTTGCCTTACTGATGTCTTTGCCTTTTTTGCCAATAATGCAGGCCAGCTCGAGTTCAAAATCCATAACGTCTGAATAGGCTGGCCACACCACGTCCTTTCCGCTTTGTGCTACGGAAAACCGGTTGGCCTTGTAGTAAAGGGGCTGCTGGTACCAGACTTCAGGCACAGTAAATCGACCACTGGCTTGCAGTTCCTGCTCAGCTTTAGCCGGATCATCTGCTGTCATGGCACTCAGTTTGATGGCGCTTTTGTACGAATTTTTCAAATGCTCTTCAAAACCCAAGCAGTCTCGAACTTGCGCGGGTAACGGCAGTGGTGCGAGCCAGTCCACCTGATCCGAAGGTATTGATGCAGAACTCGATGCAAGCATTGCATAGGCGCGATCAAGGGCGGGTTGGCCGGCCTCTATAAAGTGCTGCATGGAAGAAAAAGCGATGTCCTGAGGAGCAGCAACGCTTAGGTTGAAGACTCCAGTGTCAGTCAAAGCCCCTAGATATTCCGAATCCTGCTGTTTGAACGTGAGTAATTTCATCGCTATATCTCACCTGTTTCAGGCAGCGTCCGATAAGTCGAACGGCCTTGCATGTGTCTTATTTTAAATTATTTGATCTTAAATGACCGACGGTCAGTATATAAATGACCGCAAGTCATTGCAACATTTGATTGTAAACACAGCGCAAGCTGGGAAGGTCGTTCAGGGGTTGTTTTCTTGCTTTGCGTCGCCGCTTGACCACACATAATTGGGAGTTAAATACGATGTCCGTTTATATTATTGCTAGATTTAAAATTCATGATCGTAGTGAATACGACACCTATTCAGCGGGTTTCGCAGAGGTTTTTAAAAAGTTCGATGGAAAGATGCTGAGTGTTGATGAGGACCCTATGGTTCTGGCGGGTGAGTGGAGCGATACAAGGTCGGTCATTATTGAGTTCCCATCGCAGGAATCTGCTTTGGCCTGGATGACTTCGGATGACTACCAAGCCATCGCTAAACACCGAGATGCTGGCAGTACAGCAAACTCCATCTTGGTAAAGGGTTTAGAGGCCTAAAACTACCGAGAGCCTACATCAGGTGAAAAACCTCAATGTGGGCTCTCGAGCAAAACAGGCACCTTCCGGGCACACGGAGAGTCTAGTGATTTATCTTACCCAGCTATGGGGCGGCAATCGGACGCTGGTTATTCGTGCTTGCCTGCAACCCAGCCGTGTGCGGCAAGCTGGTCTGCTGCAAAGCTCTTGGGCGCATCTTCTAAGGTGGTTGCCATTGTGTCGTTCCAGCGGTTCAAAAATCCAAACATTGAAATAACGGCGACGACCTCTACGGCTTGCTTGTCATTAAAATGCACTGATAATTCAGCCATGTGCTGGGCTTCAACTGCATTGGGTACCATGCCGGCATGCACTGCCACTCGCAGTGCCGCTTTCTCCTGATCAGAAAATAAGTCGCTGCTCTCAAACTCGAAGATTGCCTGTATTTTTTCCGCGCTGACCGCATTTTTTTGTGCTGACTTGGCGGTGTGGGCTTGGCAATAACGGCACCCCGCTGCGTTACTCACCGCAAAGGCAATCATTTGCTTAAGCCCGGGGTCTAATTCGCCGCCAGTCAAAATCGTCGCCCCAAGACCGCCAACAGCCTGTGAGAGCTCGGGCCAATGGGCCATGGTCATCATGGCTGTTGGCAGAAAACCCATGGAGGCTTCGACCATTTGCAGCATTGGGGCTAGGTCGGGTACGTCTTCGCGCTGCTTGGGTGTGATGTGTGTCATAGCTATCCTATTGATTAATGTCGTTAGCTAATTTTGAGTAGCTGTTTGCCAAGATTTTGCCCAGTGTACAGGCGCTGCAAGGTGGCTGGGATATTGTCAAAGCCTTCCTGCAGGTCGACTTGATAAACCAAGTCCCCTGAAGCTACCCATGCCATTAAATCTTGAATAGCCTCCATGGCTCGTGGCATGTAATCCAAAATAACGAATCCTTCCATGCGCGCCCGGTTAATCGTGAGGTTCGACAAGTTTGAGGGGCCCGGTATCGGAGCTGTCGCGTTGTAGCCAGAGATGCTCCCGCATAGAACAATCCGCGAGCGCAGATTAATGTGATCGATTGCCGCTTCAAGAATAGGTCCACCCACGTTATCGAAGAATACATCCCACTTGTCGGGGCAGTGATGGGCAATTTGTTCGCTGACATCTTCGTTCTTGTAGTCGATGACGGCGTCAAAGCCGGCGGTTTCTTCTAACCACCGACATTTATCGGGACCGCCAGCGATGCCAACAACACGGCAACCTTTGATCTTCGCTATTTGACCGACAAAAGAACCGGTAGAGCCTGCAGCACCGGAAACTAAAACGGTGTCACCGGCTTTAGGTTGGCCAACATCTAGCAATCCAAAATAGGCCGTAAGCCCCGTGATGCCCAGCACTGACAACATCATTTCTGGCGATACCCCTGGGGGTAATTTAACCAAACCCATAGGCCCCTCACCAGGAGCGGCAACCACGTAATCTTGCCAATACCCCGTCGTTTGCACGAGGTCACCCACTTGATAGTCGGCATGTCGCGAATCGACGACCTCACCCACAGATGCTGCCCGCATAGGTGCGCCAATGGCCACTGGCGGCAGATAGGCCTTACGATCAACCATCCAGTTTCGCTGGGCAGGATCAAAAGATAGGAACAAATTTTTGACCAGCACCTCATTGTTTTTGGGTTCGGGAATAGGAGTTTCGGCGTACTCAAAATTATGCAGGCCAACCATGCCTGAAGGGCGTTCTGCGAGTAGCCATTGGCGATTAATCGTCATGATAATGCTCCAGATGTTTTGTTCATGTTTGCCTATCCTATTTGTGATGGCCGGCGATTTTTGGTCAAACGCTCTGCCGGTCGTCGATTGCAGTAAAAAACAATTGGGTCAATGTCACGACCGTTGAGCTCTGCCTTAATCGCGAGGCGCCCCCAAAATTCCCAAGCGTTTACATTAGATTGCGCCAAGAATTTTGCGGATGTTCTTACGGAATTTTTCGCCAAAGGGCGGGCGTGCACCAATGATGGGTAGGACATCAATCATGGTTTGGCTGTAAATCGCCCGGGGGTGGCTTAGGGTCTTAAAGCCTTCGGGGCCGTGATACGCACCCATGCCCGAGGCACCGACACCTCCGAACGGCAGGTCCTCTTGCACGTAGTGCAGCGTAATATCATTGATACAAACACCACCGCTGGGGACGTGACTCAGTAAGTACTCTTGCTCACTTTTATCTTTGCCAAAATAGTACATGGCGAGGGGGTTGCGGCGAGGTTCAACCTGATCCGGAACTTCCGTGATGTCGCCATAGGACATAATCGGAAGAATCGGGCCAAAAATTTCCTCATGCATCACCAGCATGTCTTCATTGACGTTCTGTAATATGTGCAGGGGCATACGGCGGTTGTCCTCTGACGCCCGGGTCTGGTCAGCACCAACAATCGTAAGCTTGGCCCCTTTGGCCACTGCGTCATCAATGTAGTTTTGCAATCTAGCAAAGTGTCTTTCGTTGATTACACCCGCGTAGTCTTCATTTTCGGTGACGTTTGGATACATTGACTGCGCCTCATGAATTACCCGAGCAACCAGCTGCTCTTCGAGTTCCCGTGGCACAAGAACGTAGTCGGGGGACAGACATAACTGGCCGCCATTCAAAAACTTACTGAATGTCAGGCGAGTTCCTGCAAGCTCAAGGTTTGCGCTGCGGCCAATAATGACGGGTGACTTACCGCCAAGCTCGAGCGTAACTGGCACCAGATTTTTTGACGCGGCTTGCATGATCTGTGCGCCCACTCGAGTAGATCCTGTGAAGAGAAGGTGGTCGAAGGGTAGCTCCGCAAATTTCTGACTAATTTCTGCCCCCCCAGTAACAACTGCGACCTCATCTTTTGAGAAATATTTGGGAACAACCTCGGCAAACAAGGCCGCTGTCTCAGGAACAAATTCCGAGGGTTTCAGTAATGCTCGGTTACCAGCCGCTAGCGCACTGGTCAAAGGGGCTACGGTTAAGCCGAAGGGGAGGTTCCAGGGAGAAATGATGCCAACAACACCTTTTGGAAAGTGCCTGACCTGACCTTTTCCTCCCAAAAAATTCATGGGTTTGTTGGTTTTTCGCTTTTCAGGCTTCATCCATTCTTTTAGGTGCTTAATGGAATAGTCGATAGCTTCTACTTTTGAACCGAACTCTGAGAACAAACTAAATTCATAAGACCGTGCACCGTTGAACTCGCGTTTGGTCGTGTTGGCGAACTCCACTTTGTTTTCCAAGATCAGCGCTTTGAGTCGCTTTAGGCGGTCAATTCGTGTGGCATAGGTGACCTCACCTTCAGCACGGAACTTGCTTCGTTGTAGTTTGATCAATGCGTCTAGATCTTGTGTATCGAATCCGGTGAGGTTCTGGTGTTCTGCTGCGCCCATGGTTTTCTCCGAGGTTGATCTGTCTATTTTTTGTTGAGTAATTCGTTTTGATTTACCTGCGACTTTGATTCGATTAGACGCCGGACATGTCCTCTGCGCGTATGCCTTCTATGATGCGCGCTGCGTTTTTGATGAAGAGCGGCTCTGACGAAAAGCTGGTAATCAGGTACTGAACATCCGCAGGCAGGTCTTCGTCATCGAGTGCCGGGCTCTGGTCGGTTTGCGTCGCCCCGATTAGAAGTACGCCCATCGTTTTGACGACCTCTGTTGCTTGTGCAGTGCTTAATCTGAGTGCGGTGGACGTGCCTGCTGCAACGGCCTCTACCTGATTTATGAATACGCGCTTCGATTCAATGAGCCGGGGAATGGCAACGTTGTGCTCAATGACATGTTCGAGTCTGATGAGTAAAGGTAAAAAGACGCCATCGGCTTGAGTCGTTTTGTAGAGCGACTGGGCATATGTCTTACTGGTCATCGTGTCGGATAAGGAGCCGATAAAAATTTGGCTCCATCGGACCAAGCTTTGCTCATAAAGGGTCAAAAAAAGTTCTTCTCTCGTGTTGAAGTAGAGGTAGAGCGTGCCTTTGGCAACGCCAGACTTCTTGGCGAGCTGAGCCATAGAGAAAGCCTCATAGCCGACCTCTTTGAAATACACTTCAGCCGTTTCCAGCACGGCGTGACGCCGCAGCGCTTTTTGTTCGCTGCTTCGCGCTCTCTGATTTATAGCAACGACTGAATTCATGAGTGTCTCTACCCTGCGGTTTCTGGGGTTGCGGTGCCAACCTCGATGCGAGCTTCAAAATGTTAAATGACCGATGGTCAACTATATAGCTGACCATCGGTCATTACAACCCTAGGTGAGGTTTCTGACTTGGCTGCGCTGATGAAAGGGGACATCTATGGCCCACCGGAAGGCGCGAGCAGCGGGCAGGGTGTGAGAGTGGCGCTATCTCAGGCATTGAGCTGCAAACGGCCGAAATAGAAAATCTATGTGTATATGCGTAAAACCTTACTCTAGCGATTCACAGTTGTCGGCACACGCTGTGCAAAAGGCGACACTTTGGGCCTAAAAGCCGGCTCCAACAGAATTTGAGATTAAACTGGCCACACATTGACTTTTTGGTCTGAGTGGTGGGAGAAGTCTTCACAGATAATTGAGCACAGGTTAAAACTGATGATATACGCGAATAGAGAGACACTAGTGAGAGTGATAGGCCGCGCATTGTGGCCGACCTTCGTAGCGTGCAGCTTAGTCTTCAGCGTGTTCACGAACGCGACTGGCGAGCACAGTGACGCGCCGCCAACCCTGCCCGACCCCAGAACTACTTACTCACCCTACCTGCAAGACGCCTTTCCGAACCAAGTGTTCTTTGGCGATACCCACCTGCACACGGCTTACTCTGCGGATGCGGGGTTTTTTCTCAACCGCCTCACACCCGATGATTCTTTTCGGTGGGCGAGAGGAGAGACGGTTACCTCGTCTACCGGTGTCCCCTCAAAGATTGTTCGCCCCCTAGATTTTCTAGTGGTGAGTGATCATGCCGAGACCTTTGGGCTTGCCATTGCGATTCAGGAGAACCACCCCTCCTTGCTTAAAACCGCATGGGGTCGAAAATTACTCGAACTCGCTGAACCTGATACACCTCAGGCGTGGGGAGAGGTTTACATTTACTGGGCGCAAGCCTTTATTGGTGAGGACGGGCCACCTGAAATGGATCTGTCTTTTATGGAGGATATGTGGGACAACGCAACCGCATCGGCCGAGCGTTACAACAGCCCAGGCTTGTTTACCGCTTTTATTGGTTACGAATGGACTTCCGGACCCGCGGGTAACAATCTGCATCGTGTCGTGGTTTACCGAGGCGACAAAGAAGAGGCAGATCAGGTCGTACCCTTTAGCGCGCTGGAAAGTTCAGATCCAGAGCGGCTCTGGGACTGGATGGAGGCTTATGAAGCCAGCACCGATGGTCGGGTGTTAGCTATTGCGCATAACGGAAACCTTTCCAATGGCCTCATGTTTGACGATGTGACGTTAACCGATCGTGAGCCGCTCGATGAGGATTATGCAAAAAGGCGTCAGGCGTGGGAGCCGCTCTACGAGGTAACTCAGATGAAGGGAGATGGTGAGGCCCACCCCAGTTTGAGCCCTGACGATGAGTTCGCTGACTATTTCACTTGGGATGTCGGCAGTTTTGGCCCGCAATTGAAGACGCCGGATATGTTGCCCAAAGAGTATGCGCGAGCAGCTCTCAAGCGCGGCATGCTCTATGAAAAATCCCTTGGTACGAATCCCTTTAAGTTTGGCATGATTGGCTCTACTGACTCCCATACTTCGCTTTCCACCACCGACGAAGCCAATTTTTTTGGAAAGATTGCGGCGGTTGAGCCCACGGCCGACCCGATCCGCTTTGACGAGATCATCACCGGGCGTCTGACCCCTGATGACCCTACCGATGACCAAACCCATGAACAGGCCTTGGCCGCTGGTTTGGCCGGCGTTTGGGCTAGAGATAACACGCGAGAAGCACTATGGGATGCGATGAAACGCAAGGAAGTTTTTGCAACGACCGGAACCCGCATGCGAGTGAGAGTGTTTGGTGGCTTTAACTATGTGGAAGAGGATTTGTACCGAAGTGACTTTGCCCGCTATGGATATGCCAATGGTGTGCCCATGGGCGGTGATCTTACTGCCGCCGCCGATGGCAAGGCACCGGCCCTCCTCATCGCGGTTTTGAGAGATCCCGATGGCGCAAATCTTGATCGAATTCAGGTGGTCAAGGGTTGGACCAACGACGATGGCTCAGCGGCAGAGCAGGTCTATGATGTGAGCTGGTCAGGTGATCGGCAAAAAAATGCCGATGGCAAGGTGCCAGGGGTGGGTAATACCGTGGATATTGAAACGGCGTCTTACTCCAACAGTATTGGCGCCCCGATTTTGAGCGGCTACTGGAAAGACCCTGACTTTGATCCAGACCAGCATGCCTTTTACTACGTGCGTGTACTCGAGATCCCGACACCAAACTGGACGACTTATGACCATGTCTACCTTGGCGTCGATTTAGCGAAAAAAGCGGTGCCATCTCAACAGGAGCGTGCCTACACGTCTCCTATTTGGTATACCCCTTAGGCTGATGTAATTGCCCCATACTAGGCATCCGCGTCTAAAAGAAAGTAAACGACGCTGGTAACCTTAGCTCCAGCGACATGGGAGCGACGCGCTAATCGAATTTGGGCGGGTAGTGAAACCCGTCCTGCAGCGCAAAAGGGCACTTGGGGATAATAGATGGATATCGATTTCGACAAGGAAATGGTTGGCACCGTAGAGGTGTCTGACCAAGACAAGCTTGATATGGAGGCGCTCACCGCTTGGTTTGAGGCCAACGTTGAGGGGTTTAAGGGTCCGATCAGCTACACCAAATTTAAAGGTGGCCAATCGAATCCGACCTATAAGATTGAGACGCCGTCCACCAATTACGTCCTTCGCCGTCAGCCGTTTGGCAAATTGCTCCCATCGGCGCACGCGGTTGACCGCGAATATGCAGTGATGACGGGTCTACACCCAACCGGTTTTCCCGTGCCCAAGACCTATGGCCTCTGCGAAGACTCTGCAGTTCTGGGCTCCAAATTCTTGGTTATGAGCATGGCTGATGGTCGTTCACTATGGAATGGCGCCCTCCCCGGTAGGGAACCTGACGAGCGCCGGGCGATCTACAACTCGCTGATCGACACCATGGCCGATATGCACCTCAACAAGCCCGATGAGATTGGTCTTGGGGACTATGGCAAACCGACAGATTATTGCGCACGCCAGATTGGACGCTGGTCAAAGCAATACAAGCTCTCGGAAACCGAGCATATGCCCAACATGGAGCGGTTGATCGAATGGCTGCCTCAAACCATTCCACCGCAGCATGGAAGCTCTGTCGTTCACGGCGATTATCGCCTCGACAATGTGATTTATCACAAGACTGAGCCACGCATTATCGCTGTACTCGATTGGGAGCTTTCAACGCTTGGCGATCCAATTGCAGACTTTTCATATCTCATGCTCAACTGGCTGCAACCTGCTGAAGGCCGCGCGGGCCTGCTTGGCCTGAACCTTGAAGAGCTCGGCATTCCGTCGGTGCAAGAGGCGGTCGATCGCTACGTTACGCGCACTAATTACCCTATGCCGCCAATGGAGTGGTATTTCGCCTACAACCTCTTCCGCGCGGCTGGCATTACCCAGGGCATTAAGAAGCGCGTGATTGACGGAACCGCTTCTTCGGCTCACGCAAAATCCATGAGCGACCGCGTCGCGCCCCTGGCAGATGCGGCGTACAACTTTGCTCTGCAGGCTGGAATGCCCGAGTAAGGTACCCCGATAAGCCATTCGATCAGCAATGTGATCTAACCGAAATCAGTGCGCCTACGCGCTGCTGCGGCGACCCTTCCTTGCCGGCGCGGGTTCAGCTGTCACGGTCGCAAAAACCAAAAAAGGCCACCCTGATGGGCGACCCTTTTTGGTTTTTGGTGGGGCGGCGGGAGTTTGAGCTTCACAGGCCTTTGGCCTGTTCACCACGCCTACGCGCTGCTGCGGCGACCCTTCCCTGCGGGCGCGGGTTCAGCTGTCACAGCCGCTAAAACTTAAAAAGGTCACCCTGACGGGTGACCCTTTTCGGTTTTTGGTGGAGGCGGCGGGAGTTTGAGCTTCACAGGCCTTTGGCCTGTTCACCACGCCTACGCGCTGCTTCGGCGACCCTTCCCTGCGGGCGCGGGTTCAGCTGTCACAGCCGCTAAAACCAAAAAAGGCCACCCTGACGGGCGACCCTTTTCGGTTTTTGGTGGAGGCGGCGGGAGTTGAACCCGCGTCCGCCAGTACTCTGCCTTTGGCTCTACATGCTTAGTTTCCGTTAATTAATTTAACGGCAAACAGCCCAACGGTCAGGACGTTGGCCGCGAGCCCCGTAAAGTTTGACAGTCGATCCCGGGACATAACCGACTGCGGTCCAGTTCTATATGACAGTCACAAGCGCGGTACTGGCACCTTACTATAGACCGCCAGGGCCGAAGCACCTGGATGGTGTTACAAAGGGCTACTTACGCAGCCAGTTGTGCACCGTAGTTGTCGTCATTGGCAACTAATAGTTTGCAGCTTTGGATTTACGTGATTGGCTACCATCACGGCATGCACCGCAGGTTTCGTTACCGTCGTCGAATCCGTAACGCCCCCAAGAAGTGTCAGTATATAGCATCATAGAGGGTCAAAGTGATGCCAGAGCTTGTAAAATATGAACGGCCTTAAAAGCGCAGGAATCGGTATAAAGTAGCAGCCCGCAGTTTCTGACGGGTCATGGGAGTAATAAATGTCAGACGAGCAAACAGTTAGTAGCCCTCCGGCAGTGACGTTTATGGGGTCCGATAATCAGGCGGGGGCGCACCCTAAAGTTCTTGACGCGATGGTCTCGGCGTCAAGCGGATTAGTGTCGGCCTACGGCGAAGATAGGCTCACTGAAGGTTTGACACGCCGTTTCAGTGAGATATTTGAAATTGAGTGTGAGGTGTTTTTAGTTGCTACGGGTACGGCGGCTAACTCGCTAATCCTAAGTGCCATGTGCCCACCCTGGGGGGCGGTGTTGTGTCACGAGGGTGCTCATATTATTAACGACGAAAACACGGCGCCTGAATTTTTCACTGGTGGCGCCCGACAAATTGGCGTGCCGGGTGAGTTGGGAAAACCCTGTCACGATGCTATTCGGGCGCAAGTGGAGCTCGCCCAGCTGCATGGGGTTCACAACGTTAAACCGACAGCGATCAGTTTGACCAATGCCACCGAGCAGGGGACGGTGCTAAAGCCGGCAGAGGTTGCGGCCTATGGTGAACTGGCTAAGGAATTGAACTTAGGTTTGCACATGGATGGCGCACGTTTCTCCAATGCCGTTGTGGGTTCCGGTGCTTCTCCAGCCGATTTAACGTGGCGGTCTGGCGTCGACGTGCTCACTTTTGGGGCGACTAAGAATGGCGCCATTGCCGCGGAGGCGGTAGTATTTTTCAACGACCGTTTCAGTGAAGATTTTGCTTATCGACGTAAGCGAGCAGGGCACCTGTGGTCTAAACATCGGTTTTTGGCGACGCAATTTGACGCCTTTTTGGCCGATGATTTGTGGTTAGACAATGCGCGCCATGCCAACGCCCTCGCAGCGCGTCTCGCGAACGGGTTATCGCAGCTGCCGGGTGTTACGTTGCCCTGGCCCACAGAGGCCAATGAGGTTTTCCCGGTGTTGCCTGAAGCTATGGACCAAGCGTTGGAAGCCGCAGGCTTTGTGTACTACCCGTGGCCCATGGTCCACGGAATGAAGCGTTTTGTGACCAGCTTTGTAACGGCGCCTGAAGATATCGACCGTTTGTTGGCCGTGGCAAAGTCGGCAGTTTGAGTGTTTTCTAGCGAGGAATACGCACGATCCCAACTCGGTTTGAACTACTTTGATGAATGAGAAGATTTTTATCCTTGGTCACCCAAACATGCCGAATAATGCCGATCCCAGAGGGTATTGCCCAACTCTGGAAGCGTTCTGAAGCGGGGTCAAAGCGCACTAAAGTATCAGGGCGCATTCCCGACTCGTTGTACCAAACCACATCATCGATTACCGCTAGAGCATAAGGATGTGCATTGGGGCCGCTCGGTGAATTCCACTGCTCGACCACGCCTGTATTTGGGTTGAGACGCCCGATTTTTCCGAGAGAAGAATTAACAAACCAGATGGAGCCATCGGTGGCTATATCGAGGCGTCGGATACGAGTGCGTGTATCGGGAATTTCGAAGTAGCGAATGGCCATGGTCTCGGGGTCTAGCTCACCAATAGCGTTTGTACCGTTGAAGGCGATATAGACCTTGCCGTTGTCCCCGACTTTTATTCCGTAGGGTCGCGCTCTGCTCTCAACCTCAGTCAGTGCACCCGATTCGGGATCAAGTCGTCCCAACATACCGCTGTGCTGTGCGGTGAAATAAAGCTTGCCGTTGGGGTGAAATACTCCGGTGTGGGGATCCCGAGAGGTGGTGGGAAATACGTCAACTGTTCCCGAGCCCGGGTCCAATCGGCCAATGGTGCCATTGCCGTTACCCAGGTACCAGATGAAGCCGGTCGCGTCGGGCACAATCGAGTGAGGTCGTGCGCTCTTTGGCAGTTGGAACTCCTCCATTTTGCCCGTTTCCGGGTCGAGGCGACCTGCCAGAGATGCCCACATGCCGGTCCACCAAATAGAGCCATCGGGGGCTTCAACGGGGTCACGAGAGCGCTGCCCTAGCGTCGGTACCTGCCACTCCTGTATTTCAATATCAAAATCACCCGGGATCAGATTGGGTTTCTTGTTGGGTCGCGAAGGGTAGTGAGTCGCTAAATACTCGCTTATGGTAATGGCTTGCGCTTCGGGCAAGTTGATCATTGACGCCATGACAGCGCGCCAGGCTTCAGGGCTGTCATAACCTTGAGCGCGCTCTAAGTACTGTGTGCCGTGACAGGTGCTACAAACCTGCTCTACCAACAATTTTCCTGGCCCCTCCGGAAGTTCTGCGCGAGCAAAAAAAGGTAGGGTCGCCAGCGCCATCAATACCAGCGTCTCACGTGGTTTGCAGAAAACTATGCCCATGGTGAGATTGGTGCGCTAGTTCGCGGCCATTGCCGCTTGCAGTGCTTTGAGATTGGCTTTGTCTTCGTCGCTCAGCTCTGTGGGTTCACAACGGGGATCGGTTTTCTGAATGGCGCTTATCATCCCTCGGGATAAAGGAATTGGGTCACACCCGTGGTTGTTGTCACAAATCAGATCCCACTGGGGCTCGGCTTGAACGTGGCAGGCAAAGCAGTTGCCGCCAAACCTGTTCACGACTTCGGCAAAGCCGCGCTTGCCGATCGTTGTGCCCTCAACGGAGACATTTAATTCGAAAAATTCCCAATCGTTGGTCGCCGGGTTAAAGCCCGCCTCGCGCTTCACCATGGCCTCGGCAGGCACCAGCTGCACCACCGCACCCTCAGGGTAGGTGCCTCCGTTGGCGCTGTTGGCAACGGCCACAGTTTCAGCAACATTCCCCAGCAGGTTATCGACATAGAAATGTCGTACCGGCGTCATATCATTGAGGCAGCGAAAGGTCTCGTCGGTGATCTCAGTCGCTGCAGCGGGTTGAATGAAGGCCGTGGTCATAAAAGCAGCTAGCATCAGGCTAAATCGATTGCGCATTGGGGGCACTCCCTTGTTGGATAGCCGAAGTATACCTGAGGTCGTCTTCGTTGAGATTTGCGCTTAAGTTCGAAGGGCCCTACTGTAGGCGCCCTTACAAATTAACCGTCAGTGAGAAAGGAGTTCCCATGCGGTTTACCCTGTTTGTTCCAAAGTTGCCTGCTTTTTTAGCCGCGTTTTTGGTGTCTATCGCGCCTGTGTCTGCAGATGAATCTTCACTGACGGTGCAGGGCATTGCTCAGCGCATCCAATCTGGTGAGCTAGACGAGAGCCCGTTGTTTTTACCTACAGCGGAACGCAGAGTGGTTTTTGCCAACCCAGAATATTTTATGCCAGTGCGCAAGATCACACCCGGGAAAAGCCCTTATCCCTTGCCGGCAACCCCCACCGACCTTGGCAGTGTGGCTTACGAAGTCGATGGCCAGGCTTTCACGCTGCAGGAATTTTTAACGCAGCAGCCACTGATGGGTTTTCTGGTTCTTCGCGACGGTGCGCGGTTATTAGAGCATTATGCGAGTGATCATTCGGTAAATTCGCGCTGGATCTCTTTCTCGGTGACCAAGTCGGTAACGTCCTTGCTTATAGGCGCGGCCTTGGCCGACGGTTTTATCACTAGCTTAGACGACAGCGTTACGGATTACCTGCCTCGGTTACGCGGCAGTGCCTACGATGTTGTTACTGTGAAGCACCTGCTGCAAATGGCTTCGGGTGTGGCTTGGAATGAGGATTACTTTGACCCCGAATCAGATGTTGCCCTCGCCGGCATTCTCGGCGGCGTGGCGCTAACCGATTATCTTTTGCAGCTGCCCAGAGTACATCCGCCGGGCACCCATTTTAACTACAACACCGGGGAGGCCAATCTCACAGGTGAATTACTCCGGGCAGCTATTGGTAACAATGCATCGGGGTACCTCAACCAGAAAATTTGGGGCCCCTTTGGTATGGAGTTCGATGCTGTCTGGCCTGCCGATGGCCCCTCCGGCGGCGAGGCGGGGGGCTGCTGTATTAGTGCGGCACTGCGAGATTATGCACGGCTGGGGCAGTTCGTCTTGGACGATGGCGTATTGCCAGACGGCTCTCGAGTGCTACCTGAGGGTTGGGTTGAAGCCAGTGCAGCTCCCTCTGAGGGTGCTGATGAGTATGGCTACATGTGGTGGCGCTATCCGGGTGAGCGATTTAGTGCCAGCGGCATTTTTGGTCAGAAAATATTTATAGATCCGCAAACAAGAGCGGTTATCGCCGTCCACAGTAACGCGGATGCCGCGGGTGGCAGCGTTTATGCTGCACACCTTGAGGCGGCTATGCTGGCAGTAACCGACACGCTTAGGGGCCAAGAGTGATCAAGCGCAGGAATCCGTTAGATCGCTACGCTAAAGATCTAGCGCCCGGGACCGTTAGCTGGATAGGGGTTCGCCCCCTTCGTCGAGAGCCGCTAACAGCCGTTACCGAAGCAAAGGCCTGCGCTGGCCTGGGGCTTGAGGGCGACCATCGCATGGGCAAGACCCCGGGGTCGGGCCGACAGGTCACCCTGATATCTGAAGAGTTTATCGCCCAAATCGAACGCTTTACCGGTTTAGCCGCCATCGAGCCCGCTATATTGCGTAGGAATTTGGTGGTTTCAGGCATCAATCTCAATGCCCTGAGACGCCAGCGCTTTCGCGTGGGTGAGGCTGTGTTTGAGGCCACCCAGCTGTGCCATCCCTGTGCACGCATGGAGGAAGCCTTGGGTAAGGGCGGTGTCGCTGCCATGCTGGGACATGGCGGCCTGTGCGCTAAAATTATTGAAGGCGGAGCCATTCGAATTGGTGACGCTATTACTGCAGTGGAGTCTAGTCATGAGTAACGAATCAAGCACAATACATACCATCCAGTTTTCGGGCAGCGGGGTGTTCAATCCTGACGTGCTTGATGCCACGCACAAACAGCTCGACGCGGTCGAGGCTGACTCCTCAATTGAGGCGGTGTTCCTGCGCGGTGAAGGCAAAAACTTCTCTCAGGGCTTAGATCTTGAGTTCCTCATGGCAAACCCTGATATTTTTAGCGAATTTGTAACCAGCACCATGCATCTGGCTGCACGATTTCTCACTTTCCCGGTACCGGTTGTATCGCTTGTGAATGGTCATGCTTTTGGTCTGGGGGCTATGCTAGTGCTAGCGTCAGATTATGCGGTGATGCGCGGTGATCGCGGCTTTTTTTGCCTCCCTGAAATCGATATTGGCATGACGCTTACCGTGCGCATGAATGCCTTGGTAAAGGCTAGTATGTCAGCCTATGCCATTCGGGAAACGCTACTGACCGGGGGGCGGCTCACGGGCGAACAGGCGCGTTCTATGGGTGTTGTTGACGCGGTGGGTGACGATTCAGAACTAGAGGCTATAGCGCTACAAGTCTCGGCCCCTATGCGGGGCAAACCTCGAGAGCTGCTGTCAGGGCTCAAATACGGGGTGCATCAAGAGCTGGTCGATCTGATGATGTCAGATGCCCCCGATGATGCTTATACCCAGGTAAAAATTTGGCCGCGATGATGAAGCGCGTCCTAATCGATTAGGGATCTGCGCAATTGCGCTAAAACAATGTGACTAACCATAGGGTCAAAGACCATAGCCATGTGGCTGCAGTCCACTTCGATGTTGGTGGCCATGGCATCGTCTATATCCTGAGTGGCTCGCCAATCGACCACGCCATCGCGTTTGCTCCAGATATGCGTTACGGGAGTTTGTAAAGATACAGACTCCCGCTCTACGACTTTTGCCTCGATGGTGTCTAAATCCCAACCTAGAAACTTATACGCCGAAGCCGCCGCAGTATACTTCGGTCCCCCCTTTAGGGGGCTTCCCAATGTGATCACCTGTTGCACCAAATCTGGACGTTCTCTAGCGGCTTCTCTGGCGAGATAACCGCCCAGACTCCACCCCACTAGTCGAACAGGTTGTTCATGAAACGCCACAAACCGCTCCAGCTGGTCTAACAGTCGCAATAACAGGGCTGGTACGTCACCGTTGTTTGTGCCGAGGCCCCACTTAAGGTCAGTGAATCCCGCTTTGCGTAGTTGTCGTCGCAGCAATGTCATAGCCGTGTCACCGAAACCGAAGCCGGGAAGTGCCACCACCGGCTCACCTGCGGCCATGGCGACAGGTTCGTGACGGCGGCCCACTGCAATTCGGGCAACACTTTTCAAGGTGGCAAACTCCCTCAGCAAATGTGATGGAGGTATTGCTATAGGACTGTTGTCTGCCATTGTGATCTCGTCGCTAACGCGTTGCTTTGTTTTACGAGTTGCATGGCCACTCAGATGTCGCCGCAGCAAACTCAGTAGAAAATGTTTGCGACGGATTTTTTTGTTGGGGCCGTATCAGTAATCAAGGGGGACAGCGCCTGATCTTCAACGACTGCCCCAACAATGATCAAACCCGGAACTATGCTGGAGCAATCTATGAAATCTACTAAGTTAGTACCCATTCTGGCCATTACGTCGATAGCCATGCTATCTACAACCGTTGTAACGGCACAGCCGCCCCACAAGTCACAGCGTATGATTAACCACCTCGATAAAGATGGCGATGACTTGGTGTCTATTGAAGAGTTTGAGGTGCCTTCACGAGGCCGAGAACATAATCGACTAGTCACCGCAGATAGAGATGGCGATGGTAATGTCAGTCGTTCAGAAATGCAGGATCAAATCGATGAGCGCTCGGAGCAAGCCATTGAGCGCTTCGAGTTGGCAGATTTGAACGATGACGATTTTCTTACTGAAGAGGAAATAAAAATGGCGGCTTTTAGTAATATCGATAGGAACGATGATGGCTATATCGACGCCGATGAGCTATCCGCTGTGCGAAGGTCTGCTAAGCTCCGGCGTCCAAGCTGATAAGTTGGTGGCGTAGGGCACGTGTCTACAGAGACGCAACAAATGCAGCAAGTCGCCAGTGGCGATCAACGCGTCTATGCCACCTTGGTGGCCGATTATCTTGGGCCCATTTCAGCCTATGCCCAGCGGATGACAGGTAATGCTTCCAACGCCGAAGATATTACACAGGAGGTATTTTTGCGTCTGTGGTTAAAGGCTAGTGAATTTGATGCAACACGTGCACGACTTACAACCTGGTTGCACCAAATGGCCCATAACCTGGCTATTGACCAGCATCGCAAGCGTCATCGCGAGGTCTCTCTCGAAGTCATTGATGTGCCAGACCCCGCGGTCACATCGGGTTCCTCGGAAGAGCCGTACCCTGTAGCTCAGGCGCTGCTGCAACTACCCGAGCGTCAGCGCAGTGCGCTGGCGCTGACTTACTATCAGGATCTGTCGAACCGAGAAGTCGCAGACATCATGGGGCTCAGCACGCGTGCCGTTGAGTCTCTGCTAGTGCGCGCCCGTAGCGCGATGAAAGTACGATTGGAGATTACCCAATGACTGCCACCCTATTAACTCAAGAGCGTGCTATAGCCCTTATTAAGGCTTATGGCGCCGACCCTAATCGTTGGCCCCCAGAGTGGCGAGAGTCTTTGAGTCTGGCTTTGGCAAATGATCCCGCATTACTTGCCTGTGCGGCTGTTGAAGCCAAGCTCGACCAGATGATGACCTCAGAGTCCGTCGAGCTGCCAATTACTGTTGAGTCGATTTTGAGTTTTACAAACAAATCTATTGCCCAAAGAAACAATGAACTGATTAAGCGAGACCCGCTTGGGGAGCCCAGCCATGGCGCATTGGAGCGTTTTATTGATTGGCTATGTTTTTCGGGTGCCCAATCTACATGGCGGGGTATTGCTGTGGCGGGTCTGTCTTTAGCCGTAGGGGTTGGGTTGGGTTTGGGGGTTGTCACGCCAGCTGAGGATGAATGGGTTGCCTCAGAACAGTATGTTTTTGCTCTTGTTGAGGGGGGTTAAGCGGATGGTTAAACGGTATTGGATTGCAGGCCTGCTGGTGGTTTCGCTAGGCCTAAATTTTTTGGGAGCGGGAGCGCTGGTAGCGCGTTACGCAATGGGCTCCCCTCCAGGGCCTATGGCTTGGGCTATGCGTGATATGGATCACGCCACTCGCGAGCGTGTGGGGGATGCGCTGCGTGGTCGCATGCAAGAGGTGGCCCCCGTGCGCAGTGAGTTTAGGCAGATTCAGGCGGAATTGAAGCGCGTTGTCAGTTCAGATCCTCTTGATGAAGCGGCGCTGTCTCAAGCACTCATCACCCTGAGAGATGTCAGCCAGCGATATCAGTTGCAACTGCACACTATCGCTCTGGATGTTTTACCGCAGTTGTCCAGTAAGCAGCGGCGCCGAGCTGTTCATGCCCTGCTTCAGGCAGGACCGGGCCGCGGTGGTCGACACGATCGCAAGCCTAATAAGCCTGAGGGAGAAGGTCCTCGCCAGCCCCAAAGCCCGGAGCAGGGGACCAGATGATCGACCATCTGAAAAACACTGGGCGTGATAGCCAGCCGGGTCTGGTAAGGCGAGGCGGCTACTGCCCAAGATAACGTTTAATTAGCTGTTGTTGGCTTTTCTTAGTCGGCGCGGGGCTTTGAACTATGGAACTAGGAGGGCCAAAGTTACTTAGGGTGTGTCAGTTCGTGGAAAGTAATGACGTTTGTATGTCTGGTTTTAGGGGCTTCACCAAGCTTTAGACTGTTTTTACATCGTAGGGGTATGCGAGGGGCGCTACACTCACACGATGGAAATACTCTTTACTCAGTTGTCACCAGTTGAAATGACTTTAATGGCCGTGGGCATTTTATGTGCGGCGGTCATGCGTGCTTTTACGGGTTTTGGTTTTGCCCTGATGGCGGTGCCCCTTCTATCGTTATTTCTATTGCCAACTGACGCGGTGGTCCTCGTTGCACTTCTGACACTGACGACAAGCCTGGTGACGTATCGTGCCTGGTGGGGGCGCTTTGGATTAAGCGATGGGCTACCCATGGTGGGTGGTTCTATTGTGGGGACTGGGATGGGCGTCATCTTTCTCACCCAACTGTCTCTAGCGCAGTTTCAGTTATGGATTGGGCTTATTGTTATTTTCTTGTGTCTAGTGCTCAGTCGTTTTAAGCCTAAACACCATGTAGGTGGGCCGGGAATTGCTGCTGGCACTGGCCTTTTGTCGGGCCTAATGAATGGTGCCTTCGCCATACCCGGTCCCCCCGTCATTATTTACGCCATGGCGTGTATACCCGAGCCTGCAAACAGTCGTGGCTTTCTGATGGCCTTTTTCATGATGTCTAGCCTAATTTCGCTAACAACGTTTACGGTGTCAGGCTTGGTAACAACGACACCGTTTTACCTACTGATGCTCTCGCTGCCGGCAATGCTAATGGGTGATCGATTGGGGACTTGGTTATTCCTCCGCATCGGCGGCCAAGCTTATCGCCCCGTAGCGCTAGCGGTCTCCCTAGGCGTAGGTTTGGCAATCACTGTGAAAGCGTTGTTTGCCATAGGGTTTACTGTTTGACGTTATCGCGAACAATCCGCGCTTTTTGACGATCCCAGTCTTTGGCTTTCTCAGTATCTCGCTTGTCATGCTGCTTCTTACCCGCCGCGAGCGAAATTTTGGCTTTGGCCAGGTGGCCCTTCCAATATAACGCCGTGCAAACACAGGTTTGCCCTTTTTGGGACAGCGCCGCATTAATTTGAGCCAACTCCCGCTTGTTTAGCAGCAATTTCCGAGTGCGTGTTGGGTCGGTGACGTAATGGGATGACACGGTCTCCAGCGGTGATATCTGCGCACCGAATAAAAAAGCCTCCCCATTTTTCATCAATACATAGGAGTCAGTTAGCTGCACGCGACCCGCGCGCATAGATTTAACTTCCCATCCGGCCAAAGACAATCCTGCCTCATAAGACTCCAGCAAGTGATAGTCGAAGCGCGCGCGTTTATTTTGCGCGATAGTATTGTCCTGTATTTTCTTTTTCGATTTGCCCATAGGGTGCATTATACGGGTTCGCAGGCCTAGAGAATCATATTGCGTGTTAGATAATAATGTTCCCCAACCTTGGCAGGGCCAAACGACCTTGGTGTTTGCCCTTGCGGCTTGCTCGATAGGTTTGGGTAATGTGCTGCGTATGCCTTATATGCTGGGTGAGTACGGCGGCGCACCTTTTTTTCTTTGCTATGTGGCAACGGTATTCACCGTAGCAGTGCCTGTGCTGACCGCTGAGGTCATGCTGGGTAGCAAAGGCCGGGCCTCGCCATTGGGCGCTTTGCGGTGGGCCAGCGACCAGTCGGGTCGCTCCACGCACTGGAGCCTGCTGGGTGTCGTACAGTGTTTTCTGGGTGTTGTGCTGGCTATTTACTGTTTGCCTATGATCGCTTGGATGATTGATCGTGCTGTTGTTATCAATTCAGACTCATTGGCCTCAGCCAGTGCCACTGAGGTGGCTGTAAGTTTCCAGCAGCTTGTCGCGACCCCCAATACGTTGATTTTGCTTGCTCTTGTTGGGCTGGTTACCCTTTTGGCGGCCCTGGGTCCGCAAGTTGCCATGGCACTGATTGGGTGGGTTGTTCTGCCTGCCATGGCAGTCGCACTTCTAAGCCTTTTACAGTACAGCATCGAATTCGGTGACCTTCCGTCAGCGGGTGATTGGTTGTTCGCGGTTAATTACTCCCATTTTGGTTGGGAGGCGGCCATGATGGGTATGCTCAGCGGTGTACTCACGCTGGTAGCTGGGCTGGGAGTCGGCAGTGTTTTTGGCGCGCGCTCGCCGAAAAACCTGCCTTTACTTCGCGCCGTTATAGCAGCAGCTATCTTAGATGTGGCCTTCATGCTGGCAACTGCTGTTGCGCTTTTACCCTTGTTAGGCGCGACTAATGTTCTGCCTGCAGAAGGTCTGCCTTTCTTATTTATTGCGGTGCCCTATGCTTTTGCCAATTTGCCGCTAGGAGAGGTTTATGGCGCGGTCTTTTTTGGCTTCGCAGCATTAGCTGTTTTTGCGGCTTTGCTGGCTTTGCTGGAGCCTTCCGTCATGCTCTTGCATCAGGAGGGGGGGGTTAACCGAAACTTAGCGGCACTTATGGTCGGTGCTGGTCTTGGTTTAGGGGTATTTTGGCAGGCGTATACGGGGGAAAATATTGTCTATTTACCCCTGATGCTCGACGTGGCCATCGTCGTAGTGCTGTTATTCTTAAGCCTATTTGTAGCCTGGAGAATGCCAAGACCCTTTGCTCGAGCCGAGTTATACCGCGAGCCTCGCTGGCTTTTTAATGTTTGGTGGCTGTGTCTTCGCTATATCGTGCCCACATCACTGGCGTTGGTGCTTTATTGGCAGCTGGTAGCGGCACAATGAATAGGCTGAGGTAGTATCACGGCATGACGATTATTGATCGCAGTGCGCTTTTACCCTTCTCGGCCGAGGGGGTTTTCGATTTGGTGGCGGATATCGAAGGTTATCCAGATTTTCTCCCCGGCTGTGTTGAGGCTGAAATTATTGAACAAACTGGCAATATCGTAATGGCCCGTTTGGCTCTTTCCCGTGTAGGTATTACTCAGAGTTTCATGACGCAGAACACGCTAGCGCGTGCCGATACTATTGATTTGCGGTTGATTGATGGTCCATTTGAGCGGTTTTCTGGAGTTTGGACGTTTAAGTCACTCGCACCCGAGGCTTGTAAAGTGGCACTGCTGCTAGACTTTAAGCTCAAAAGTAGCGTCATCAACGTAGCGGCGGGGAAGTTATTTGACCGTGTTGCCCATGACCTGGTGGATGCCGTGGTTAAGCGGGCTCATCATTTATTGGGAGATTCTGCTCCGTGACAGATTCAATAACGATTGAAGTGGCCTTTGCACTGCCAGAGCGGCAGCTTATTTGCGCGGTCACTGTGCCCAAAGGAACGACCGCCTCAGAAGCCGTCATTCAGTCTGGCATTGAAGAGGAGTTCGATGAGCTGATCCTTGCCGATAACCCAAGTTTGGGCATTTTTGGTAAAGCTATAAAAGGTGATCAGGTACTTAAGCCCGGGGAGCGCGTCGAGATCTACCGGGCTTTAAAAGTTGATCCCAAGGAAGTACGTAAACGACGGGCTGCTGAAGCCAAACAGCGGCGCGCTGAGGGCGAGACTTAGGTTTTAAACCTCTGTTTGCTCTTGCTCTCCACTTTCGGCATCGGTCTGTGGCTCCTCGGTTCCCGTGCTAGCCCAGTCGGGCACCTCACTACCTGTAACATCGACGAGTGCATCACCTTCGAAAAATACTGAAAGTTTGCTTTCCTGAAGGGTTTTGTTGCCGTTGCGCAGAAAATAGCGATAGTCCCAGCGATCGGTATTGAAGGTGTCTTCAATGAGTGGCGTTCCCATGACGAACCGCACCTGCCTGCGTGTCATGCCAGGCTGAAGTTGCTCGATCATCTCGGGAGTGATGATATTCCCTTGTTCGACGTCGATTCGGTAGGCACTGAGAAAACTCAAGCTACCGCTGCAGCCCGATAGTAGGACTAAGGCTAGTGTTAGGGGAATAAGTGGGCTGCGAAGATGCAATGCCATCGGATTTTGGTTCCAAGCTTCGATCTGGTCGGGCATGATACCCCGTAAACACCCACAACAGTCACGGAAAAATATTATGCCCAGTGAAAATGTTGAGCTTCGCAAGGCTGGCCTCAAGGTCACTCTGCCTCGTATCAAGATCTTGCAAATGCTCGATTCCACCTCTGAAAGTGCTGAGCACTTGAGCGCCGAGGATGTTTATCAGCGGCTTCGTGACACTGGAGAGGACGTGGGATTAGCGACGGTGTATCGGGTTTTGACCCAGTTTGAGACCGCGGGCCTGGTGACACGCCATAACTTTGAAACGGGGCATTCGGTCTTTGAATTGTCGTCTGATGACCACCACGACCACATGGTCGATGTGGAAAGTAACGAGGTTGTGGAGTTCTTTGACGAGGTTATTGAAGCACGACAGCATGAAATTGCTGAGGAGAATGGCTTTGAAATTATCGACCATTCGTTGGTGCTCTACGTACGTAAGCGGCGCTAGCGCTGCGCTTAATCCGCGTTGAGCATTTCCCGAGCATGTGCCCTAGTACTGTCAGTGATAGTGAGTCCGCCCTGCATTCTGGCTATTTCCTCAACGCGCTCTTCGACCTCCAGTAAGTGCACTTCCGTAAATACAGCGGAAGCGTCACCAGTTTTACTGACCTGCAGGTGGTGCGAGCCCTTGCAGGCAACCTGAGCCAAGTGCGTAACGCATAGCACTTGAACTCGTTGGCTTAGTTGGCTCAGCAGTTCGCCAACAACTTCGGCGACCCCGCCACCTATCCCGACGTCAACTTCATCGAAGATCATGGTAGGGGCTGTTGCACTTTCAGCAGCCGCAACTTGCAGCGCGAGACTAATTCGGGAAAGTTCACCACCCGAAGCAATTTTAGCCAGTGATCCAAGCGCACTGCCGGGATTAGTACTAATGAGGAACTCTACCTGTTCAGCACCTGCTGGATCTGGGGTTTCTTCAGGGTGTTGAGTCAAAACAACCTGAAAATCGCAGCGCTCCATGGCGAGTCGGTTCAGGGTTGTCGAGACATGTCCAATTAATTGTTTCGCGGCCTTTTTGCGTTTGGCGGTGAGTTTTTTAGCACTCTTGACCCAAGCTAACTGCGCGGTTTGCAGCGCCTCCTCAAGTTTATTCAGTTGATCGGGACCCGCGTTGAGTGTCTCAAGTTCGGCCCTGAGTTGATCGTGGCGGTGGGTGAGTTGCTCGGGCATGACACGGTGTTTTCGAGCTAAGTCATAGACCTGTTCAAGGCGTTCTGACACCCACTGCAGCTGTGCTGGATCGCGATCGAGTTGGTCGGTGTATCTGACAAGCTCGCTTTGCGCCTCTTGCAGTTGAATTTCCGCGGTCTCAAGCATCTCGCGGATATTGTTCATGGTTGAACCTTCGTGTCGCTCGTCACAGACCAGTTGCCGAATGCGCACCAGCTGCTCAAGTTGTTGCTCGCAGTGTTCTTGTGCCTGTCCGGCACTGTCTAAAAGGAAGTCAGCATTAAGCAGCTGTTTTTGTTCCGCCTCGAGACTTTGTAGCTCCGATGCACCGAGGTCTAGGGTGTCGAGCTCTGAGACCTGATAGGTCAGCAAGTCAAAGCGCGCTGTATCGGCTTCAGATTGCCCGGCCTTTTGTTTAAGTTCAGAGGCGAGCGTCTGCCAGTGAACTGAAGCTCGGGCTACCTCTGCCGCGAGTTCTGTGGCACCAGCAGTGGCGTCTAAAAGAGCGCGCTGACTAGATCTGCGCAGCAGAGACTGGTGGGCGTGCTGGCTGTGAATATCAACCAGTAGCGCGCCAACAGCCGCGCAATCGACTAGGGTTGCGGGCGCGCCATTGATAAATGCTTTAGAGCGCCCGTCGGCACCGGCCACCCGCCGAAGAATGCATTCCTCGGTAGGCAGGTCTAACTCACGTGTCTTGAGCCAGGCGGTCACTGCAGGGAGCTGGTCGATCTGGAAAACCGCCGTAATGTCGGCACGCTTTGCGCCTGGCCTAACTGTTCGGGCATCTGCCCTATCGCCAATGCACAGTCCCAGCGCATCAAGCATGATGGACTTACCCGCGCCCGTTTCTCCTGTAATCACTGTCATCCCCTCGTCTAGATCCATGTCTAAAGAGGCGACGACGGCATAATCGCGGATTGTGATTTGTCTTAGCATAATATGCTTCCGAGTATTTCCTCCCTTATAGCGCAACATGACTCAATCGGGAAAGGTCGCAGACGGTTCTTTGTCCTGAACGTCGGCTGTGTTACTAATTAGGAATGATAAATGACGCCATTTGCTATGCCACCGACTGATCTTTCAGGCCGCGCGACGAATTTGCTCCGAACATTGGTCGAAATGCACATTCGTGACGGACAACCAGTAGGTTCCAAGAGCCTGCAGGCCCACAGCGCTTTATCGGTGAGTCCGGCAACCGTTCGCAATATCATGTCTGATCTCGAAGATAGAGGGTTTTTGACCTCGCCCCATACGTCGGCTGGGAGAATCCCTACGGCTAGAGGTTACCGGTTTTTTGTAGATACGCTGTTACAAGTTCAGCCGATAGAGGCCAATGCAGTTCTAGCCTTGCGGGAAGAGCTTGACCCTAATCGAACGGCCAAGGATTTAGTGCAAACAGCGTCGTCGCTGTTAGCCCACGTGACCTCCCAGGCAGGCATCGTTACCGTACCTAAAACTGCGGTTAATCAGCTGAGGCAGGTTGAGTTTCTCCCGTTATCAGAAAATCGGGTTCTGGTGATTTTGGTGGTGAACGAACGTGAAGTGCAAAATCGGGTGATCGAATTGTCGCAGCCCTTAACCGAGGCGCAGCTAAAAGCGGCTGCAGACCTCATCAACCATCGTTATGCCGGCGCTGATTTAGTAGAGGTTAAGGCACGACTTGTTGAGGAAATGGCAGAGGCGCGAAGTCGTATTGACGAATATATGGCGGCAGCCCTCGATTTAGCTAATCGGGCGCTCGACGACGGTGAGCCCAGTGAGGATTATGTTGTCGCGGGAGAGAATTACCTCTTAGGGCAGGCGCATCCTGAAGATATGGATAAGCTTCGAGAGCTTTTCGACGCATTTCAGCATAAAAGAGATGTTCTTGAGCTTCTTGAGCGGTCTTACCGCGCACAGGGTGTGCAAATTTTTATTGGCGAGGAGGCTGGATACGATGTCTTCGGTGATTATTCCGTGGTCACCGCGCCCTATGCCCAAGGCAGCCGCACCTTAGGAGTTTTGGGGGTTATAGGGCCCACACGCATGGCCTACGAGCGGGTCATACCAATGGTGGATGTGACGGCGAAGATGCTGAGTGCCGCGTTATCGCGCTCGTAGCTGACCGGAAGTAGCTAAGGCCGTGGTGGATTTTTCGAGACCATTGCGGCCTTTCCCGACCCCCAGTTCACTTTCCCAACCTGAAGCCCAATTTAGCAAAAACATTCAGCAACCCTCGATCTCATAACCGGAGGGCTCTGTTTTAGCTCGTCAAATGCACTTTTTCAGCCCGTCATGGGCGCGATTGGTGCTGGCACTTACGACCACTCCCAGTCTGCGATCGCATTGT
Organism: marine gamma proteobacterium HTCC2080; assembly: GCA_000169115.1. Taxonomy (GTDB): domain Bacteria; phylum Pseudomonadota; class Gammaproteobacteria; order Pseudomonadales; family Halieaceae; genus Luminiphilus. The sequence goes on from AAVV01000001.1 coordinate 407,568, forward strand.
GTTGTTACCGTGTCGTCAACTTCAATGGTGTGATATTCCGACCAAGCGCTCCACAAATTGGGTTCGGAGCTTGAAATCGTTGTTAACCATCCCCATTTCGAATTCCAAACCAAGGCGGCGCCTGTTGCGTAGCCTGCCTCACTTATGATTGAACCATTCCAGAGGATACCGGAGATGGCAGACGACAAAACCGAATACACCGATGATGAATCGAGTGCCTCTGTAGGAAGCACTGTTGATGTTACCGACGAGGATGCTGAGTCAATAGAATTGAACCTTGATGACGTCGCGGCTCAGTTGGAGGCGGATCTGGCGGAGGCTAAAGACGCTGCGCTTCGCGCTCAGGCCGATGCGGTAAACGTTCAGCGCCGCGCTGAGCAAGAGGTCGATAAAGCACGAAAATTTGCCTTAGAGCGCTTCGTCAGCGAATTGCTGCCCGTGGTCGATAACATGGAGCGCGCACTCGAGGCTGCAGGAACCGATGAAGCGGTGAAACCCATTGTTGAAGGAGTTGAGCTCACGCAAAAGAGTTTGATTGATGCGCTTCAAAAGCACGGCGTAGAGACCATTGACCCTATGGGAGAGCCTTTCGATCCTCAGATCGCTCAAGCTATGAGCATGGTGGAAAATCCTGAGGTAGAACCGAATACGGTAATTGCTGTCATGCAAAAGGGATATCAACTAAATGGGCGATTGGTTCGCCCGGCAATGGTGATGGTGAGCAAGGCTGCCGAGTAATACCCTCATAAAAAGTCTTGAATTTTTTTAAATCGGACCCATCTATACAAGCAAGCAAGGATGACGGGCAGAAGTCCCCGTTTACAGGAGAGAGTAATGGGCAAAATTATTGGAATAGACCTTGGAACCACCAATTCGTGTGTATCGGTATTGGAAGGTGGAAAGGCGCGAGTTATTGAAAATGCAGAAGGCGGGCGCACCACGCCTTCAATTGTCGCTTATGCCGACGATGATGAGATTCTGGTGGGGCAGGCGGCTAAGCGTCAGGCCGTTACCAACCCTACCAACACGCTCTACGCGGTAAAGCGCCTAATCGGGCGCCGCTTTGAAGATAAAGTGGTACAAAAGGACATCAAGATGGTGCCCTATAACATTGTCAAAGCCGACAATGGTGATGCTTGGGTCGAGGCCAAAGGCAACAGCATGGCGCCTCCACAGGTGTCTGCTGAAGTCCTGCGCAAGATGAAGAAGACCGCGGAAGAATTTTTGGGTGAAACGGTCTCAGAAGCGGTAATTACAGTGCCGGCTTACTTCAACGATTCGCAGCGTCAGGCCACGAAAGACGCTGGAAAGATTGCCGGACTCGAGGTGAAGCGCATTATCAATGAGCCAACGGCAGCTGCATTGGCTTATGGCATGGACAAGTCTCAGGGAGATCGCACAATTGCGGTATACGATCTGGGTGGCGGTACCTTCGACATTTCAGTGATTGAAATTGCCGAGGTCGACGGTGAGCATCAGTTTGAGGTTCTCGCAACCAATGGCGATACCTTTCTCGGCGGAGAAGATTTCGACCTTCGATTGATCGAGTATTTGGCGGATGAATTCAAACGAGAGAATGGCATTGACTTGCACGGTGATCCTCTTGCGTTGCAGCGCCTTAAAGAAGCTGCCGAAAAAGCCAAGATTGAACTCTCTAGTGCCCAGCAGACGGAGGTCAACCTACCGTACATTACTGCCGATGCCACGGGCCCCAAGCACCTGGTGGTGAAGTTGTCTCGGTCTAAGCTCGAGTCTTTAGTGGAGGATCTGGTCACACGTTCATTAGATCCCGTAAAAACTGCATTGGCAGATGCAGGACTGTCGCCCTCTGAAATACAAGACGTTATCTTGGTCGGTGGACAGACGCGTATGCCCTTAGTGCAGACGACAGTAACTGACTTCTTTGGTAAGGAGCCTCGCAAGGATGTAAATCCTGATGAGGCGGTCGCTATGGGCGCTTCTATTCAGGGTGCTGTGCTCGCTGGTGACGTCAAAGATGTTCTGTTGCTTGACGTGACACCGCTGACTCTTGGTATTGAAACGATGGGTAGTGTTGCGACACCGTTAATTGAGAAGAACACCACGATTCCAACTAAAAAATCTCAGGTGTTTTCAACAGCTGAAGACAATCAGACGGCGGTAACTATTCACGTGGTTCAGGGTGAGCGCAAACAGGCGGCCCAAAATAAGTCGCTCGGTCGGTTTGACCTTGCTGATATTCCACCGGCACCGCGAGGCGTGCCTCAGGTTGAGGTGACTTTTGACCTTGATGCCAACGGTATTCTTAATGTGTCTGCCAAAGACAAAGCCACGGGCAAAGAGCAGTCGATTCGTATTACGGCGTCGGGTGGTCTCTCTGAGGACGAGATTGAGCAAATGGTGCAAGACGCCGAAGCTAACGCAGAGGCCGATAAGAAGTTCGAAGAGATGATTACTGTCCGAAACAGCTGCGATGGCATGGTTCACGCTGCGCGAAAGACTCTCGAGGAAGCGGGAGAGCACTCAACGGTCGACGAGCGCGCGGCTATTGAAGCCGCAATTGCCGAGGCTGAAGAAGCCATGCAAGGCGATGATAAAGAGGCGATCGAGGCAGCTACGACCAAAATCACAGAGGCAACGGGTCCGGTAGCGCAGAAGATGTACGCGGCGCAAGAGGCTGAAGGTGCAGCGGAGGCCGCAGGTGCTGAGGCGGGCGCTTCTACAGGTTCTGCTGACGACGGTGACGTTGTTGATGCTGAGTTTGAGGAAGTCAAAGAAGACGACAAGCCATAAGTGAGGGGTCTGTCTGTGTAACGGACGGCCCGATCTCACATCCCCTATCGGGGAGTATCATGGTAAGTTCAACGCGGGTTTTTTTAAGCCCGCGTATTTTTTATGGGGATCGGCGTCCCCTTTGAGCAACTACAGGCTAAGCAGCAATGTCCAAGCGTGACTATTACGAGGTTCTCGGGGTTGATCGGTCTACGGCAGACCCGGATATCAAGAAGGCATATCGCCGTATCGCCATGAAGTTTCATCCTGATCGGAATCCCGATGACAAGGATGCGGATGCCAAATTCAAGGAGGCGACCGAGGCCTACGACGTTTTGATGAACGCTGATAAGCGCGCAGCTTACGATCAGTTTGGTCACGCGGGTCTGGAGCAAGGCGCTGGCGGCGGCGGTTTTCAGGGCGGCTCCAATTTTAGCGATATTTTTGGCGACGTCTTCGGGGATATTTTTGGCGGCGGTGGCGGCGGTGGACGACAAGGTCCGCAACGGGGTTCTGATTTACGTTACACCATGGAGGTAAGCCTCGAAGAGGCTGTTCGTGGGGCAACGCGAGAAATCAAAGTACCCACGCTACAGCACTGCAACACCTGTGACGGCAGCGGCGCAAAGCCAGGTACCAAGCCGGTTACCTGTGGTAGCTGCGGTGGTGCCGGGCAGGTTCGCATGCAGCAGGGCTTTTTTCAGGTGCAGCAAACCTGTCCCAAATGTCGTGGGCAAGGAAAGACCATCTCTGATCCTTGTCGTGATTGTCGTGGTCAGGGGCTATTGGAAAAGACCAAGACGTTGTCGGTTAAGGTGCCGCCTGGCGTTGATACCGGCGACCGCATCCGATTGAGTGGGGAAGGCGAGGCAGGGCCGTCAGGTGGGCCCAGCGGTGACTTATTCGTGCAGATTGCCGTGCGACAACATAACCTTTTTGAGCGAGATGGACGCAATTTATATTGCGAGGTACCCATTAATTTTGTCGATGCCGCTTTGGGTGGAGAGTTAGAGGTTCCAACCCTTGATGGCAAGGTGAAGTTGAAAATCCCCTCCGAGACGCAGACCGGAAAAATGTTTCGATTGCGGGGCAAGGGCGTGCTGCCTGTGCGCGGTGGTCCCATTGGGGACTTAATGTGTCGAGCCGTTGTTGAGACCCCAATTAATCTCAGTGCCCAGCAGAAGCAATTACTGCAAGAGTTTCGATCCACTCTCGATGAGGGGGGCAATCGCCAATCACCCCGTCAGTCGAGTTGGTTTGAAGGGGTAAGATCGTTTTTTGACGGAATGACTAAGTGACCACAAAGCTGGGTATCGCGGGTGCATCGGGTCGAATGGGTCGAATGCTTCTCGAGGCCATAGCGGCGAGCGAATACAACGTAGTGCTAAGCGCCGCAATTTTACGTCCTGGCAGTGCCCTTTGTGGCGTCGATACTGGGACGTTGTTGGGCGGCACTCCTTCAGGGGTGCTCTTTACCGAGGACATAAAAGTAGCTGTTAACGAAGTTGATGTCCTCGTTGACTTTACGCCTCCGTCTGCAGCAGTGCTAAACGCGCAGTATTGTGCAGCGACGGGTACGCCGCTGGTTTCGGGGACAACCGGTTTTTCTGCGACGCAAGTTAAGCAATTCCATGAAGCGACTCGTGCCATTGCACTGTGTCAGGCCTCTAACTTTTCAACAGGCGTAAACTTAGCCTATCGCCTGTTGGCGCAGGCCGCCGCTATTTTGGGTTCAGAGGCAGATATCGAGATTAGCGAGGCCCATCATCGACACAAGGTTGATGCCCCAAGTGGTACAGCCATTGCCATGGGTGAGGTGGTAGCAGCAGCGACGGGACGTAACCTCGCTGACGTTGCGGTATATGGCCGTGAGGGCCTCACCGGCAAGCGAGATCGGGAAACTATCGGTTTTTCAACGGTGCGCGCGGGAGATATTGTGGGCGACCACACGGTCACCTTTGCGGCTCAAGGTGAACGCCTCGAAATTACACATAAGGCCAGCTCTAGAATGGCTTTTGCCCGGGGCGCGATTCGCGCCGCGGTCTGGTTGATCAATCAAAAGCCCGGCGTGTATGACATGCAAGATGTTCTGGGCTTAAAGGAGAATTAAGTCATGAATTCAGTGGCACATGTTGTCAATATTGACGAATCAAACGCTCAGGAACAGCTTATTGAAGAGTCACACAATAGGCCTGTTGTCGTTGATTTTTGGGCCGATTGGTGTGAACCCTGTAAGCAGCTGATGCCCATTTTAGAGAAGCTAGCCGCAGAGTACGCCGGCGCTTTTCTGCTGGCCAAAGTCAATGCCGATGAGCAGCAAACCTTGGCGAGCCAGTTAGGCGTTAGAAGCTTGCCCACCGTTATGGTGATCAAGGATGGACAGCCCATTGATGGTTTTGCGGGGGCTCAGCCTGAATCTGCTGTTCGTGAAATGTTGGAAAAGCATTTGCCCTCGCCGTGGAATGCGAAAATTGCTGAAGCGACTGAGCTGCTAGACGCCGGAGACACGGCGGCTGCTTTGGCGCTATTGCGTGGCGCTTGGGAAGACTCTAATAAGCTTAAAGAATTAACCCACGCTTACGCCGGTGCTTTGGTAGAGGCTAACAGGCTGGATGAAGCAACGGCTGTGCTAGGTGAAGTTCGTTTGGTAGATCAAGACGCCCTTCATGAGCAGCTGATGGCCCAGATTGAGTTGAAGCGCGTGGCTGGGAAGTCTCCCGAAATAGAAGCTTTAGAAGCCAAGCTTGCGACAGATAGCAGCGATCATGGCGTTAGGGTTCAGTTGGCAGTTCAGCTTAGCGCAGCAGATCATCACAAAGAGGCGCTTGAACATCTGCTAACTGTGTTGCGATCAGATCGTGACTGGAATAATGGTGAAGCAAAGCGCCTTTATTTGGATACCCTGACCACTATAGGTAAGGGCGATCCGCTGGCGGCGGAGTACCAGCGCAAACTGTTTTCTATACTTTATTAGTCGGGTTGGGGCTAGGCCGAGCGCGCACCGTGGCGTTAGTTATTATCGCCTTCCTGCGCACCGCTTAAAATCCCACAGTAACGACTTCTTCGTAGGCCAACATCAGTGCCGTACTTTTTAGAAGCGCGTAAACCCTAGCAAAAATCAGGTCGAATAAAGGGTACTTGCAATCGCCGGCCAACTTGCCTACATTCCACAGCGTAGAAAAACATACTCAAGGTTCAAAACTTGGCGATTTACTCAGCAGATCGCCCCTGATAATTGCGAGGCACCTATGGATATTGCGTTTTCCCCCGAAGAATTGACGTTCCGGGAAGAGGTTCGTGGCTTTTTTGACGAGCAGTTTGACGACGAACTGGTTTCACGTTTACGTGGAGACAACTTTAAAGCGGCTATCGTTGAATGGCAGCAGCGGCTTTATAAGAAAGGCTGGATTGCGGCTAATTGGCCTGTGGAGCACGGCGGTACTGGATGGACACCCACTCAAAAGTACATTTATGAAACTGAGCGGTCCGAGCGCGGTATACCTGGTGTGATTCCTTTTGGCATCGGCATGGTCGGTCCCATGATTTACCAGTTTGGTACGACCGAACAAAAAGAGAAATTTCTACCTGGAATTCTCGATAGTAATACTTGGTGGTGCCAAGGTTACTCCGAGCCAGGTTCCGGGTCAGACTTGGCTTCGTTAAAAACTAAAGCGGAGCTTGATGGTGATCATTATGTGATCAACGGCGCCAAGATCTGGACAAGCTATGCTCAGTATGCCGACTGGATCTTTGTGTTGGTTCGCACCAGCAACGAAGGCAAGAAGCAGGAAGGCATTACGTTCATTTTGGTTGATATGAAGACCCCGGGTATCAAGATTAACCCGATTATCTCAATCGATAACGAGCACAGCCTCAATGAGGTTGAGTTCAGCGATGTGCGTGTTCCGGTTGAAAATGTTGTCGGTGAAGTGAACAAGGGATGGACCGTTGCCAAGGCGCTGTTGGCCCACGAGCGAACGGGTATTGCAGACGTGGCTCAATCCAAACGAAATATTCGCCTGATTAAGGACGCTGCTGCTGCCGAGATCAATGGTGGTAAACGCTTGATGGATGATGCGGGTTTCCAAGCCAAGGTTGCAGATCTTGAAATTGAACTCATGGCCCTTGAGTTTACCGAGTTGCGCACGTTGGCAGCGATGGCCGCTGGTGGTTTTCCTGGCCCGGAGTCATCGCTTCTTAAGATCAAGGGCACTGAATTGCAGCAGGCTACTCAGGAGCTGCGCATGGAAACCGCGGCCTATTATCAAGGGGTTCTGCCTAACAATATGGACCCTGAGGTTTTGGGGCACAGCTGGACCCATGAAGCGTTCCGAAACTACATGTATGGGCGTGCAGCGACCATCTATGGCGGTTCTAATGAAGTTCAAAAGAACATTATCGCTAAATACGTACTGGGCCTGGAATAAAGGTCTAGAGGGGACAAGATATGAATTTTGATTTTTCAGAAGAACAGCAAATGGTACGCGATTCTATCGCGCGATTTGTGCAGGATGACTACGACTGGGACACCCGACGCGCGATTGTTGCATCGGATACCGGTATGAGCGAAAAAGCCTGGCAAACCTTTGCTGAGCTGGGTTGGTTGTCGATTCCCTTCGCCGAGGCAGATGGTGGGTTTGGCGGAAATATTGTCGATACCATGGTCATTATGGAAGAGATTGGCAAAGGGTTAGTTGTAGAACCCTACCTGCCGACTGTTGTGTTGTTCGGTGGTCTTATTGCTCGTGCGGGTAACGAGGCACAGCGCAGTGCCTGGATTCCGTCGATCATTGAGGGTTCGACCTCGGGTGCCTTTGCTTATCTTGAGCGTCAGAGCCGCTTCGAAATCGCCGACTGCTTGACCCAAGCGAAAGCGGCTGGTGATGGCTGGGTACTCAACGGTGAAAAGGTTGTCGTTTTCAATGGCGCGAACTGTAACCAGATGATCGTCTTGGCTCGTACCGCGGGCGAGCAGTCGGACCGTGAGGGACTGTCTTTGTTTGTGGTTGCTGCCGATGCCGAGGGCGTGAATCGTGTTGATTATCCGATGATGGATGGTCAGCGCGTTGCGAACATTACCTTCACTGACGTTGCTTTAAACGCTGATTCGTTGCTAGGTGAGGCCGGGGCTGCGATGGCTACCGTTGACCCAATGATTCAAGAGGCGACGATAGCGCTAATGGCCGAGGCCGTTGGTTGCATGGGCACCCTGAATACCAAGACGCTGGAATACACCAAAACGCGAGAGCAGTTTGGGGTGGCTATTGGCTCTTTCCAGTCCTTGCAGCATCGCATGGTGGACACAATGATGGCCTACGAACAGGCAAAGTCGCTGCTGTTCAAGGTGGTTTGCGAGTACAAGCAGGATCCCGCGAGTGCGGAATCCAGTATTCATGCGCTGAAGGTGTTTATCGATAAAAATGCCAAGCTTGTTTATGGCGAGGCAACCCAAATGCACGGCGGTATGGGAATTACCGACGAGCTGGACATCGGGCATTATGCAAAGCGTCTTATGATGATCAACACGACCTTTGGTGATGCAACTTATCACCGTGCGCAGTACATCGATAAGGCCTACGCAGCCTGAACCCAGGGCTGGCTTAAAATAAACCCGCCTTTCACTGGCGGGTTTTTTTTGCCTCGCGATAATGAAATTGCAAGGGGTAGGTGGGACCCCTACACTGAGCGCCCTAAACAGGGATCTAATCGTGGATAAACAGACGCGCCTAGCGCGAACTATTCTTAACGGCTTCACAGCTTATTTTGCTGAGTTCGAGAATATTACCCTCGCAGCCCGTACGCGCTTTGAGCTTGCAGAGTGGGGCATCATGCAGGAGATATCGACAAGGCGAATCGATCTCTACAAAGAAAAAGTTCTAGAAACTTTGGCGTACGTTAACGTCATTGCCGACGATCGCATTTCCGATTTTGTATTTTGGACTGAGACTCGCGCTGTGTATGTTGAATTGGTTCGCGGCATGACCAATTTCGAAATTGCAGAAACGTTCTATAACTCTATTTATAACTCTGTGTTTGGTCATCACCGCATTCGCAATGAACACGCCTTTGTATTCTCTCCCCAGGGAGACATGCCGCCGGTCGATGTCCGGCGCGTTGTGAAACGCTTCAGTGGTGATTTGCACGACAGTGTTGCGACCCTCTTGTCTCAGTACGCGATGCATATTCCCTATGAAAATATTGAGCGCGACAGTGCCTCTATTGTTGCGGCGATCGAGAATCAGCTTGGTGAGGTTGACGGCGCATCAGACTCTGCGGTTGAGCTGCATACCTTGGAGCATCACTTTTATCGTAACAAGGCCGTTTATATTGTCGGGCGTATTGTTGCTGAAGGCTTACAAATACCCTTCGTCCTTCCTATGCTTCACAACGGTGATGCCGTCGCCCCTGCCGTGTACATTGACACCATATTATTTGGGTCAGATCGAGTGAGTTTGTTATTCAGCTTTACTCGAAGTTACTTTATGGTCGATGCATCGATTCCATCTCAGTATGTTTTGTTTTTGCATCAGCTAATGCCTAAAAAAGATATTTCTGAAATCTACAGTGCGATTGGTCACCACCGTCACGGCAAAACGTACTATTACCGTACTGCCTATCGTCATATGCGTGCTACCACGGATCAGTTTATTGTCGCTCCCGGGATTAAGGGAATGGTGATGACTGTATTTACGTTGCCGTCTTACGAGTTTGTTTTCAAAATTATTAAAGACCGGTTCACGCCGCCAAAAGACGTTACGCACCAGCTTGTTAAGGATAAATATAATTTGGTGAAGCGCTGGGATAGAGCGGGGCGCATGGCCGACACCCAAGAGTTCAACAACCTTGTTTTCGACCGGTCACGGTTTTCAGAAGAATTGATGGCAGAGCTTTACGAAGCCTGCCCTTCACAGTTGGTAATCAGCGGTACGGCACTGATTATTAAGCACTGCTACGTAGAGCGGCGCATGACTCCGCTCAATTTGTACTTGCAGAACGCTAGCGATGAAGACGTTGATGAAGTTATGAACGACTACGGAAAATCGATTAGGGAGCTTGCCGCGGCGAATATTTTCCCGGGTGACATGCTTTTGAAGAATTTTGGCGTGACCCGCCATGGTCGGGTAGTCTTTTATGATTACGACGAGATACAGCCGCTGTTGGAGTGTAATTTTCGTCGCATTCCACCACCGCGAGATGAATATGAAGAGATGGCTAGCAGGCCTTGGTATTCGGTAGGGCCCAACGACGTTTTCCCAGAGGAGTTTCGACTTTTCTTCTCGGGCAATCAGCGTGCAAGAAAGGCTTTTGACGCCCGTCACAGTGAAATTTACGACGCGGATTTTTGGACAGGTTTACAAGATCGCATACGGGAGGGGCACGTCGATGACTTCTACCCTTACCCACGGGTAATGCGTTTCCCTAGAGAACTGAGGAGCAAGGCCTGATGGCTTCGATTTACCTTATTCGCCACGGACAGGCGTCCTTTGGCTCAGCCAATTACGACCAGCTTTCAACTTTGGGGCAGCGTCAGGCCGATGTAACCGGCGAGTTCCTTTCGACGATAGGCCTTAAAATTGACGCTGCAGTGGCTGGTACTTTGTCGCGTCAGCAAGAAACCGGTGCTCGAGTGCTGGTGGGTTTAGGTGACCCCTGTGAGTTACAAACTGACCGCCGATTCAATGAGATTAACAATGAGGAGCAGGTCAGCGCGCTTTTGCCCGGTCTGATTGATAAAGACCCGGTGCTGGCTGAAATTGCGGGTCGAGATTTTGGCGATAGTAAGGACTATCAGAAAATCATAGACGCAGTATTCAATGCTTGGGTCAGCCCAGACTGCCCCGACTGTGGCATTACGCCTTGGCCCGTATTCAGAGATGGCGTACAGGCAGCACTGAAGGACATTATGACGTCTGTTGGAGCGGGCAAGAATACGGCGGTTTTTACATCAGGTGGCACGATCGCTACGGCCGTCGGGCTTATTGTTGGCGCTCACCACAGCGGTTTTTATCAATTTTATGAACCCGTTATGAACTGCTCGATTACTCGACTCATCTACAGCAGTAAGCGTGTTTCATTGTCTAACTTTAATGACGCAGCGCACCTGCAGCTGCTGTCTGCCCAGCGGCAAGAATCACTGGTGACATATCGATGACTCAGGTCTGGTTGGTACGTCACGGTGAAGCCTCGGCAAGCTGGGGTGAGCATAGTGACCCAGGGCTAAGTGACAAAGGTTTGCGTGAGGCTGAAGCTTCAGCAACACATTTGCAGTCAGTCGTGCCCGAGGATGTAGCTCTGGTGAGCAGCCCTAAAGCACGAGCGCAGGAAACTGCGGCACCTTTAGCCGCATGCTTAAATCGGACTGTTGTGGTTAATGATGCGTTTCAAGAGATTCAAGCCCCGGTACCCCTTGAGAGCCGCCAGGTTTGGCTGCAGGGCTTTATGCGTCAAACATGGGACCAGCAAGATGAGTCACTATGGCGTTGGCGAGACGGGATTGTGAGCGCCTTACAGGAGCTTACAGAACCAACGGTTATCTTTACCCATTTTCTTGTGATCAACACTGTGGTGGCACATAGTCGCCAGGCCAGTAAAACGGTGCAGTGCTGGCCCGATAACGGATCGATCCATGCCCTTGAGCTGCGCGAAGGCGCGATTGAGGTGGTGCGTCTGGGGCGGCAAATGACCTCAGTCGTTAATTAGTCATCGACGTTAATGCGTCTTTGGTCGGACCAGCGCTTCCTGAGTGGTAGAAGCCAGCAGCGTGCCGTCCTGACTCCAAAACTGGCCTCGATTAAAACCTCTGGCGTTACCGGCCCACGGGCTATCGCATTCATAAAGTAAGAACTCACTAACATTGACCGGCTCGTGAAACCAGATAGCGTGATCGAGACTGGCGGCAATGTGGTTGATGTCCCAGTCCTGCATGCCCTGAGGATAAAAGCTGGTGCCTAGTAGGGCACAGTCTGAAATTAATGCGAGTGCAGCTTGGTGCAGCCTCGGGTCTTCCTTGAGTTGACCTGCGGCCTTAAACCAATTTTGCTGCTTTTGCTGTGGCTGCTCAGTGCGTGCGGTAATTCGCACTCGGTCGATTTGATACATGTCACTAAAGCTTTTGTATTTGGGCCCAAGGTTCAGAGCGGCGGCTTCTTCAGGCGAGGGAACCTCGGGCATTTTCTCGCTATGTGTAAAGCCAGCCTCGGTAATCTGATAGCTAATAGAGGTGTTAAAGATTGCGTCCCCACGTTGTCGTGCTACAACACGACGGGTGGCGAATGAGCGACCGTCGCGAATAGGATCAACATCAAACTCAATCGGAATTGTTGAGTCACCGGCGCGTAAGAAGTAAGCATGCATGGAGTGAGCTATTAGGGTGTTGTCGACTGTATCGTTGGCGGCTAAAAGGCACTGGGCTAAAACCTGACCGCCAAAAATTCGAGGCTGTGGTGTCGGGCTATGTCCCCTGAACCAGTAACGACCGACCTGTTCGGGCTTGATTAAGTCCATGACATCTTGAAAGTTTGGCACCGATACCTCCCGGGCGCAGTTTTAGTTAGTGGACTTTGCTAAGCCGAAATAGAAAACATCGAAATACTCAACAGCCGTCTGATCGATATCATCAACACGTCGCCAGTCACTAATATCCATGGCGGCGTTTACCGCACCTTCCAGCATATTTTGCATAATGGCGGCATTTACATCCCGGAAGGTTCCTTCTTCCTGTCCTTCGCGAATGAATTGCCCCAGATTGTCACTGCTGGCTTGAGTACGGATAAGAATACGTCTGCGAATTGGTGGGGGTAGCGCTGTAATCGTGTTGTAGCGAATCAATGGGCCAAGGTCGGAGTTTTGGATGTGGAATACCTGCCGGCAGGCAGTGTCGAGCTTTTGTGGCGCAGACATCGTGCTTTTTCCGATGTCTGTGTAAATGGCATCGGTGAGATCCAGCGAGTGCTCATAACATTGGGTGAGCAGTGCTTCTTTGTTCGTGAAGTGGTAGTAAAACGCACCCTTTGAAACCTGTAGATGTTCGGCAATCTCATCGAGGGATGTGCCGTTGAAGCCTTTCCGGTTGAAAAAGCGCGTTCCAGCTTTAAAAAATGCTTCCTGCTTAAGTCGGTTTTGAGCTTCGCGGTCAAAGCCCTTTGCGGGAACAACGCCTTCAGCATTGAGGACATGGTCAGCCGGCTGGTACTGAGCGTCAGCTGCAAACAGGCCGTGCTTTACTATATTTCGTAAGGCAGAGCCCGCTAATACGGCTTCTTCCCGGGGCATTTCGTACAGCCAATAAAAAGACCAGTCCAAAGCCCCAATTAATGCTCGCGCCGTGGCTGTGGAATGGCAGGGCCGTATAACATTGCTTTCAATACCGTCGCGTATGTAAGAGCGAATCCGCATGAACATGCGTAGGTACTCATGGATCAGTGCTTCCCGATGTTCGTCTTTTAGCGAAGCAAACTCTAAAGGCGCTGCGTAATAGTCACCATGACCCGAGAGTGCTTTCAGGATCATGGAGATATTTTCTTCCATGAAGAGCAAAATTCTCTCCAAAGGATCGTCAGTTGTTTGTTCGACTTGGTCTAGGGTTTTGTGCGCTTGGCGCATTGCTGCGTCATAGCATTGATAGATGAGGTCTTCTTTGGTTTTTACGTAGTAATAAAGGCTTGTCTTGGTCAGACCTAGCTTGTCGGCGACGTCGCTCAGTGTGGTTGATCGGGCCCCTTTTGTATTAAAAAGCTTTGCTGCTCTCGACAAAATAGCACTGTGCTTTGCCTCGTGTTGAATACCGCGATTAAAGGGCGATCCGTTGTCGGTCACAGTTGTCAAAATTAAGTTATTCGCAAGATTCGATTTTTTGAACTTTAAGTATTTTTTTTGTCCGTGTCCATGTAAGACTGTTTTATTTGAACCTTAATGCCCCCTAGACTAGGTAATCAGCAGCAGATGGAGCTTTTCTCGATATGACTTCGACTATCTTATTTGACCAGGAAGCTGGTATTGCGACCTTGCGTTTTAATCGGCCGGATCGCCGCAATGCTCTAGGTCGTGATGAGCTGTCGGGCATTCAAAGGGCTTTAAATGAACTGAGGCCCGAGACGCGGGTGCTGGTGATCACATCTGCATCGGGCGCTACGTTTTGTGCTGGAGCCGATTTGCAGCAAATTCGTTCAGGTGAGTTAGATGGTGATCAATTTCAGCAAGTGACTAATGAGTTGGCTGACTTACCTATTCCTACTCTCTGCGTCATTAACGGCAATGTATTTGGCGGTGGTTGTGAGCTTGCGATGTCATGTGACTTCAGGCTCGCGTCCGAAGATATAGTGATGCGCGTGCCCGCTTCAGCAATCGGACTGTGTTATCCCATTGAGGGCATCGAACGCATGGTCAACCGTTTGGGGGTTACTCTCGCCAAGCGGATTCTTGTCGCGGCAGAGGAATTTTCTGCCCAACAGATGTTGGAATTTGGAATTGTTAGTCGATTGATTAGTGAGGATCAGCTAATAGCAGAGAGTAACCTGACAGCGAAGATGTTGGCGCAGCGCGCACCCTTAGCAGTGGCGGCAATGTTGAAAATAATTCGCCAAGCAGAGCGAGGCGGTATTAACGTAAAAGAAGCTCGAGAGCTGGCAGCTTTTTGTTCTGAGTCAGATGATTTACGAGAAGGTCTGCTGGCCCAAAAAGAGCGGCGCGCACCTATTTTTAGAGGTGTCTAGTGACACCGCCCCCTTACCCTGCCGTTAGGCCCAGCGTTGCAGGGCGGCTACGGCATTCCTAGCCAGTTCTTCGATGTCTTCATAATCTTCCTGTGACAAAGTGATTTGGCCAACAGCGGCAGCCTGCTCAATGTCGTTGAGTGCCTTTGTCAGCTGAGTAGCACCCACATTACCACTCATAGACTTTAGGGCATGGGCGTTTTGTCGCAGTGTTTCAGTGTCTTCGGTGTTAATCGACGAACGCAAATTTCCAAGGTTTATTGGCAATTGCGTATTAAAGGAAGCGATAACCTTGCCGAGCAGCTCGCTACCGCCAGAGCCTGGATTAATGGCCAATATCGATTCTATGACGTTCTCGTCAATGGGGCCTTGGCCTGCTGCATGCTCTGTTGCCGAACCTTTAATAGTGTCGTTGGCGATTTTATGTGTGAGCGTTGCAATGATTCTGTTTTCTAGCTGGGCGACGTTGAAAGGCTTGGTCATGAACTCATCCATCCCCGAGCTCAATGCCTGCTCGTACTCCTCAGCTCGTGCTGCTGCCGTCAGCGCAATAATAGGTGTGCGTTCGTAGTCGCGCTCTGATTCAATCTCACGGATCAGTTTGGTGGCCTCGAAACCATCCATGACTGGCATCTGGCAATCCATGAGGACCAGGTCAAAGCGTTGACGTCGAAATAGGGTGACAGCTTCAAGACCATTTTCAGCGAGATTAGACCTCAGCCCCATGGACTTCAGTATTTCCTGCACCAGAATTTGGTTGACCTTATTGTCCTCAACAATCAGCACATCTGCATTAATTTGAAGAGAGGGGGTGGGCGCTGCAGCCTGCGCTGCTTTACTGGAAAGCGCTTCTTCGAGATTACTGGTTGTGATGGGCCTGTGGAGACCAATCCAGTGCTGAGAGTGCAGGCGCGGCGACAGACTTTTTATTGACGTCGCTAGTATTTTTTTAACGGAATCAACCTCCAGCTCTATAGTGTCGAGTTCACTTGGGTTCAGAAGTTGGTCCACGATTAGCGCATCACAGGTGATTTGACCAAGTTCTTCAACGCTTTGGATGGTGACAGTGTCGTAGCCAATTAATGCGGCATGTGCGGCTGTACTACTTTTGAGTACCTCGTCGTCTGTCAGTAGACCAATAGTTCCACGGTCTAGCGTTGGCCTTATTTCAGCCACCTCCAGAGGAATTGCAACGATAACTCTAGTGCCAGTGCCGGGCGTGGGAGTCTCTATTGAAAGAGATCCGCCCATAACCTCGGCAAAATTACGACAAATAGTTAAGCCCAGTCCTGTACCACCATACTGGCGAGTCGTGCTGGTATCAGCTTGGGTGAATTTTTCGAACACTCGCGTTCGAGCATCATCGGGAATACCGTCTCCCGTATCGTCTACCACCATTCGAACATCGCCCGAAGCATCTACCCCGAGTGCAACAGTGATGCGACCCGACTCTGTAAATTTTATAGCGTTGCCGACCAGGTTCGTAATGATCTGGCGTATTTTCTGTGGATCGCCCCGGTAGCTACCGGCCAAGGCGGCATCAGGTATAAAGTCTAGCTTTAGCCCTTTTCGTTGTGCAGGTTCGCCCTGGAGATAGCAGACTTCATCGATCACGCTAACAAGGTCGAACTCAACGGATTCGATATCCATCCGGTCAGCCTCGATCTTGGCTAAATCTAAAATCTCACTAATTAGATGGAGCAGAGTTTTTCCAGAGTTTAGTGCAGCTCTAGCGAAACGGCTTTGTTGAGGGGTCGTGTCGGTTTTGAGCAAAAGCTCATTCATTCCAATAATGCCATGTAACGGTGTTCTAATTTCATGGCTCATCACTGCCAGAAATTCAGACTTGGCAACATTGGCAGCTTCTGCAGCTTGCTTGGCTTCTTCGAGGTCTACAGTTCTTTCGCGCACCTGAAAAGCTAATTCTTTCTCTCTTTCCCTTACACGATTAAGAGATTTTTTCATCGACTGAATTATCGTCAGCACAATGATGAGCAGAATCAGGAAAAAGGCTATCGCAGCGTATGTCGTTTGCCACCAAGCTGGGCGAACAATAATTGGCATTTTTAGTGCATCGTAGTTCCAATCACCCAGGACTCCCTTTGCAGCTATTTCTAAGACGTACTCGCCGGCGTCCAGATCAGTTAGGGTTACCGTGCGCTCTTCTTTCCGATTAATCCAATTGTCAGTAAATCCTAGAATTCTGTATTGATATTGTATGACTTCAGGTGCGACATATTCGGAACCAAAAAACTCAATATCGGCTATTTTTTCATTACTATCTAATATCAGCGTATAAGTGGATAAGTCGTCGGGGAATTGACGATATTCACCCATTACGCTAATTGAGGAGAGCCCTACCTTAACTTGTTTGTCTTCTTGGTCTGCTGCAGAAGCATCTACTGTGACAACGCCCCTGAATCCGCCAAAATAAATTATGCCTTGCCGAGTGTTAAAAGAAGAGCCAACTAAGAACTCCCCATTGTTTGCTCCAAACTTATTTGTGTAATGACGAACCTTTAGCGTGTCTGGATTGAACCGCGTCAAACCCTCGTTGTGGGAAATCCAATACTGATTGGTCGCATCCTTGTGGATGCCCATGACTGCATTGCTGGGTAAATTTAAGGATCTGGACTTATTGATTACTGAGGTAATTTCTCCTTCAGTTGTGCGTTCAGCCTTAATCAGTCCGTAACGTAAAGTGCCGATCCACAATGAGTTATCCTGTCCATGCTGAAGTTCAATAGTACCTATGTTTGTGAGATTACTGTCATCACCAAGTGCCAGAGTCGCAAATGATGTGTTTCGATAGTCAGATAAGTCACTAGAAAGCTTGGCTATTCCATTCTCATTTGCGACTAAAATTCCCCGGTCCCTATCATTTAGCAAAGCAAACACGCGGTCGCTTATGTTGCTGCCTTCGGTACTCCTAAACGTTCTCGCAACACGACCACTTGTTTCGACAATGCTTAATCCCCCCCCATAGGTGCCAACGATGATCTCTCCACTGCCAGCTTTTTCTAAGGAAGTGATTGCGTTGCTATGCAGCCCATCACTGCTGTTAGGGTCGTAGGGCACTCGAGAAATTGATGCGGCTTTCCTGTCGTATCGGTAAAGACCGCCTTCAAATGTCCCAATCCAAACAGTAGTTTTATCAGCGAGTACAGTTGTGGCCACGTCATCAGCTATCAATGAGTTGGTCGATGAGTTTATGTGCGAGAAATTCTGACCGCCTGGCTTCTGAAATGACACTCCAGCATCTGTAGCAAGCCACAGAGTTCCATCATCAGACACGAAAACTCCGTTAACAGTATTGCTTAATATGTTTGAATTATTTCTACTGGTAGGAGTAACGATACTTGCTCTAGCTTGAACTAACCCATTAATGAAACCTATCCAAAAGGTTGAGTCATCGCTTTTATAGATGCTGTAGACCTGAGTATCCGAGAGGCCTTCATTAAAGTCCGAATAGTTCCGGAAGGTTCTTCCTCCATCGAGAGTAATGCTCAGTCCTTTGCCTGTGCCAATCCAGGTTGCGTCGTCATCATCATGAAATACTGCAGAGATACTATTTGATGGCAGATCTAAAACGTCATTGCCTGCGGTTATACGCCTAATTGATTTGTTGTTTGTGCTAATTATGACGATTCCCTGGTCTAGGGTGGCAAGCCAAATGTCGTCGTTTTTCAGGCTTATCGTGTAGGCCGCCATATTCGCAATATCAACATTTATCGATAGTGGGATAAATTCTAAATCTCCGGCAAGCCACTTAAGGCGGTAGATGCCGTGTCCCGACACCAGGGCGTAAGTACCAGATTCTGAAACAATAAGATCAAGAACTTGCGCATTGGGATTGAACTGAGCTATCGGGAGTTTGAAGTGAAAATATTGATCTGTTTCGGGCCTAAAAATACCAACCGCGCCCGTCATTCCCAGCCAAACCTGTCCAGTTTTTTCCAATTCAAAGGCGTGGATATCTAGCTTTTTTCGTTGCAAGCCTGCTGGTATTAAAAATTCTTTCTTGGTCCTATCGAATTTTGTCAGCGTTGCTGTGGTGGCTATCCACAGGGTTCCATCAGCAGATTCTTTGGTTCCCAATAAGCCTCCCGGTGGGAGTCCATTCTCCTCAACAAATAGTGAGAGATATTTTTCGACGCGTCGACCGTCATAAACGTTGAGGCCCTCTTGCGTGGATAGCCACATAGAGCCGGTTGAGTCCTGATAGGTGTCAGTTACGATACGCTGACTAAGCTGGCTGGTTACTGCAGATGGCCAAAACACAAGGTTTGGCCCATCTGCTGGAAGAGCAAGCGTGTTGCAAGTCCAAGACAGAGCCAGAGTTAAAACCAAACTTTGAATTGCGGTTTTCATCAGCCTGACACTAAGCTGAGGGTACTTAAGTGTAAAGGGAGAAATTAAAAGATCTCAGGCAGTAACGTGCCTGAGATCGATGTTGAGGCGCGGCAGAATCATCAAAATCTTGTTTTGCTAGTGCGAGAGCGCGCCAAAGACAAGACTAACGAATGATCCAACGCGAGGCTGCTTGACTCGGATCATTTCGAATTATCCATCGTGACGCATTTTGGTCTGCATCGTTGCGAATGATCCAACGCGAGGCTGCTTGATTTGCATCATTTCGGATTATCCATCGTGACGCATTTTGGTTTGCATCGTTACGAATGATCCAACGCGAGGCTGCTTGATTTGCATCATTTCGGATTATCCATCGTGACGCATTTTGGTCTGCATCGTTGCGAATGATCCAACGCGAGGCTGTTTGATTTGCATCATTTCGGATTATCCATCGTGACGCAGTTTGGTTCGCATCGGATGAAGCTTCGACAGCAGCGGTTTGACCGTTTGATTGGTTGCCCGGATGAGATGCCCACCTGAAGCCCGACTGTCGGCTTGCCGTGGGTGTATTCACCGCGGGCCCAGATTCTTGACGAGTCTCTGCCCATCGAAAACCGTTGTGGGGAGTATCCGCGGATACCCCGGCAGCAACGTGACTGATAGCAGTAATCGCTCCACGGGGTTCTTCCTCGGCATAAGCAGCATTCGTGCTAAGTATTACTGCTGCTGCACAGCTTGTGATTGCTTTCATCACTCTCATGGTCTGTAACCTCCTACGCAGGTTTACGACTTCTTGGTGTGTACTATCCGCTTTATGCGACTTATCTATTTGTTCAGAAATAGTACGAACGTGTAGAGGAGGTAAACAGCTTTGGAGTTACCCAAATGGGGTACTTGATCGGTGCATTACGAGAGGAATGAACTGCAGGACTTTATTTCGATGGAGAAGCTTTTAGCCGATTGAGCTTTTGCTGCTCGTCGCGATAGACCGCCGCCCAGTCAAATGGCACCTTAGGCTTTTGCGGTGGCTCGGTCGCGGGATCGAGACGTTCGAGATGTGCGGCAACACCCCAACGCCGATCGACACTCATGCCAAGTGCGGGTGTCTCTTCTTCAACCATAGACGGCATATTGGGTAAGGAAGGGGTGCCGTCTTCAAGCTGCTCAGCGGGTCCGTACAGGCGCTCCGTGCCTGCTAAAGCACCACTGACGTTAAGCCTTTTTTGCTCGCAATCAGTGTTGCCTAATGTCAGGGCCCGAGATGCATTGACGCGACCGGCACCCTGAATAAAGGGGCTGTAGGCGAGCTTCCCGGATCGACTCAAGGCCGGTTGAGCACTGGTTAAGAGCAAGCACTTGACGTCATCGTTGCTGAGCTCAGGTTTAATTTCTAGTAATAGTGCAATGAGTCCCGATACGACGGCTGCGGCTTGAGAGCTGCCGGTGGAGACAAATTCGCCAGAGGTCAAAAAATAGTTGGGGTTTTCAATGGCCAAAGTCGAATCTGGAGGTATGAGCCCGCTTATATGACCGCCGGGTGCGACGAAGTCAGGCTTGATAAAACCCTCGGGTGTCGGGCCGCGGGATGAAAAATTAGGAATATAATCGTCACGTCTATCGCCGGGTGTCCAAGAGTCGGTGAAGGCACCGACAGTAATGACGTAGGGATTGTTGCCTGGTGAGCCTATAGTGCCCCAGTCTGGTCCGTCGTTTCCTGCTGCTACGACCACCGTGATACCCGCTTTCCATGCCTCCATGACCGCCTGATTCATGGGGTCTGCCCAGTATTCACTACGCGGAGTAGCTGTTAAAGATAAGTTAAGCACTCTAATATTAAAGTGCGCTTGGTTGTTGGTGACCCATTGAATACCTCGAATGATATCCATGAAGTCGCCATCACCACGCGGTGAAATGGCGGTAACTGGAATAAGTACAGCGTTAGGGGCCAAGCCCTGAAACTGAGCGGGGTCTCGATTGGCGACGCGTTGGCTGTTGGCAATGATGCTAGCCATGTGTGATCCGTGGCCACCCTCATCTCGAAGGTTTAGATCAATCTGATCGCGAATGGCGTTGTAGTGGGTCGCAATGCGTAGCTCTCCCAGAGCATTGTGCGTCAATGCGGGTATGTCCCACAGTCCAGAATCAATAATGGCAACGCCAATTCCCGACCCAGTGAGGCCGGCCTGGGTCAATAATGTTGTTCCAGATTCTTTTTGAAAATAAAAATCCTGTCCACGTCCCGAGTAGGCAGGAATGAGTTTTGCTTCGCAGTCGTCAAGGCCTAGCGAAATTTGAAAGTCATTTTGTGACAGTGATTCTGGTGAAGCTGAAAACTGAATATCCACCAGCGAGGGGCCTGGGGGTATCATGAAGTCCAAATTTGATTGTGCTCCGGATGTCACGTTAATGCCGCGCATAGCAGGCGAACGAGAAAGCTCTGGAGTAATGGATAAAGTCGCTTCACCCAGTACGCTGGGCCACGTGGCCCTAAGCCACTTTATGTTTCGTGTGCTTTTATCAAAGTTAAAAACCCGCCACCGTAATGATTTTGGCGTCAGTTGTATTTGTAAATCTCCGGACAGTAAACAGTCTCGCGTTTCGGGCAGCTTTGGTGGGTTGAAGTCTTCTGTTACTCGATCGACACCCTTTATGTCAGCCAGGCTGGCGAGTTCGGTGGCTTCGATAATGCCGCCGACCCCACTGACGATGGGTAGTTCATGAGTGATTAGCCCGCCCAAATCTTGTAGTACCTGGCGTAATTTTTCTGGGTCTTCGCCCTGAATCAGGACTTGTATCGGTTGGTTGAATTTTGAAGCGCTAAGAGTGCTGTCGCTGGATATGCTGACTGAAAATACCAGGGCAAAAAGAAGCAAGAGGCGCGATTGGAGCTTCATAACGAGCTCACGATTCGTCGACGCGATACATGTGGCTAAAGTCGACATCAAGTATCTCAATCACCTCCTTTAGAGGGATAGGTTTAGCCAACAGAAAGCCTTGAAGAATGTTGCAGTGATGCCGTTTGAGAAATTGCGCTTGTTCCTGTGTCTCGACACCCTCAGCCACCACGTCGAGGTTTAGTGCTTCTGCCAGTGCAAGTATCGCCCGAACAATACTGTTGCCACTTTCATTGCCCAAATTGGCGACAAAGGCTTGATCAATTTTTAGTGTATTGACGGGGAAATCTTTCAAATAACTCAGCGATGAATAGCCCGTTCCAAAATCGTCAATTGCAAGCCTAAATCCCGCTTTTCGCAATTCGTGAAGCTTCAATAAACTGTCGTCAGCGTCAGACATGATCACACCTTCGGTGAGCTCGAGTTCAATCTCATTGTTTGATTGCAGCTCGCTCAGGCGAAGTTTGAGTGTCTCCAGGAAGTTTGCCTGCGTAAATTGTAAGGGCGATAGGTTGATGCTGATCGTCAGATACGAGGGTAAAACATCGTTTAAACTCTGAATGTCACTGTCTACACGCTTAAAGATCCAATCACCTAATTGGCTGATAAGTCCGCTTCCTTCGGCCAGTGGCGCGAACAGTGCCGGCGAAATGGCACCGAGTTCGGGATGGCTCCATCGCACTAATGCCTCAACGCCAGAGATTCGGCCTGAACTGGTATCAATCTGAGGTTGATAGGCCATAAACAGTTGATCTGGGCTCTCGAGTGCGCCGCGAAGATCAGCTTCCAGACGAAGCTTTCGATCGGCATCGTCGGCCAAAGAATCATCATACAATCGGAAACGGTTGCGGCCAGAGAGCTTTGCCGCACTCAGTGCAATGTTGGCTCTTCGAATGATCGCTTCAGGCTCCAAGCCGTGTTCCGGCGCAATTGCGATACCGACGCTGGCCGAGAGTACGAGGTGGTTATCGCTGAAGATCAGCGGTGCATTTAATGTTTCCAGAACTAAAGAGGCGATGTCCAAAAGTGCCTGACGGCTCTGAAGGTTGCGAACAATAATATTGAATTCATCACCACCGGGACGCATGAGGTCAATCGTCATCTCCTCCAGCTCACTACGATCAATTGCTTCGTGAGGGTCGGGACCTCGAGGCGCATGCATGCTCAATCGTTCCTCAAGGCGCGCAGCAACCACGGTAAGCAAGCTATCACTTAACGCTTCGCCCAAGGGGTCGTGAATCCGCTTAAAATGATCGAGATCTACCATTAACAGGCCTAGATCGCGCTGATGATTCGCGGTCTCTTCTAGGCTGCCTCTGAGTTGATCAACAAAGCTGCGCCGATTAGGCAGGGAGGTCAGAGGATCATAGTAAGCAAGGGTTCTTAGTTGTACTTGCTGTGCTTTAAGTACAGCGAATGCCTCAGCGGCCCTAACCATATACTTCACATCCCGTGACAGCAGAGCCCAGTTAATCGGTTTGGTTTTATACTGTGTGGCGCCGGCCTCAAATCCCTGATCAATAGACTGATTATCGTTGGCGCCAGTCGCAATTAAAATGGGTAGAGATTGACCTCTCGGGGTGCTCCGAATCGCGGTACAAACCTCAAAGCCGTTCAGCTTAGGCATATCAACGTCAAGAAAAATCAAATCAGGCTCGTGCTGATCAAATAGCGTTAGGGCCTCCTGGCCATTTTCAGCTTCAAGAACTTCCATGCCAGCAGATTCCAAGCACTCTCGCGCAAGTAGCCTCACCGTTGGGTCGTCATCGCAAACAAGGATGGTGGCTGGTGAATCTAACGCTGAGTTGCTGCTGTTGGAGTTGGTCAAAATGATCTCTAATGGCATCGGCGGCAAAAATAATAGTAGCACTGTCAGTGCTAGGGGCCACTGCAAACAGCAGGAGTTGTGCTAACCTTTACCTATCTAAGAGTCTCCAGTTATTTAGCAATGACCATTGCCCAATCACAACTGAATAAAATTCGTGTTCAAGTTCAAGAGCATCTGAGTCGGAACCAGCGTTCGGAAAGATCTCCTGAGCGCCAAGCGAACCTAGAGGCGGCCATTCGCGAGTTGTTGCTGCGCGAAAATGCGGTAATTGTCGCTCACTACTACACCGCCCCAGAAATACAGGCTCTTGCCGAGGCCACCGGAGGCTGTGTTTCCGACTCTCTAGAAATGGCTCGTTTTGGTCGCGACCACCCGGCAGACACCTTGATTGTTGCAGGTGTGAAATTTATGGGGGAGACCGCAAAGATACTGACACCCAATAAGCGGGTGTTAATGCCTGATATGGAGGCGACCTGTTCATTAGACTTAGGTTGTCCTGTGGAGGAATTCACCGCTTTTTGCGACAGCCACCCAGATCGTGAGGTTGTGGTTTATGCCAATACCTCTGCGGCTGTGAAGGCGAGGGCTGATTGGGTCGTAACCTCAAGCATTGCCCTCGATGTCGCCGAACATCTTGCCGCACAAGATAAGAAAATCATCTGGGCTCCCGATCGGCATTTGGGGGATTATGTGCGACGCTCCACGGGAGCAGATATGCTTATGTGGGATGGCGCCTGCATAGTGCATGAGGAGTTCAAGGCTCGGGGTATCGCAGACTTAAAGCAGGTACACCCAGAGGCTGCTGTATTGGTTCATCCCGAATCTCCGGCATCGGTGATTGAAATGGCAGACCATGTTGGTTCGACTACTCAAATCATTAAGGCCGCTAAGGCCATGCCTCATGAGACCTTTATTGTTGCAACCGATCAGGGGATATTTTTCAAGCTGCAGCAGGCAGCGCCCGAAAAAACGTTTCTCATTGCGCCTACGGCTGGCAATGGAGCAACGTGCCGAAGCTGTGCAAACTGTCCTTGGATGGCGATGAACGATCTTGAGCGCCTTTCACTGGTATTCGAAAGGCCTGACAACGAAATTCATATCGATCCAGTACTGGGCAAGGCAGCTATGCGTCCACTCGATCGTATGTTGTCATTTGCGGAAAGCCTAAACAGCGGTGTCATTGGCCGCGCCTAGAGCGAGGTTAGCCGCGGTCCAGATCTGTGCGCATGTCAATAATCTGTCCAATCCGATCATTAATTTGCGCTGAAACGGTGAAGTCATCTCCCACCAATTTTAGCGCATAAACAAGTTGTCGCTGCGCCGCGTCTAAGTTGCCAACCAAAATGAAATATTCTGCTCGTGACTGATGCAGTCCAATAATGTTGCCGCTCAAACCCTGTACTTCAGCCAGTAAGTACCAAAGCCCCGGGTCTCCGGGCTTGAGTCGTGATTGATCAATCAGCACCTCTTCGGCCAAATGCGATTGCTGGCTTTGTTGTAGCGCATGGGCATAGGACATGGTTAGTGGGTGATTGCCGGGAGATAGCTGTAAACGGACTTGCAGTTTTTGTGCCGCCAACTCGGGTTTGCCACTGGCCAATGCGATCTCGGCATCAGCAATAATATATTCGATACGTTGCTCTCGATCTGACCAAATGCCATCGAGGGCCAGCGCGGCTTCTTCAGGACGACCAGCTTTGGTTAATGCTAGTACCAAGCCGTAAATGGTGGCTTCTCGAGACCGAGAACTACCCTCTAGCTCCCCCTTAAACTGCGCCACGGCTTCCTCTGGAGTGTCTGCCAAAGACACGGCGACTCTGGCGCGCATAAGTTGGTAGTCTAGGCTGACCGGGCGAATACGTTTTGGATACTGACGGGCTCTATTGCGCGTATCTGCAATCCGTTTTTCGGATAAGGGGTGCGTGCGCATGAACTCTGGCATACGGTTTGCACTGCTGTATCTTGTAGAGGCTAGCATTCGTTCAAACATCGCGGGAGCTGCGTAGGGATCCATTCCAGCGTCATACAATATGCGCAACCCCACTCTGTCGGCCTCCGCCTCGTTTGCGCGACTGTAACGCAGCTGTTCGTCTTGCAATGCGGCTTGAGTGGCGGTCATTGCCGCAAGCCCCGCATCGGTTCCAGCCGTTGCCGCTAGTAAAATACCGGCCAGCAAGCCCGCTATATTTATTGTTGATTGGCTTTGGGCGAGCTCAACGCCGCGAGAAAAGTGCCTTTGGCTCAGGTGGGCGATTTCATGGGCCATGACCGTTGCGAACTCATCTTCTGTTTGGGCGTAATTAAATAAGCCGGTATGCACCCCGATAACGCCTCCCGGCACGGCAAAGGCATTAATAGTGGGGTTATCAACGATTACAAACTCCAGTCTGCGGTCCTGAAGGTCGCTGTGAGTGACCAAATCGAACACAAGAGACTCTACGTAACTGTAAAGCAGAGGGTCATCTAGGGTTGGTGCCTGTCGGCGGAAGGACTTTAGCCACCATTGCCCTAAACTATACTCATAGTCGGCGGAAAACAGGCTCGTGCTCGATTCCCCAAGATTCGGGATTTTGAGCCCCTCGGTCGCAGGTACCGCGACTAATGGCAACGCCAATAGGCCCCCGAGCCCGCAAGTGACAGCGAATCGGAGATGGCGTTTGAAATGTTTAGCAAGGTACTGTGTGGCAAATTTCATGGTCGCACTTTATCGCAAGTCCCACTTGTTTGGTTGTATTGTCCAGTAAGAGTTCACAGGAAAATACGTGATAGTGGCTATACTATGCGCTACCAGCAGGATCAGGAATGCAATTCATGTCGGACAAACAGATCGACGCTAGAGGGCAAAAGTGTCCCATGCCACTGCTCATGGCTAAGCGTGGCCTAAGGGATATGGCCCCAGGTGCTGTATTAGAGCTGCTTGCTACCGATCCAGGCTCCACGAAGGACTTCCAATCACTGCAACGATTAGCGGGACATGGTGTTGAATCTCAAGCACTCAAAGACGGTAGTTTCCGTCATCGTATTACTAAGGCTGCCCTATGATTAGCATTTTTAGAAAATGGTATGACCGCTACCTTAGTGAAGAGGAATCGGTTTTATTACTGGTCATTTTAGTGGGCAGCCTAATCCTGCTGGCCGCAGTGGGGCATATTTTTACCCCTATCTTTGTTGCAGTAGTGCTCGCGTATTTGATGCAGGGTGTTGCTAATCAGCTCTACAAATGGGGTTTATCGACTCGAATCGGCGTATGGATTGCCACCTTGATGTTTACCAGTGCGTTTTTTGCCTTTGTTTTGGGACTGTTACCGTTAGTTTGGCGACAGCTTGTCAGCCTGGCTCGTGAGGCTCCCGCTATGGTCGAGCGTGGGCGTGCTGCCCTCTCGGTTTTACCGGAAAAATATCCCGCGATTATCAGTCAGGAGCAAATCAATCTGGCCATGAACAGTGTGCAGGGTGATATGGCGGGGTTAGGGCAGCTGCTGGTCACTAAAGGGTTTAGCAGTATTCCTGGGTTACTCGCGGTGCTTGTCTACATGGTGCTGACGCCACTGATGGTTTTCTTCTTTCTTAAAGATCGCGATCAAATTTTAGATTGGTTCACGTCCCTGCTACCGACTGAACGGCCAATGCTCAGCAGGATCTGGTCGGAAATGAACATTCAATTTGCTAATTACGTCCGCGGCAAAGTCATTGAGATTATTTTGGTTGGGGGGGTGAGCTACATAGCATTTGCCTTTTTGGGTCTCAACTACGCGGCGCTTCTGGCCTTGTTGGTCGGCCTATCGGTTATTATTCCCTATATTGGTGCAACCCTAGTAACCATTCCGGTGGTGGCGGTGGCATTTTTTCAATGGGGTATTGGTCCTAGCTTTTATTGGGCTCTAGGCGCGTACGGCGTTATACAACTACTCGATGGAAACGTTCTAGTTCCATTACTATTTAGCGAAGCGGTGAACCTTCATCCTGTGGCTATTATTATAGCGGTGCTCTTTTTTGGAGGTGTCTGGGGGGTCTGGGGTGTGTTTTTCGCGATTCCACTAGCTACCTTGGTCAGCGCTATTGTTAGCGCTTGGCCGACCGCTGGTAATGAACAACTGACCTAGTTTGTGGTCTCATCTATGAGATT
This sequence comes from marine gamma proteobacterium HTCC2080, assembly GCA_000169115.1. Taxonomy (GTDB): domain Bacteria; phylum Pseudomonadota; class Gammaproteobacteria; order Pseudomonadales; family Halieaceae; genus Luminiphilus. The sequence continues at coordinate 435,231 of AAVV01000001.1, forward strand.
TTGCACGGCGTCCAGGAGGGACTCATGAAATACCTATCCATGATAAATCTACGAATAACTATCTCTGGGCTGTTGGTAGGCTTCTGCTTGCTGGGTTGCTCGCAGCGCGAAGAATCTCATGAGACAACGTCAGATTCGTCGCTGGATTCACCTGTTGTCAGTGTCATTGTGAGTCCCAACGATAGTCGGGAATATCGTTCACTGTCTTTGGCGAACGGTATCGAGGTCTTATTGGTTTCAGATCCACAGGTAGAAAAATCGGCTGCTGCCTTGAGCGTAGGTGTAGGCCTCATGTTCGATCCCATGGACTACCAAGGTATGGCGCATTATCTCGAGCACATGTTGTTCATGGGGACTGAGGCTTTTCCTGAGGTTGATGCCTACATGAATTTCATGAGCGAAAACGGGGGTTCTCGCAACGCCTACACTTGGCTCGATATCACAAACTACATGTTCGAAATTAAAAACAGTGCCTACGAAGGGGCGCTAGATCGCTTTTCGCATTTTTTCAAAACCCCTCTGTTGGATCCCGAGTACATAGAGAAAGAAAAAAATGCTGTCAATGCAGAGTGGTCCATGCGACGGGAAATGGACTACTTCGGTATGTTTAAGCTTGGCAGAAGTTTTCTGGGAGACCATGCGGCCAATCGCTTTTTAATTGGTAACTTGGAGAGTTTGGCGGATAAGCCGGGATCGTCGCTACATAGTGCAACCGTCGAGTTTTTCGATAAGTACTACTCCGGCAATATTATGAAAGTGGCGATGGTGAGCGACCGCGATTTAGATCAGATGGAAGCTTTAGCTAGGCAGTATTTCGCCGACGTGCCTAATAAAGAGGTTGCCGAGCCGGTGGTGACTGACCAAATCGATATGGTCGAGGCTGCTGGCAAGCTGGTGCACTACGTGCCGCTTGAAGATCAGCGGATGTTGCAGATGGATTTTCTTATCGATGCGAATGACGATCAGTTTCGTGTGAAGCCCAATCAGTACCTCGCTTATATTTTGGGGTCTGAGATGCCTAATACTCCGGCGGCTCGATTGAAAGAGCTGGGGTGGGCGAGCTCCCTTGGCGTTATGGCATCCCCCAATGGCTTGGGTAACTATGGCACCTTCAGTATCCAGATTGACCTTACCGAAGCTGGAATGGCGCAGCGTTCAACCATTGTTGATATGGTGCTGGGCTATATCGAATTATTGCGTACAGAGGGTATAGACGACAGATTCGCAAGCGAGTTTGCGACGTCTTTGGCAAATCGATTTAGATTTTTAGAAAAAACCAATGACTTTGCCTATGTGTCGCAGTTGGCCGAAGCGATGCAAAATTACCCGACGCTTCATGCTATCGATGCACCCTATCGGTTCGAGGGTTTTGATGCTGATGCGGTGGCCAGTGTTATGGCGCAACTGACGCCCGAACGGTTGAATGTTTGGTTCGTTTCAAAGGATGAGCCCGCGACTGAAGAAATGCATTTCTATGCAGGTAAGTTCAGCGTGGAACCCTTAACCCTGTCCACGCCCACCGAGCAGGTGGCATTAGCATCGGCAAACGGTTTAGCCATGCCCGCGTTAAATACCCTGCTACCTGAATCCTTCGCAGTAGATCACCCTGCTGGTGAGCCGGTAAAGGTGATCGCTACAGACAACGCGGAATTTTGGCTGCAGGGCAGCGCTATATTCCCAGAGCAGCCCAAAGGGTTTACCCAGTTGCAGCTCAACACCAGTGAGCAAACCAAGGGCCCTGAGGCAGGCGTGTTGTCAGCCCTATGGGTCGATCTTTATCGGCAGCAGCAAACGACGCTACTTACCGAGGCGTCAATTGCAGGAATGAACGCTTCGGTCTCTCCAAGTTTCGGTATTCAAATGACTTTTTCAGGCTTTACAGACAAGCAGCCTGAATTGATTAAGCGATCTCTGGAAGCGTTGCGCATAGAGCCCTCAGAGGAGGAGTTCATTCAGGCAGTCGATCGTTTTACTCGGGGACTCGAAAATTCGCGGTTTGGTTTTCCCGTTCGACAGTTATTTCCGGCCATACGCCGATTGACACAAACAGGAGCATTTAATCAGGAAGACCTGCTTCAAGCGGCGAATGCCGCAACCTTAGAGGCACTTAGCGGGCATATTGAACAGCAGCTCAGCACTGCTTACGTGCGCGGCTACCGCTTTGGCAATTACAGTGAAGAAGACGTGCAGTCTCTCGCTGATCTCATTGCGCGGGTGCTTCCCAACCGGTCTGGCGATACGTACACGCGCGCCGCTACCTATGCGCCACAGCCAGGCAGCACGCTAGTTTATCAAGAGAACCTTCCGGTGGAAGATTTGGGTATGGCGTATTTGTTTGCGGCGCCAAAAGCGAGTATCGAGAATGTTGCCAAAGGCGAATTGCTGGCCGCGCATCTGTCCAACCGGGCGTTTAATCAACTGCGAACTGAAGAGCAGCTGGGATATGCCGCGGGTGGGTTTGCTACTCAGCTGGGTGATCACCCCTTGGTGGGTTTTTACATACAAACACCGGTTAAGGCTCCCATCGCAATGTTGGAGCGCTTTGACCGTTATCGAGCGGAGTTTGCTTCAGATTTGGAAGCCTTAGATCAGGCTGAGTTTGACAGTATCAAAGCCGGTGTTCTGACCGACCTGACGCAACCGCCCAAGAATCTTGGGGAGGAGGCGGGGCCGTTTTTGATCGACTGGAACCGTGAGCGATATGGCTTTGATACTAGGACTCGTTTAATTGCAGCTGTTGAGCAAGTAACTCTCGACGCCGTTCGTGATTACTATGCGGAGACCGTTATGACCGAGACAGCGTCACGGGTTTTGGTTCAGCTCAAAGGCACTGCTTTTGCCGATGAGCCTTTCGCTGAAATTGAGGGCGCTCAAATTGTCGAGGATGTTTCGACGTTTCATCAAAGTATGCCAGTACAGCCTCGCTGACGCTTTCCGCGCCGCCCCACGTTTTGGGGCGGTCGACCCACCTCCTCGCCGCTATCGCAAAACTCGTGCATTTTTTCGTATATTTTATGGTTCTAAAATAGAACTTTATAGAAAAAATGCCAAATTAGTATAGTCTAATGCTTAAGATTTCCTCGGATTGTTAGTTCTATATTGGTATTTATAAGTCTAACCATCTATTTTTTGTTGAGCTGCAGCGCCTTGTCATGCTGCAAATGCTTCAGCGTAGGGCTTTACGGATCGGAGAAAGACAGTGAGTGAGCAACCCCTACTAGATGTGCAGGAACGGCAAGAATGGCTCGATGCCCTCGACTCGGTGGTACGCGAGGGCGGTGTTGCTGCTGGTGAAGCCTTGATCAATGCCCTGTCCCAGCACGCCGAAAATACCGGTGTACCGCTGCCTCTGGCGATTACGACACCATTTCGCAACACCATCGCCCCTGCGAACGAGCGGCCTATGCCTGGCGATTTGTTTATGGAGCGCCGCATACGCTCGTTGATTCGCTGGAATGCCATGGCCATGGTGATGCGTGCCAACGACAACGACGAAGGCTTGGGGGGGCACATTTCAAGCTTTTCCTCGAGCGCAACACTATATGACGTGGGTATGAACTACTTTTTCCGGGGCACTGAAAATGGCCATCCTGGCGACCTCGTCTTTTATCAGGGACATAGCGCACCGGGCATGTATGCAAGATCTTTCCTTGAAGGCCACATTACAGAAACGCAGTTGCAAAATTTTCGTCGGGAAGTCGACGGGCAGGGGCTGAGTTCGTATCCCCATCCATGGTTAATGCCCAATTACTGGCAATTTCCCACGGTCTCCATGGGCTTGGGTCCAATTCAAGCCATTTATCAGGCCCACGTGATGAAGTACCAACAAAACCGAGGGCTGGTAGATCATCGCGACAGAAAAATCTGGTGCTTTATGGGGGATGGCGAATGCGATGAGCCAGAATCACTGGGTGCCATTGCTCTCGCAGGCCGAGAGAAACTGGGAAACCTCCACTTCGTAATCAACTGTAACCTGCAGCGCCTCGATGGTCCGGTACGAGGTAACGGCAAAATTATTCAAGAGCTTGAGGGTGTTTTTCGTGGCGCTGGCTGGAACGTTATCAAGGTCATTTGGGGCAGAAAATGGGACCCATTACTAGACCGCGATAGCTCAGGTTTATTGCAACGACGCATGGACGAGGTCTGCGACGGCGAGTTGCAAAACTTTAAGTACAACGGCGGTGCCTACACTCGCGAACACTTCTTCGGTAAGTACCCCGAGACCCTTGAGTTGGTAAAAGACTTGAGCGATGACGAGATCATGCGCCTCAACCGCGGCGGCCATGACCCTTACAAGGTTTACGCGGCCTATTCAGCGGCCTGCGAAGAGACCACCCGCCCAACGGTCATATTGGCGATGACTGTGAAAGGGTACGGTACTAGTGAAGCTGGAGAGGCTAGCAACGAAACGCATTCGTTAAAGAAATTAGATCTCAACAGTTTAAAAGCCTTCAGGGATCGGTTTGGCATTCCAATTAGCGACCGAGAGCTGAAAGACGTGCCTTTCTATCGACCTCCTGCTGACAGTCCCGAAATGCGCTACATGAAAGAACGGCGGGGCGAGCTAGGCGGCCACATCCCTGCCCGGCGTGCGCAGTCGCAATCCTTACCGGCGCCGGCAAAAAGTGCATTTGCCAGCCAGCTCAAGTCGAGTGGCAAGCGCGAAATATCAACGACCATGGCGTTCGTTCGTATTTTATCGTCGCTGCTCAAAGACAAGGTTCTCGGTGAGCGTGTTGTGCCTATTGTTCCCGATGAGGCCCGTACTTTTGGTATGGAGGGCATGTTTCGGCAGATGGGTATTTACTCATCGGTAGGTCAGCAGTACACCCCTCACGATGCCGGCGGAATTCTCTACTACAAGGAGGATGTCTCAGGGCAAATTCTGGAGGAGGGTATCAATGAGGCGGGTGCTTTTTCCGCTTGGTTAGCTGCCGCGACATCCTATAGCGTCTCCGACTATCCCATGGTGCCCTTTTTCATTTTCTACTCGATGTTTGGCTTTCAGCGCATCGGTGATCTGGCATGGGCAGCGGGTGATAGTCAGGCTCGAGGCTTTCTGATTGGCGGTACCTCTGGGCGAACCACATTAAATGGTGAGGGCTTACAGCACCAAGATGGACATAGCCACCTTATGGCAGCAACTGTTCCTAACTGCGTTAGCTACGATCCGACTTATGGCTACGAATTGGCGGTGATCATTCAGGACGGTATGCGTCGCATGTACGAAGTCGGTGAAAATGTTTTTTACTACATCACCACCATGAATGAAAACTACCATCATCCGGACATGCCCGCGGGTATCGAGAACGGCATTGTCAAAGGTGCCTATGCGCTCAGAACCGGTGCAGCAGCAGATCGGCCTCGAGTTCAATTAATGGGCGCTGGCACAATTCTGCGAGAGGTAGAGGCTGCGGCGGAAATACTGGAGAAAGACTACGGCGTTGCTACCGACGTCTGGAGCCTCACCAGCATCAACGAGCTTGCCCGAGACGGCGCAGACGCAGTGCGCTGGAATCGTTTGCACCCAACAGATGATCCTAAAATACCCTACATAACGGGTCTACTTGCAGATCGAGAAGGGCCAACTGTTATTGCTACTGACTATATAAAGGCCTACGCGGAGCAGTTGAGAGAGTTTATTCCCGGCTCCTGTACGGTATTGGGTACCGATGGATTTGGCCGCAGTGATACCCGTAAAAATCTGCGGCATCACTTTGAGGTGAGTCGTGACTTTATTGCAATTGCAGCGCTCAAAGCTTTGGTTGATGACGGTGTCTTGCAGCCTTCAGTAGTGGCTCAGGCGATTGAAGCTCTGGGCATTGATGTCGAAAAAATCAATCCGCGCAATGCCTAAAAGTCGAGGAGTCTACTGATGTCTGTTACCGTAATAGTCCCTGATATCGGGGGTGCTGAAGGTGCCGAGGTTGTCGAGATATTCGTTGCTGTAGGCGACGTTATTGAAGTTGAGCAAAGTCTGATTGTGGTCGAATCTGACAAGGCGTCGATGGAAATACCGTCCACGGTTGCCGGCAAAGTTTTAGAGTTAAGGGTCGCACTGGGAGATGCGCTCTCTGAGGGCGATGCGGTCTTAGTGGTGGAGGCCGAGGCTGCTGAAGCAAAAACTCAAGACGACGTTAATTCGGCGGGTGAGTCACCTCCGGCAGCGGCTGAGGTTAATGCGGCTTCTGAACCTTCCAAAAGACTTGCAGAAAAATCTTCAGAAAAAGCTGCCGAAACACCTACGGCATCGTTGAATGTTGCGGCTGAATCGGCCGACGCATCCGCGAGTCAGATTAAACCCTCGCCCGCATTGGTTAGCAAAGAGCAGGGGTCTTTACAGACTCAGACAAGAACTGAGGCAGATGTTTATGCGGGTCCCGCGGTGCGCAAGTTGGCGCGAGAATTTGGAATTGATCTATTAAGTGTCACGGGCTCTGGTCGTCGTGGTCGAGTTCTCAAAGAAGATTTACAGGCATTCACACGTAAAAATCTTAAAAAAGCAGACCCCTCAGCGAGTACCGGTGTTCCTGCGGTGCCGGAAATCGACTTTAGCCAGTTTGGAGAGGTTGCGGTTGAAGAGAGGTCGCGCCTTGAACAAATAACTGCCACAAACATGTCGCGTTCTTGGCTAAATGTGCCCCATGTTACGCAGTTTGAAGGGGCGGACATTACAGATCTGGAAGCCTTTCGGCAGTCGATGAAGAAAGAGGCCGAGCAACTGGGTAATAAACTCACTCCAATGCCGTTTGTCTTAAAAGCCTGCGCAGTGGCGCTTGGAGCCCACCCCAAGATGAAGTCATCATTGGCAGCCGGGGGCAAAGAGCTGGTGTACAAACAGTACTGTCATATTGGAATGGCCGTCGATACGCCTGCGGGGTTGATGGTTCCGGTTATTCGCGATGTCGACACAAAAGGCATTTGGCAGCTCGCCGAGGAAATTCGCGATATGGCAACCCGGGCTCGGGAAAAGAAACTCACGCCAGCTCAAATGCAAGGCGGTGTCTTCACCATTAGCAGTCTAGGGAGTATTGGCGGAGAGGGTTTCACGCCTATTGTGAACACACCGGAAGTGGCAATTCTGGGTCTATCTCGAGCTGAGATAAAGCCAGTTTGGGACGGTGAATCTTTTCTGCCACGGCAAATTCTGCCGCTATCTTTGTCCTATGATCACCGTGTTGTTAATGGGGGAGACGCCGGCCGCTTCCTAACTGACTTGGCAGCGTTATTGTCAGACGTGAGACGGATCATTCTATAGGCGGTGGCTGACTCACTCGATGTGTGACATGTTAGACTCTGCACTTCAGATCAACAGTTGTTATCGCTGCCTAGTAGGCTTTCGGAGCGCCCATGATTATCAAACCTCGAGTCCGCGGATTTTTGTGCATCACGACGCACCCCGAGGGTTGTCGCGAAAATGTTAGCCGTCAGATACGTCACGTTCAGTCAGGTGGGATGATTGAGAATGGCCCTAAACGGGTGCTGGTTCTGGGTGCATCAACTGGTTACGGATTGGCCTCGCGGATAACCGCGGCCTTCGGCGCTGGCGCATCAACGTTAGGGGTTTTTTTTGAAAAACCCGGTACAGAACGCAAGCCTGGTACTGCCGGTTGGTATAACGCGGCAGCCTTTCACAGTGCGGCAGATGAAGCTGGCCTCTACGCAAAGAGTGTCAATGGCGATGCGTTTTCAGATGACGTTAAAGCCCGAGTCATCGACCTAATCAAAGAAGATTTGGGGGCAATTGATCTTGTGGTTTACAGCCTCGCGGCCCCACGCCGAACCCATCCTAAGACTGGCGTCGTGCACACGTCGACGCTGAAGCCTATTGGTGCTGATACGGTGCAGAAAGGTGTCAATACCGACAAAGAAGAAATTCAGGAGTACCACTTAGAAGCGGCCAATCAAGATGAAATTGATAACACGGTTGCCGTCATGGGCGGTGAAGACTGGCAGATGTGGATCGAAGCGCTTGATGAGGCGGGTGTTCTGGCTGAAGGCGCAAAAACCACGGCTTACACCTACATAGGCGAGAAAATAACCTGGGATATTTATTGGCACGGCACCATTGGTGCGGCGAAGAAAGATCTCGACAAGCGGGTGGTTGATATCCGCGAGCGGCTTGCCGCCTTTGGTGGCGATGCTCGGGTATCGGTTCTTAAGGCGGTGGTAACTCAGGCCTCGGCGGCTATCCCTGCGATGCCAATTTATTTGGCCATATTGTTTAAGGTGATGAAGGCCCGGGGAGAGCATGAAGGTTGTATTGAGCAGGTGAATCGACTCTTTAGAGATTCTCTTTACGGCACCGCGGCAGGTCCTGATGCTGATGGGCGCTTGCGCGCTGACAACCTTGAGCTGAACCCGGAGGTGCAAGCCGAGGTGGCTGAAATTTGGGAGCAAATAAATACCGACAACCTCAAAACACTGTCGGACTTTGATGGCTATCGCCAGGAATTTCTGCAGTTGTTCGGCTTCGAAGTTGACGGCGTGGATTACGATGCCGATGTCAATCCTGAGGTTCCCATAGCGCAAGTGGTGGAATGAGTGCTGACCCCTGGTGTCGTTCATACCTTATCCGATCGCGTTCGCCGATTGGTAGCGCCGAACCCCGGACCCATGACGGGCCCGGGAACCAATACGTATCTCATTGGTAGCGGCAACAATGTGGCTATTCTGGATCCGGGGCCGGCCATTGATTCACATATAGAGGCCATTGTTGATGCCTGCGCGGGTAAGGCGTCAAAAGTAGTGTGCACTCATACGCACCCTGACCACTCGCCAGCGGCAGCGGTTTTGGCGCAGCGGCTAAACGTTCCAATGATTGGGGCAGTGACTGCCGATGATCGTCACCAAGATTTAACGTTTAAACCTGACGTTGATCTCAGTGATGGGGACTTGATCAAAGGTGATGGCTGGACGTTGTGCGCGATTGCTACGCCCGGGCATGTCGACAATCATTTTTGTTACCTGTTTCAGGAAGAGGGCTTGGTATTTGCAGGTGACCACATCATGAATGGCTCCACGGTTGTCATTGTGCCGCCCGGAGGCAGTATGCAGGCTTACATTGCGTCCTTGCGAAAACTGCTGGACTACGACGTAACAGCGGTAGCCCCCGGGCACGGAGAAGTCATTCCAGATTGTCGGGGTGAAGTGGAAAAGTTAGTACGGCATCGATTAATGCGGGAGCACAAGGTGATGTCGGGTTTACGCAAGGTCGGTCCGGCAGATCTTGATGCCCTGGTTTTAGTAGTCTACGACGATGTCGATCCGGCACTGCACGAGTGGGCAAAGCTTTCGATGCTGGCTCACCTCATTAAATTACAAAGTGAAGGAAGCGCCTCAGTGCAGCAGGACGTATGGCAAGCTGTAGGCAGCTGAAAATCTGTAAGTTGCCACAGTTTGTAGGTGGCGCTAAAAGATGGCTTCAAAAGTAGTATTTGCAGACCGCTTTTGGGTAGCATTGGGGTCGAGCACATTTAAGTCTGTGGCGTTAGGTGGTATTTCCCCTCAAGGGTTTTCGATCGGTAACGCCCTGACAACGTTTCTGAGAGCGGTTTTGGCCCGGTCTCGCATTCATTTTTGATAACACTAAAGCGACCAGAAAAAAGGAAAAAGTTATGCACGGTCTGATGATGGACGTCCCACTCACAATTACATCCATTATCCAGCACGCAGAGAGCGTCAACGGTCACAAGGAAATCGTGTCTGTGACCCGGGACAACCCAAGACATCGTTACACCTATAAAGATGCATTTTCTCGCAGTCGTCAGTTGGCCAACGTTATCGCAGGCTGGGGGCTATCGCAGGGCGATCGCATTGCCACGCTTGCGTGGAACGATTACCGGCACTTGGAGGCCTATTATGCAGCAGCCTGCTCAGGGTACGTCTGCCATACGATTAACCCTCGACTGTTCCCTGAGCAAATTGTTTACATTATTAATCACGCCGAAGATCAGTTTATATTCGTCGATCCCGATTTTTGGCCGCTGATCGAGCAAGTGGCAGGCGAGTGCAGCAATGTTAAGGGTTGGGTGGTTATGGCGACTCCGGAAAACATGCCCGAAACTGAGCTCGCCAACGTGTATTGCTATGAGACGTTGCTCGAGGGGCAGTCTGATCAGTTTTCTTGGCCAGAGCTCGATGAAAATGCGGCCTGCGCGCTGTGTTACACCTCTGGAACCACTGGAAACCCCAAGGGTGTTCTTTACAGTCATCGTTCGACAGTCTTGCACACCTATGCGACGTTGATGCCAGACGCTCTAGGGATGTCGGGTGGTGATGTGGTGATGCCGATCGTGCCGATGTTCCACGTCAATGCCTGGGGCAATCCATATGCCTGCCCGGTTGCCGGCTGTAAAATGGTGATGCCTGGTAACAAAATGGGTGATGGCGCTACGCTGGCAGCGCTCATTAATGAGGAGGGGGTTACGATGTCGGCGGGCGTGCCGACGGTTTGGCTTAACTTGCTTAATCACCTGCGCAGCGAGGGCTTGCGCGTTGACACCCTTAAGCAAATTGTGGTCGGTGGCTCCGCATGTCCACTTTCAATTATGGAAGAGTTTGACACCTACGGCGTGGATACACGTCACGCTTGGGGTATGACAGAGATGAGCCCCTTGGGCACTGCTAATGCTGCTGGTGCTCATCGCGATCTTCATACACAGGAAGAATTTACGCGGCTACGAATGACTGTTGGCACACCCATTTGGGGTGTTGAGGTGAAGATCACTGACGATGACAACAACCCCCTGCCTCGAGATGGAGTGGCCTTTGGTGCGCTCAAGGTGCGGGGCCCGTGGATCTGTTCCAGCTACTACAAGCTGGAGGGTTCAGAAGCTCATGCGGAGCCCGGTTGGTTTGAAACCGGAGATGTAGCCACTATTAGCCCAGAGGGCTACGTTGCGATCACTGATCGTACTAAAGATGTCATCAAATCAGGTGGCGAGTGGATTTCGTCGATTGAGGTGGAAAATTGTGCGACGGGGCACCCTCAGGTCGCAGAGGCCGCTGTTATTGGACGAATGCATCCCAAGTGGGGCGAGCGACCGTTGCTGATTGTGGTACGTAACGCCGAGGGTGCGGACCTCCAGCCCGAAGCATTGAAAACATTCCTCGATGGCAAGATTGCCAAGTGGTGGATACCCGATGACGTGCAGTTCATTGAGGATATGCCCCATACGGCGACGGGTAAAATTCAAAAAACTACGCTTCGAGATATTTTTGCTGACTACCAATTTCCCGACGCATAGAGCCTCTTACGCCCATTATGCGAGCTATCTGCCGTTGTGCTTGCGGATTCTCGCCTAAGTTAACGCCACGGATCGTTTCAAGGCGGCCTGCGTGCTTTTCGCGCTTTAGCTGTGATGACGGTCAAGGTTGCGCCGGCTGGGTTCTTTCATAGTGGTATTATTTGGGGGTAGGGATAGATAGGTGACACCTAAACGTTACTATCAGTGGGTGCGCTAAACTGCACAACGCCAAAGTTATCGGCAAGTGCGTTCGAAATTGGGGTTTCAATGAAAAAGATCGGTGAGATACTCATTGAGGCAGGGAAGGTATCGGAACGCGATATCGATCGTGCTTTGCTGGCTCAGCGAGAAATGGGCGAGCGAATTGGGCAGGTGCTCATTAAGCTTGGCTTGGTGTCTGAGCTTGATATGATTCAGGCACTATCTCAACAGCTGGACATTTCTGTACTGTTGGGCACAGATTACCCTGAGGAGCCGGTCAGCCTTCCCGAGATTCCGGAGATTTTTTTATTGTCTAATGGGGTGGTGCCCGTTAAACGAACCGATGATTTGGTGGTGTTCGCCGCTTCAGTGCCTCAAGACGACTACCTCAAGAAAGCGCTGGCAATGTCCCTAGACAAAGGGGTCAGTGTGGTCTTTGGCCTTGAGACAGATATCTCCAAGGCGCTTGAAGCCCGAGATCAGTCAAGCGATGACGCTGAGGATGATGAGTTTGGGGATCGCTTTTCTGGCCAGAGCGATGATGAATTTATTGAGCACTTGAAAGACCTCGCCAGTGAGGCCCCCGTCATTCGCTTGGTGAATCAGATTATTCATCGCGCCGTGGATATTGCCGCATCCGACATTCACATTGAGCCCTTTGAGGAGGGCCTCCAACTTCGCTATCGCGTAGACGGCGTCTTGCAAGAGCAGCCTGACCCTCCCGGGGCTGAACTTGCGCCAGCGATAGCGTCGCGCATAAAACTGTTGTCTGGAATGAACATTGCCGAGCGACGCTTGCCCCAAGACGGCCGCATCATGACCCGCGTAAAAGGCCACGAGCTAGATTTACGGGTGTCCACTATTCCAACAGTCCACGGCGAGAGCATTGTGATGCGGGTTCTCGACCGGGAAAGTATTCGTCTTAGCCTCTCCGACATGGGGTTTTCTGACGACACTCTGGCACGTTATCAAACCCTATTGGCAAAGCCCCATGGAGTGCTACTTGTTACCGGCCCTACCGGTTCGGGTAAGACAACCACGCTCTATGCCTCGCTGGCATCGCTAGACTCCGAGCGGCTAAAAATCATCACTGTGGAAGATCCCGTTGAGTACCAGTTAGAGGGGGTCAATCAAATTCAGGTACAGGCTCAGATTGAGCTCACCTTTGCGCGTTCACTGCGCTCCATTTTACGGCAAGATCCCGACATCATTATGATCGGTGAAATGCGAGACACCGAGACTGCCCAGATTGGTGTGCAATCGGCCCTAACCGGACACTTGGTGCTGTCTACATTGCACACCAATACGGCGGCAGGCGCGATTACGCGACTCGAAGATATGGGTGTTGAGCGCTACTTAATTACTTCATCGGTAAACGGCGTATTAGCCCAGCGACTGGTTCGAACACTGTGTTCCAGCTGTAAGGAGTCGGTCGAGTTATCTGAGGTGGCCATTCGCAAATATAATTTGCAGAGATTTTTGTCAGATGGGCAACAAACGGTTTTTCAAGCCAAGGGTTGTGACCAATGTGGTCATACTGGCTATGTTGGGCGGACGTCAATTCATGAACTGTTTTTGTTGGATGAGGAGATGCACCGGGTCATTATGGAAGGTGCTGATGCAACAATTTTGCATAGTGCGGCCCGTCGCCAAGGCATGATCACGCTCTACGAAGACGGATTGCGAAAGGTTGTGCAGGGGCAGACCTCATTAGAAGAGGTTATGCGGGTCACCCAAGACCAAAGCGGTGATGGTGAAGCGTCAGATCCTGTGCCAGTCATCAAAGCTTCACGTACCGAAAATGCCATCGCCTAATGCCGGCTTTTACCTATAAAGCGGTGGGCCGAGACGGTAAAGCTCAGCAGGGTGTTATTGAGGCAGACGCCCTCGATCTTGCTACCCGTCAGCTGCGTGCCCGAGGTCTAACACCGCTCAAAATTGCAGAGGGGGATGGCGAAGCCGATACCAAGCCGCCCACTCGGCAAGAAGTGCTGTCTATGACTACGGAGTTGTCAGTGCTGCTGAGGGCGGGCCTGCCGCTTGATAGGGCCCTTAAAGTGCTCATAGATATGGACGGGCAGCCGCGCATGCGTGCGGTGCTCGCTGATTTGTTAAAGGCAGTCAAAGGCGGAAAATCATTGTCGCTAGCACTGCAGCCTTACGATGAGATCTTCGGTCCATTTTATCTCAGTATGGTGAGAGCAGGAGAGGCAAGTGGGCAGCTTTCGGCGGTCCTTGAGCGTCTCGTGGAGCATTTGGAAAGCGCCAAAGCCACTCGAGATTCAATTGTTTCGGCGCTTATCTACCCAGCCATTCTGTTAGTCGTAGCGGTGATTTCAGTGGTAGTGATGCTGGGGTTTGTAGTGCCGCAGTTTGAGACATTATTTAACGACATGGGCGATGCTTTACCGGGCATGACTAAGGCTGTTATTGCCGCGGCGGAGTTTATCAAAGCCTGGGGCTTATTGGTTGGGGTGCTGGGTGCTGTGCTGGTGTTGGTGGTACAGCGCTGGGCGGTCTCTCCCACAGGCAAAAGCGCGCTGGATAGGCGCCTACTGTCATTGCCCATAGCAGGGTCTATCGCCTTCGAATACGAGATGGCCAAGTTTGCTCGTACCGTGGGCACGCTTTTGGGTAATGGTGTTTCCCTGTTGAAGGCAATTCAAATAGCTATTGATACGGTGGGCAATGTGCCGCTTAAGGAAGGCCTCAACGTTTTGCCTGCTGCAGTTAAAGCGGGTAAGCGCATGTCAGTGGCACTCGATGAAACTGAAATGTTTACGCCTATGGTTATTCAGATGACCCGGGTTGGTGAGGAATCGGGGCGGCTTGATGACATGATGCTAGAGCTGGCATCGGTGTTTGAGGATCACGTGGCGTCGGGTGTGAAGCGCCTGCTGACGTTGCTCGAGCCGCTTTTGATTCTAACGATGGGAGCCATTATTGCGGTCATTATTATCTCGATTTTGATGGGTATTTTGTCTGTGAATGATCTCGCGATTTAACGAAGGGCGTTTGAGACTGGGGTTCGAAGTTTGCAAAATAGAGGAATAACAATGTACAGAAAACGCAATCAACGTCAGCGTGGTTTTACCTTGATGGAGCTTTTGGTCGTTCTGGCAATATTAGGTCTGCTGGTGAGTTTAGTAGGACCTCAGGTTTTAAATCAGCTGGGTGGGGCGAAGTCTAAGACAGCGAAAATTCAAATTCGAGATCTCGAGCAAGCGCTAGAAATGTATAAGCTTGATGTGGGCCGGTTTCCCTCGACCAATGAAGGGATGGAGGCGCTGGTTAAAAAGCCCGGTGACGCCACGGGTTGGAACGGACCCTATCTAAAAGGTGGCAAGGTGCCAAAGGATCCCTGGAAGCGGGAGTACAACTATAAGTATCCGGGGCAGAATGCCGAGCTCGATATTTTTAGTTACGGCCAGAATGGGTCTCCAGGTGGTGATGGTGAGGACGCTGACGTCAACAACTGGGATTAAATCTCGCGGCTTTACGCTGGTTGAGATTGTCGCAGCCCTCACGGTTGTTGGGCTGGTTTTGGCGGTTGCCGTACCCCAGTCCATACGCTTTTATGAGTCGGTGCAGTTCCGTGCTGCCGTACGTGAAACCATCACACTACTCAATTCTGCGCGCTACGTGGCGGTGGCTACGGGGGTGCCTCAGGACGTGGTGATTTCCCCCGGGGAAGGGTTTATCCGATTTGCTGAGGCGCAAGTTGAGTTCGACAGTGACGTCGAAGTCGCTGCCCACTCAGCAAAAGAGGTTAACCGAAACGGGTTTGGAGTTATCCGTTTTTATCACGATGGCGGAGCTAGCGGCGGGGGTATCGACATTTCCCGGGATGGTGGCTACACCGTGAAAATTGCCGTCGACTGGCTGGTAGGCCGAGTCGATGTCGACTTTGGGCGCGAAGATGCTTAATAACCGTCGTAAGCAAAAGGGTTTCTCCCTGTTGGAGGCGATGGTTGCCATCTCTATTTTAGGTATTGCTCTTGGCGGCCTCTACAGCGCTGCCTCTGGTGCTACTCGCAATGTTCGTGCCGATGAGCGCTATGCCTTTGCCGTAGAGTTGGGGCGTTCATTATTGGCTGATAACGTTCAGGTATCCAAGTCAGGTTATAGCGATAACGGTGTCACCGCGGGGGGCTTCAAGTGGTCTGTCGCAACTCGTCCGGCCCCCCTGGGTCGCTCAGGGCTCGATGAAGGGGCTCTGCAGGAGATCGAGATCGTCGTAAGTTGGGCAGATGGACTGCGCGATCGTCGAATTCGACTGGACTCGGTAGTTGAAGGGCTGCCCGTCGATGAGCGGCAGTTGTGATGCCGCAGTCTAGGGGGTTTACATTGATTGAGGTAATTGTGGCCCTAGGGATTTTTTCACTGATTATGCTAGCCACCGTTAGTGGCTACCGAACCTTGGGCAACACCGCCAGCACCATTGATCGTATGACCGATCGTACCGATGAGTTGCGCAGTGTGAGTGCGTTTCTTCGAGACGCGTTGGAAAACTCGGTCGTCGGCACGGAAAGTGGTGGCAGTGATGAAATGACCTTTGGCGGCTCGGCAATTGATGCTGGGCCCGCAACGTTTTTTAGGGTGACCCAGGGGAGTCTCGAGTGGCGTGCCAAAATTTTATTCGGCGAGGCTTACGGCGGAAGCTATTTCCTTCGGTTGGCAAAGCAGCAGGATGAACTGGTGCTGCAGTGGCAGGACCCCGTCGGGCTGGTTGAACCAGGCCTTTGGGCGAATGCGCCTTCACGAATGGTACTGGATAACCTTCAGACTTTTGAGGTCTGGACCCGAATGAGTGCTCAGTCTAAGTGGGTTCAAACAAATATTCAGCGTGAGACACCCGGTCACGTAAAATTGGTGATTAAGGCCAATGATCGATTTTGGCCAGAGCTCATAATGACGGTGCAGCGATGATTCCCTGCAATAATAAGTGGGTGGGTCGTTCGCTTCTGCAGCAGCGCGGCGTAGCGCTAGGCGTTGTCGTATGGTTTATCGCGGGCATGGCGCTGTTGGTCTCTGGCATAATTGCCGAGGCAAGAATTGATACGCGGATGGCCCAAATACATTACTTCAGGGCTCAGGCTGCTGCTGCTGGGGATGGTGCCATTAATTTAGCCTTGGCAGAGCAGGAGGGTATGCGAGCGAGCGGCCAACCCGGGGCTGATCGCCTGCAAAATTACCAGATTGGCCCAAGATCGGTGGAAATACGGATGATTCCAGCGGGGGTGTTCGTCAACATAAGCAGCGAAGACTCACAGGGGCTGCGGTCACTGTTTAACAAGGCTGCGTCTGTGGCTCAACAGCAAGGTATTTTTTGGGAAGGATCTCCCTCGGCCTTAGCAGCTGCCGTGATAGAATTTCGAGACGGCGTGGGTGGACGGCGAGGGCGCCTATTTCACAGTCCTGAGGATCTACTGAGAGTGCCCGGGGTGACCCGGGGTGTTTATGAGGCGGTGCGGAGTTACATCACTGTTGGTGATCTCGCTGAGGGATTTCAGGGTGATGACCAGACCGTGGAGTCAAGGATGAATCAGCTTACAGCTGCCATGATAGGAGACGGACCAGCGGTGCGAGGGCCGGCTCAACATGCAGCAAAATCTTTGAGGATCGATGCAATAGTGAAGATTGGTGATCAAGAGTGGCTGCGTCGGCGTTGGGCGACCTTAAATGATGGTGGTTATTCGATGCTGCCTTGGCGGTTTGTTCGCACCGAAGCTGCGCGTCCCGTTGTGAACGGGGATTGATTCCATGGCGAGTAGAAACCAGTTTGAGGTTTTTGGGGTCGATGTTCGAGATTACGGCAAGCTGTGGCTTGTTGCTTGGCGTGATTTTTTGTTTGGCGATGACTCCCCCGTTCGCAGTGCCTTGGACTCTCAGGTCACTTTAAAACACTCAGACGGAACATCTGCGTGTTATCAGGCTAGTGCTAGGGTAGAAGGTGGAAGTGCATCCTCAAAGGCCTATGCGATTCCCGATGAACTGGTTTTAAGTCGAAGTCTTTCACTTCCCTCTATCGCTGAAGCGGATCTCGAAGCTGCGTTGCATTTGGAAATTTCTGCTTGTTCTCCCTTTAGCGCTGACGATACTGCGTCAGGTTGGCGTATCACTCGGGGTGCAGACAAGCGGATGCTGACCGTCGATCTGGCTATTGCATCGCGCACCGCCGTTATGGGATTTCTTGGTGAGCATTTCAATCTGAGTGATCCCAATGATCCTGAGGTCTGGGCAGAGACTGGCAGCCATTGGATAAGGTTGCGGGGGTTTGGCGAGGGGGCACGAGAAGCTGATTATCGTCGTCGCATCATTCGATCCGGAGCGCTACTAGCAGTCTGCATGGGCGTTTTTCTATTAATGGCTGGCCTGTCCGTCATTATTTCAGGACGGGAGCTGGCAGCGTTAGCGGCGCTTCGCGACGAGGCTTCGGTAGAGGCGCGAGGCGCGATAGCCTCGCGCGACCAATTGGCCGCTACGAATGCAGCGATTAGTGAACTCAACAAGCTGAGTCTGCTTTTGCCCAACCCACAGCCAGAAATTCATCGGTTAACGCAGTTATTGCCCGACTCCGCCTACGTGACTCAGTTCACTCAAGAGGGACGATCAATTCGGTTGCGTGGGCGCGGCACCGACGCGGCATCATTGCAACAAGCAATGACCAAAGAGCCAGCTTTTAAGCAAGTGACCGCCCCTCAGGCAATCAGTCGAGTGGGTAACACGGGCCTTGAGCAATTTTTCCTCGATATACAGCTTAAGGCGCTGCCGTGAGACTGTGGATGCGGGGACATCGTCGCAGCGCCATATTGGTGATGCTCACTTTCGCTGTGCCGCTATATTTGCTCTTGGTGGCAATGGGAGCCATGTTGTCGGCGCGGGCTGAATATCGCGCAGAAATTAGCAGCATTGAGCCACGCGTGGCCCGCATGCAAGGCCTCATCGCAAAAGAGGGTCACATTCAGGAATCCTTGGCGGGAGTTAATACGGTCGTTGCAGATCATATCTACCCTGAAAGTTCTGCTGCCGAGGCGGTTGCAGCGTCTTTGCAGGCTGAGGCGCGTCGAATTCTTTCTGAAGCCGGTATGGACATTACCAACAGCCAAGTCTTGAGGCCGCGTAAGCGAGATCAATTTGACTATGTTGCAGTGAAAATCGTTGCTAGGGGCACCCTGACACAGTTAGATCAGGGTTTGTCCGAGCTGGATCAATTTCGCCCTGTAATCTTTGTTGAGTCACTTGATGCGTTTCCGAATAGACGACGTCGCAAACAAGAAACAGCAACTCAGGTATTAACCGTTTCCCTGCAATTGTTATCTTTGAGGTCAGTGTTGTGACAGGGCTGCAATCATGGATAACTCGCTATCAGGTTCAACAAAATCCGTTGAAAACTGAAAGGCGAATTGAGCTTGCGGTTCTTGTGCTGTTGGTTCTATTGCTGGTTAGCGCAGTGCTAGGTGGGATTCGTTTAGTGGCGAGTAATGAGCCTGAGCCTGTATTTCCCTCTGCTGATTCCTTGGCAGTTCAGACACTACAGTTAGACAGAGGCCTCACTGCGGAGCAGGCCGTAGAAATTTTGAACCGACCCTTGTTTTGGCAGAGCCGCAGGCCTTTGGTGCCGCCACCTAAAACTGTCGCTAAGCCCAAACCTAAAGCGGCAAAAAAGCTTGCTGGTGTCACTTTGCTGGGTGTCTATGGTGCGGGGGATGGCTTGGGTCTGATCGCCACCGTTGATGGTGCGTTCAGTCGAATTAGTAAAGGTCAGTCGGTAAAAGGCTGGAAATTTAGCGATTATGAAGAGGGTACTGCAGTCTTTGTCAGCGGCGGTAAAAAGTCAGTGCTGCCCCTGGAGCTGACAGCGCCCAGCGTAAAAATTGTGTCTGTGCCTAAAGCCGATAATTCCCGGTCAAAAGAATCCAGTGAAGCGAGCGGTCCCGATGCAGATGACGGTGGCGGTCTCTCTTTTGGGGGTGGCCACAAGAAAAAGTCAAAAAAGAGAAGCTGATGTCAGGCATAACAAACACTGACTCGTCACCATTGCCGTCTGCCAGTAAATTGAGCGGTGGAGGTTTGGCAATAACCCTGCGAGGGCTCTGCAAGAGTTTTTGCAGCGATCGTCAAGCAGTGTAGGCCCTGTATCTTGCATCATCAGTAATACGGCAATTTAAGGATGGTTTCATAGGGGTACATGGGTCAACAATCGAGAGAGACCAGGGTAAATCACGGTTAACGGCCACTGGCCACTGCTAGATAGCGTCCAACGAGAGATTTTAGGTATGGAACACAAACGAAAGACATCAACAACGGGAGGCGTGCCGGGATTGCCTAATGCACCGGTGAGCATCTGCATTTTGCTGGTGATGATGGCCTCCGTGATGGGGTGCGCCGACATGGGCACAAAAGCGCCCGACAATAAAGCTATCGACGCAGGTAAGCCCTTAGTCCAGTCGGCATCCTCGTTAGCGAAGGGGGAAATAGAGCCCGATGAAGTGGTAGATGCTGAAGCTATCAAATACCGAGGTAATGATCAGGTTATCGGTTTGCCACCCGCTAGGGACCCGATCAGCTTTGTCGGAGACGCGGTTGCTTTGAGCTTTGAGAATGCGCCTCTTAGTGAGGTTACGCATGCAATACTCTCCGATGTGCTCGGTATTGACTACCTCGTCGATGGACCCATTCCCGGTGAGGTAACTTTACGTACTCGATCGCCGATTGAGCGCGACCAGTTGCTGTCGGTGCTTGAATCTCTATTAAAAGCTAACAATGTGTTGCTGATCCGAGGTCGGGACAATCGCTTTATCGTGAGCAGCTCCAAAGTGGCGGCGAACTTGGTGCCTCGAGTTGTCAGTCGGGACGAGCAGGTTGCCGGTTACTCCACCATGGTGGTTCCACTGCAGTACATTAGTGCAGGGGGTATGGCTGAGATTCTTAAGCCGCTGGCCGAAGAAAAAGCCCTTGTACGAGTCGATAATACGCGCAACCTGTTAATGCTCGCGGGTACCCAGGCTCAGCTCTCGGGATGGCTTGAAATTATCGAAACTTTTGATGTGGACATGCTTGAAGGTATGTCGGTTGGGCTTTTTCCGTTGCAATACAGTGGCGTTGAAGAGCTGGTCGAGGCCCTTAACCAGCTGCTCACAGAGGCCTCCGCCGAAGAGGGCGCTGGGGGGCTCACTGATATCGTTCGGGTTATGCCCTTCGTCCGTCTTAACAGCGTAATGGTGATCACGCCCAGAGCGCACTATCTCGACAGGATGGAAACGTGGATTGAGCGATTAGATCGAGCTCCTGAGAATGGCGCCGAAAAACGCTTGTATGTGTACCCCGTGCAAAACACGACGGCCAGTCGCTTGGCCATGCTGCTCACTAGTATCTATTCGGGGGGGGCACAAAGTGGTGGTGGCCGTTCAGTCCTAGACAATCGCAATACAGCGCCGGGCATGAATCAGGAGAGCATCGGTGGGGGCAACTCTCGAGGTGGGGTAGGGCGCAACGGTAACAACAATAACCGTCGAACCGGTTCGGGCTCTCGTGGCGGGAACGGGGGCGGTACAACGGTGTCGGCGTTGCAGCTTGATCCTGGCAACGGCGATGGCAACGACGAAGCCGCCGAGGTTCGGGTCGTTGCAGATGAAGAAAACAATTCATTGATGATTTACTCCACCGGCATGCAATACAAAACCATAAAAGCGGCCGTTGAAAAGCTTGATGTGCCGCCGACCCAAGTCTTAATTGAAGCGAGTATTGTTGAGGTTTCATTAAACGATCAGCTGAAGTACGGACTTGAGTGGACGTTTAATAACCAGATTGGAGGTTCAGATTATTCTGGCATTGGTGCGATTTCAGACGGCGAGTTTAACGTTGCCGGCGCTGAGGGCCCAGTGGCTCAGTTGCTCAAGGGTCAGCTATGCAGTTTCAAATGGTGTGACTACGTGGCGGTGCTCAACGCTCTTGCCACTGAATCCTTGGTCAACGTGATTTCGACCCCCTCAGTTATGGTCCTCGACAACAATGTGGCTACAATTAATGTGGGAGATCAGGTGCCCATCAATAGCGGTTCAACCATTACCAACGGCGGCAACACGATTCAAAATATCAGCTACAAAGATACTGGGGTGCAGCTAACTGTTCGACCTTCGGTCAATGCGGGTGGCTTAGTAACCTTAGATGTCTTGCAAACGGTGACCGACGTCGGGAATATTGATGTAACCGGAAATCGACGTTTTCTGGAACGCAGTATCGAAAGCCGTGTAGCCGTGCGCTCGGGTGAGTCGGTTGTTTTGGGCGGTCTAATTAGAGAAAACGCCGCCAATAACGAAAATGGTGTGCCCTGGTTCTACAAGGCGCCGATTATTGGGCCCTTGTTTGGCACCACAGAAAAGAAGCGAGACCGGACTGAACTGCTGGTGATTATCACGCCTCGGGCGTTGTACAACGACGAGGAGCTGCGCCAGGCCAGTGACGAAATGCGGGATAAGATCCGAAAGTTCGAATTAATTGAGCAATAAATCGGTATTTTATGTTGGTAAAAATTGTGACTTTTCAGTGGAATAGAACGAATTCTGAAACGTTAACTTTATTGAAGTCGGCAGTTTTATCGCTGATTTTTATGATCTTGGCAGCTTGCTCTACTTCTGGAGAGCTCTCTGAATCAAAAGAAAGTCAATTGATTCAAAGGGTTAGCAACCGCTGGGAGTGCCTGGAGCGTAACGACTACGCATGTGCGTACAAGTTCCTCTCTCCGGCCTACCGGCAGGTGTTCACGCTAGAAATGTACCGTAACCGGTACTTCTCTGGGCTTGAACGACTATTGACAGGGGTTAAAGTGGTTGCCTATGATCGCAATGCAGCTGTAGCGAGTGTGTTGGTCGGGGTCATGTCCAGATCAGCCACAGATGCGTCTTCAGCTTCACGAGCGATTTCGGTGACACCGTCCACTCTTACTGAGGATTGGATTTGGTATAGAGGCGAATGGTGGTTCCATGAACGCTCGTAAAACTGGTGGCGTAATCAGCTGGGTACAGTTGAGATAGCGCTAACACAAAACCTTTGGGTTTACGTGAAAAAAAATAGACTTTAGGAGTCTCCTATGAAGCAGTTTCAAAAATTCGGTGTAGCCGCGGCAGTAGCAACTGTTGCTGCTGGTACTGTGGCGCAGGACGTATCGCGCTCGGAAACCGGTGACTTGGCAATCATCCCTTACTACACAGTATTAGATGGTACCAACACAGGTATGCACATCATCAACACCACAGAGTCAACTCAGGTGGTGAAGGTTCGTTTACGTCGGGGAACCGACTCTAAAGACGCACTCGACTTCAACCTAGTCATGTCGCCTCGCGATGAGTGGACTGCAAACATCGGTGCAGGCGGAGCAAATGGCGTCCTAGTAACGACTAACGACACCACCTGTACAGTTCCAGAGTTCCCCGCAGGCGGCGCAGAGATGCCAGCAACTTTCGCTACGGGCGCGACTGAAGGTTATGTAGAAATCATTGCAATGGCACAAGCTTCAACTGAGCTTCAGCCCATCGCAGTAAACGCTGAGCACGATGCAGGCGTTCCAGAAAGTTGTGAGTTAGTCCGTCAAAACTTTTACCGAGTGGCTGAGGCTAGCGTAGGTACAGCCACGGTACGCGGTACTCACACAGCGAACCTCACGTCGCAAGGAACCGGTACTACACCACTGAGCAGCTTTGTCGATTCTGACGATAACGCGTTGAAAGTTTCTTTCATGCTGACTGATGCTACGGGCGGCTTGGAAGCTGGCGATAACGCTGTAATGATCGAAGGCTTTGCAAGCGCAGCTATGATGACCAACCAGCAGCCTTTGAGCTTCGGTACTGACGGTCTGTTGAACTACGATCCGCTCAACTTTGAGCTTCCTAACTTGGCTTACGGTTCATATGCCTCTACTAACGCTGCTCGCGCGGCTGCTGCTGATGCGTCGTCTACTGACGGTTCAATGTGGGCAGGCGTATCAAACGCTATCGATGCAGACGCAATCGCTAACGATTGGGCAGCTTTCTCTACAGCTGACGGAACAGTACACGCTGATTGGGTAGTTACGCTGCCAGGTCAGTACGTAATGACTAACCCTATCTGTGACATCTACTCAGGGTACGGCGAAGCTAATGCAACCGCTGCTGCTGCTTGTGCTAACGCAACGGCTATTGCTGCGTACTCAGCACTGGGCGGAGCTGATCGTAATCAGCTGCCATTACTTGTTGCTTCTAACGTTGATGGTGGCTCTTTGGTCGAGGGTTCAAACATGAACCTTTGGGATCGTGAAGAGTTGTCACTTGCTGGTGAAGAGAGCACAAAGACGCCTGAGGATCCCGATCTGGGCTTCTCGCCAGGTGGTTCTTCTGGTGATCCAGCAGATCCAGACCTCACTGTAACTCTTCCTTACGAAGTCAACGTTATTGCCTTCGGTGACGCGGATGAGACTACAGCTGTAATGTCTGATCTCAAGCTGTCAGTAACGCCACCGGCGACTTCTGACCGCGGCTGGGCACGATTAGACATTCAGTCTACGAATGCTGCACCTCAGCGCTGGAACCTCACGGGTACTGACGACGACAACGTTCAACCAGGTGCTTCATTAGATCCAGGTTCTTGGACTGCGACTGACGCTAGCGATGTTGGCGTTGTAGGTTTCGCACTCTGGCAGCGGTCTTTTGCTGAGCAGGCTGGTAACTACGGTCGTATGATCGAGCACTCAACGATTGCATCTTCAGGCGGCACTATTCGCTAAAAAGCTGCGGTAGCACGAAAAGCCGGTCCTTTGGGGCCGGTTTTTTTTTAGCTAAAAATAATCACCTGATGAGAAAAGCGACTGTGAAAACTATTATTGCTGCGATGCTGTTTTGGTCTGGAAGCCTTATGGCTACAGAGATAATTGTACGGGAGGGTGAGCTTACGCTTTCAAGAGCGGAGGTGGAATTTGCTCTTGCTGGATCGCCCAAACAGATTCGTAATTCAGTTCAGTTAGATGAGGCATCTCGATACGAATTTTTTGTGACCTTGCTTGTGTCCAAGAAAATCTTGGCTGAGCTCCAAGCACTTGACGTGTCAGAGAATCCGGCCGCTTACCACCAGTTCTTGTTTAAGCAATTAGAGACTGCCCGCGAACTGGACAAACAGCTCTTTCAAAATGAATTGGTACTTCCGGACTTTGAAGTGCTGGCTCTTGAGCGATATAAAATTTCGAAAAACGATATTGCACCGGTCCCTGAAATCCGGGAGGCGTCGCATATTTTGCGACTGTGCACCGATAACTGTGACGAGGCAAGCGAGGCAATTGAGACGCTACAATCGTTGAAAAATCGCCTTGAACAGGGTGAATCATTTGCAAATTTAGCGATCGAGTTCTCCCAAGACCCAGGCAGCAAGACTCGCGGTGGTCGACTCAGCCAAGGCATTGAACGTGATGCGGAAAACGTTGATCAAGTGGTACGAGATGCTTTATTTGCTATCCCCGAAGTGGGCGGCTTCAGTGATATTGTGCGGAGTCGGTTTGGTTTCCATATTTTAAAGCTTGAGTCGATTACGGCATCACGTACGCGGAGTTTTGAAGAAGTGAGACCAGCGCTGGTTGCTGAAATAGAGAAGCGATTTCGTCAGGATGCCTACCGTGAGCGCCTGTTGTCCTTAGCTCCGGAAGAAACGATTGAAATAGATTTTTCAGTCTTTGAGGCGCTCGTTAACGAAATGTAGCTGAATCGTAGACGTCTTCAATACGGTACCCCATTTCGCTTAGTAGTGTTCTCTCATTCAACCCAAGCCTTAGCGGTGGATGATCTCGATAGCGACCAATAGAGTTTGGTTTTTGTAGGGTTAACATAGCCGTCAACGCTGCTTTTAGGGCCTCAGGTTCGCCGAGAAAGTTACAAAGTCTTGTGAGAACTAAATCCGCATTTTCAAACAGTGACTCAAAGGGCAATATTAAAATTTGTGTTTCCCCTAGTTGACGGAGCCTTGTTAAACGTTCGTGCACAGCACACCAAAACGCCAGAGATTCATCCGCTGAGTCAGCCTCTACAGGGCGTTGCAAAAAGTGTGGGCCCCATACTTTGAGTTGAGTTTGATTGCTGCTGTAGGCCATATCAAGGCCATGGCGTGTGACATGTATGTATTTCATATTGGGCAGAGCAGCCAACAGAAAAGGTAATACCACATGTGTATTCGGCTCTTTCCACCCCCACTTTTGTTTCGCCGCGCTGGGTGTGTTTAAAAAGCCCATTCGAGTATCAAGTTCTCCAGCCTCTATCCATTCGTCGGTGCCTCTTATACTGTCCAAGAGTAGACCGATCCTTTCTTTGTGATCGGCTTGAGATGTCCATGAGGCGCTCTTTTGTCCCTTGCAGGTCAGGTAGAGGTCTAGGGCTTCATCGAGCTGGGGCAGATGATCTTGCAAGGGCCATAAGCTTGGTCGTTTAAAGAGCGCGGTAAAACTTAAATCATCAAGGGATTCATTGAGGTCAGAGCCCATATCAAAGCCTAAGGATTGCAGCAGCTGGGCAATAACTCGGGTGCCACTGCCGCCCATACCGCCCACGACAACGGGTGCCGCTTCAGAGCACGGGGGGCAATCAATGATTAGGTTTTCGTCGGACAGACTCATGTCGTGCATAGTACCCTAGCGTCAAGTTTACAAAAATCGTTTTGGCGACTATCCGGAGGATTATGTCTACTGACAACCTATCGCAACCTGCGCAGAGTACCTGGACGTCTATTTTAAATCGGCGGATGTTGGTTTGTGTGTTTACAGGTTTCGCCTCGGGCATGCCTCTATACCTCTTGATTCAACTGGTTCCTGCATGGCTACGCGATTCCGGGGTATCGCTGACTGAGATTGGGCTGTTTGCCCTCGTCGGGTTGCCCTACACCTGGAAGTTTTTGTGGGCGCCGCTAATGGATCGCGTTAAGTTGCCGCTAGGCCTGCGTCGAGGATGGATGCTGCTGGCTCAAGTCGCTTTGATCGTGACGATCGGTTTGTTGGGAAGTATCGACCCTCTAACTCAAACAGCTTGGGTGGCGACACTAGCTGTCATCATTGCCGTACTCAGTGCCACTCAAGATGTGGCTATCGATGCTTATCGTCGCGAGCTTTTACCCGACGAAGAGTTGGGCTTTGGTAATTCAGTGCATGTGCAGGCTTATCGAATTTCCAGTTTGATTCCCGGTTCACTGTCCTTGATCTTGGCCGATAATCTACCTTGGTCCCAAGTCTTTTGGATTACCTCGGCTTTTATGGGGGTCGGGGTGTTGCTGTCTCTGAGCGTCAGGGAACCCATTAGGGAGACCCGCCCCGTAACAAATTTGCGAACTGCAGTACTCGAACCCTTTTTAGAGTACGTTCATCGCCGAGGTTGGCAGAGTTTCATTCTCGCCCTCGCTTTTATGGTGCTTTATAAGTTGGGCGATAATATGGCCACGGCACTCTCAACGCCCTTTTATCTAGATTTGGGTTTTTCCAAGACCGAGATTGGTTTGGTGGCTAAAAATGCCGCCCTCTGGCCGGCGATTTTTGGCGGCCTCTTGGGTGGTGTGCTCATGATCCGCCTAGGCATCAACCGTGCGCTGTGGCTTTTTGGGGCTGTGCAAATGGCCAGTATTTTGGGCTACGCATGGTTGGCGAGCATGGGGCCTATACTCTGGATTCTCGCTGCGGTGATTGGGTTTGAGTATCTTGGTGTGGGACTGGGTACGGCCGCTTTCACCGCGTTCATCGCACGAGAATCGAGTAAGACCTTCGCTGCAACACAATTTGCCTTGTTCACGGCGCTAGCGGCTTTACCGCGTAGCCTTGCCAATGCGACGACAGGCGTGATTGTTGAGTACATTGGCTGGGTGCCCTTCTTCTTTGTGTGTACGGGCCTGGCTGTGCCCGGCATGTTGCTCTTGTTTTGGGTTGCGCCGTGGTCTCAGTCAATGTCGTTGTCGGCAACTGGACCCTTATCTGTTGCTAAAAATTCCGACTCCAATAGTTGAAAGGTAGGTGCTGAAAAGGCGAGTGCCGCAGAAGCATCTTTAAAGGCACTATTTGTTAACAACCCATTTTAAAGAAGACATCTTGCAAAAGACGTCTGTAAAAAAGAGGAACCCTTCATGCGTCTGCTGCTGCTCTTCTACCCTTGGCTCGAGTTACTGAGTCTAATTCAGCTGGGTATTGAGACCCGTGCGATAGTTCCGTTGCTGTGGGTTTTGGCAATGTTCATGGTGGGTGCGGCGTTGCTTAAGCGCGTGGGTACCGCGAGTGTGCTAAGGCTGCGGGAGGCCCAGCAGAGTGGGGTGCTGCAGCAGAGTTTGTTCTTAGACGATTTAGCCGTCGCAGTGGCGGCATTACTTCTCATGATTCCCGGGCTATTGTCTGACTTCTTCGCTGTTGTTGTATTGATAGGGCCGTTGCGACGTTTGTTGGCTCGAATTTTTTTGGGCAAGGTTGTGTCTCAGACAGACGCCTCCGGTTGGTATGCGTCCTCGTCGATGCCCGATGATGATTCAAAGTTTCAATCGTCCGAGATTTTAGAAGGCGATTATCAGGATATTTCGCCAGATGCAGAGCGACCCAACGTAATCGACAAGGCAGAAGATGATACCCAGCGCGATCAGTGAAATTTGTTGCGTGTAAATGCAGCGTTATTTTTGTGGCCACTCAAAGAGCAGGTCTCGAGCAGTGTGGTCGGGCTCTTAATCGGCAGTTAACTTTCATCATGACTTGGCTGCCATACGTGAAACTTGTATGGCACTGAAGAAGCCAAGTTTGCAGAGCCCCCTTAAAAAGGTTGAGTGCCATGACTCAAGCGATCTGTTGTGCGACTCTAATTTTTCGATTGAACAAATTTTTGTTCTGGAATCGCCCCGTAAGTTTAGGCACAAGGCATAAGGCACCTGATGCACCCGTTACCGATCGCAAAGTCACACAAGGCAACTCATACATGCCATACGTCACGCAGGGCGCAGGTGATGGATGGTAATGTTAACGAGATTTCCTCCCCTTTGAGATGTTGATTGACTCAAATATAGGTGTGCTGCCGGTTAAGGGCTGATAAGTAGAGCAACGTTTAGCTGTAGCGGCGCCTCTTAGCTGAGCTCGAATACCACCCCCCTGATTGTTCATTGTCGCGAGCTATAGCGGCCCGTTTTTTCCATATTTGGGTCTAAACGAATACCTTTATTGAGGGTACAGGGTGGGAATTGCCTGCAAATTTTTATAAGCCACTGTTTTAAATAAAGAAATTATTCTGGCTACTCCTCTCCCGTATTTAGCACTCTTTTTGTTAGAGTGCTAAAAAGACCCTTGAAATCCCTTTTCTAGTCCCCACATATGACACAGAGGCCCGTTGTGGGTCCTAGATAACGATATCGTCAACTTGTGGAGATCAACCCATGAACATCCGTCCGTTGTATGACCGCGTGGTCATTCGTCGCAAGGAAGAAGAGGCAACCAGTGCAGGTGGCATCGTGCTACCCGGTTCTGCCCAAGAAAAGCCCAATGAAGGTGAAGTCGTCGCCGTAGGTGATGGCAAGGTGCTGGATAACGGTGAGCAACGCGCGCTGGCTGTGAAGGTCGGTGACAAGGTTGTGTTTGGTCAATATGCCGGCAGTAACAAGGTCGAGATCGACGGTGAGGAGCTAATCCTCATGGCCGAGAGCGAGATCTTCGCCGTCGTTGAGTAAACGCTAAACACGAATTTGAGAGAAAGGAATTAAACATGGCAGGTAAAGACGTACATTTTGGCGATTCCGCCCGCAGGCAAATGCTTGACGGTGTGAACATACTCGCCGATGCCGTAAAGGCGACTTTGGGTCCTAAGGGCCGCAACGTCATTCTTGAGAAATCATTTGGTGCCCCTACTGTCACTAAAGACGGTGTTTCTGTAGCCAAGGAAATTGAGCTCAAGTGTAGATTTGAAAACATGGGTGCTCAGATGGTGAAGGAAGTCGCGTCACAGGCGTCTGACGCAGCCGGAGACGGCACCACCACCGCAACAGTTCTGGCTCAGTCCATTGTCAACGAAGGCCTCAAGGCCGTCGCTGCAGGTATGAACCCCATGGATCTGAAGCGTGGCATCGACAAAGCTGTAGCCGCTGCTGTTATAGCAGTACAGGCTATGAGCACGCCTTGCGAAGACAACAAGGCCATCGCCCAGGTAGGCACGATCTCTGCCAATAGCGATGACTCGGTAGGCCAAATCATTGCCGAAGCTATGGAGAAGGTTGGTAAGGAAGGCGTTATCACAGTTGAAGAAGGCTCAGGTCTTGAGAACGAGCTCGACGTGGTAGAGGGTATGCAGTTTGACCGCGGTTACCTGTCTCCTTACTTCATCAATAATCAGGAAAATATGCAGGCAGAGGTCGACGACCCCTTCATACTGTTGGTGGACAAGAAGATCTCTAACATTCGTGAATTGCTGCCCGTTCTTGAGCAGGTCGCCAAGGCTTCCAAGCCTCTGGTTATTGTTGCTGAAGACGTTGAAGGCGAAGCGCTGGCGACCCTCGTTGTGAACAACATGCGCGGTATCGTTAAAGTAGCGGCTTGTAAGGCACCAGGTTTCGGAGATCGTCGTAAAGCTATGCTGCAGGACATTGCGATCCTGACTGGCGGCACCGTCATTTCTGAGGAAGTGGGTCTTGATCTTGAGAACGCATCTCTGGAGCATCTCGGAACTGCCAAGCGTATTACGATGGACAAGGACAACTCTACGATTGTCGACGGCGCTGGTGATGGCGAAGCCATTAAGGCTAGGGTCAATGAGATTCGCGTCCAAATCGAAAATACCAGTTCAGATTACGATCGTGAGAAGTTGCAAGAGCGTGTTGCTAAGCTTGCTGGCGGCGTTGCTGTCATCAAGGTAGGTGCGGCGACTGAGATCGAAATGAAAGAGAAAAAAGCCCGGGTGGAAGACGCATTACATGCAACCCGCGCGGCCGTTGAAGAAGGCGTTGTCGCTGGCGGTGGTGTTGCTTTAGTGCGAGCTATCGGCCAGATCGAAGGCTTGACTGGAGACAACGAAGACCAAAACATTGGTATTGCAGCGGCGCTGCGGGCCATGGAAGGTCCTCTGCGTCAGATCGT